>VFJS01000053.1 GCA_009885955.1 Spirochaetia bacterium | reverse complement strand
ATAGAAAAAGATTCAGAATGGCTATTCTATTTCATCTGGGCGGATTGGATCTTATGCCGGAATCATTGGTAAATTATGCTTAGCCACACAAAAGCCGGAAGCGCCAATAATTATATTTATGTTACTGATGCTCAACAGCAATTTACTGTCTTTTTATCATCCCCGCATCCGCAGGATGGCGCTGAATTACTAAACATTCCTGAAATGACAGCCGCTGCACAACCTACCCCGGCATTTACTGTTATAGCACCGGCTGAACAGTTTTGCTGACATGCTCCACATTCCATACATCTGTCACCATAAGCAATCAATGCTTTTTTTTGAAATGAAAAGACTGCATGCGGACAAACTGTTACGCACATTCCGCAACTATTGCATTTATCATTTTCCAGCTTAAGAGTACTTACCCCTTTTAAATACATCAATCCTGTCATACCCATTCTCCTTTAAACAAATTTACTAATGATAAAAAGAATTAAACCGGCCGCGGCGCCGGTAATTTGCATCGGTATCGCAATCTTCATCTCTTTTTTTACGCCTGACAAAGAGGTAAATGTAGATGCCCCGGTAAAATTCATTGCGAGAAATGATGATATTGTATTAATCATCATAAACCATGCAATCTGTTCAATCAGAATCATATCATTAAATCCATGGTATAATTGTGTAATAATTATAAAGGCAGCTGTTCCAGTTATTACACCCTTTAAAGAAAATGCCCTGCCGGGAATAATAGGAAGCAGGAGAGGAGTTATAATGGTTCCTGAAATAAAAGAGATACATAAGAAGAGCAATGCTTTTTCTCCGCTATGTAATATATTCGCAATGCTGAATCCTGAACTGGATAACCCGGATAATAGTATAAAAAACAATAAAACCCCTGCGAAATATTTAAATGCAATAGATATTTCAACCGGAATTAAAACAAGGCGGTTAAGCAGATTAAACCTGACTCTTCTCATTTCTTCTGATGCCTTGGCGCCTCCGGATAAAAAGTCAATGATATCAGATGCTCTCACAGGGCCATATATAACAGTGAAACCGGTTTCTTTACGCACTTTGTGTGATGAAATACCGGGAGCTCCCAGCTGTGGTACAATTAGTTTTTTATGTTTCACTAATTTCTTTAACGATGTTTCTTCAATTTTTTTTATTAACTCATCTGTTCCGAAAGTCCCTTTCCCGGCAGCGCACCATACATTAATACCCTGTGTGTCAAGGACAAGAATCCAGGCAGATACACCACTTAATGAGCTTCTCAATTTGTCAAATGTGAGCTTGTAATTAGCTGTGACAAAAACGTGTGATGAAGAATCCGGTGATCCAATCCCATATATTCCCGGCTTTATCATATAATTGGATCTGTTTATGTTCAATCTGGTCTTTAGAGACCCTAACCAATCTAAGTAGTTTAGCTTCCATGGTACAATTGAAATTACGCCCGCAGATGTACTGATATCCAGTAAATTCAAAATTTTTTTATAACTTAATACTTTTTCATTAGAAAAAATTTTTAGCTCTTTTTCTTTATTGAAATTTTTCTTATTTCAGATTTTATTTCAGGTCCTGCATTTTCTTTTTTCATTATCAACCCCTTGCTTAATTATCATTTCATTTTTTTATATTGCAGCAATTGGATTTGAATACGCCAATTGCCTCTATTAAAAGATCCAGGCTTTTGTTAATAGTATCTTTTTTTTCCTCGGGAATGCAGTTAAATATTGTTTTTGTATATTCAAGCGTGCATGACCGGAGCTGTTTAGCCAGTTCTTTACCTTTTTCAGTTAATGCAACAATAACTTTCCGGCGATCATCCTCTGTGCGGAATCTTTTTACAATTTTATCTCTTACAAGAATATCCATCATCCTCGTAAGCGTACTCACCGCAAGTTCCATTTCTTTGCTTAAATTATTCATAGATATCTGGCCATGTGCAGAAATTATATCCAGAATATTGCATTGCTGAACCGTTACACCATAACATATTTTGGCAGTTCTATCAATGGAATAAACCTTTTTAATTAATCTGTTTATTAGAATTGAAAATTCCTCTTCTTTCATTGCTTTTCTTAATAGTAATAAAATTTAATTGTATAGTACAACTATATTATAATACAATTAAAAGTCAAGAATATTTTATTGAAATTTTAAAATGGTTGATACTATACATATATGCATCTAATAAATTTGAAAACCCGTGCCAGAGAAGAACTGATAGAAATAACTGATGATATAATTAACTTATTATCAACCACTTATATCGAATCAGGCATGTGCATCATATATACCCCCCATACAACCGCTGCAGTAACTATCAATGAAAATGCAGATCCTGATGTTCAAAGAGATATTATCAAAGGTCTTGAAAGCTTAAGCCTCGAAAAAGTAAGCTATAAACATGGTGAAGGAAATTCTCCTGCACATATTAAATCCTCTCTCCTCGGATGTTCATTGACTTTGATCATTGATAAAGGGAAGCTGATTCTCGGGAAATGGCAGGGAATATTTTTTTGTGAATTTGACGGGCCACGAAATCGGATCATCCATGTTAAAATGTTAAATCATTGAAATTTTCATCCTGAACATTGATGCAACTGATTTGTCATACAGGTTATATGATAATTATAATAATTCTTGACATAATATTCATAAATTGTATAGTATTAAAATGTATTAATCTGTTATTCATTACTATTTAATCAAGGAACCAATTATGAAAAAATTTGCATTATTGATTTTACTATCATTGATAGTGAAGCCCGTTTATTCAAAAGATCTGGCCTCCGAATGTATTAGCGGAGACTGCATAAATGGTTTCGGGACCAAACAGTTTTTAAGCGGCAGCAAATATGCGGGGCAATTTAAAAATGGCAAAGAGAATGGCCAGGGAATATATTATTTTTTCAATGGGAGCAGATATGAAGGTGAATTTGAAAATGGTAATTTTCACGGTCAGGGAAAACTGATATACTCAACCGGTATTATTTTTAATGGAGATTTTTCCCATGATACAATGACTTCAAGAGGTGATTTTTCTCAACCGGACAAGATCAAGTATTCCAAAAATATAACCTCTCTTATTCCAGATGATATTGATATATTGATGAAATTTCCTTCACTATCATCTTTATTCAGAAATTTTTCCATTAGAAATAATACAATTTTCGGAATGCCGATCAATTTTGTTTCTTCTATTACTAAAAAAACCGGTTTAAATCCATTATCAATTTGGGATTTACGGGATATCGGGATTGATACGAACAGTGAATTTGGATTCGCAATATCTGATTTACATGCCGGGAATAATTCTGTAAAACAAATTCCTGTTATGAATATTGTTATCTTTATACCTGTTACCGATGGTTCAAAATTGATTTCAACAATAACAAAAAGCCTGGCCAATCAAAAAATCATCGTCACAAAAGAGTCTGACTATTATATCATTGAAAAGAGTAATAAAAAAGAAAGGGCTTATCTGTTTCAAAAAAGTAATTATATATTTATTGCTATACATACAGCCGGTGATGCAAAATCATTTATCAAATTAATGCAAGATGACAATAGCAGTTTACAGAATTCAAGATTATTTAATGATGCTGTTGCGAAATTTACAAAAAATAACGACCCGATCTTATATTTTAATATTAACAATATCATAAAAAATAATCAGGATTCAATTAAAAATTATTTTTCCAAATCACTGAATTATGATGATAAGGCTATCAAAAATACTTTAAAACTGATAAGCAGCTATGCCAATGCAGTTTTTTCTATCGATCTGGAGAGCAAAAACTTTTTACTGAGCTCCATTTATACAATCAAGCCTCAATCAAAAGCCCTCGAATTTTTGCAGGGCATCAAATACAATAAAAAACATATTCTTGATATCGATAAAAAGCCGCTTTTTTTAATGCTCCTGGGACTTAACATTGATAAATATTATCAATATCTTAGGGATTCATGGCCTCAAAATTTTAAGTCAGGCATGGAAAAATCCTTCTTGGAAATTAAAAATGAATATAACATAAATGTTCCGGAAGATATAATTAAAAATATTGGAGGTAATATTAATATCGGCATTTTTGACAGTGAAATGATTAATCCATTAAATTATAATACACTGTTTACTTTGACAATTAATAACAGCGTTGCCATGGATACTGTCTTAAAAAAAATAGCAGCAAAACTTCCTGAACAATCAATATCACGAGAAGTAATTAATGGTGTCAATGCATATGTCTATACAAAAGATCTGATTAATATATATATCGGTATAAAAAACAATGTTCTTGTTATCGCGCAAGGGAAAGATATTTTCGAATCTGCATTGAATGTTGAAAAATCGCAGGGATTTATTACTAAACTTGAAGATAAAGATCTACAGGTTATTGCAATAAAGGATAATACCATATTTTACATAGATGTTGATGAAACTTTGAAAGTTATTAAAAATTTTGGCATATCCGATCAGAATATTTCAGCTGATAAACTTGAATATATAAATAAAATTAAATATCTTCTTATTTCAAGCAATATGGTAAACAACTCATACCATGGGCAAATTCTAATAAAGACAAATTTCACCGAACCGTTTTTCATAACCTTAAAGGATATTATACAATCAGCCAAAAATCAGAAAAAACAAAAATTTAGTAATGAAAAAAAGGATTAAATCCTACTTATTCATTATTCCTATTTTTTTTCTGCGTAAGTCAAATGATAGGTCATATCATTATACCCGTAACCATATCCGTAAACAAAGGGGATTGTTCCTGTTGAATATTTCTTCAACTTGTCATTAAGGTCTTTCTGATAAAACATTTTAAAATCAAGTATTGGTTTATGATAATATCCGTGATAGGATATGTTCCATATATTTTCATCAAAAGATTTCAAAGGCATCCCTGAATCATCTTGTAAAACTGAATGGCTTCTATTTAAAATTAAATCTCTTATTTTAGAAAAACCTTTTGAAATGTACATAAGATAAGATGCTGATTTAATAATTGTTGTATAATCATTGTTTTTTTCTATAAAGGCTGATAATAATGGGAGTTTGGGAGAACCGTCAGAAATATCCAGCCTGAAATATCTTGCGCGCTTTAAATTCTCTTCACCGCTTCTTCTAAAAATGATCTCAACCCCCGGGATATTCTTCTCTTTTACAGGCGGTTCTAAAGTTACAACATCACTATTCAAATTCAGCCAGATTTTTTTCACATATAAGACATCGTATCCCCCTTTTGCCAGAAAAAACAGCATAACACCAGTTATGCCAGTATATGGGTTGATACCCACTTTCTTTCCCATCTCCAGGGTAACAAAAAATGCATGTTTCAATGTAAAATTCAAGACAGAAGGGAGAGCCCAGAGATCCCTGACAACCCTGTCTTTGTTCATTGTGATAGGGTCAGGAATCACCCCGATCGGTTCTAACCCAAACATGATGATATCGGATCCTTCTGGATAAAATATCAAAGGATGGAGTATATCCGGCCCGCTGAATGGGTAAAATAATAATGAACTGTACTTTCTTGGTAAAAATTTATCGCTCCACTCCCTGCTCAATTTCGAATTTGATATAAAAAATTTATTCCAATCCTCTTCTATATGCACCTTATATTGTATATAGTCCTTTCTTTTCGTTAACTGAATTAACTCCGAATTATCAGGCAAATCAATACCGGCAATAAAATTCGCTATTTCTTTATACTGATTTGTTAATGTGGGGATCTCTATTTTTACCTTATTTCTTAAAAATTCTTTCGCAAGCAGACTTTTATTTGATTCATTAATAAATAACAATGAACAGATGAGTACATTTAAAATAATCTTTTTCATGATGATTTATTTTCCTTTTAAATTATTTAAATTTCTTTGTAATTGTTCTGTTATAAAAATATACTAAAATCAGAACAGTTCCAAACAAAGCATATCCAATTGGAATATTGCCTGTTTTGCCGATGCCTATATCAGATGAATGAATAAATCCAAAAAATGACAATATGATTAGAGGAATTGTCCAGTAAAATGCAAGCAAGAAATTCTTTTCAATAAGATAAACAGAGATCCCGGCCAGAAGCATAGATGAAAGCAAAGCTCCCTCTGAAAAATAAAGTAACCCCTTTAAATGGGGAAGGGTATTCACAATTATTCCATTAGCCTGTTCAGTGGAATAAGTACCTGTTCTTTTAATAAATTGATGCAGTAAATTCAAACCCCATGCTGAAATTGACGGCATCAATCCCAATGCAACCGCCGGAGCATGTTCCCAGGGTGTAGTTTGAAAGGCCTGGGCTGTAATAATAACACCTATCCACAAAAGAATTGGGTATCCGGCTTCCATGGGGATAAGCGCTGAAATAACACTCATAAGCCCGGAAAGACAGATAAAAGTCATCACAGCTCCATTGATTATTGAATATCCGGTTCTTGCTCCAAGCCCCTTCCAGCCCGGATGCCCGATATAAACAGTTGTAGGAAATGGAGAACCAAAAAAAGAACCGATTATTGTACCAATACCATTCATGGCCAAAGCCGGTTTGGCAGGGAAATTGTCTCCTGCAGCCGAAGCTGATTCAATATTCTGTAATGTTCCAAAAAAGCTCATTATACCCATCGGTATTGATATGGAAAGAAAGGGGAGAACTTGCTCAAAATCGGAAAAGCTGAATATTTCAGAGATTGCAAGCCCTGGAAAATTAAAAGAGATGGATTTTGTGGACTGAACCAGGGTGTTCCAGTCCATTGCCCCCATGGACCATGCAATTATTGAACCTGTCAGAATTGCATAAAATCCTGCCGGGATGTTAAACGGCAATTTAGTTTTAGAAAAATATTCGATCAAAATAAATGCCAATGGAACAAAGGCAATAACCGGTTTCTCCCAGATTTTAATAGTGTGCTCCAAGGCTATGAAAACAATAGCAATTCCTGCAAGAGTTGACAGCAGAGCTGCCCTTGGAGAAATCTTCCTGATTCTATCCCCTACAAACGCTCCAAGGCCTTCAAATATACCGCAGATAAAACAGCTGATTACACCGGCTTTCCATGCCAGCATTGGATCCCTGGTCTGAATCATAACCGGTAAAATTATTAAATTAAAAAATGCAAAAAGACTAACAGTGTTAATCCCATACGGAAGAGCTGTTACATCCGTCCTTTTCTCTTTTTTCGCAAGCTTCCTGGCCTGAAATGAATAAAAAATATTTCCGGATAAAACAGAAAATGCTGTTCCAGGTAAAATAGTACCAAAGACCAGATCGGCAGGCATTCCAGCAGATAAACATAAACCGGAAATTATAAGCAGGTTAATTAAATTATCTATGAAGAGGCCGATGAATCCATCAATATCTCCTTTTACAAAAAAAGGATAATGAAAAGAATCGTTGCTCCTGATATTCCCGATTACCATAGTTATATTACAATTAATTCTTATATTCTAAAATTTTATATTAGCCCATCACCCGGGCTGAATAGTGATTTTTGAATAGTATTACTTTCTTCAGGAAGATTCATCCCAAGATGATTATATGCCGCTGGGGTAGCATATCTTCCCCTTGGAGTCCTGGCCAGCACTCCAACCTGGACAAGAAAGGGTTCATAATAATCTTCAATAGTATCAGGTTCCTCGCCGACAGAGATGGAAATTGTTTTTATCCCGACAGGTCCGCCGTTGTAATTATTAATAATTGTTAAAAGAATTCTCCGATCCATTTCATCGAGGCCTAAAGAATCAATATCAAGTCTATCCAATGCATACCTGGTAATTTCCAGATCAATAATATCAAATTTATTAACTAATGAGAAATCTGCAACTCTTTTAAGTATGCGATTAACAATTCTAGGTGTCCATCTTGCTCTTTTCCCGATTTCCAGACAAGCTTCTTCTGTGATTGAATATCCGATTATACCTGCTGACCTTTTTGCAATAATCATGAGATCTTCTATTGAATAATAATTCAGCCTTATTGGAATTCCAAACCTGTCTCTTAATGCGGATGTCAGCAGGCCGGTCCTTGTCGTTGCTCCCACAAGCGTAAATGGAGAAAGATTGATTTTAATACTCTTGGCGCCTAAACCCTGGCCAATAATTATATCAATGGTTCTATCTTCCATTGCAGGATAAAGAATCTCTTCCAGGGTAGATGAAAGTCGATGGATTTCATCAATAAACAGAACATCCTTTTCCTCCAGGCTGGTAAGTATAGATGCCAGGTCTCCTGCTTTATCAATAATGGGAGCAGAAGTCAGTTTAATATTCACGCCAAGTTCCCTGGCAATGATATGGGCAAGAGTTGTTTTCCCAAGTCCGGGCGGGCCAGCCAATAGGACGTGATCCAGCGGTTCATTTCGAATTTTCGCCGATTCAATAAAAATTTTTAAATTTTCGATTATCTTTTTCTGACCGACAAATTCATGAAGATAATGCGGCCTAAGAGTTTTTTCTTTTACAACCTCATCTTCATTTAATGGGTTGGAGCTTGTTAATCTGGATATTTCATCCATGGACTGATGCCATTCTCAATTTTTAATTTTTCTCAAAATTCTTTATCAATTTCAATATTGAACTTGTTGTTTTCAATTTTATCAGCTTATCTCTAATTTCTTTATTAATCATTAATTTTGCTATATTTGCAAGTGTTTTAATATGCTGGCCAAGTTTAGCTTTCGGAACAATCAGCATTATTACAAAATTAACGGGATTATTGTCGATAGAATCAAAATCAATACTTTCCAGTAATACCGCCATGATAATTATCAGATTGTCAACTTTGCCTGTCGAACAATGGGGGATTGCGACACCATTGCCTATTCCGGTACTCATAGATTTTTCTCTTTCAATTAATGTATTGCGGATACCATCAGAATCATCATCCGATAGTTCTTTATTTTTTACAGCCAAATCAACCATTTCATTAATCAAATCCCATCGATTTTTTGATTTGGCATTCAATAAAATATTATTCTTCTTTAGTAGGTCAGAAAAGCACATAAGATATTTTCACTATATACTGCAAAATACGTTGAAAGATTGATTATTTGAAATTATGTTAAATCTATGACTTATAATAAAATAGTCAAGTCTATATTGTATTTATGCAACAAGCCCATTGATTAATTGATACAGTATAAATAATTATTTTTTTTTATTGACTGCTTGAAATAATTCTTTTAAATTGCTGAGAAATAATCAAATAGTGATCTTTATGGTTTATTGGAGGGGGAGATGATTAAAATTGAAGATAAAGGAAATGGACTGTTTATCATAAACATTATCATAGAGGAAGTTCATACACTTGATGTGCCGGATTTAAAAGAACAATTACAGAATGCAATTATCGATAACAACATAGATAAGCTTGTACTTGATTTATCAAAGGTAAAAATGATTACAAGTTCCGGAATTGGCATATTCCTGAATATCAATCAGAGTTTAAAATCAAAGCTCAGGCTGGCAGTAGTCAATGATGAAGTAAAAAAAGTTCTGGAATTGACCAAAGTGACCTCTGTCATAAAAATATTTGATACTACAGAAGAGGCAATAAAAAGTCTGTAATTTCCCCTTATTTTCATAATAAAGAAAACCCTATTCTTTATTATAAATATTTCACTTAGATTATCAGCTCCCCTGGAACCCTGTTAAAGCGGGAATAATTAATTATGATTCATTTGCCTTGTTTAAAAATTTTTGGAGAATTTAATGGATGTTGTCAAACTCGAACAAATCCTGAATGATGTTAAAAACGGGAAGTTAGATATTAATGATGCTTTAAAAGTCTTAAAAAACCTACCATTCGAAGATATGGGTTTTGCTAAACTGGATTCTCACAGATCATTAAGGACTGGTTATCCGGAAGTAATATACTGCAAAGGAAAAACGGTTGAACAAATAGTAAAAATTGTTGAAAAACAATCAGTACACAATAGTATAATTATTGCTACAAAGGCTGATAATAATGTTTCCGCGGCAATGCAAAAAATAAGGGAAGACGTATATTATAATGAAATTGCTCAAATATTAGTAATTGGCGCCAGGCCTGAAAAAACTAATAATAAAATTATACTTATTGTCAGCGCCGGGACATCTGATATACCAGTAGCGGAAGAAGCAGCGGTTACAGCGGAAGCATTGGGCAATACAATAGAAAGATTGTATGATGTTGGCGTTGCCGGGATTCACCGGCTGCTTGGCAACATGGAAATCATAAACCGTGCTGATGTACTTATTGTCATTGCCGGAATGGACGGTGTATTGCCAAGTATTGTCGGAGGCCTTGTAGACAAACCTGTAATTGCAGTGCCCACCAGTGTTGGATACGGGGCCAGTTTCCAGGGTTTGGCTGCTCTATTAACAATGCTTAACAGCTGCTCTCCAGGAGTTGTCGTTGTTAATATAGATAATGGGTTCGGTGCAGGTTTTTTTGCAAGCATGCTGATTAATCAGAGTACAAAGGCGAATTAGATGAAAACTGCATATTTTGACTGTTTTGCAGGAATAAGCGGGGATATGATCATTGGAGCCCTGTTAGACTGCGGACTCAATTTTAATGACTTAGATAATGAACTGAAAAAACTTAACCTCTCCAGCTACAAACTGGGTTATGAAAATGTACTGAAATGCGGAATCTCAGGAAAAAAATTCAATGTTTCTGCAGAAATTTCATCATCTAGCAGATATCTTTCAGATATTGAAAATATTATAAACAAAAGTGAACTTGAAAATGATATAAAAATAAAATCAATTCAAATATTTAGAAAAATTGCTGAATCAGAAAGCAGGATTCACGGGATTGAATTGGACAAGGTACATTTTCATGAAATAGGCGCTATCGATTCCATTATTGATATTGTTGGAAGTATGATTGGAATAAAAATGCTTGGAATAACAAGAGTATTTTCTTCAAAGATAAATGTTGGAAATGGTTTTATCAACACCATGCACGGAAAAATGCCTAATCCTGCCCCGGCAACTGCTGAATTATTAAAAAATATCCCGATCTATTGCTCAGGAATCCCTTATGAAATAACTACACCCACCGGCGCAGCAATAATATCACATCTTGCAGAAAAGTATTGCGATTTGCCTGAATTTATCATTTCAGCGTCAGGTTATGGCGCTGGGACCAGGGACCTGGAAATACCGAATCTTTTAAGATTGTATATAGGGGATTTAACTGAACCGGATTATGATGAGGATAAAGTAAATGTCATAGAAACGAATATAGATGATATGAACCCTGAATTTTACGAATATATTTATGCAAGACTTTTTGATTCCGGCGCTCTTGATGTTTATACCATTCCAATCATGATGAAAAAAATGAGACCTGCAATAATGTTAGGTGTAATTTGCAATGTCATTGATACCGACCAAATCAGTGATGTTATTTTTTCTGAAACAACTACTTCCGGGATCCGGATAAGCAACGTTATCAGAAAAAAAATTTTCAGAGAGATTAAATCTATTAAAACCGCCTATGGTGATGTTCGAGTCAAATTTCATATGCTGAAAAATAAAATTATAACCACCTCCCCTGAATATATAGATTGCTGCAATCTTGCTAAAAAGACAGGCGTTCCGATAAAAATTATTTATGATGAAGCAAAAAATGCATGTTGCGAAAAAAAGTGATAAAATCAAAATAATAATATCTCCACATTTATGATACACCCCCCTCAAAATATTGTTTCTATTGTTGATAATTTTAATATTGACAAATACTAAAATAATTATGATCATCTAAAATAATCTAACCGATTATAGGAATACGATTATTATCAATAGTATTGTAATAATCGTATTCCAAAAAAGTTTAAATTAATTTTAAAAGATAAGATGAAATAAAGCCTATGATAAAAATATTAGACAACATTAACAAAATTCAAATTGGAGAATATCTTATTGAAAAAGGGGTAATTAACAGAAAACAACTCGAACATGCTCTATCGGTGCAATCGAAAGAAGGCGGCCTTATCGGTATCCTGCTTGAAAAACTGGGTTATGTAGATAGTCAGGTAATAAAAAAATATTCCAGAATCAGGCATTTATCCAACTCAACATCAATCATTTATAAATTTATACTTTTACAACTGCCAATTATATCTGTTCTTGCGTATATATTTGATAATTTAGTTTTAGGTATATCCGGTATAGCGGTAATTATTGCACTTGCATCATTGGTAAAACTATTTTTATCTGAAAATAAATTATCTTCAATTATTTATTCCATTTTACTCGTGATAATTACATTCCTTTTTATTAATACCACCAATAGAGAAATCCAGGGACACATTTTCCCTATAATCATTCCAGGAATTTTACTCCTTTACAGGGACAAAAACCTTTTTATTTTTTCATCACTAACAGCTATCCTGTTCTATTCTACAGGCTGGGTTATACAGGATCAATACCTGATATCATTTCAGCAGAAAACAAGTATAATCATCACTCTTATTCAGATCGGGCTCATTCTCCTCCAGACTGCACTTTTTTGGATACTGGCCCTGTTTTCAGGGAATGAATGGGAGGACAGGTTAAATCTTAATTATGATATAAAATTATGGCAGGACCGCCATACAAAAGAAAATCTTAAACTCGGAATTAATGATATTTCCCAGATCATGTATTTACATACAATTGCTCAGGGAATAAATAATGCATCATCAAACATAAATAAAAGCACTGCTGAGATGACAGAACGTTCAAAGAAGCAGGTCGCTCAAACCAGGGAAATCGGTAATGCAATAAATGAGGTAACCGGTTTTTTTGAGCATATGGTAAATGAAAGCATGGCAACCGTGGAAATAGCAGCAAATGCAGTTGGCATTGCCAATGCCGGACGTAAGGAATTCAAACAGATAATCGATGTCATGAATAAAATTGTAGATATATCTGAAGATACCAAGAAAATGATGCAGAGACTTGGTGAATCATCCAATCAGATTGGCGAAGTTGCGGGTGTTATAGAAGGTATTGCATCACAAACAAATCTTCTTGCATTAAATGCTGCCATTGAAGCTGCAAGAGCCCGTGATGAAGGAAGAGGGTTTGCCGTTGTTGCTGACGAAGTGGGCAAGCTTGCGGATATGACTCAAAAGGCAACGAATGATATAAATAAAACAATTCAGCAGATTCAGCAGGAAGTAAAGTATGCTATTAACAAGGTTACGAAAGAAACCGAGGAGACGCGGAAAGGAATTATTGTAGCGCATACTGCGGAAAGTGCCATTGAAAACATTATCAATGAAATTAACAGACTTGATAAAAGGGCAAAAGATACGGCGGAGCTTTCAAAAAAGCAATCCAGCTATGCTGAAATTATTAACAAAGATGTAGATACAATATCATCAATCGTTTCTGAAGGTGATATATTTATAAGTAGTATTTTTAACCAGATAAATGAACTCAGACAGGAAGCGGTTAATCTTGGCAAGATTGTCAATGATTTCAAATTAAATGATAATATCATGGAACAGAATAACAAAATGGTTCAACACGCTAAGAATTGCCTGAGGGAATGCATGTCTGTAATTGAAGAAAAAATTAAAACCGGAGAGATTACATTGGATGATCTTTTCGATAGAGATTATAAAAAAATACCCAACACCGACCCACAAAAATTTAAAACCCGCTTTGATTCATTCACTGATAAATACATCCAGGGAATAGAAGAAAAATTTCTTTCCATGGATCCAAATATAACATTTCTTGTTATAGTGGACAATAATGGCTATCTTCCTACGCACAACCTTAAATTCTCTCAGCCTTTAACTGGAGATAAAAAAATTGATTTAGTAAAAAATAGAACAAAAAGGATTTTTAGCGACAGAACCGGAATAAATGCAGCACGGAATCAAGAACCCTATCTTCTCCAAACATATCAGAGAGATACAGGGGAATTTATGAATGACCTCTCAATACCCATAATAATCCATAACCGCCATTGGGGTGGCTTACGGATTGGATACTACTACAATAAAGATATTCTGTTTAAAGAGAATGATAGAATCGATTCAATTACAATAAAATAAATAAATTCTTTTTATTACAGAACACACTTCCTCATTATTATTAAATTTCATTTTTTCTAATGTGACATAAAAATTTATATTGACAAATAATTCCTTATGTTATGAACTAATAATAATATCGCAATAAATAAATCTGGGAAATGATCGTAATACAATATTAATAACTCTTTTGCAGTTAAGACAAATGTCCAAGATGGAGACATAATATGGTTTTAAACGTAATAACATTTGCGGCCTGCCTTCTCTTACTTATTTTTTTCAGAAAGCTTGATAAATCAAATATGAAAATGAATAAATTAAGAAAATTTTCTACAAAAATGTTTGATGATTATAAAAAACTTGCTGATACCGAAAAAATTAAATTCAGTGACGCCACCATTGAGATGGATATTCTTATAAAAAAGGCAAATTCACTCACAAAAAATCTTGGGTCCTCCATTTTTGAAATTGAGAAAAGAATGAAAGGGGTTGATATTGAAAAAACAAATTTAAAAAGAGTGGAAGATGATATTAAAATTATATCTTCCGCAGCAAAAGATGTTAACAAACAGATAGAATTTATTGCCGTATCAAAAAAAGAATTCTCAGACATCTCAGATAAAATTTCCTCCCTGACCAATAATTTACATAAAGTAAAAAATGAAAGTTCATCAATCATACAGATCTTTAATAACAAAATTAAAGATAAAACTGATGAAATGACGCATGAATTCAATCAGACGATGAATTTTTTCAGAGAATCATTTAAAAAGAATGAAGACATCATGATTGAACAATCTGAACTAAAATTGATTAGTCTTGCTTCTAATTTTTCTAATTCCATAACTGATCTGGAAAATGACCTGACTAGTACTGGCGATAAAATTTTAAGATCATTTAAAGATGAAGTAGATAAGGTAAAAACTATTATTGAAAGTGCGGCACAACTGGAAAACCAGGTCAGTTCATTAAAATCCAATATGACTGGCATGGAGAACAGTCTTATAAATGAAATCAAAGAAAAAGCGTATGAACTAAAAGTTGAAATCACAAAAACAATTAGCGATTTTAATTTAAAAAAAGAAACAATATTTGACGATGTCAAATCAGATATTGATACCCTGCTTACCGATGTTAACAATAAATCTTTTGATTTAAAAAATGAAATATCCAACTCCATAAAAGATTTCAACAAATCAAAAAATGATCTGTTACAGACTATTGATAATGATATACAAAAAGTTTATGGTAAGCTTAATAATGTTGAAAGCAATGTAAACGAATCAAAACAGAAGCTCATAAAAATTTTTGAGCAGGAAGTAGATAAAATCAGAACCGAACTCGATAACCTCAGCATTCACGCAATTTCCAAAAAGGATGAAATTGTTCAGGCGACTCGAAAAGAAGCAGAAGAGATAAGAAAAAAAATTGACTCCTTTGAAGAGAAATTCATCGAACTTGAAACACGTCTTATTGACACTGCTGAAGATAAAATGGACAGTCTTGAATCTGAATATCAGTCAATAGAACTCAGATTTAAAAATATGACGGAAAAACTATCTTCAAAAGAAGATGATTTTACTGAATCATTACAGATTCAGCTGGAAAAAACAGGAAAGGAATTTTCAGCAATGGAACAACGCCTTGATGAAATCAAAAAGGCTATATTACATTATGAAGAAAATAATAAAATTTTTTCAAAATCTGAACAGATGATGCAGAAAGTTGATTCATCCATCAAGGAATTTGACCGAATACTTGTTGAATCAAAAGAGAAGGCCAGAGAACTGGAGCGTTTTATTTCTGACAGCGATCAGATAAAGGATCTGAAAAAAAATGTTGAAAGAGAAATTAGAGCATATCAGACAAAAAAAGAAACATTAAATGAAGCTGAAAGCAGAGTCCGTGTTCTCATGGATGTATGCGAACAGGTCATGAATAAATCCGATAAACTTGAGGAGGATATAGCAAAAATTGATTCAGTCACTCTTAGAATTAATGCTCTATCCGATCGATATGTTGATCTGGAATCCAGCATTGAGGAGCTGCGTGAATATGATGATATCATTTCAAATAATCTAGAATCTGTAAACAAATCAGATATCATAATCCAGTCAATAGACAGTAAAATAAAATCATTCCAGAAAGTAATTGATACAACGAATAAAAAAATTGAGAAACTGAATCAGCATATTAAAAATGTTGAAGAAAATATTCTTCTCCTCAAGACAAGGGAGAACGAAATTCAGGATGTTAAGGATAAATTTAATGAAATCGAAAGTGTTTCTGATTTAATGGAAAAACGAGTCGATCAGATTTATGCAATGTTTAATAAAGTAGAGACGATAAGAAAAGAAATGGATGAGACGGATGGAAAACTAAAAGAAATGTATAATACTACTGATAAAAAAATGAAGGAATTTGCTGAATTTATTAAAGCAGTTGATAAAAATAATCCAATATTAAAGCAATTGAAAGTCGATTATGCATCGGGAAAACATTTGAATGAAAATATGATAAAAACTATCAGGGACTTATCCAATAAAGGCTGGGCAGCAGATGCAATATCTAAAAAATTAATGATAGATGAAAATTCTGTAAGATTAATAGTAAACACTACGGCACTATGATCTGCCACTTTTTTTATTGACTATCCCTAAGTTTTTTTTGAATTTCCTTGATTATTTGTTCATCAGTTTGTGTCTTTCTTAAAATAATTTTATATTTTATATCAAATCTTGTCGGATATACCACTTTCTTTGGAAATACAAAATTCCAACGCTGAATATCATCTGTCAACAGCTTGTCAATTTCAACAATATAGGAAGGCCTCTGTGGCCTAACTTTCATAATTGAACCTGTATCAGGGAAAAGCCAGATTGTTAAATATCCTTCCCTTGTTTCACTGATCTTATCAAGACGCTTAATCTCATCTATTATATACTCATCCCCGCCTGTATCTTTAGCTCTAAGGATAACATTTGCAAATTTCATTTGAGAGACTATATAAAAATTTGATGATACGAGTACTCTGAATATTTCCTCCGCATTTTCATCAGCCTGAAGAAAATCTTTGTTGTTGGAAATTAGTTGTTCAGAATCATCAATGATAGTACTTTCTGTTTTTTTATCAGATGACTTATCTTTAATCTCAGTGTTGGGATCATTTCTGGAATCAATTTTTTCTTCTTGTTTTTTTGTTATGACAACATTCCCGGGAAATTCAAATTTTTTCTTCTCTTTTTTTTTATCTATAGATGTGCTACATGACAAAATTAATAATGTAAAAATCATTATATTAATAATTTTCATAATATGTTTAACTCCCAATAAATATATCATTTTTCAATTAAAATGCTATAATGTTTCTTTCCCTGAGTTAATATCAGCAATACAATTACCCAAAGCTTCAATACCTTCTTTCAAGTCGTCAAACTTTGATACATCAAGAGAAATTCCTTTTTGTGAAGGTTTTAGAATATATTCACCGGTATTTTGATCGATTTCCTTACTTTTGTACCAAATCCTTATATGTATAAGATTTTTCCCTTCAAATTCAGATATTTCAATCCTTATTACTTCACTGTTATTTTTTTTAATATCTTTAATAATTTTACTCATTTCGAACCTCAGTATACCTTTATTATAATCTTAATAACATGAAAAATTAGAATCATATCCGGTCAATAAATAAACTTCAATTCAATTATAAATCGATTCAATATTTAATTTTAGTAATGAAATGTAAAATTTCTTCAATATACTTTTTTAATTCTAGCTGAAAAATATTATTATGATTCGCTCCAGATATTTTCATTAACTTTTTACTTGTTGAATTAACTGCGTTATATAATTCAACTCCTTCGGAGAATGGTATAATATGATCAAATTCAGCATGTATAATTAATACAGGCTTGGTCAATTTTTTAATTTTTTCAATATTATTTATTAATGTATCCTCAGTAATTTTTAAAACTGATACATTTACTCCCAGATGTTTTATAAGAGGAATTGTATTGGCAAAACCGCTTTCTATAATCAATGAATCAATCTCGTCATTATATTTCGAAGCCAGCTCTATTGCTGCAGCACTCCCGAGGGATCTACCCATTATTACAAAAGGTCCTGAAAATGAATCATTACTCAATTTATTCCGTATAAATTTATAGATTTTATGAGAATCTTCAAGCATTGATGTAGCAGTCGGTTTTCCTGAAGATCTCCCATAACCCCGGTAATCGACAGTTAAAAAGTTAATTCCCAATCCCTGGAATAATTCAGCAAGATCATTATAATCATTGACTATTTCACCATTACCATGAAAAAAAAGTATAACAGGATCAGTAACATCAGACTTAAATAACCTGCCGCCAACTGCAACTTCATCTTCAACCGGGATTAGTATTTCATCAATATTTGCGGATTTCTTGTATAAGGTTAAATCTTTTCTTGGATGAAATAATATTGAAGTAATTTCAGGATTATCAAACGCACTCTTATTCATTTTTACTTGCACCACAAATTTAAATTTTATAATTTTATTAAATATATGTTAGATTACAATACTTATGACCCTTATATATAAGTAATAAATAAATTTTGGTTGCTTTTATTAAAGAAATATGTTAATTTGTAAACTGAAATAAATATTTGAATGAAATTTCTAAATGAAAAAAAAAATTGATAATTATAATATCTATAAAATTGATAATTATTTAATAAAAATTGGCTATGTATTATTACTAATTATCATTTCTATTTTTCTGAAATCAATATTTCCTAACCTGAATAATATACCTGCTTCAGATTCAATATTCAAATTTTTCTTACTAGCTTTTCTTTTCTCTGGTTCAATTGTAATGTTATTCTTTGGTTATTATTTTAGACGCAAAGAAAATATGATAAATGCAATATTACGGCAACTGGATACCGCAATTGAATTATCTTCAAATGAACTGCTGGAAAATACCGGGTATTCAAAATTGCAGCTGGAAGATGCCATACTAACAATAAATAAAAATGGGTTAGGTTATTATGTTTGGGATAAAAATTCCGGGATAATTTCTGATGGACGTCTGCGGAGAAGGGTGATTTATATTGATAATTGCCCAAATTGCGGACATAGACTTGAAAAAAATATTCCAATTACAATGGATAAGATACCGTCCTGTCCTTCCTGCGGTACTGCAATTAATGTAAATTACATAAATGAAATTAAATTTAAGGAAATTCAAAATATCGAAAATGAGAAAAAGGAATATACCAGCCAGATTAAAGGTGATAAAATTTCGATTGGATTTGTTATTTTTTTATCAATTTTTTTCTGGCCTGCCGCAGTAATTTATATAATATTAAAAACCAGGCATAAAGAAAAATATTCAATTATGTAATATTGCAAAATATTATTGATAATTAAATCTATAAATATTTTTTCTGCTTTTTTATATAGCTATCAGAAACATAATAATTTTGGAGGCTAATAAATCCTATGAAAAGAAATCAAAAATTGATTGATAAAAAATTCCAATTAACAACGACCTTTAAAATCCTTGGTGTTACACTAATCGCCTTTTTAATAATAATTGCGATAATTGGGATTTCAGCAACACGGAACAGTCATAATCTATCAAAAACAATAATCGAATTAACCCAGATTGTAAAATCAGAAGAAAATTTAGTAAAAACATTTAATGAATTTTCTAGCATTAAATCCAATGGTAACCTGATACTTCAATCAAAAAAAATATCAAATGACCATGAAATCAACATGAATAAAATAAAGGATCATATTAATCAATTGAATACATCAATTGAAAAAAATTATCAGCTGCTAATAATTATAATAGGTACAATTGTATTACTGGCGATCTGTTTATATTTTTATTTACTAAATATAACACATAGAATATCCGGGCCGCTGTACGTTATGACAAGACACATGCAGGAAATCCTGGATGGAAAAGACGTTCAATTCCGGAAACTCCGTGATAAAGATGAATTAAAAGAATTCTATGAAAAATTCATCCAAATTGCTGATAAATTTAATCCACCACAGTAGTTATTTGCGATTAACCCTACATATATCATGTTAGTCTTGTTTGCATGGAAATCATTGCTGTTTTAAACGATGAAATTCACATCAATCAGGATTTAGCAATTGAATGTGCGCTTCTGCATGATACAATAGAAGATACTAATATTTCTTATGAAGACATTTATGAACAATTTGGTAAATTAACAGCTCAGGGTGTTCAGGCCTTAACAAAATATAAAAAACTTGATAAGGAAGTTCAAATACAGGATTCCTTAGAAAGAATTCTTAATCAGCCTGTTGAAATTCAAATGGTAAAAATGGCAGCTAGAATTACAAACCTTGGAAAGCCACCGGATTTCTGGACAAAAAATAAAATAATTCATTACAAAGATGAATCTATTTTTCTATTTGATAAGCTTTTTAATGCAAATAAAAACTTAGCAGATAGATTAAAGTTAAAAATTGATACCTACAGGAAATATATTGAATAAAATCCCTATTTCAATTTATTATTGTAAAAATTTTTTGAATCAAATTAAAATCATCAACATTATAAGCTATTAAATAATCCTTAATTTCATAATTGTTTTCTATAATTTCTTTATAATTTATTTTGCTGCCATTTAAGTATTTAATTTTTACCCCTGCTTTTAAAATAATTGGAATCGCTCCAGCCCAGTCCCAAAGATATGATTTTCCAATAAATGCTAACAAACGATTTCTTTTATTGTCAGCCATCAAAACCGCATGAAATGCGGTTGAACCCATATTTCTTACTTTCCCGGAAAAATCAATTTGAATATTTTTATACACTTCAGTTGAATAAAAAATATTAGTCTCACTATCAATAGCAGCAATTTTTTCTACATATAATATTCTATCATTCAGATACGAAAATTCATTATCATTATAAAAAAACATGTTTGAGCCAGGAGAAAATACAAATCCATACATAGGTTCATAACCCATGAATACGCCAACTGAAACACACCAAATAGGAAGATACATACTGAACATAGATGTCCCATCTATAGGATCTATGATAATAGAGATTATATCATCATTTACTTCTCTTTTTGCCCTGTCAAAATTTTCCTCATGAATAAAATTTAGTCCCTTAAATTTTTCAGAAAATTTTTCAATAATATAATTTTGAACGAGAAGATCTGCCTGGGTCACTATGGACTTATCAACTTTTCTTTCAATATGGATGCTATCTTTCTGTATTGTATCAGCAATCATCCCTGCTTCATATATTACAGATTTCATGTACCTGATATCATCATTTGTAAAATTGATAATCATTTTTTTTCCTTTTTCACTTGCAAAAAATAGACTTTGATTAAATATTCGAGATTAATCTTTCAGTAGTTAAAAAAATTTATATAAAATACTTGTCAAGGAATTACACTATAATATTTTTAATAATTGAATTTTTCGAGGTACCATTAATTTTTTTTAATTTACAGGTAATTTATGAAAAATAATTTAGTAGCTGTTATCACTTTAATATGTACTCTTACACTTGATATATTGACAAAAAATTTTGTTGAAAAAAACTTTAACTTCCAGGATAAAATAGACTATTTTGACGGGTTATTAAGAATTGCCCTGGTTTATAATGAAGGTGGCGTCTTCGGAATTCTACAGGGCTACAAAAAATTTTTTCTGATTATATCAATAGTTGTTCTTGTATTTATGATAGCCTATTACATATTCGAAAAAAATAAAACCCTTCTTTTCAGTATTTCCATGGCATTAATAATGAGCGGCGCAATTGGTAATATAATTGATCGACTCATAAGTCATAGACCCGGGGTTGTTGATTTTATCTCAATTGGGGTAGACAGCGTTTATAGATGGCCTTCTTTTAATGTTGCTGATGCAATAATAATTATAGGTGCAATTATGCTGGTTATTATATTTTATAAAGAAGAAAAAAAAAGAAAATCTATTAACTCTAATCAGCAATAAAATTATTGTTCAATAATTTCAATGTCGCCATCCGCAAAATTCTTTCCCTCTTTACTCGCTTTAACACTATATTTCCCGCTTCTATAAAATGACAAATTCACTGAAACAGTATTATTATCTGGTTTTACATCCAAAGGCAATGAATCAATTTTTGTTTCAGCAGTTTTACTAATTTCATAAACATCAATACTAATCTTCGCTGTCTCAAAAGGACCCTTATCCTTAATAATAACTGTAAGATCACCGGTTTCAAATTTTAAACCACAGTTAATACCTTTACCCTCGGTTGACACCCCTTCACAGAAGGTTATATTTTTGCTATTTTTACATCCCAACATCATTCCTGAAAAAAATAATATTACTATTAAAAATTTCATAAAATACACAATACCCTCTTCCCTATATGTAAAAGAAATCATCATTAATAATTCTTATTAACCCTTTATAACTGCCATTGGAGTTAATTCAACTAATATTTCAACTAAATCCTCCTGATTTTTCATAACTTCATCAATATCTTTATATGCCCCTGCAGCTTCATCAAGATCTTTAACCCCTCTTATTGAATGAATTATTCCCATTTTATCAAGCTTATTCTTTTCATATTCAAAGTCCAATTCCCTTATAGCCTGTTTTCTACCCAACTTTCTCCCTGCTCCATGGGAACAAGACATGAAACTCTCTTGATTTCCCTTGCCCTTAATAATAAAACTTTTACTACCTTGAGAACCGGGAATTATTCCAATTTGTCCTGCAAATGCCTGTGTTGCTCCTTTTCTATGAACAATTACTTCTTCATTATAATGTATTTCAACTGATGCAAAATTATGCGCAATATTTATAACATTCTGAAATTCAATGTTCTTAAATTCTTCTTTGAAAATATTCATAATATTATTTATCATTAAGAGTCTGCTTTTATACGCGAATGTAATACAAAAGTTCATCTCCCTGAAATACATTTTCCCTTCATCAGAATCATAAAATAAATAAGCCAACTGCCATTCCTTAGGAACGATAATTTTGTATTTATTCATCAAATTTATTGCAAGCTTATTATAATAATCAGCTACCTGTTTCCCGATATTCCTGCTTCCGGAATGTACCATAAGCCATACATGTCCATCACGCCCTTTCTGAATTTCAATAAAATGATTACCACCGCCAAGTGTACCTAACTGTTTTAACGCGCTTTTATACTCACGTTCAACTACCGGCATATACCCTTCTATACCGGGCATCAATCTATTATCCTGAGATGATTCATGATGCGAAAAACCAACAGGAATCACCGTCCTTATTTTACCTAATATTTTTTTTATTTTTTCCTGTTCAATGTCAGTACATGACATTTTCACTGCGCTCATACCGCAACCTATATCAACACCTACCGCATTTGGGATAATGACGCCCTTAGAAGCAAGTATTCCTCCAATTGGCATCCCATACCCCTGATGTGTATCCGGCATAATAGATATATGTTTAAAAGCGAATGGAAAATTGGCAAGATTTCTTGCCTGCTGTAATGTCCCCTGATCAATATCATCAACCCAGAGTTTGATTGGAATTTTTTCATCATTAATAACTTTATTCATGAATATTATAGCAATGTGCCCTGTATATCCTCATCGTCTTCCATTTCTGAATTATTGTTAATTTTTAAATTTTTACTTTTTACCTGGTTATTTTTCCCCTTTTGAAGAATCATTATTTTATTTTCCGCCTCTTCCAATTTTTCATGACAATACTTTGCATATTCCATTCCTTTTTCAAATTCCTTAATAGAATCCTCCAGCCCCAGGTCTCCACTTTCAAGCCTTTCAGCAATCTTTTCCAATTCTTTTAAAGAACTTTCAAAATCAAGATGAACTTTAGAAACTTTTTTCTTATCCATCTATAACCCCCTTCTTTTTTGAATCAACAGAACAGTATAATTCACCATTATGTAATTTTATCCTGATTTTATCATTCGTGTTAATATTATTTGTACTTTTCAATATTTCATTTTTCAAATTATAAATGATACTATATCCTCTCTTTAATATCCCAATGGGGGATAAATTTTCTACCGATTGTAAAACGAGTATATATTTATTTATACATATTGAATGAATATTCTTTATCAAAGAATGTATATCTGGAATTGCATTATAACTATTCTTCTTTTCTGATATAATATCTTTCTCAGCGGATATTAACCTGCTCTCTAAATCAGAAAGAACTAATGACTTATAGTTTATAATATTCATAGGATCTCTAAAAACAGGGCGTCCTATCGCATTGATGATACGAATTTTAATATTTTTAAACATATCGCTAACCAGATTTGAAATTTTTATGACCAGATAGTCCAGCTCCCCCTTTATTTCACTTATTACTGGAACAGCAATTTCAGCTGCAGCTGATGGAGTTGGTGCGGCAATATCTGCCGCATCATCAGAAAGCGGGTGATCAATTTGATGCCCAACTGCAGATACAATCGGGACTCTTGATTTATGAAAAGCTCTTACAACAGTTTCTTCATTAAAAGGCATTAAATCCTCAAAAGATCCCCCCCCTCTTCCTGCTATAATTATATCAACTTCCCATTCAGGATTATTCAATTCTTCAATACCCCTGACAATAGATTTATGAGCATCAAGCCCCTGGACAATAGCGGGAGCTAAAATAATCTCAATTCCAGGATATCTCCTCCTTGCTACCTGGACAATATCTCTAAATGCTGCACCAGTAACTGAAGTTACAACACCGATCCTTATGGGGAAAAAGGGGATTGGTTTTTTATTTGAAGGATCAAAAATTCCCTCTTTCATCAATTTAATCTTAAGCTGCTCAATACTTTTTTGAAGTTCACCAATTCCTTCTAATCGTATTAAATTTACATTAAACTGGTAACTACCTCTTTTTTCATAGACCGAAATCCCCCCACCTGCAAAAACACTCATCCCATCTTCAAGTTTGAAACTCAATTTTCTGTTTACATTTTTAAAAAAAACCGCGGATATTACTGAATTTTCATCTTTTAATGAGAAATATATATGGCCGGATGTATGAAGAGTGAGGTTGGATATTTCACCTTTTATCCAGATTGAATTTAATTCAATACTGCTCTCAAGATTTTTTTTTATAATTCTTGTCAGTTCAGTAATTGATAAAACCCTTTCTCTTTCTATTGTGTAATCCATCATTCAATTATTTGTTCCTCTAAAAAAATAAATCAATTAAAAATTAAACTTTAATATTATTTTTTTGTTTAGAAATGAAACATTAAATAAACTTTAAATTTATTAGGTATGAATATAGTTTTGACAACTAATATCAACATAATATATAATTATAAAGTATTGGAAGGGGAAATTAACAAATTTGACAATATAATAAATACTGGTTAACAATAAAGAATAATTGATAATTCCAAATTAAGTTCTAACAACAGCTAAACATGCCTATAGTAATAAAATACTGCTAATTCTTCCTATCAGTAATCTCCCGGTGATGATCACATAACCTGTATAATTTGTTTGTATTTGGATTTTTCCTTGTTACTTTAATACCGCATCTGACACATAATCCCATATCTTTTCTTCTGCGGTAGAGTCTCATATACCTTTCAGTCCCAGAAGATTTATACCTGCTGACCTGAATCCTGTAACCTTTAAATAAATAGTTACCTATTGCAGTATCCACCCCTTTTTTTAAATCTTCTAAAACATCTTCCAGTATTTTTATTGTTGCTTTCTTTGGTTCCATAATATAACATCCTATGTAATAATTAATTTCCCATAACAAGATTATATACTATTATTTGATAATTTTCAATAAAAAATATTAAATTTATTGTTCTTATAAAAATATAATACTAGATGTTTAATGTATAGATTCCAGACAGATTTCCAACTCAGTTTTCCATAATAAATTACCAATCTGATTAGCTGATTTTAGTAATTATTTCTATCCTTATTATTCTTAACATGTTATTCATGATATAAATAGTTGATATTTTCAATAATTAAAAATATGTAACTACTCAGCTATTTTTTTTAAAAAAAATAAAAAAAGAATATTAATCGTAAGCGTTCAGTTACCTGCACCCTTCCGAAATTCTTGAATAATTTCAACATCAATAACATTCGGAAGCAAAACCCGCATTTCATCTTCCGTTTTTGCATAAGGCAGCT
>VFJS01000015.1 GCA_009885955.1 Spirochaetia bacterium | reverse complement strand
TATTCAAGAGAGTAGGGTCAGGAGATGGCGCCGTTGGCATCACCCCGGTTTCCATCACCTGCCACATCAAACCGTGCATGCAGTTTTCCCGCACACGGCTTTCCGACAATCTTCTTTCCGCAGCATTCAAGGTCTGTAACCTACTTCACCCGGCAAGTAAAATCTTTCTATGCCGCTAAAGTTGATATACCAGCTTTTGAACTTCTCCCTTGACAACCGGTGACGATTTCCACCCTGTTTCCTCATGAAACGAAACATGCGAGTAGCAAGATAGTAATCTAATTGATGAAGTTTTCTTGTCGAATTACCCGTCTCGAAGTAATTCCTCCATCCCCGTATTATGGGATTAAGCATCCCAACAATCATTCCCGGGGTCATTCGAAACATGCTCCTTTCGGTTAATTCTTTAATTCTCAATCTGATATTCTTCATCGCCTTCTTTGAAGGCCAGAAGTACGGTACAATTTTGCCGGTTACCGCAGAATAACTTTTTAGAAAATAAAATCCCAAAAAGTCAAAGCCGTCATCTTCCATTCTTACCAACCGGGTCTTTTCCGGGTGGAGTGTGAGTTTCAACCGTTTCATGAATTCAGACGCTTCTCGGTAGGCCTGTTGCGCCTCACTTCTGTAGCGACATACTATCACGCAATCATCGGCGTAACGGATTAATCGCCCCAGATGCTGAAATTTGGTATTCCAGTGCATATCGAAGACATGGAGATAAATGTTCGCAAGCAGAGGACTGATAACACCCCCCTGCGGAGAGCCGGTATCCGTCGCCATGTACTTGCCATCGACCATCACGCCGGCCTTCAGCCAGAGTGTGATAAGCTTCAGTACCCGCCGGTCGCTAATGCGCCTTCGAAGGAGCGTGAGCAGTATCTCATGATCAATGGAATCAAAATATCCCTTGATATCCATGTCCGCCACCCACCAATTCCGCACAAGCGATTTCCTGACGTCGTTTACTGCGGCTGTTGCGCTTTTCTTCGGCCGGAAACCATACGAGTTCGGCTGAAAGTTCGCCTCGAATATCGGTTCAATTACGATCTTGCACGCTTGTTGCACCACTCGATCTTTTACCGTCGGTATGCCAAGCGGTCTTTCTCCCCCTCCTGCCTTCGGAATATTCACCCGGAGTACCGGTTTGGGTCGATACGATTTCTCCTTCAGTTCCATTTCAATCTCATTGAGGAGATTTTCCACTCCCTCCTTCTCGATGTCCTCGAAACTGATCCCGTCCACGCCTGCTGCGCCCTTGTTCGATCTTACCTCATGCCACGCCCGCCACAGTATGTCGGGACGATGAATTCGGTCATAGAGCGCATGAAATCTTCTACTCCTGCTCCTTTTGGCTGCAAGATATAACTTTCGTTGAAGTTCTCGT
>VFJS01000019.1 GCA_009885955.1 Spirochaetia bacterium | reverse complement strand
TTTCGACTGTCAGAAAACAGGGCTTAAATGTTATTGAATCTATTTATCAGATCATGATCGGTAGACAGATATATTTGGATTTTCAAAGCTGAAGAGCTGAGTAGTTACTAAAATTTCATTATTTAAAAATCTTAATACTTGAAGACCTCTTCTTTCCAATACTGATGTTCTTTTTAAATCATTTTTTGTATTTTCAATAGTATCATGAATGGAACCGTCGATTTCAACAATAAGGTTGATTTTATTGCAATAGAAATCGACAATGTAACCGTCAATTATTTGCTGCCGTCTGAATTTAAGATTAAGCAGTTTTTTATCTCTTACCATATCCCAAAAAATAGATTCTGCTACTGTCATATTATTTCTCAATTCTCTTGATATAGAGACTTTGACTTCAGTAACTTTTTGTTTTTGGATTAAACCATTTTGTTTCATGAATTTTGACCTCACCCCCATCCCCTCTCCTGGCAAGAGAGTGGAGTAATTAATCTATATCATGTATATTATTACGAATGACTGAATAGGAATGTGAAATGAAAATTTAACGTTGAAATTACTCGAAATTCATCCCACAACCCCCCTCTCCGATTCGGAGAGGGGCCGGGGGTGAGGTCAGTTCATTATGAAAGCAATATTTCCAATAATTTTCTTGACAAAAATTTATTATTATTTATATTAATTACAGGGCAATATCGGGAAAATTTATTTGAGAGGTATTAAAATAACTGCCCAATAAATATAAAGACACAAAGGAAGGTGTAAAATGAAAGTATCAATTGACAGCATACTCGGTTCGGCAAGGAAGATCAGCAGTCAGAGACAGATTGATGATGAGAATCTGAGCAATAAGAAGAAAGAAATTAAATCGGATTCGGTGAATATTTCGAGAAAGGTTGATTCCAGGCTTGATAAAATCGAATCGGAATTCCGCGACTTACAGACATCCCTCACTAAGAACCAGATAACCCGCCTTGGAATAGAAAATCTCTCAGCAGACATGGAGAAAGGCGGCCGCAACAGGGATAAAATCCTGAATGAAACCCAGTACGAAGGGAAAAAAGTCCTTCATAGCTATGTTGGTGATAATACCGACCGCATACACCTAGAGGCGAAGGGTGTGGACATAGGGAAATCCATTGATACAGACATTTCTAAATTGAAGAAACTGCAGGTTGAAGTTGACAACATTACTGCTTCCAGCCTCGCCGGTCAGGATAAGGCTGAGAATATTATGACAAATATAAGTTCATTTTTCGGAAAGATCGGTTCAGGGAAGATTGAAAATTATTCAAACCTGAAGGTTGATGCTGTCATGAAGCTCATCAAGTAGACCCTGGGGTAAAAGAGGGTTTACTTTTTGTTTGCCCTCTTATATGTCTTTGTATTGATAAGAAGTGTATTTGAGGAAAAATTATCCTCGAGTAATATTCCTTTATCCCCGGAAACTTTAACATCGCCTATTTTTATATAGATGTTTTTACTGCTGAATGCCACTTTGCCGTCAAAATTGTCCCCGCTGACTTCAACATTGCTTTTTAATACGCTGTTTCCATTGATGAAGAATTCGACACTATTTTTAATAAAGACTATTTTTATTTTATGTTCTTTATTATAATCCAGAGTGGTGTCTTTGGCAGCGAGCTCTTTTACGAAGTAATTAAACTTTTTATCGATTTTAGATTGATCTATCCTGTCAGAATATATGAGGCTCACTTTATTTATATTCATAATATCCCCGGAAAGCCTTAATGCATAAAGGTGATAATTCCATTGTTTGGACGGACTTCTTATGGCAAAAGAGGCCATTGCCTCCTGTGGAGTACCCAGTGGCCTGTTTTTTTTGGGGTCTTTTTCAAAGGGTTCATTTGTCACTGCAATGGAGAATTCTATCGATGATAGTTTATTCAAATAATCTTTTGATATAATAGAATTATTATCCAGCAGGGCAAAGTAATTCCAGGGATTGATAAAACCCTTCTTCTCAATAATCCGTGAATCCTGGACAACCCAGTCACCATTGAGCCACACCCACTTATGTTCTGATTCATCCGGGAAAAGAGCTGTTTTCCCGGATAGAATCAAGATAAAGAAAAAAATAGGAATTACAACATATGATCGTTTTAATATCATTATTGCAATTTATTTCTTTTTAAAAGAAGTTATTACATAATTGTTATCATCTTTATCCTTTAAAACTAGAACATTTGCAGGCTGCGAATTGGAATCTGTATATTTTAGTTGATACGTAGTTGTACCATCAAATCCTTCTCCCTCACCTTGGCTAAGTTTAGTCTCCTGTAAAGCTGTTGCACTACCCTGGGCCAGTGCTTGAGTAAAAGTAAGTTCGGTGCTAGTCCCATCTCCCCATCTAACCTCGGTAAATGCTTGGGTCTGTGCATTGGTAAATTGTATCTTTGTTTTCTTATCGTCCGTATTGCAGCTTATAATAAAAGCGCCTGCGGCTACCATGAAGGCAATAAATATTAATCTTTTCATTTTTTTTCTCCTAAAATTTTAATTATAATTTTTTTAATTTTAATCATCAAAAAATCAGGCAATTTCCGGTTTATTATATTTTTATAACAAGTCCGGTATCCCCTGTTTTTGATTGCTTAAATAAAATTATATATAAAGGAGTTATTAGTCAACAGATAAAGCCGATTTTTTTATTAAATTTATTTTATTCTTCTGGTAAAATGGAAAAAACAGGGATTATGTCTATTTATATTGGAGTAGGATTTTTTAATTTTAATCAGGATGCCCTCACCCCCGACCCCTCTCCCGAAATAGGGAGAGGGGAGTTTGTTATTAGACTTTGTAAGTTTTCAATTAACTTTTAATAATATATACATTTCAAAATATAAATACTATGATGCAAACGACACCCCTCTCTTCCCAGGAGAGGCGACAAGCAGGAGGCTTTAGTGCAGTGCGGCCGACAGGAGGTCGGAAAAGCGCACTGCCGACAAGCAGGAGGCTTTAGTGGCGAGAGCGGACAGGACGTCCGAAAAGCGCTCGCCGAGCGGGGGTGAGGTCGGGCATGGCTATTCATATTTTTTTTCAATAAATAAAATTTTTTTTGACAAATGAAACATGTATTTCCCTTATATCACAAATCTAACGGGATTGATGATAAAATCTGTTTTTCCATGAATTTAAATTTGAAATTTGATTTTTTTTTTGTAAACTTGTTTTCAATGCAGTAATTTACATATGCCGGCGGGCGGTATTGGCAGATTTTACAGGAAGAATGTTTTCAGGGGCTGTTCAGGAAAAATTTTTAAGAAAGTATATATTTTGAAGTGTCCATATTCTAAAATTTGATAAAACCGGGATGCAAACATGGGAAAAGATTATCACGAAAAAGAATTTGACGATGAAGTGTATGAAGACGGCTTTTATGATGACGACGAAGAGCTGGAAGAGGACGAAGCTGAAAGCAGTCACGATGAACCGGACGATGACGTGGAAGAGGAGCTGAAGGTCCATGTCAGTTTCGCCTGCGAGGACTGTGATTACCGGTGGGATGATATCATTGTAAAAGTCAAAGGGGGGCTCGAGGACGAATTTGACCATGAAGGCATTTGCCCCATGTGCGGTTCCATGACCATCACCCTGATATGAGCGCCAGATTCATTGTCGTTAAAGGGGCCCGCGAACATAATTTAAAGAACATATCAGTTGAAATACCCCGGGACAAACTCGTGGTTATAACGGGCCTTTCGGGCTCGGGAAAATCCTCGCTGGCCTTTGACACCATCTATGCCGAGGGGCAGAGGAGATATGTTGAATCCCTTTCATCCTACGCCAGGCAGTTTCTCGGCCTCATGGAAAAGCCCGATGTCGATTTCATTGAGGGCCTTTCTCCTGCAATTTCAATAGAACAAAAGACAACTCACCGCAATCCCAGGTCAACCGTGGGCACGGTCACCGAGATCCACGACTACCTGCGCCTCCTTTTTGCCAGGATCGGCATCCCCTACTGCCCGAAGTGCGGGAAGGTCATTACCTCGCAGTCCGTGGACCAGATCGTTGAATCGCTCATGACATTTCCATCGGGTACAAAGATGGAAATACTGGCCCCCGTGGTACGGGGGAGAAAGGGTGAGCATGCCGATATCATTGAATCTGCAAGGAAAAACGGCTTTGTGAGGATGAGGGCCGACGGTGAAGTGAAGAACCTGGAAGGGGAGATTACGCTCGATAAAAACAAAAAGCACTCCCTGGAAATAGTCGTGGACCGCATAGTGAAAAAGGACGGCATACGGCCCAGGATAGCGGACTCCGTGGAAACGGCCATGGAACTGGCCGAGGGCCTGGTCCTTGTGATAACCGGCGGCGAGGAGAAGATCTTCTCAACAAAGCTGTCGTGCCCTGACTGCGGCATATCCTACCATGAACTCTCTCCCAGGATGTTCTCATTCAACAGCCCCTACGGCGCCTGCCCCAAATGCAGCGGCCTGGGGTTTATCATGCAGTTTGACAGCGGAAAAATATTATCGGACCCTGAGAAATCCCTCTACGACGGCGTCCTGGAGGTATGGGGAAAAACCACGAGCTACTGGTACATGGAGCAGATTAAAAGCCTGGAAAAAAACCTCGGTTTTAACGGGCGGGCGCCATGGAAGGACCTCCCTGAAAACATAAAGGAGGTCATCCTTTACGGCTCAGGCGGGCGCGCCATGGATTTCAACGTGAAGAGGCCCAATGCAGAGTACAAGTTTACAAGGAAGTTCGAAGGGGTACTACCCAACCTTGAAAGGCGCTACCGGGAGACCAAGTCGGACAATATGCGCATATGGATGGAGAGCTACATGTCCAACAGCACGTGCGGCGCCTGCGGCGGCAGGAGGCTCAGGGAGGAGAGCCTGTCGGTGAAGGTGGCAGGTATGTCCATCGCCGATGTTTCCGCGCTTTCGATAAAAAATGCCCTTAAAGTTTTTAATGAAATAAAGCTGAACAAGACCGAGGCCCGTATTGTAAAGCAGGTGATGAAGGAGATCCTCATGAGGCTGAAATTCCTCAACGACGTGGGGATAGAATACCTCACCATGGACAGGGCCGCGGGAACACTTTCAGGCGGCGAGTCACAGAGGATACGGCTTGCAACGCAGATAGGCGCAAGCCTCACCGGGGTCCTTTACGTCCTTGACGAGCCGAGCATCGGGCTGCACCAGCGGGACAACAAAAAGCTCCTGGCAACGCTCATGCGCATGCGCGACCTCGGGAACACGGTTATCGTTGTTGAGCACGATGAAGAGACCATCAGGAACGCCGACTATGTTATTGACCTGGGCCCCGGTGCCGGGATCCATGGGGGGTACGTGATTGGAGCAGGCACGTGCAGGGAGATCGAGGAAAACGACAAGTCCCTTACCGGGAGATACCTCTCCGGGAAACTGACCATCCCGATTCCCGGGAAGAGGAGGGAGCCCTACGGGTACATAGAAATTCATGGAGCTGCCGAGAATAATTTAAACAATATTGATGTCAAAATCCCCCTTGGCGTATTTACCGCAGTGACAGGAGTTTCGGGCTCAGGGAAATCGACCCTGGTCATTGAGATACTCTACAGGGCCCTCTCCTCCATACTGATGAAATCAAAGGAGTATCCAGGCAAGTTTGACCGGATATCGGGGACGGAGCTTGCCGACAAGGTTATAGACATAGATCAGTCTCCCATAGGGAGGACGCCCAGGTCCAATCCTGCCACCTATACGGGACTTTTCACTCCAATCAGGGACCTTTTTTCCAGCCTCCAGATGTCAAAAATAAGGGGCTACACCCCGGGGAGGTTTTCCTTTAACGTTTCCGGGGGGCGGTGCGAATCGTGCCAGGGCGACGGGCTCAAGAAGATAGAGATGCATTTTCTCCCCGATGTGTATATTACATGCGAGGTATGCAAGGGGAAAAGGTATAACCATGAAACCCTGGAGGTGAGGTACAAGGGGAAGAATATCTACGAGATCCTGGAGATGACTGTTGAAGAAGCCCTGGATTTTTTCAGCGCCATACCTTCTGCCAGGGGGAAACTGGAAACTCTGAACAACGTGGGCCTGGGATATATCAAGCTGGGACAGTCTGCCACCACGCTTTCAGGCGGAGAAGCGCAGCGTGTCAAGCTCGCCACGGAACTGGCACGGAGGGCCACGGGAAAGACAATTTACATCCTGGATGAGCCAACTACGGGACTCCATTTTGCCGATATCAGCAGGCTCATCGAGGTTCTTAAATCTCTTGTCAGCATGGGGAACAGCATCATCATCATCGAACACAACCTTGATGTCATAAAGACCGCGGACTGGGTAATAGACCTGGGCCCTGAAGGAGGGGACGGAGGGGGAAACATCGTTGCCCAGGGCACACCTGAGGAAATTGCTGCAGTGAAGGAATCATATACCGGCCAGTTTCTGAAAAAAGTTTTGAAATAGCATACTTATTGCAGCTTTAAATTTATAAAAGATTAGCTCACTGATTAGCACGGAAAATCACGGATTTTGTATAAATAATGCCCTCACCCGCGCTCAGCGCGTTCGTCGAGCGCTTTTCGGACATCCTGTCCGCGCTCGACACTAAGGCCTCCTGCCTGTCGCCTCTCCCAGTAGGGCTCATTTCTACCCACATTTCTGCATGTGTAACGCCCAAACATAAGCCCCCGGCGGATAGACTCAATATTTGATTATTACATACTGCCGCCACCCCCGGAGGTGGTTATTAACATCGATTTTTATTACAGAGAAAGTATCGTCGCAATCTAATTGCATAAACATATTTGAAATGATATATTATACAATAAAAAACCATTATTTTTATTAACCCCCTTCGGGGGTGGCCGGAAAATATTTATGATTTATTATACGTATCATCGGCCGGGGGCTGATTCGAAAGATGTTGGTAGGAGTCAACCCTATTCCGGGAGAGGGGCCGGGGGTGAGGGCAAAAGATTTATAAGAACGAAAATATATTATTTCCCGACATTCCGGAATGACTCCTATATTCTTTACTTTGCAAAAACCGTGAGCAACTTTTTTCTTTTAGATTGAGCAGCAAGCAATTTTTTACTTGAAAAAAATATGTCCCTCCTTTAGATTATGTCTCATAAATATATCGGGATAATCAGTGTTCATATCATCCAAATTAAATGTTAAGATTAATAAGATATTTCTTGTTGAAGTGCGTAATATTCAGGCCGATATTGATAATACCGGCCGGTAAACCGGTTTTATATAGACATATCCGCCATTCGGGAGAGATTCAAGAGGATAGAATGATGATTTTTCTTCTCATACATGCCCCTATTAATGCCAGGGAGGCGCTGATTTGATAAAATGGAGAGAGTTTTTTACCGCATTTTTCCTGGTGGTCTCCCTATTCCAGACCGGCGGTTATCCTGTTACGAAGGACTATATTAAGTTCCAGGTGGCCAAGGAGGATTTCATCAAGGGGATGAAATTCTTCAATAAAATGCAGTACCTTGCAGCTGCTGAATTTTTCAGGAACGCGGTTAAGGAGTATCCCGATTATCATACGGCAAGGGACTTCCTTGCCAGATCCTACAAGCTTGCAGGGTACATGGATGAGGCGGTGAAAGAGCTCCAGAATTTTCAGGAGATTGCTCCTGACAACCTCTCAATTGCAAGCCGGCTTGAAATGTTCAAATACAGGGACTCTGACATGGCCGGGGGAATGAACGTAACCGGGCTCATATTGAATGATATGATAGACTCGGCCGCAATGAAATCGTACAACTTCGCCAATCCTGTCGATATTGCTGTGGACAAAGACAAAAAGGTTTACATTACATCGTTTTCCTCGGGCAGGCTCGTGGTAATCGACCACAACGGCGCAGGGGCCGGCACGTTCAAGCCAGAATTAAACTCCCAGCTCTACGGCCTCGACTATTACAACGGCAGCATAGCCGTGACCGACAGCAAGTTCGACAGGGTGTACCTGCTCGACCAGGGCCTCAAAATTAAATTCAAGTTCGGCGGCCCGGGCAAGGGGGAAGGGGAGTTTTACGGGCCCCATGGCATCTGCTTTGATGACAGGGGGAATATGTATGTTGTGGATTCAGGGAACCACCGGGTCCAGAAGTTCGACGATGCGGGTAAATTCATTCTGCAATTCGGCGAAAAGGGTGAATATGAAAAACAGCTCTCTAATCCCACGGACATAGTCTATTCAAAGAACAGGCTCTATGTAACAGATACGGATAATAAAAGGATTGCAGCCTACGACGATTCAGGCAATTTTATCGAGAACATAACCGTTGAGGGGCTCGAGAAGCCCAGGGGAATATCGCTCAGCACAAACAGGCTTATGATTTCAGATGAGAAGAGCGGGCTGATATTTTATGATGTTGAGGAAAAGACCTCCAGGGCTTTTTATTCCTTTAAAGGCAGGAAGAACAGGTTCAACCGGCTCATGTCCTCGGTATTTGACAGGGACGGCTACCTCTATTGCCTGGACTATGGATATGAATCCGTGCTCCAGTTTTCCCCGGTGGAGAAAAAATATTCAGGAATCGATATCGAGATAACATCCGTTGACACGGAAAGATTTCCGGCAGTGGCTTTCTATATAAATGTGCGCGGAAGGGACGGCAAGCCCATATATAACCTGGACAGGGAAAACTTCATGCTCACCGAAGACAAGGCCAGGATGAGAAATTTTTCCATAGACTATCTGAAGAAAGCTTCCGGGTCAGCCTCCATGGTACTCTGCGTTGACAGGTCGCTTTCCAATGAGCCTTACCACGGCGACATCCCCTGGGCCGCGGACTTTATCCTTAAAAAAATGAGGAAGAACGATTCCCTGAAACTTGTCAACTTCAACAGCGACTACTGGGAAGCGAATAAATTCGACTGGAGCAGGCGGAGGACACTGAAAGCCCTTGGCGATATGATGTACGGCGAGGATGAAACCGGCCGCAAAAAGAAGGTCTATGCGGCAGGGAAGCGGCTGGACAAGGTCCTCTACAACGCGGTCACAGACCTGGCGCCCAGGCTGAACAGGAGGGGGGTCATACTCATAACCGACGGCACCGTGGAAGATAACTCATTCCAGCAGTACGCGCCGGGAAACATAATACATTATGCCAGATCCCACTACATACCCATTTATATTATTTCATATAAGAAACCCCATTACATACTTGAAACAATAGCGGCAGAGACAGGCGGGATGATACTCCGGCCAGGCGAACTCGATAGAATGGGCTCAATCTATGACCACATACGGCAGTCCGAGGAGTACCGGTATGTTCTAGTCTACACCACCTTCAAGCCCCAGACCTTCCGGGGCTGGTGGTCCGATGTTAAGATTGAGGTGGATTATAAAAAGCAGAAGGGCATCGAATGGGGGGGCTACTTTGTACCTTAGCGGGGACAGCAGCGGGATGAAGCATGCCAGGGAGGAACTCATCACCTCGCTCAGGAGCGGGAGGATGGCTTCTGACCGCATCCTGTCCATTATGAATACGGTTCCAAGGCACCTTTTCGTCTCTGAAGCCCTTAGGTACCGGGCATACACCGACATCTCCCTTCCCATCGGCTTCGGGCAGACCATATCGAAGCCGTCAATCATTGCCAGGATGGTGCAGGCGCTGGAGCTGAAAGGGAGCGAGCGGGTGCTGGAAATAGGGACAGGTTCCGGATATCAGACTGCCGTTCTTGCCCGGGCGGCATCCAGTGTTGTCTCCATGGAGAGGATAGAAGAGCTCTGCAAAAGGGCAAAGGCGAGGCTCTTTAACATGAAGCTCATGAATGTGAAATTTTATCATACCGATAATTTCAATGATGTGGATGGTATGTTCGATTCCATCATTGTCGCGGCAGGGGCCGATGTCCTGCCCCGGGACATCTTTGACAAGCTCAATGACGGCGGCATCCTGGTCATTCCCGTCACGGGCAGGTCGGGGCATGACATCAAAAAATTTTACAAGGTGAACGATACCTGCATCGATTCAGACTGCCTCGGAGAAGCCACCTTTGTCCCCTATATCACCGGGTGATGTATTTACTCCTGTCTGTCTGGAAGGATTAAGAGAATGGAGATAGGGGGATAAGAAGGAGAGATGGGGAGATAAAAATAAAGGTAACTATTGAAATTAAAATACTATTATCAAACAACTGATTCAAATATTTATATAATTAATATCATCCCCCTAATCTCTCCTTCATATCCCCTCATCCCCCTTTCTTACACATTGATAGGTTGAAGTAAGGCGTGAGTTAGATGGATGAAAGTTTTCCGGCCATCCATGCCATGGATTTTTTCATCTGAACATTACCGCCGGCGCTGTTGCCCTCCTCGGGGTAGACCTCGACGGTTTTTTCTGTTTTAAGATGGTTGAAGAGGGCAAAGATGCACTCGGGAGGGGAGATGGTGTCCTTCAGGCCCACGGTGACAAGCACCGGGCATTTTATCATATCGCTGAGATTGATGCCGTCAAAATAAGAGAGGTTGGTTTTAATCAGCTTTTTTTTCCCCCCTTTTTTTATGATCAGGTTATTTATTTCATTTGCTGCATCACCGGTAGATAAGTTCTGGCTCAGGTTCAGGTGGCAGAAGGACGGGGTCTCCAGCACAAGGGCGCATATTCTTTTTGAATATGCCGCGGTAAACAGGGCAGAGGCAGCTCCAAGACCCTTGCCGATGATGCCGATGATGCTGCAGTCCAGTTCCTGGTTCAGCCTCAGCATTTCAACTACCCGGTAAGCATCAAGATAAACGGCAGTGACATAGTACCTTTCTATGTCCATGATGTTTTCAGTCATGTACCCCGGGGAAGCCGGTTCTTTTTCATCCCTGGTTGGCAGGTTTGAATGGCCGCGGAGGGTCAGGAAAAAATGGGCAAACCGGTTATCAAGGGAATCCTGCCTGTATTTCATCCGGTGGTTGTAATCATGCAGATGGATGATTACCCTGGGTTTCGCGGCGTTAACGGGCATTAGGAGTTCCCCGTCTGCCTGCGATTTCTGGAAACCTGTGTAATGGACAGAATACACGTTGAACGTATCTGTGGTTTTTTTATTATTTGGATGGAATTCGGGCTTTATATTGACTTTCTTCAAATCGGAAATCGCATTTTCCCAGAATTTCAGAAAATTTTTTTCCCTGTACATCTCGGGGAAATGAAGAAAATAGTGTTCAAAATTTTTTGCAGCCATCAGCTCAGCTCTGCATAAACCGGTAGATATAATAATTGTTGATATTTAAGATAAGGTAGAGGATGAGTATAATTGCAGAAGTGAGAAGAAATATGACAACAAAAGTACCCAGCATGTTTACCGGCTTTAAAAGGAAATGTTTGATTACCTCAATTGCGGGAAAACCTTCATTTTTATAGTTGTAGATTTTTTTTATAATAATTATCACGAAGGAGATGATGATAATATTTATGAGCAGATCCTTTATGATGTAATTGAATACCTCTTTTTTGCTCACAGCAAAGATAGTTAAAGGGAGGATAATCAGGTCCATCACAACCAGGGATAGTATCGCAGCCCCGACAGTAAAAACGAAGAGTGTCATGAACTCCTTCATCCTGTCCCTGTATCTTTTTTTTTCGAATCTTACCTTATTTTCCATTATGCCCGCCATGCATTATTTTGGAGCTGGTTTTTTATCGCTTGTGCCGCTGCCGTTTTTATCTTTGACGGCCGTATCCTGGATCCTGGGGTCGATTTTTTTGTCCTTGCCGTCTTTCTGGAGTTTCTCTTCTATTTTTTTGTCTTTCCCGTCACCCTGGACTTTTTCATCGGTTTTTTTATCTTTTTCCCCGTCATCTTCCAGCTCTTTTACTGCGATTTCCGCCTCTTTCCTGACTTTCATGCTGGGATCATATTTCATTTTATATTTTAATATGTCAATAGTTCTTTTATCTTTCATCTCCCTGATGAGCCTTATCGCTTTTATCCTTATCTGGGCGCTGTTATTCTTCAGAGACTCAATGAGCTTCGGCATTACCGTGCCATCGCCAGTCTTTGCCAGGGCGGTTATTGAATAGATATAGAGGTTGTAATACTTGACTCTTTTTTTCATTGGATAAGATTCGATCTCATTTATTACTTTGCTGATTTCCTTTGATGTGTCCTTTATCCCGATTTTTGATAGGGAGTTGACTGCAAAACCCCTTATCGTGATATCCTCGTCCTGGTTAATGAAAAGATCCAGCAGCAGCTGTCTTGATTCTGCCGACTCAATATTGCCGAGGAAAAGAACAAGCGATTCCCTCAATATTTTCGAAGTCTTTGTATTTTTTATGGCATCCGTGGCAAAGGGAGCCATTTCCTTTGCCTTGAACTCACCCAGTGCCTGGATAAAGGCGTCTGTCTTGTTTGAACCCTTGGTCATGTCCTGGGCCTTGAGAAGGGCGGATATTTTTTCCTTTGCCGACACGCCATTCAGCTTTTTCAGGGCATATGCCGCGGCGATGACCGTATTTTCATCCTCTGAGTCAAGGGCTTTGATAAGAGATGGGACTGCTTCCGGCAGGTTCTGGTCCGCAATGATGTATATGACCTTGGTCCTGAAATCCGAATCATCGTCGGAGCCGATGATCCTGATCAGCTTGTCATAGATTCTTTTTTTAAACACCTCGGATTGGACAGACTTAATTTTTGATAATGCCTCAACCCTGTCCCCATGCAGTCCGTATTCCAGTGTCTCCTCGATATAGAGGGTCTTTTTTTCATCCTGTTCAGGACCCCCATCATTTTTTTCATCCTTTATTTTGACAACAGCCGAATCTTTATCATCCCCCTCGTCATCGTCCTTTGCATTTGAAGACTCCTTCTCATCGGTACTCTGAGCATCCTTTGACTTCCTGCTGCCTGAACTCTTATCTTTTACCGGGACTATGTTTTTCTCCTCAGTTTTCTGGCTTTCCATTGACCTGCTTGTGCCGGAACGGTTAATCTTCGCATCAGGGAATTCCCTTGCAGAGAGGATGATGATAATAAGGATTATTACACTGAATAATTTCATTTGTTTACCGGTGTTCTTTTTTATATCCCAGCCAGATGGTCCTCTTCTTGTCCTTTTTGATGATGAATATTTTTTCAGCAATCATCTCATAGAGTATGGCGAGGAGTTTTTTATTGGCCATGGCAAAGTTTGATTCGAGCCTTTCAATGAGCCCGTCGAGCTTTATCAGCATCCATATCCCCGACTGATCTTTTTTTCCGTTATTCAGGAGCTCCTTGAATGTCTCGATTATTATCTTATTGTGCATGGTCTCCTTGGCAAGGTATATGACCTTGTCATTCGTATCGCGCATCCTTTTGGACATGAACTGTATCACGCTGATGGCAAACTGGTGGTTTTCCTTAATGCTCTTCTCAAAGGAAGCCTTGTCCATCTTGATGAGCTGGCAGTCCTCCAGGGCCACGGCATTGGCGGAGCGCGGAAGAGAATCAATGACCGCCATCTCGCCTACAAACTCTCCTTCCCCCAGCACCTGGAGCCGTTTCTGAATATTCCCCGATTTCCGGTATATCTCAACCTTCCCGCTGTGGATCATGTACAGGACATCGGCCTTGTCCCCCTCCCTGAAAAGATAATCCCCCTTGTTAACCGTAATTCCCAAGTAATCAAAAAGTCTGCTCATCGCTTTCTCCAGGTTTAACTGTGATTTCCATTCCGGGCAGGCTGCATAAAAATGGACGCGCGAAAACTGCTGCCGGAACAGATAATTCCTCCTATATAATATCGAATATATGGTTCAATATTATTACTATAAAATGGGACTGCCGCCTTTATTGACATGGATTCAGGCTTTATGGCAGCTTCGGTATTGATTATATCATGGAAGGTTTTAAAATCATTTAGTATTTATATTGACGTTTATGGTATAACATATAATTTTTTATTAAAATTTGTATGTTCTATTTTTTTGTTGTTTACTGTAAACTGATAACTATTGTAACTTTAGATTGTATTTTAATCAAAGAATAAAAGTGTTAATCTCATGACGAATTGAAAGGTCATACCAATGTGTCTCAGGCAATAATTTGACTTGAAAGGAGTAAAAAATATAACAGTGTAATTTTTATCAGAATTGATAAAAATATATTCAAAAAAAATCATTTCAAGTTTGCAATTTATAAAAGAATTGATTTAATGCATAACATTTTTAATATTGTTTTGAAATGATACTAAAATTTTCAGATGGTCATCTTAACAAATATGATTAAAACTTTTGATATTAACCGAATCCCTGATGAATTTAAAGGTGATATAAACACAGCCATATCTATTTTAAAAGAATATGGCTGCAGGGAAATTTATATCTTTGGATCTCTTGCCGAAGGAAATATTAACATGGGCAGTGATATTGACTTTGCAGTTAAGGGGATAGATGAAAGCTCATATTTCTTAATATGGAGCAGATTATATATGACCCTTAATCATGCTGTTGATCTTGTCAATCTGGATAAGGATGACAGGTTCGGGAAATTTTTATTAAGCGAGGACTCTCTTTTTCGTGTTGCTTGAAAAGAAAATTAAAGAAATTAAATTCGAGATTGATGAAATTGAGAAATTTATTCTTTCCTAAATAAATATTAAGAATTATATATGAAGAGGTTCCATTTCAGAAGTTTACTCTCTCTCTCTCTCTCTCTCTCTCTCTCTCTCTCTCTCATAGCATCAATAGTAATTTTTGCCAACGGATGTAAAAAATCCGATGTCCCTGATTCAGCAAAATCCGAAGTAAAATCTGTCCCGGTCGCGACAAATGCAGATTTAAAATCTGTATCCGCATCTTCTGTTCTTGAAAATAATGAAAAGCAGTATGGCGTAAAAAATCTCTTCAACCGCGACATCACCTCATGGTGCGTTGGAAAACCGAAATAATTCAATTCCCTCACCGTTCCGGAAACATCTTCTTCATATCTTCCAGCGACCCGCCGTTTTCCACGTTCCGGTAACCCATTTCTTCCAGGGTATTCTTTGCATTTCCTCACCGTCTCCCTGGATAAGGGAACTCTAAAATATTCATTTTTGAAATTCTCTCAGTCAATAGGATGGAGAGGAGATGCATAAAAATCTGCCAAGATTTGATATAATAACTTGACAATATCGACCTGTATATATATGATGTATATATACATCATAGGAGAATTCCATGAAACGTACCCAGATCTATCTCGACGAAGAACTATTTGATATGCTCGAAATAGAGAGCAGGGAAGGGCATAAATCCATATCAGAATTAATCCGTGATTCGATATATGAAAAATATGGATACCGATCAATCGTCATTAAAAAAAGGTTGGAATCCGTGTTTGGACTATGGAAGAACAGGAAATTCGATACTGACAAATACATAAGGGAACTTCGTAAGGATAGATTGAATGATTCTAATTGATTCCGATGTGCTAATATGGATCCTTCGCGGCCGGCATGACATAAAAAAGAGATTCGAGCAAGTGCTGGAAGATGGCGGGATCCGCATATTTATAACGGCTGTACAGATTGCAGAGATATATGCAGGATTGAAGGATGCCGAAAAGATGGAAACTTCTCTTTTCATCGATTCCATTCACTGTATCGATATTGATGATAAAATCGGAATGCTTGCCGGAGATTTTCTCCGGAAATACCAGAAGTCCCATGGCATCACAATTTCAGATGCATTTATCGGGGCTGCTGCCAAGATCGGCAGCCTGAATTTATGGACACTTAACAGGAAGCATTATCCAATGATTTCCGAGGGAAATTTTTATTGACATTCCACTGTTACCGTCCCGGAAACATCTTCTTCATGTCTCCCAGCGACCCGCCGTTTTCCACATTCCGGTAACCCATTTTTTCCAGGATATTCTTTGCAACTTCCGAACGCCGACCCGATCTGCAGTAGACAATGATTTTTTTGTCCTTATCTGTTGTCACTTCGCCTATTTTCTCAGCGATTATATCATAGGGAATATTGATGGCTCCGTTTATATGCCCCGCATTGAATTCCTGCACGGTTCTTACGTCGATGATTATGGCATCATTCAATGATTCTCCACCCCATGCACCTGGAGGAGCAAATTTAACAATAACCGGAAAAAATATCATGCAAAAGATGCATCTTTTGAAAAATTTATTCATATGTAAAACCTCGGGTTCTATTCTTTTTTCTTGTTTTTTTCGCTCTCTTCCAGAGAGCAGCTCCTGCTTATTCAGGTGGATATGCCGAATTTCGGGAGAATCCACCTGTTTGCGCCATACCATATAATAACGACTAACACTAATATTAGCAAATCCTTTGTATTATTGTCCATTTTCTTCTCCATAATTAACTTTATTATAAAATACTAAAATTCTATAATATTGTCAAGTTTTTTATGAAAATATATGCCATTATTTTAATTGTTGATAATATGTACATCAGGTTTTAATATTTGTATATATTTTGCCACCAGGTTCTATTTATGGAATCACGGGGGGAATTCTATTTGTTGCAGGAGGGGGAAAAGTCCTTGAAATTTTCATTGCTCCTATAAAAATGTGTAAGATTATGGGGATAGGGAGATGGTTGAGATAGGGGGATGAATAATAATTTTTTTTGCTGAATATAAGAATAAATGGGTGATGGCAGTAGTGATGAAATTGAAAAAAAATATCCCCACATCCCTTCCAATCCCCCTATCCCCTTTTCTTTCATATTAATGCTGGTAAATATCAATTTTTGCATGCGCGAGCATCCGGTTTGCTGAATCAAAAAAATTTCATGAGACATAATAAATTTCTTATTATCATTTATATTTCTTCCGATAAAAAAATATAATAAAAATATTAAATCATGGGTGAAATTATGAAAAACCTGCTTCTCAGCCTTGCATTGACATTAACATTGATTGCCATGATCCCTGCGGCGGCCCATGCCCAGGAGCAGGATCAGGACCAGGAACAGGTAAAAGGAAAAGATAAGGTTAAGACCTATGATCTGGAAAAGGTTGCAGACAATTTAAAATATAACAATGCCCTTCAGTTCATCAGGCTGAACCTCCAGGACAAAGCCCTGCAGGAGTTCCAGGAGTATCTTGAAGTCTACATCCACGGCAATAACAGGGCCGATGCTTACAGGCATGTGGCCGGGATATATTTCAGCAGATTTGATTACCAGAGAGCGGTTAAGCTCTACAGGGAGCTTTATGAGGAGTTCAACAATACGGAGCCGGGGATAGAGGGTTTTTTCAACATGGGAATCTGTTATAAAAAAATGGGGTATGATAAAAAGGCTGAAGAAATTTTCAGCTACATTGCCGGAAATTATACCTATTCTAATTTTGCCAGCCAGGCCAGGCTTCAGCTTGACCTCATTAATATAATAAATTCGAATTAAAAAAACTTGACTTAAATATCCAATATTAAATCATGCCATTTTATTTGATTTATGAGGTTATAGTAAATTATAGTCTGCAGTTTTCAGGTATGTTTAAGCCGCATTGGTATGTATGCCGGTTTGGTTGTTGAGGATGTTGCCCTGCTGCTGTTAAGTTTACTGCAATAGCTTTAGAAAAAAATATTTCATTACATCTGGTCGCGTAGCAGTCATGTATGTATAAAGGGCCGCTGTATAAATGTATATGCCCGTGCATGACTGATGTATGAACAATCAAGGGAACCGGCTGATTTAATTATCCGGGGTTCCATTAATATAATTTTCAGGAGATTTTTATGTCATTACAGCAGTTGAGGAACATAGGAATTGCAGCTCATATCGATGCCGGGAAGACCACTGTTACTGAGAGGATACTCTTCTTTACGGGAACGACAAGAAAAATGGGCGAGGTCCATGACGGCCAGGCTACTATGGATTTCATGAAACAGGAGCAGGAAAGGGGTATCACCATAGCATCTGCCGCAATATCATGCAGGTGGAATGATCACCAGATTAATATAATAGACACCCCGGGACACGTGGACTTCACCGTTGAAGTTGAAAGGTCCCTCAGGGTCATAGACGGCATGGTTGCCCTGTTCTGCGCAGTTGCCGGAGTTGAGCCGCAGAGCGAGACCGTCTGGAACCAGGCAGACAGGTATAAGGTCCCGAGGATTGCCTTTATAAACAAGATGGACAGGATTGGAGCCGATTTCTACGACGCGGTGAGCCAGATGGACAAGTATCTCGATGCAAACCCCGTCCCGGTGCAGGTTCCCATGGGAGTTGAGGAAAACTTTGAAGGCTGCATAGACATTATAACCAGGAAGGCCTATATCTTCAGGGACAAGGAACAGGAAATAACCGATATCCCGGAAGAATACCTGGAAAGATGCGAAGAGGCCAGGGCTAAGCTTGTTGAAAAGATCGCCGATTATGACGAGGAGGTAATGAATCTTTTTTTAGATGGAAAAGAGGTCTCTGCTGAACTCGTGAAGAAGGCCACAAGAAGCGCCACTTTGAAGCTGATGATTACACCGGTATTCTGCGGAGCGGCATATAAGAACAAGGGAGTGCACCTGCTCCTGGATGCAGTCGTGGACTACCTCCCGTCGCCAATTGATGTGGGCGCCATGGTGGGGATCGATATCGATGATCCGGAAAAATCCCATACAAGGGGGCCGTCCATACATGAGCCTTTTGCAGCGCTCGCTTTCAAGCTTATCCACGATCCCTATGTGGGCCAGCAGACATTTATCAGAATCTACTCCGGTGAATTAAGCAGCGGGATGCAGGTTCTGAATTCAACGAAGAATAAGAACGAAAGGATAGGGCGGATACTCAGAATCCATGCAAAGGACAGGGAGGAGGTCAACAGCGCCGGACCTGGTGAAATTGTATCCCTCATAGGGCTCAAGTATACCAGGACAGGAGACACCCTGTGCGACCAGGATAATCCACTTTACCTGGAATCGATTTTTATTCCGCCGGCGGTTATCGATCTGAAAGTCACGCCTCCCACGAGAAAAGAACAGGAGAAGATGGGAATAGCCCTGAAGAAGCTCTCCAATGAGGACCCCTCCTTTACCGTGCGCTTTGATGATGAGACAAATGAGACCATCATCTCAGGGATGGGGGAGCTCCACCTGGAAATTATTGTAGACAGGCTGAAGCATGAATTCGATGTGGAAGTTGAAGTCGGCAAACCTGCCGTTGCTTTCAGGGAGACCATCACAACTGAATCGGAATATGAGTACAAACATGTAAAACAGACGGGCGGCAAGGGCCAGTATGCCCATACCATTATGAGGATAGAGCCCAATGACGGGAATGGATTTGAGTTCCTGGATAAGGTGAAAGGCGGTAATATTCCCAATGAATTTATTCCATCAATACGGAAGGGAATTGAATCGGCCCTGGCAGAGGGTATTCTTACAGATTTCCCCGTCGTTGATGTCAAGGTTGTCCTCCTGGACGGAAGCGCGCACCATGTTGACTCTTCGGATATGGCATTCAGGACATGCGCTGCCATATGCTTTAAGAGCGCATTCAGGAAAGCAAACCCGATACTTCTTGAGCCCTCAATGAAAATAGAGATTAACACCCCCGATGATCACATTGGGGATGTTGTAGGCGACCTCAACAGGAGGAGGGGGAAGATAGAATCCATGAGAAGGCACAGGAAAGGGTCGCAGAAACTGAATGGATTTGTCCCGCTGATGGAGATGTTCGGATACGCCACACAGCTCAGGAACCTCACAAGCGGAAGGGCAAACTACTCCATGGAATTTTTCAAGTATGTTCCGGTTACCAAGGCAATACAGGAAGAGGTTTTAAAAGACTTCGAAGCAAAGAAGAAAAAAGAGAGGGAATAGGAAGGGGTTATTTCACAAGGCATTTATTAAGCCGCCTGGTCCATTCCATTCCCCGGCTCTCTTCACCCCTGAAGAACTCCAGGAACCTGTGGATTTTTCCGCAGGCTTCCGCAGAGATCTCATGCTCCATCCTGCAGGCCACGTGCTCTGCCTCGACACTATCGATTTTCATGACGGTCTGGAAGAACTCTGTAAGGCACGTATGCCTGTGGTAGATCTTCTGAGCAAGGTATTTCCCTTCTTCGGTAAGCTCTATATAGCCGTATTTTTCATAGTCTATGAGGTTCATGTCCTTCAGCTTATTCAGCGCAGCAGTAACGCTCGGCATTTTGATATTCAGCATCCCGGCAATATCCTTCACCCTGACAATTTTATTTTTAGTCGATAAAACTTCAATGGTCTCAATATAATCCTCCATGTTCGAAGAGAGGGTTGTGTTCATGTAGAGATCTTCTATGTCACTGCTTTTTTTGGACATGTATTACCTTTAAATCAGCAAAACCTTTATATCATGCCTGTCAATCTATGTATCTATCCAGATTCATGAGAGGGTAGTATTAATTTTTGTATTCCTGTGAATGAAAATTCATGGTATAATCAAATTAATATAAACTAATTAGTCTCATCTAATTTTGTCAACTCTTTTTATCTATTGATTTAATTATTGGTTCATTTTTATCAGCGTTTATCCATCCGGATCCTTGAGCTAATATTTTTTTCTGACAGAGCAGCCGCGTTCTTATAAATATTCACAAAATGATTATGATTATTAATTGACAAAAATATTGTTGTTCGAAATAACGTATTGTCTTATCCTGTTTTTTGATTGAGTCCGGTAGCTTGAAATTTTACTTCATTCATATATGGGGCATTAAAATTGGAAAAATTTGTAATTGAAGAAAAAGACGACATGTTGATTATCCACCTCGATGGATCAATTTCCACCGAATATTTATATGATCTTGAAAGGTATATCAATAATGTATTTATTTTATTGATTGATAAAAAATTCAAGATTTTTGCCCTGGATCTCGGCAAAATATATCAGATTGATTCCAGGGGGCTCGGTTATCTTATAAAACTGCTTAAGCAGACCATTTCCAATGAAATAGAGCTGATTCTTTATGATTTGAATCCCACCATTGCCGATCTCATGGAACTCTCCACCATGGACAAGCTGTTCAATATAATGTCAAGGGAGCGGTTTGAATATGAATATCTCAATTAGAGAAGTCTGATACCATGGCAAAATCGCTGGGCAGACAGGCCCTTGCCGAGTTTTTTAACTGCTCCTCACAGATCCTTGATGACAGGGAATCCCTTGAGCATATCATGATCAAATCAGCTGAAGCTGCCGGAGCATTTCCGGTGAAAAGCCTTTTTCATAAATTTTCTCCCCACGGTGTTACCGGGGTAGTAATAATTTCCGAATCCCATCTCTCGATCCATACCTGGCCTGAATACTCTTATGCCGCTGTTGACATCTTTACCTGCGGCAATACCATCGACAATATCAGGGCAATGGAATATATTAAGGATAAACTTTCCTCGGGATATTACAGCATAATGGAAATATCACGGGGGATACTCAATATTGAAGAAAATAAACTAAGGTAGGGCAATGGAAAGATCCGATTTAACTGAATTTCTTGAGGAGATTGAAGGGCTCATTGAAGAGTATGAAGATCTTGATGAGATAATTCCCGATGATATCTCCGAAATTGAGGATGAGCTTGAGGAGTTTCGGCTTACTTTGAGCGGCGAGATGGAAAGGGATGAGTTCGAAGGGTATGGGCTTGATTTTGCAGAAGATGCTATAGATGAAATCAGCAATATCGAAAATGCAATCAAGGATGACAATTTCAGGGAATTCACGAAAGGCCTGAAAAAATTATACACCCTGGTTAAGAACGCCCTCAGGACCATGGAGTAACATTATCCCTGCAGCATTACACATTTAAAGGGGACGGTAAGCTTTATATATTCCTGGCCGATTGCTCTGTAGAATTCCTCATGTTCCAATTCATCCTCAAACGCTGCATTCTCGTGGTCAAGGGAATAATTATCTATCATATATTCCCTCATTCTTGAAAACATACCGCGGCCAACGAGAATATTTGCAGGATGTGCCCTTGACATGTCTGCAAGCGACTGGAAATTTTTTTCTGTTACCCTTATGACAGGCTCAACAAGTCGGCAGATCTCCTCTGCTTTAAGACAGGTTGCAGGTTCATCAAAGACCTGGTATAATTTTATCCTGGACCCCGCTGCCCAGTCGGCGAATATATTCAGCCTGCGGTAGAAGTGGTCACCGTCATATTCAAAAAGGAATTCCAGTATATCCTTCTCATCTGCTATTTCATTACAGAAGAAAATGATGTTGAAGAACTGGTCTTCAATTTTTTTTCCTGAGAAGAGTTTTGAAAGAACCTCCTCGATAACCGCGGCCGATGTGATATCAATGAAACAGCTGAAGGGATTGGTCTCAACATGCCCTGCCAGCATGCTGCCTTCCCTCCTGGGAATACTATCGCCATTGAATTTTATTCCCCCGGTAAGGCCGCCGTCCTGCCTCATGGAAAAGTCCGGGAGCCTCCTGTATACGTGGGTAAAACCGGTTTCGTTTTCCGCGTACTGGGTTATCTCCCTCAGACTCTGGAAGTTGAAATTCCATCCATCCAGGATAAAGTATGGCGGTTTCTGCTGGAATTTTATTCCGTCCCTTTCCCCCCTCTCCCTTATTTCGGTGCCGGGCAGCACCATGAGGGGGTATAGTTCAATGTTGTCGCCGAATCCCAGGTCCATAAGCCTGTCTATTGAGTTTTTAAACATTCCCGGCGTGTCGCCGGGGAGGCCGGGAATGATGCCGATTTTAAGATCCAGTCCTGCATTTTTAAGGGCGATCATCCCGGCCAGTTCATCTTCCGGGTCCCCCTTTCTTCCGATCTCATCAAGGGCCCTCCTGGTGAGTGTCTGGATACCCACTTCCAGGCTCCTGAACCCGGCCTGGTAAATGAGCCCGGCCAGTTCATCATCGATGCCCTGCGCCCTCATTTCAGTGTGGAGCCTGATGCCGTGCCCTGCATCGGCAAGCGACATGAGCCTGTTCCTGAAGTCCGGCGTGGTGTTGAAACTGGGCGAAAGAATATAAATCTCTTTTATAGAAAGTCCTGTTTTACCCGAGAGCGCATATAAAAGAGTTTCGAAGGGGAGTTCCCTGACTTTTAAACAATGTTTTGAGTAGAAACAATAGACACACCTGTACGGGCACCCCCTGGTCAATTCGAGAAATATTGAGCCGTCATCCATGGGGTTCAGGAATTTTGATGTGCATGGCTCAACAATGTCGGCTGTTTCAAGGAGCTCATTTTCCGGCTGGGTTACCAGGATATTGCCGTTCAGGTCCCGGGAATATTTTCCCATTCCCTCTCCTTCAAGGTGCCGCTTGAAAAACCACTCACCTTCCCCGGAAACAAAGAAATCGGCGGCCTCCCTTTTTTCATTCAGGGCCCACGAATTGGTGTTTATTTCGGGGCCGCCCATGATAATTTTTGTTTTATGATTAATTTTTTTTAATTCAGCTGCAATGTTCAGATTCCTTTCAACATTCCACAGGTAATTCGTGAAAGAAACAATATCCGGGTTCTGGCCGGATATATAAGAAATTATCGTTGAATTTGATCCATAGCTGGATATGAGGCGGGGGAGTCCGGTTACATCGAGAGTATTATCCACCCTGAGTTTCAGGTATGCTGAAATGGATGCCGGCCCATATTCGATATTGCCTAAAACATAGGAATGGCTGTGATCTGTCAATGGAAGCTGGGCAAAAAGTATCTTCATAGGTTTTAGAGTTCCCTGAGGCTGAAAACAATGAAGGATGGATAAGATTAAATATCAAGTACATTAAGGTATTTGCCTGATATTTTTTACTATACTGAAATAAATGATTTACATTTCTGATAGAGAAAGTGACTTTTCACTTGTGAATTATTTATTTTAAGATGTTTATTTTATAATGAAAATTTTGCCACAGAGTCACAGAGACACAGAGAAAGGATAGGATATTATACTCTGTGCCTCTGTGTCTCCGTGGCGACTTTAACTCATTCCTGATATAATAACAGTTATTATGGATGAAAAAGCAGAAACTGCCCGGATCATGTATAAATACAGGAAATTGATCATGGAAGGCAAAATAAGCCTGCCGATAAAGGATGCTAAAAAAATAATAGGTCCTGATTGTGCATACAGGCTGTACAATGACATAAAAAGTAAAAATGTGGATGAAAATTCTGATTTTTGAGGTACATTTATATAAAAAATTCTTTTTAAATATAAATTTTTTTGTATATTTGTTTATAGTAAGAGTATAAATACGTATATCAATCTTTGAATTTATAGTAATCGATTATTTACATTGCCATGAATGATATAAAAAATAATTCCGACATAGAAGCAAAATTGAAAAAAGGAGATGAGATAACAATCTCCTTTAAATATCCTACTGATGATATTATTTTATCCATCAATTCGATCCTTGCGAAAGTACTATCTTCCTATGACTCAATGTTTATTCTCGATTCATTGATTACCATATTAAGGGAACTGATTGTCAATGCGGTAAAAGCCAACAGTAAAAGGGTTTATTTCGAAATTGAAAAGCTTAATATGGAAGACCCGGCGGATTATCAGAGCGGCATGATGAAATTCATGTCTGTTGTGATGAAGAAACTCGACCATTTTCAGGATGATCTGAACAGGAACAGGTATACCATTAACATCAGCATAAAGGTGACCCCGGACGGGATTTCCATTATTGTTGCAAACAACATAGAGCTTCTTCCCATAGAGCTTGAGCGTATAACAATCCGAAGACAGAGCGCAGCTCAGTATGACAACTTTTCCGATGCGTATTCAGCTTTTTATGACCCCAGTGAAGGAGCTGGCCTCGGCATTATTCTTATCGTATTTCTCCTCAGGAATGCCGGGATCGATGTCAGCAGCTTTAATATTTTCCAGGATCATGACTCTGTCAAGACTACAATTTTTATCCCCTTCAAGCTCAGAAAACCTGAGATCTCTTCCGTGATAAAAGAAAAAATAATTGAGCAGGTCAATTCTCTCCCCACCTTCCCTGAGAATCTTGTTGAACTGCAGAACCTCTGCAGCAGGAAGGATACATCCATCAGGGAGATCGCATCAAAAATTGTAATGGACCCGTCGCTCACCGCTGATATCCTTAGAATCGCAAATACTGCCGGCTACTATTCCGGGAAGAAAATTGATGATATTAATGAAGCAGTAATGAGAATCGGGCTCAAAACCCTTGAGTCCTTCTTCATGGTACTCGGTTCAAAGGAGATTTTGAGCAAAAGGTATAAACATTTCAAGCAGGTATGGGAACACAGCAGCAGGATATCCATACTGGCAAGGATTATTGCAGCCGATTTCGGCTTTAAATACATAGCTGACAAGATATTCATCTCAGCCCTTCTCCATGACATCGGGAAGATTGTCCTCCTGTCCACAGATAAACATCTGATTGAGGAGATAGCCGAAATTATAAAAAACAGGGACATCATATCAAGCGCTATCATCGAGGAGGTCTCCATCGGGATAAGTCATGCTGCAATCGGCGCTCTCATTGCAGAGAAATGGAATTTCCCCGACTATATTGTGAATGCAATACGGCATCATCATTCCCCGCTCGGCTCCATGAAGAAACACCGTACCATCTGCCAGGTGGTGTACCTTGCCAACATGATCGCGGGGATTATCGAAAAAAAATATCATTATCAGTTCATTGAATCAGAAATCCTTAAAAAATTCAAATTCAGCACCAGGGAGGTCCTGGACAGGTACATTGAGAAACTGAACAATGATTATGCAAAATACCTCAATCCCTGACAGGATCAAAACTATTGGGCAATTATGCAACAAGGATTTCAGCCAGCGGCGACCTTACCCTGGTGTATCACGATAAGGATGAAATAAAGCTTCATTCCTCCTACGACCCTGTGAAAGAAGCTGAAAGGGGTGTCTCTGCATTCAACAAAGGGAGATCGTCAATCATAGTTGTTTCAGGCCTGGCCCTGGGATATCACATTCTCTCACTTAAAAAGAAATATCCTGAGGCAGAAATAATTGTTATTGAACATGACAGGGAGGTCGTGAACATAGTCAGGGAAAATCTGCCGGCCCATATCGACGGCATAGTCCTGATCCAGGGGAAACAGGACATCACGACGTTCTTCGAGATCCTGGATTTAAAAAAGTTCATGGGGATCTCCCACTACAAACACAGGCCGTCCTATTCCCTGTACAGGGAATACTATGATTTCATGCTCCTCGACATCAAGCACTTCATCATGTCAAAGATCAGTGACCTGCTTACCAGGTTTCAATTTGAGGAGAACTGGGTCATTAATATTTTCAAAAATATCGGCCATGTCTCCTCGTCATGCAGGATTTCAGATTTTTTCGGAAAGTTCAGGGGATATGCCGGCATCATTGTTTCGGCCGGCCCTTCCCTCAGAAAAAATGCAGGCCTGCTGAAAGGGCTGAGGGAAAAAGCCCTTGTAATTTCAGTGGACACTGCAGCCAAAGTCCTTGAAAAGAGCGGTGTTGATCCCCATATGATAATGACCCTGGACTCCCAGAAGCACAGCATCAGGCACTTCCTGGGCCTTAAGAGCCACAAACCGCTTCTGGTTGCCGACATTGTATCGTTTCCAGGCATACTCAGGAGTTATGCCGGCAGCAAGGCCATCAGCACAACATCCAAGTATTACTTTAACAGCGGGGGCGACAGCGTCCGGGAAACCACACCGGCCATGGACTGGATTGAGAAATATATGCCGCCTACAGGAGACATCCAGTCCGGCGGGTCGGTAGCCACGAGTGCCTTTGACCTGCTGCTGAACCTGGGCTGCTCTCCCATAGTGCTGGTGGGCCAGGACCTTGCCTACAGCGGCAGGGAGATACACAGCAGCGGCACCCACCATAATGATGACTGGGTTGCGGTACTGAACAGGTTCAGGAACCTTGATTCAATTAACCAGGGAGTGATAAGAAAAAGAAAAATTAAGTATGTCAGTGCCTTTGGGGGCAGAGGCACTGTCCTCACTGATTTTGTCCTCGACCTGTACCGCGGGTGGTTTTCCGATTCTGCGGGAAAGGTCACTGTTCCCGTAATAAATGCCACTGGCGGCGGTGCCAGGATAGACAATACCGAAGAGAGGGACCTCCATGAGGTCATGGGAAGCATAGCGGCCGGGAGCAGGACACCGCAGGATATTATCGACTCTGTCATCAGGGAACATGAGACCGGCAATGGGGGCGTTTTATCCTCAGCTATTGTCAATGCGCTTGAAGTTGTGGATAAAATAATCCAGGGAGGCGCCCAGGAAAATCATGATCCCAGCCTCCTTGTCATTATTGAAGAAGCCGGGCTGACTGAACTTTTCAACCCCTTTTTGAGGAAAACAGACATGTATGTTTCGAGAAATGACATAGAATATGATGAAGCAGTTAAAATTTATAACAGGGATATTATCAAGGCATGCATAAAATTAAGGCCGGTGATGGAGAGTGCAATTAAAAGATTGTAATAATTTATATGATATTCCGATTATAATGATAACAGATATTTTATATTTGAGCTGTTAAAAAATTTTTGCCGCAGAGGCGCAGAGGCGCAGAGACACAGAGACACAGAGAAATCTCTCACAGGCATATGTATTGGACAGTTCAACTCATATTTAAGAGGCCTAAATGTTCAGATCTATTATTGTACTCATTTTCATATTACATATTTTTCAGATCAGGACTTTTCCCGGTACTTCACCGGGAGAATTAAAAAACAGGGTTGACTGGATGAACGGCCATGTATCTGCCTTCGGGGTATCGGAAGTGCATATCAGCCCGGGGGGTGAGCCCATGGATGACCAGGGGCAGGGATACATATCGATCAACAGGGCACGGATGATCGGTTATGACAGGGCAAGGGACATTGCCCTGGAGAATCTGATGGCCCAGCTGAAGGATGTATCAGTCGAGTATGACAGGGCGCTGGGGGAGTATATTGACAGCGATGAAACTGTCAGGTCCAGGCTTTCCAGCCTAATTAACAGCAGGATTAAAACAAGGAATTATCCGGCAGATTTTCAGAAAAGCTGCTGCCATGTACAGCTCAAAATCAGTGATCTCCTGTCCATCTTCTCCTTTCAATTCCCATCTGAGGATTTTCCTGAAATATATCATAATCCAATAAAAACGGATTACACGGGCCTCATTATCGATGTGAGAAACATGAATATCAGGCCCATGCTTTTTCCTGTTATTTACAATGAGGACGGTCTGGAGATTTATGGAAGGAACTATGTGGATATCAGTTCGGCCAGCAGGCACGGTATTGTATCTTATGTGTACAATGAAAATGATGCGGCAAAAATTCAGAGGCTGGGCGCCAGGCCTTTTTTTGCCCCTGCAATCAGGAATAACAACGGCTCGCCTGTTATATCCAACAGGGACTACAAAAAGATTATCAGCAGCGGCAGGACACTGGATAATCTGAAAAAGTGCAAGGTCATTTTTATCGTGGACAGGGTGTGACAGATGGGTTTTCTTTCCAGGATTTTTTCAAAAATTTCTACGCTGATGAGCGGGCTTCTGAATAATTTAAAGCCCGATACGGTTAAGACCATAAAACAGTCCTACTTTTTTCTTGTCTTTGTCCTTACAATGATCGGTATGTACATTGGCTACGACAAGGGCAGGAATATTGCAAAGATTAAGTCGCCTCCCCTGGCGGAAAACGTAAGGGACCTTTTTCATGTTGATATAAACCGGGAGAAGAGCGAAGGGAGATTCGGGAAAATGCAGGAGACCGAACTCATAAATGAAATGAAAAAGGCCGACCCCGAGAAGATACAATTTCTGTCCAGGGAACTGCTGAAACCGGAGCTTGAGCACAGGATCATAGAGCCGGAGAGGGAAAAGAAGATTTCCAGGGAATTACACCCGGACCCCATTGACAGGCAGATCGAAGGGAGCTACAGGGAGATCAACAAGCTTAATCCCGAAGTCAAACAGCTCAGGGGTACCAATCTTCCCGGCAGCGGCGAACGGGAGATTAAAAGCATTGACAAAAGCCTGATGAAGGATAACAAGGCTCTCAAAGATCTGCCGGAAGAAAAGGTGAAAACCGAAAAAAGCAGAATAAAACTTGAGCCGATAAAAAAAGGTTCGGAAATAATCGAAAAATGAAAATAGTATATCTGTTATTGATTGTATCCCTTTCCATTGCCCCCCTGTATTCAAAAAATTTCAGAAAAACCGAGGATATCATCAATGATATCCTGAACGATAAGCAGACCGAGAAAAATACCCCGGCAAAAAAAGAGGCGAAGGAGGATAAAAAGGGGGAGGAAAAAAATTCCCTATCCATGACGCTCCCTGATGAAGTCCTTTTTAAGACCGGCGCGGAGCTGTATGAGAACAGACTGTATGCGGATGCCGAGAAAAAGTTCAAAGAGATGCTGGAGCTCTTTCCCCAGAGCAAGTACAGGGACAGCGCAGGGCTTATGATGGGCGCGATAAAGGTCAATGAATACAAATACGATGAAGCAATTGCTGTCTTTTCCGAAGTCAAGACAGGTTCCGGTGAATATCCCGCGGCGCAATACAGGATAGCCGAGAGCTATCTCTTCAAGGGAGAGCCGCAGAAGTCGGTTGAATTTTTCAGGAGGGTCTATTCCCTTTATCCCGATAATGATCTGGCAGACAAAGCCCTGTTGAACACGGGGAAAATATATATCAATCTAAAAAAAGGGGACCTTGCCCTTGAAGCCATTATCAATCTGATAAAAAATTACGGCAGCAGAAAAACCCTGGATGATGCCTTCTACAACCTGGGGAAGATATTCGAGTCTGATCCCAAGCTGAAGGATCCTGAAATGGCCAGGAAGATATACAAGTTTTTTCTTAGAAAAGCGGAATCGGGGGATCCCAAATTTAAAAACTCACCATTGAAGATGCGCGTGGAAAGCGACCTCAATTATATTGAAAAAAAATATTTCAGCATGGAAAATTAAAAAATGATTTTATGAATTGTTCAGGGTAATGACCCTGCTTAATTCATTTTTGAGTTCATTGAGCTGAAACGGCTTTGATGCAATCCCGGAAAACCCGAATTTTTCATAATTGGCCATAATCGGATCGTTGGAATATCCGCTTGATACAATGGCCTTTATACCAGGGTCATACTCTTTCAGAATTTTCATGGCATCCTTTCCCCCCATCCCGCCGGGTATCGTAAGGTCCATAATGACAAGATCAAAGGGGCGCCCGGATTCTTTTGCCGCCATGTAGGTTTCTATGGCTGAATTGCCGTTCTTTACGCATATACTTTCAAACCCAAGGTGAACCAGAATCCTTTCGACAACCAGCAGCACCATTTCGTCATCATCCATCACAAGAATCCGGCCGCCATTGAGCAGAATTTCATCGCTCCTGTCCTTTGCCTTTTCATCAATCTCAATTTTTGTGGCAGGGAGGTAGATAAAAAAAGTCGTCCCCGAATCCGGCTTCGACTCCAGGGTAATATATCCATCATGCCTTTTTATAATGGAATAGGTAACGGCCAGGCCAAGGCCGCTTCCGTTTTCCTTTGTGGTAAAGTACGGGTCAAATATTTTATGAAAGTTCTCTTCGGGAATTCCCCCGCCCTGATCCTTGATTTTAATTAAAATATAATCCCCGTTTTTTATGCGCAGGCCGTCCTCTTCAGTGATGGCCCTGTTTTCGGCATGGATACTGATGATTCCGGCTGTAGGCATGGACTGCATGGAATTGATTATCAGGTTGTGAACCACCTGGCTTATCTGGCCCTGATCAATGAGAACATTCCACAGGTCGGGGCTTATGAAAAAATCACACTTTATGCTGGATCCGCTCAGGACAAAATAGGTTGTATCGATGAGGATATCCTGAATGGATGTGGCCTTTTTTATTGGCGCGCCCCCCTTGGAAAAGGTCAGGAGCTGCTGTGTAAGTACCTTGGCCTGTAGAGATGCAGTTTCAGCCTCTTTGAGCATCATGGATATCCTGCCGTTTTTATCTGTCTCATACCTGGCCAGCGAGAGGTTGCCGAGGATTGCAGTAAGGAGATTGTTGAAATCATGCGCAATCCCGCCTGCAAAGATTCCCAGCGATTCGATTTTACTGGCTTTCAACAGCTCCTTTTCGGCGTGATGATGGAATTCAATCTCCTTTTTTAATAAATTGTCAGCCTCGATAAGCTGGTCGGTCCTTTCTTTAATCATCTCTTCAAGGCGGTTTCTGTATTTTTCCAGCTCCTCCTCGGTCTTCTTCAGTGATGTCACATCCTCCACAATCATCTGTATTTTAACCACTTCACCCTTTTCAACCTGTGCCGGGGTTATATAATATTTTAAATGGAGTTTTTTTCCCCATTTGCTGTTATACTGTTTTCTCGATATAATTGTATTCCCTGTATTCAGGCAGTCAATAATGTCCCTTGTCAAACCCGACTCTATCAGCGGTTCGAATTCAAGGCAATTGATTTTTTTTGTAGCTTCCAATGAAGGGGAACCGAGTATTTCAACCAGCTTCTGATTCAGCTCAATGATGGCCCCGCTTTTACTTATGGTCAGAATCCCCAGGGGCGCGGTATCAACTATTTTTTTATATACCGATTCCTGTGCGCCGGCTGCCTGTTCTGTCGCCTGGATAATATCATTGGAGTAGATTATGATCTCTTCTGAGCCGCTGCTGTCACCTGGATTATGCATAAAGAATTTCATGCTGATAAAACTGCCGTCACGGCATTTTATATCCAGGTTTATTGTTGATGACCCGGAGTTATTCTGCATATTTGCCGGATTTCTCAGCTGATCTTTTATCTTTGAGTGATTTGTTCTCAGAAGATCGATGATATTCACTCCATGCAGGTAATCATTATCATAACCGGTGGTATTCAGGAATTTCTGATTGCAGCCTATGATCTCAAGCGAACTATTTAAAAACAGGACGCTGCAATTAATATTTTCAAAAAAGGCCCTGTATAAATTATGTAGGTTATCCATGGTAAGAAAAAATATTTATAAAAATATGTGATTTTGTATGCTCTGAATTTAACGTTTTTTTTTATTTTATTATCAGCTCAATATACAGTCAATAAGTATTAATTATTATTTTGCTGCCCAGATACCGGGAATAAATTCCCGGCAAAGATCCGAGAGTGCTGTGAGGATATTCATGGAATAGCTTTTTTTAAGGAGCATATTTTTGATTACCTGCAGGTTTTTGCCGGAATCGTTTATGTCATTTTTATCCGCAAGCCCCATATGTTTCATTAAATCCAGGTACTTGTCCCAGATTATGCCATTGCTTTTTAACGGGCCAAGGGCAATTCTAAGGAATTGACCTGATAATTCATCAAGCTCACGCTGATTTTTTACAGATTCAAATTTTTTTGATATCTGGATGAGATCTAAATCAATATAAAGTTCAAGATGGCCGTAAATTTCATGATTAATCGGAACTTCATTATTGTAGATTACGGTGAAGGTCTTGTTGTATTTATAGCATGAAATCATCCATGATGAATAATCAGGCGCGCCGTAGGCAAGGTGAAGGTCATCAAAGGATCTGAAATTTTTCCCATGGATTAATCCTGATTCTGATTGAAAACAGTACTGGACAAAATGGTCGGTCCCCTCCCTGTCTGATGTGGTCTTATAGTTTGTAATCCATCCCCGGACAGCTGCGCCGTTAATGAGCAGATTTTCCAGGGCATTTGTAATTTTCCTGTGTGATGGTTTTGGATACACCCATATCATGGGCCTCGGAACCGGAGCCTTTAATTCAGGTTCAATTTCAGGCATAATCACAGGCTTTTTAGCCAGCGCCTGGCTGTCGCCGATTTTTTCCCACATGGTAAATAGCTTCTTATAATAGGTTTAATTATTCCGCATTTTGCCGGAATAACTGGCTATTTAGGAATCAATGTGGTATTAAGAGTCAGAATGAAACCTTTCTCAGCCGCAGTCAGTTTGGCATTTACAGCCATCCTATCAATAATCCTATTCCATTCTTCATTGGAATAACTTAAAGGGCTGGGTAAAGGGTGGCATTTTGAACACTTGATTTTAAACATTGCCTCATCAGCAAATATTAATAAAGGTGTAATGATTATGAAGGATAATATCCCCATTATCCATTTGAAAATATGCATCTTGCCTCCGAAAGAACAGTTTTTTTTCTATATATATATGAAAATATTTCAATAAATTACAAAAAAAGTCAAATAAAATATATGGTCATGAAACTTTTTTTATGAATATATACTGAACATTTGTTGACATATAAAATTTGGTATGGTATTGTGACATAATGCAGCCGGCGGGGAAAGCCTGTATTGTTTAAGCCCCGGCATGTAATTTTTAATATTTTGAAGAAGCGAAGACATGAAAAAAATAAGAGATTTTATTGAAACTTCATTTAACGGCAACATACGGGCCCGCCTGCTCATAGAGAAAAAGAAAGGAAGTTCCATGGGCATTCCGGAAGGGCTCTCGGAAGAGCTGAAGGGGATCCTGTCAAAAGAGGGGATCGGGAGCCTCTATTCACACCAGCACGAGGCTTTCGGGAGTATAAGCGCCGGTGTTGATACCCTCCTTGTATCCAGGACAGCCAGCGGCAAGACACTCTCATTTTTTCTTCCCATACTCAATGAATATATAATGTCGGACCAGGGTTTTTCCGTTCTTCTGCTCTATCCCACCAAGGCCCTTTCCCGGGACCAGGAGTCCACATTCGGGAGGCTCATGGAGGCGGTAAAGGGAGGGAACAGGCTGGGGACCTATGACGGAGATACACCTCAGGAGGATCGGAAAAGGATGGAGCGTTCCATAGACTTCCTTATAACAAATCCCGATATGCTCCACAATGCCATTCTCCCCAACAACAACAGGAAGTGGAAGTCATTCCTCTCCCGGTTACGGTACATTGTTATAGACGAGGTCCATATATACAGGGGCTCATTCGGTTCTCACGTCTCCAATGTTTTCAGGAGACTGCTCCGTGTATGCGAGATTCATGGGAGCAGGCCGGTCTTTGTGGGGTCTTCGGCTACGGTTGGGAATCCGGCAAAGCTTGCCGCTTCACTCTTTCACCGGGAGTTCCGTGTCATAGACAGGGACGGCGCGCCCCAGCCTGAGAGGCACCTTTATTTCTTAAACCCTTCCCTTGCAAAAAGCCACGGGCACGACATCTACCGCAAGGGCCCGGCCTCCATTTCAATTCCCCTCATCCGCGAGGCAGCAAGGCTGAAGAGACGGACCATCTGTTTCTGCAAAAGCCGTCAGGAGGCTGAGCGGCTCTACCGGGCCGTTATCGACGGGCACAGTGAATACGCCAGGGTTATACAGCCCTACAGGGGCGGCCTCCTTCCCAATGAAAGAAGGCAGCTTGAGAGGGACCTGGCAAAGGGTAAAATACTTGTCATCATAAGCACCAACGCCCTGGAGCTTGGGATCGATATAGGCGACCTTGAACTCTGTATACTGTCGGGGCATCCCGGCACCATAGCCAGTTTCTGGCAGCAGTCGGGAAGGGTCGGAAGGAAGGGGAATGCATCGGTTGTGGTCTTCATATCAAGGGACCTCCCCATAGACCAGTACCTTGTGCACCATCCCGATTTCATAATTAACTCACCCGTGGAGGAGGCGCTTCTGAATGCCGACAATCCCTACATTCTCCTGCAGCACCTTCCCTGCGCTGCCCAGGAGCACCCGCTCAGGGTGAAGGAGGACCTGTTCCCGCCCAGGATTTATGAAGAGGCGGTGAAAATTCTTACCGGCGATAAAACTCTGACCCCCTACCACGAGTCATTCAGGTACAGCCTCAGTGACTATCCTGCTCGGGGCGTCAACCTGAGGGGTATGACCGATTATAATGTAGAGATATACTGCGGAACCGAGGTCATTGGCGAGCTCGACCCCATTGGCGCAAGGGGCACCCTTTACAAGGATGCAATATACCAGCACCTCGGGACAAAATACATGTCCATGGACCTTGATCTTGAGAAGAAATTATGCAGGGTGGAAAAGGTTGATGTGGATTATTACACCGAGGCTGTATGGGAGGGGAGAATATCCCTTACCGGGGAATATGAGAAGAAGGAGATACACGGAGCATCCATGGAGTACGGCGAAATGTATGTGAATAAACAGCCCAAGCTCTACAAGAAGATAAGGGAGAGGTCCTATGAGAACATAGGTTACGGGCCCATAACCCTTCCACCCTTTGAGTACAACACCACAGGGTTCAGCATCCTTCCGCCCGGTGAATGGATGAAGCGCATGGAGGGGGAAGATAGCAGGATAATCGACGCGGCCCTGTACGGGCTGAGCTATATAGTAAGGCACACGGCCCCTTCATTCTGCATGGCCGACATCAGGGATGTGAACACCGATGTCTCCCTGGTTGAGACAGGCCCCGGAACCTTCAGGAGCGCCCTGTTCATGTTTGATGCCATCGAGGGGGGTGTCGGATATTCGGAGAGGATTTACCATAAGATAGACGAGTGCCTGGGGCTGTGCAGGGAGATCATAGGCGAATGCCGGTGCGGGACCGGCTGCCCTGCATGCATTCCGCCTCTCCCCCCGGGGGTCGTGAACGAGGAACTGGAGTCCTATCTCCTTTCGTCAAACGCCTCGGCCGCATCGGCGCTCTCACTCATCACGGCCCTGGCCGAGGGGAAAATCCAGGTACCTGAAATTAAATTTTTCCAGGTACCTGTCCTATTTGAGGAGAAGCCGCCTGAAGACGGTGAGAGGAAGGACCTGGGGGTCAGGCTTACCAGGGCTGCAGAAATTCTTAAAAAAAAGAGGGAGAGGGTGCATTGATTGATCAAACCTTTCTCCACTGCCCGGGAATAGGGCCCAGGAGCGCTGAGCAGCTGAAAAGAAGCGGTTTCTCCTCATGGGAAGAGTGCATACATAACCCCGGCAGACTCCCCTTTAACGGGAACAAAAGAAAAAAATTCATGGATGCAGTCATTGAGTCCAGGGACGCTCTGGAGAGGTCCGACATATCCTATTTTGTATCGAGATTTCCGGTACGGGAGCACTGGAGAATCCTGGGGAAATATTTTGACAGGGCAACTTTTTTCGACATTGAGACTACCGGATTATCCTTCTACAACAATCATCCAACGGTCATATCTGCATATCGCAGGGGTGAACTGTATGACTTCATATACGGCGTGAACATGGATGACTTTCTGCTTTTTCTCGATGACTGTGAACTGATTGTTTCCTTCAACGGCAGCTGTTTTGACATACCGTTTTTAGAGAGGACTTTCAATATCCCCTGCATAAACAGGCCCCACATCGATCTCCGCTGGGTTTCATACCATTGCGGGTTCCGCGGCGGGTTGAAAAAAATTGAAAGGGACCTGAATATAAAAAGGCCTGCTGGCCTATCCGGCATCGATGGATTAGAGGCTATTGCCCTCTACTATAAATGGATGGACAGTGACCTGGCCGCGGGGGAGAAACTCGTGAGGTACTGCAGGGCTGATGTAATATCATCTTATATCACTGCTTCAGCTATTCTTAAGATTGCCGGTGTTGAAACCGGAAGGAGCGGCGGCAATGAACTTTTCGGGCTTGCCATGAATTATAGCCTGTGAATATCCGCAAGATTATACATGTGGACATGGATGCCTTTTATGCATCCATAGAACAGAGGAACGATCCATCCCTCAGGGGCAGGCCTGTCATCGTCGGCGGGGTCCCGGGGAGCAGGGGTGTTGTGGCAGCCTGTTCCTACGAGGCAAGGAAGTTCGGCATTCATTCGGCCATGGCTTCTTCAATGGCTTACCGGCTCTGCCCGCAGGCAGTCTTTATCAGGCCCGACTTTGACGAATACATGAGAGTTTCTGAAGAGATTATGAATATTTTCAATGAGTATACCAGCCTCGTGGAACCGCTCTCCCTCGACGAGGCATACCTCGATGTTACCGAGAATTATAAAGGAGTACCATTTGCCACTGATATTGCCCGTGAGGTCAGAAAGAGGATATATGATGAAACAGGCCTCACAGCGTCGGCCGGGGTTTCCTGCAACAAGTTTCTTGCAAAGGCGGCATCGGAGTACAGAAAGCCCGACGGGATAACCGTGATACCTCCTGAAAAAGCTCTGGAATTTATAGATAAACTCCCAATAGGAAAATTTTACGGAGTAGGGAAGGCCACAGAAAAGAGGATGAAGGAGCTGGGCATATTTACCGGCAGGGACCTGAAAAAACTATCCAGGGAGGAAATGATTTATTTTTTCGGGAAGAGCGGAATATTTTACCATGATATTGCCAACGGCATAGATTCCAGGCCAGTAAATCCTGAAAGGGTTCGTAAATCATCGGGGAGGGAGATAACTTTTTCCAGGGACATTATCGATCTCGATGAACTGCAGGTTTTTTTGATGAAGATATGCGATGATGTATTCGAATACGTTACAAACGACGGAATCATGGCCAGGACTGTTACCCTGAAGGTCAAGTACCATGATTTCAGGTCGATCACGAGAAGTACAACCCTCCCTGATCCGCTGATTGAAAGGGAGACACTGGATATGACCGTGAGCAGGCTTTTACTTAACACGGAAGCAGGAAGGGAGAAGGTGCGTCTCCTCGGCGTCAGCCTGTCGAACTTTGTCCATGACAGTCCATACCTTCAAGAGGATATTCAGTTGTTCCTTCCCTTTGAGATATGAATTTTTTTGTAACTACTCAGCCAGAAAATAGGAAAAAAAATTTGCTCACGGATTAGCATGGATAAACACTGATAAAAATGAGAATAAGTTTCTGATAATGATATTAAAAAAAATCCGTGAATATCCGCGTGCATCCGTGAGCTGTTTTTTTCATCAGTTCATTCAGCAGTCTCTGACCTGCCGGTTACTTTAATGAATCTATCAGTTCCTTCTGCTTTGGGCCTGAAATTTCCCTGAATGAATCAATCATGGACTGGAACACATCCTGGTACTGCTCCTGCTGATTTTTAAGCGTCCATGTAAAGATCTGGTAGAAACTTGTGGGGGACTGGATTACTGCAACCTTATAGTATATTCCTATGTTGTTGCTTTTCAGAAATCCTGTAAATTCACTCTGCATGATCTGCAGATTGCCCCTGGTGCTGGCAGTAATTTTTATTATATTGAAATCTGCGAGACCGGTTGCGATATTGAAGCAGGCCATCTTGAAATATATTCCCAGGTTCAGTTTTAGATTGCTGTTAAGGAGGCTGCTCATGGATTCATCGATGACAATTGAGTAAAGTTCTTTTTCAGGGGCATTGTATTGAAGAGAGGCTATATCATTTAAAGATGTTGTCTTAACCATTACCCTGGGGACCATTATGGAATATTTCCCGCCAATGGAAATATTCTGCAAATCCATATCCTGCTGGGCGCTTAGCGCCGTTACCATAATTAAAATAATAAATGGTGCTGTAAGTTTTTTCATTAATAACTCCTGAAATTAATTGATTAAAAGGCTTTAATTCACCATCAGAATAATACATTTTTTTACCGGGAAAAGCAAGAAAAAATGCCTGATTCTCTAATTATTATTGCATAGGAATTAATAATAATTATAATGGATTCAGGTTGATAAAAGTCCATGTTCATGGGCGGAGAAGTATACAAATTAAAGCCTGATTTGAATTTTAAGGAGGATTAATATGGAACTGAAAAACATACGGGCGGTTGTTACCGGCGGTGCATCGGGCCTGGGCATGGCTGTTGTAAGGAGGATTATATCATCGGGCGGCATGGCCGGTATACTGGATCTTGTTGAAGAACAGGGGCGGAAACTTGAATCTGAACTGGGTAAAAATACCTATTTTTATAAAACAGACGTGTGCAGTGAAATCGAGGTTAAAAATGCCATTGATGCCGGTATTCAGAAATTCGGATTTATAAACGTCGTTGTGAACTGCGCCGGCATAGCCACGGCTTCAAAGACCGTGGGCAAGGACGGCCCCTTTAAACTTGAGCTCTTTGAGAAGACGATAAGGATAAATCTCATTGGAACCTTTAATGTTATCCGGCTGGCAGCTGAGAAGATGGCCGGAAATAATCCCGATGACGACGGGGAAAGGGGAGTCATCATAAATACAGCATCGGTAGCGGCCTTCGACGGGCAGATGGGACAGGCCGCATATTCGGCGTCAAAAGCCGGAGTAGCCGGTATGACACTTCCCGTGGCAAGGGACCTGTCTGCTTATGGAATAAGGAACAATACAATAGCGCCGGGGATTTTCAGCACACCAATGGTTGAAGCAATGCCTGAAAAGCTGAAGGAATCCCTCATCAGCCAGGTCCCTTTCCCGAAACGCTTCGGCAGGCCCGATGAATTTGCGGAGCTGGTCATGGCCATCATAACCAACAGGATGATAAACGGTGAAACCATACGACTCGATGGTGCTGTGAGAATGGGGATAAAGTAACAGGCAGATTTTATATCTTGAAATTCAATCATTTTGGTTTGAATTGGGATTTTATAATTTTAGAAAAAAAGAATAACCACGAAAGGCACGAACTTCACGAAATGGGAGGATTTTTTTATTTCGTGGTTATTAATTCTAAACAGATTGTTTTTGATTGGGTTATGAGATATGGTTTATAATATCTACTAAACCTTGACTTCGTCCGGGATAGGCGCCATATTTGCGTTGCCGGATATGTGTTTTATGCTCCAAATATTTTCAGTTCAAGTCCCGGGATATCTATAAAATCCTTTTTGTTTCTGGTTAATAAAGCGTAGTTGTGCTGGATTGACTGGCTTGCAAGCCATAAATCCTGGATCCTGAAATTTACCCCTCTTCCCTGTTGAGACAAAATCGCAGCAAGTCTGCCGAATATGCTTCCGGTAATTTCATCAATCAGAAGCAAAGGTTTTTTTTCCAATCGTGCCAGCGCGGAAATACGTTTCTGTCTGATGTTTTCATCCCTGGAAATTTCAGCGCCATAAGTCAATTCGGCAATTGTTACCGGTGAAATGAATACCGGTTCGATTCCAGTGTACAATGACACATCACGTGGGGATATTTTCCCCCTTTCCACATCAACCCAAATACAGGTATCGATTAAATATCCCATGGATTTGTTTCGTTAATGATTTTTTCATCGATCCTGCTGTCATTTTCCCAATCATTTCCGGCAGATTCCGGCAAAGTGCCATAGAGATCCGACATTGCTTCAATCGCATGTAAATGGGCTGGGCCTGGTATTATTCTTGCTATTTGATGCTTATTTCTGATGAGTATAATTTCTTCATTATTATGCTCAATCCTATCGAAAATAGAACTTAAATTTCGTGAAAATTCTGTAACTGTCATTTTAGTCATAGTTATATCACCTATTAAATATCTGATAATAAAATATAATCATACAATCTGATATTGTCAAGTATCAAAAAGTCAATATTCCATAAATTAAATATATTTATAATCATAAACTTCAATCATTGTGGCTTAAACATTAATCATAATAATAAGTATAGCCATGAAAAGGGAGGTTTTTTTTATTGATTTTAATGGTTAGATGAAAAAAAATTCTTGAAAGGCCCTGTTTTGCTATTATGATGATTTGCAGCAATACTAAAAATTGGGTTATTATAATTGTATAAATAAAATATACGGGATATGCAGGTAAGGTTACATCATGGTGAAAAAAGTTTATATCATACCTGCAGCGGCTGCTGCTGCCCTGCTGGTATTAATCCTATTAATTTTTTCTGATACCGGAAGCGGGAGTACCTCTCAATCCATCTATATCGCTGAAGGGAGCGGCACCCGCCAGCTCCATGAGAATCTCAGTAGTAATAACATTACTGATTCCCAGGCTTTATTTAAGATTGCATACTATATAAACTGGTTTATCTACGGCCCTGTAAAACCCGGGTTATATGACATTAAACCTCCGGTTACTTATTACCGTCTTGCAAAAAAATTCTGCAGCGGTGATGTTGCCGCCATTACTTTTCCCGAAGGCCTCACGCAGGCTGAGACCGCTGATCTCATTGAAAAAAAACTTGGTATGCAAGGTTCACCATACCTAACCGCTCTAAAAAAAGGGAAGCCTGCTTATGAAGGAATGCTCTTCCCGGCTACGTACCGTATAACATCACGAGACCCTGAAAAACTCGTAAAAAAAATGCTGGAGACTTTTCAGAATAGAACATTGAAATTGAAGCCCGGTAAAAATGATATCATCCTTGCATCGATAATTCAGAAAGAGGGCGCAATGATAAAAGAGTTTAAAAGGATCAGCGGTGTTTTCCATAACAGGCTGAATAAGAATATGAAACTTGAATCCTGCCCGACACTTGAATTTATTGTAGGGAAACAGAGGCTCACAAAGGAGATATTGAAAAATCCAACCCCCTATAATACATATCTATATGCCGGCCTTCCCCCCGGGGCTATTTGCAGCCCCGGGCTTGATGCTATTGAGGCCGCAAGATCCCCGGAAATTCATGATTTCTATTATTTTGTTTCAATGAAGGATGGGCGGAACTATTTTACCAGGACAATAAAAGAGCATTTCAGGGCAGTGGGATTTTATCAGTTTGGATATAACAATGGTTTCAAGCCCGAATCAGGGCAGTATTTCCAGTAATTAATATTGACGATTCAGGGTGTTTATATTATTATGATTACTATTATCGGGAATCAATATCCGGGTAGACAAACAAAAAAACATATCAATAATATGTTCAAATCATTCAAGGAGTATTTCTCATATGAAGAAAATATTTTTTTTATCATCCCTTTTTGCCATTATGTTTACCGTGACTGCTTCAATTGCGCTTGATGTACAGAAAGAGCAGGAAAAAATGATTGGCGCTCTGAAAAATGTGGCCAAGGGCTCACAATATTTTCAAATGGTTACCTGGGATGTTTTTTCCCAGGCAAATGCAGGTATGAAAGGGACCCTTATTATGGAAACATGCAGTTATAATTATGACTGTATTCCTTCACTCGTCGGCGGATTCAGAAATAAGGATGTCAAGGTCAGGACAGCAATATATAGTGAATTTATGAGGCTTGGCTTCACCAAAGACGGTATTAAAGGCAATAAGAACGGGAATCAATACCTGAACCATTTCAACGCTGAAGTTGCCAGCAGTGAAAGGACTGAAAAGGATACCAATGCCAGGCAGGCCGTATCACAGCTTAAAACCATTTTCGCAATGACCGTGTCAGAAGCCCTTGAGAAAAGAGACCACAGGAGCCTTGCAGCCATGGACCCCAAGACTTTTGCGAATACAAATGCCGGTGATAAAATGACTATAATAAATGCAGGAATGCAGGAATCAGGTGCAAAAGGTATCCAGGTTTTTAATTTCTGTCTTGAAGCTGCAACCTTAAAGGGCGGCAACATCCAGACCCAGAAATATATTGTAAGCGAACTGATGGCAGCGGCATACATCTTCCCGATCGGAGAAAGGAGATCCATGGTAAACAGGGTTAAACAAAAAATGGCCGGAGTTACTGATGCAGGCCTCAAGAGTGTCCTGAACAGCCTTGTACAGAAACTGGATAAAGCAAAAAAATAATTATTTTCTATAATAAAGCAGATTTTTCAGGTGTTCCGGTATCACCCATGGTACAGTCAGACTGCACCATGGGGATATTGAAATTCTGATATATAATAATATTTGACTACATCGGAAAACGAATTTACCTCAACCATGGCTGGAATATCAAAGCCTGCAGCTTATGCTGCTGCAATTATCCTTCTTTTTTCATCCGCCTTATTCCCGCTCGGCTATACAGTTGAAACAATAGATTCCAAATCCTTCTATCTGGAGGACAGGGTATCGTCAATGGTTATTGCTCAGAAAAATCAGGATACCTTTTTCCCTGCGGCAAGTACCGTGAAACTCATTGCAATTATGGTTGCCAGGGAGAATGTCAGGGAAGATGCGGCAGTAAAAATACCGAATTCCGCGGTACGTGTTGAGCCCACCAAGGCATATCTGAGAAAGGATGAGGTCTATTATGCCGGAGATCTTCTTCATGCCATGGCTGTAAAGTCGGCAAATGATGCAGCCATGGCGATTGCTGTTCACGTAAGCGGTTCCGAAGAGGAATTTGTGAAAAAAATGAACCAGTGGTGCATAAAAAATGAGATCAGAAATACACGTATATTTGATTCCACCGGACTTTCAGGGAAATCAGTAACCACAGCAAAATCCCTGTCCAGGATTTTTTCCATATTCATTCGCAATGGTGAAAATTTAAAAATGCTCAGGCTGAAACAATTTACCATGAAGAGCCTGGCGGGCAGGACTATTACCCTGAAGAATTCAAATAATCTTGAAAAGTTCAGGAATGAATCCGGGGGGAAGCTGACGGGAAAAACCGGGTTTACAAAAAAGGCAGGGTACTGTTTCACAGGGATTGTTTCATACATGGGCAGAGAGTATTTTATTTCACTCATGGGCGCTGAGATGGCATGGCATGACATCTCGGTGCTCATGGACTACGCCAATGAAAAATATCTTACAGGTTCCAGCCGGAATAGAGAATGAAGCCCTGGATACCTCTATTGTCATTCATCTTCACGCTGTCTGCTGTTATCAATATCATGGATTTCAGAACAACTGCGTCAAAAAGGGTTTCTTCATTCCCGAAATCTGTCACGGTCGATTTCATCGGGCAGAATAATCTCATCTGGCACAGGTATTTTCTCACAAATAATAACTTCAGGCACATGGACTACAGGTCCATGCCGGCGGAAAAGAAGGAAATTATCAGGCTGTTCTTCAGCAGGCTCCACAGAAGAGAGGCCGGAGGTTCCATGACAGGAAGGCTTCACGGGCCCTATGCAGGCCTCCTGTCACGCCAGTTTTTAACAGGAAAGAACAGGTCATCAATTTATTTTTTCCAGAAGTTCAGGGAGATAAGAAACGCAGTGCTGCTGAATCTCCTGTATGATGATGATGAACTCCTTGAGTCGCTGCTCGCCAACCGTGAGATATACGGGAATATATACGGGATCGGAGCGGCATCTTACGAAATATACGGCAGGGAACCAGGCCGGCTTGGGCAAAAGGAGTTACTGGATCTCCTTGAATTTTCCTATTGCAGATACCGGGGCTGCCGTGTGTCCCTGGCAGGGAATGAATATGACAGAATTAAGTCCCGGTTATCAAAGACTTTGAAATATAATAATAACACTCCGGAATACGGCGGGAATTTTCGCGATTACTGCCTGAAGATTCTCGGGAGCGGGGGACTTCTCGAAAGCGGCAGCTCAATGAAAGTGTATACCACATTAGACCCTGCAATGCAGAAGAGGCTTGAAAAAGATGCAGTGGAATATATCATTAACCGCAGGGACCAGACTGAAAACAGGCTTAACATTTTAAAGAGGCTCGACCCAATTGATGCGGCTGCCCTGGTGATCGATGTGAAAACCGGAGGCATCCGGGCACTCATCGGCAGCACAGGATATTCCCGGGGGAATGTATTAAACAGGGCGGTCCAGAGCAGGCGCCAGATTTCCTCTGCCTTCAAACCATTTTTGTATGCCCTTGCCCTTGAAGGCGGGACATTGAAGCCTGATTCTGAATTTATGGACAGGCCTGTAACCCTGAAGAACCGGGACGGGACAATCTGGGAGCCCAGGAATTTTTATCCCTATTACATGGGAAAGGTCACCATGACCGAAGGCCTTGTAATCTCCATAAATACCGTTGCAGTCCAGCTGATACAGATTACCGGAGTGGATAGGATGGCGGCCAGGGCCCGTGAAGTATTTCATATCCCGGGAAATGAAATCGGGAGGAGGATCGACTCTGAGCCTTCATTATCCCTGGGATCCATAGACCTTACGCCGCTTGAACTTGCCAAGGGATATCTGATCCTTGCAGGCGGCGGGCTTGAAATATTTCCCTTCCCAATAGTAAGGGTGGAGGATGAAAGGGGGAGGATATTACCGTTCCCGGGCGGAGGGCTCGATGATAAAAACAGGAGCAAAAAGAGAATTTATTCTGCCCATGCTGTTGAAAAGGTTAATAAAATGCTTCATGAGGTGATAGTGCATGGAACTGCAAGGTCTTTCATCAAGGAGCCCTTCAGAAGTGTTGTGGCAGGGAAAAGCGGCTCCTCTCCCAGTGATTCATGGTTTGCAGGCTTTAACAGGGACCTTCTCATAGTAACTTGGGCAGGATATGATAACCCGCGGAGCAGCGCCCGGGGAAGGCTGCCGGAATTTATCATCATCCCCTTCTGGTATAACCTGATGCGCGCTTTTCAACAGTAATATATCAACTTCGCCCTTCATGCCTTCTGGCGGATACATGAACACCCTTTAAATATTCATCAAAGGTATCCAGGCCATAAGACGCCTGCGACCCGCTTGACATTTCCTTGACGGTGAATTTTTTTTCCATAAGCTCATCTTCACCGATAATAAGCACCAGCCTGGCATTTTCTTTATTTGCCTTTTTCATCTGCTGCTTGAAGCTGGTCTTTTCAGGATCAATATCCATGGAGAATCCCCTTGATGTGAGCGGGGGGATAAGCTTTATCGCGGCATTAAGCGATTCTCCTCCGGAATGGACAAGGTAGAAATCTATGCCGGCGGAATTGACGGCCCCGTCCATGAGGAGAAATAATCTTTCTATCCCGGCAGCAAAGCCCACGGCCGGGGTGGATTTTCCGCCGGACTGCTCCACGAGATTGTCATATCTTCCTCCTGCGGCAAAGGCATTCTGCCCTCCAAGCCTGTCCGTTACAAACTCAAAAGTTGTTCTCGTGTAATAATCGAGTCCCCTGACAAGGCGGGGGGCATCGGTATTGCGGACATTATTATCATCAAGCAGTTTTTGCAGCTTTTCATGGTGTGTTGAGCATCCCTCGCATATATAATCCCTGATAAACGGCGCTTCCTCCTTAAGGGGCCGGCACTTTTCTTTTTTGCAGTCGAGAAGCCGGAGCGGATTTTTGTTTAAGCGGGTTTTGCAGTCATCGCATAAACTCTCACTTTTTTCAAGGTAATACTCTGATAGAACTTTTATGTATCCGCCCCTGCATTCCGGGCACCCGATGGAATTCAGAAGAAGAGTGTAATCCATGATGCCGAGCTTCCTGGCTATGGTGTCCATGACCAGGATTATTTCAAAGTCGTAATAGGGGTCAATACTACCGAACATCTCGGCCCCGAACTGGTTGAACTGCCTGAGCCTTCCTTTCTGCGGCCGTTCCGCCCTGAACATGGGGCCGTGGTAGAAGAATTTACATGTTGACAGCCTGTTGAATTCCCCGTTTTCCACGTAAGCCCTTACAAGGGAGGCGGTCCCTTCCGGGCGGAGGGCCAGGTTTCTTCCCCCCCTGTCTTCAAGGGTGAACATCTCCTTGGTCACAATATCCGTAGCACCTCCCAGGCCCCTGGTAAAGACCTCGGCAAATTCCATAATGGGGATAATACATTCCCGGTAATTAAAGGAGACGAAGGAACTGCGCGCAGCATCAACGATCCTGTTCCATTTTTCTATCCTGTCTGGAAATATGTCTTCGATTCCCGGCGGTTTTGATATCATATACACACTCCTTATTTCTAGAGCCTTCTCCTGAAAATTGCATCATCATGTATCTCCCGGTCAAAGGCGATGAGCACTGTCTCCCCGGGCCTGGCCATGGTAATACTGCCCCGGCTGCTGTCAAAAATTTTAACAGCGGTAAACCTGCCGTCATTTACCTTTCCGCAGTGTATGGGGAATATTGCCTCAACAGTATCATTCAGGTTTATGGGATTATACACTTGTATCAGGGCCTCATTTTTTTCCGCGCCCCTGCCTGTCATGCATCCCAGGAACAGGGCCTTTTTTACATAAGGGACCCCCGAAAATGCCATCCCTTTGAATTCGTTAAACAGGTCGTCCGTATAGGGCCTGTGGTTAATCATATCCAGTTCATCCAGCCAGAAGGGGAGTGCTTTCTGAAATCCGGGATCATCGGCCATTAGGACAGCCTCCCGGTAAAGCCTCGTGGTATTCGCGGCATAATAGACTGATTTCATCCTCCCCTCGATTTTGAAGGCCTGAACTCCCGCTTTTATGAACTCCGGCACTTTCGCAATGAGACAGAGGTCCTTTGATGAGAGTATCTCGGTACCGCCGGCATGTTCTATGATATCCATGTGGTTTCCGGCCCTTTTTTCTTCAACGAGGGAGAATTTCCACCTGCAGGGCTGAGAGCAGTCCCCCTGGTTTGCGTCCCTTCCCGACAGATATCTGCTCAGGAGACACCGGCCCGAGTAGGCAATGCAGAGAGCTCCGTGAATGAAGATTTCGATCTCTATCCCGGTGTTCTCCCTTATTTTTTTTATCTCGTCAAGGGTGGTTTCCCTTCCCAGCACAACCCTTTTGATCCCGGCTTCTTTCCAGAATTTCATAGCCATGTGATTGAGGGTATTCATCTGGGTAGAGAGGTGGAAGTCCGATGTGATTCCGGCTTCTTTCAGAAGAAGAAGCATTCCGGGGTCCGATACCATTATGGCATCGAAGGGATAGCCCCGTATCTGCTCAATGTAATTTCTTGCAGCCGGGATGTCCTCTTCATGGAGGAATGAGTTCATGAGAAAAATGGTCTTCACGCCCCGGTCTTTGCAGAAGGCCATTCCTGATTCAATATCTTCTGCGGTAAAGTTCCCTGCCTGGCTTCTCAGGTTGAAGTCCCATCCGCCGAAATAGACGCCATCGGCGCCATAGGTGACGGCATAGCGGAGTTTTTCAAGATTTCCAGCAGGGGAAATTATTTCAGGCCTGTTATTTTTCACAGAATATCAGATATTCCTTATAACTATAATTTGTAATTACCCGGATTCTAATATATGCTCAGGTCTTCGCAGAGATATTCACGGATTTTTTATATTTCATTGTTATCCGTGCTAATCCGTGAGCAATTTCTTATTTTGCCGGTATTCCGGGGACATTAACAGGTTACCGCTAATAATATCAACTGTTTTCATAATTATCCATATTTAACAACTCCGATTATACTGTCCATGTTGGGCACAAGAATATTGTTCTCCCTTTTCCCTTTCACCGGGATGCCTCCGTAATTCCCGATGATATCCCTGTTCCCAAGTGCTGTTTCAGGATATTTCCCGTATTCTGTTGTAAAGATAGGCACGCCGAGTTTATGCGCTGATTTTACCGCTTCCATGGTGCCGCTTTCGGTTGCGGCTTCAATAAAGAATACGGCATGTGCAAGGGCGCAGATGATCCTGTTCCGTATCATGGCATTAAACCTGTTCGTCTCCCTGGAAGGGTAGAAGGGCGAAACGATGAGTATCCTCTCTGTGCTCATGAGATTCATCATGAAATCGGGGAGGCTCAGGTGATGCATGCCGTAGGGAACAACGGCAATGGTAGATCCGCCTCCATCCAGGGCTGACCTGTGGGCAGTAAGACCGGTGCCGGCGGCCAGGCCGCTGATAGTAACTATGCCGTGCCTTGCAAGGATCTTCGCGCTCATGGATGCAATGTTCTCCCCCTTCTCCGAGATCTCCTTTCCTCCAAGAATAGCAGCTCCCTTTTCCGGGAAGAGTTTTATGTTTCCAAAGGTATAGAGGATTGGCGGAAGCGCATGTCCCAGAATCTCCTTCAGCCTGGCAGGGTATTCCCTTGAAAAAAAGGGGACTATGCTTATCCCTGAGTTGATAAGCCTCACATAGTCGCTGTCAATTTTATCCAGCGAAGATTTTACACTGCATATGGATCTGGAAAGTTTCTGGCTCAGCCCGAATTCTTCCATTATCTCCTTTTCCTCAAGGCTGAAAAGGTCTGCAGCGGTAAGGCCCAGGCCGCTGATTTTTTCCTGAATTTCAAGAAGGTGGGCCGGGCCTATCCCCTCTGCCTGTTCAAGCGCTATCCAGTATTTTGTTGAGTTCATATTTCATTTACCTGCTGCTGGTTCAGTCCGGATTTTTTAATGAAAAAAGTAATTTGGCTCATTCCAAAAATATTTATTATAAAAACTGATTATTTTTTATATAAGTGAACATGCAATAATATTTTTTTAATGAATTATAAATATAACTGACACCCCTCTCCCTATTCCGGGAGAGGGGCCCAGGGTGAGGGCAGGCTTTGTAAAAATAAATTTTTATATAAAAATATTAGTATTAAAATATTTATTAAATATATATTTTTTTTTAACTTGAAAAAAATTAGACCCCTTAACAATATAGGATTATATTACATTCCATGAAAGATTTTTATAAAAATTATTTATTAAATTTAAAATTGGAAATTATAATAAATGTTAATATATTATAAGTAAAATAATTTTCATTTATTTATAATCAGGTGAATCAACTGCCCGATGAATTTTAAATATAAGACAATTCCGGCAGAAAAGAAAATTATTTATATCAAGGAGGGACGTGATGGCATTAAATCCTATAATCGATTCCAGGGACGTGAGGTTCGTACTTTTTGAACTTTTGAAGCTTGATGAGCTGTCAAAGAGAATTCCGAAATACCAGGATTTTGACAGGGATACTTATGATGAATTTCTGGACCTGGCAGAGCGCATCTCTGTAGAGCAGATCTATCCGGCCAGCGCACAGGGCGATAAAGATGGCTGTAAATATGACCCTGCCACGAAACAGGTAATCATACCCAGGTGCTACAAGGAGCCCCTTGATACATATTACCAGACCGGCTTCCTGGGCGTTTCCGCAGGCCAGGAGATGGGAGGAATGGGCATGCCCCATGTCATGGGTTTCAGCTGTACTGAGATCATGTGTGCAGGGAGCCTGCCCATGCTCATGTACCCGGGGCTGTCCCATGGCGCAATGATGATTGTTGAGGAATACGGGACAGAAGAACAGAAAAAGATATACATTGATAAAATCCTTACCGGGAAGTGGGGCGGTACCATGTGCCTTACCGAATCCGGGGCAGGCTCCGATGTGGGCGCGCTCAAGACTAAAGCCGTGAGGAACCAGGATGGTACATTTACCATAACCGGCGAGAAGATATTCATCTCCTCAGGGGATAATGATTATTATGAAAACATGGTTCACCTTGTCCTTGCCAGGATCGAAGGCGACCCCCAGGGGACCAAAGGGATTTCAATCTTCCTTGTCCCTAAATATCTCCCGAAAAATGACGGAGCGAAAGGGGAATACAATGACGTGGCATGCACCGGCATCGAGCACAAGATGGGGATAAAGGGGTCGTCCACCTGTACCCTCGCCTTTGGAGATAACGGCAAATGCAAGGGGTTCCTCATGGGAGAGGAAAAGAAGGGCATGAGGATAATGTTCCAGATGATGAACGAGGCCAGGCTGGGCGTGGCCATGCAGGGGCTCTCCATCGCAAGCGCGGCGTACATGCATGCGGTCACCTATGCGAGAAACAGGCTGCAGGGAGTTCATGTTACCCAGCTCCTTAACCCGGAGGCAAAGGGCGTCACCATCAGCCAGCATCCCGATGTGAAAAGGATGCTCCTCTGGATGAAGTCCTATGTAGAGGGGATGAGGGTGCTCTCCTATTTTCTGGCCAATAACATAACACTCATAGAACTTACGGAAGGGGAGGAGCAGAGCGAGGCAAAGGCCCTGGTTGAGATCCTCATTCCCATCTGCAAGGCAGGGAATACAGACACATCGGTCCTTGTAACTTCCGAGGCGATACAGGTCTACGGAGGGTACGGCTACATTTCCGATTATCCTGTTGAGCAGCTCATGAGGGATTCCAAGATAACCACCATTTATGAAGGTACGAACGGCATACAGGCAATGGATCTTACCATGAGAAAGATACTGATGAACGAGAATCAGTATGATTACAATGTATTGAAAAAAAGGATTACTGAAACGGTAACCGCCGCCAGGGGTGTTGTTGATGAGAAGTATGTGGCTCTGGTTGAGAAGGGCCTGGTAAAGCTCGATGAAGTGATAGAAATGATGAAGAAGCAGATGAAGGAGGGAAAGTTCATGCATCTTTTCATGAACGCCACTCCGCTCCAGAAGGCAATGTTCATGCTCACCCTGGGATGGGTCCACCTATGGTCGCTGACGGTCACCCATCCAATGTTAAAAAAAGTTGCCGGTGATTTAAAGGGGCCTGAAAGGGACAAGCTTCTTGAGGAAAATGGAGAGGCGGCGTATTACAGCGGGAGGGTGCTCTCTTCCCAGTTTTTCATAGGAACCGAGTTTCCCAAGTTTTTTGGAATGATAGAGGCAATTCTTTTTGGAGAGACTGCGGTTCTTAAGGCAACTGACCCGACATTTACAGGCGCACTGAAGGAGTAGCATTTTACAGCCGTATGGGATCTTCATGCTCCTCGTCATGGGGATCTATATGAATCATCACATCCCCGACATTGGGCAATTCGCTGAAGATTACCCGTTTTATTTCAGTGGCAACTTCATGGGATTCCTTCACTGTCATTTCCGGGTCCATTTCTATCTTCATATCGATAATCATATACTGGCCTGAGCGCCGGGCGCGTATTTCATGAACATGCTCAACGCAGGGGACCGCCTCGGCAAGTTTCACGACGCACGATACAAACCCTTCCGGTGCCGAGCCGTCCATGAGGTCATGGGATGCGCTGCGGAAAGTTTCCCAGCCGATGTGGATAATGAATAGGGAAGTCAGCCCCGCGGCAACGGGATCCATTATTCCCAAACCGAAGTATGCCCCGGTAACGCCTGCCAGTGTCGCAATGGAGGTAATGGCATCCTTGCGGTGGTCCCTGGCAACGGCAAGCAGTGCCGGGCTTTCAAGTTCAGCGCCCACTTTCTGGGAAAAACGGTAGAGGAATTCTTTTATGATGATTGTTGCGAAGGCCGCCCCTACAGCAACAGGTTCGGGAGGCTTGAATTCCATTGATATTGCCGACTTGATGGAATCCACCATGATCCATCCTCCGGTGATGAAGATGACCATTGAAACCAGAACCGCGGAGAGGCTTTCAGCCCTGCCATGGCCATAGGGATGTTCAGGATCATAGGGTTTGCGCCCCAGTTTAAGGGCAATCAATGTCCCGCCGATGGCAATAAAATCACATGCGCTTTCGATGCCGTCGGCAAAAACGGCGTTGGACTGCCCCCAGTAACCTGCTGCAAGTTTCATTGTCATAAGGAAAATATTTATTATAAATCCCGTCTTTATGACACTTTCTGCTTTATCAAATCTTTCGTCGCGCTGCATATAGTTGTCCCTTAGGGTACTTCTGCTGTAATATTACCGGATTAGAATTCAGGATTATATATTTTGAATAATGAATTTTTATTTAATAAACATCTATTCAATTTTTGTCAAGAAATAATCCATTTCATAATTCAATGTGTAAGGGGATAGGGAGATAAGGGGATAGGGAGATAAGTTATATGAGATAAGGAGATAAAAAAGCTGTAAGAGGTATTTTTAAAAGTAAAACCCTGTTAGAAAAATTTTTTTAACACATGGGGAATGCCGGCTGTATATATTAGTAACAGTTCAAAATTCAGGATTAATATAATGGCCATGACTCCAGAGGATGAAATTTTTTATTCAGTTGCCCTGTCGGTGCTTCCGGCGAATACCCTGAAAGGGATCTGGGAAAGGATCAGGGATCATGACCCCTTCACTTTTCATAAGATCATTCATGCTGAAAAAGATATGAAGACCCAGGATTACCTTGCACAGGCATATGGTAATGATTCTCTTAGAGCAGCAGAAAAAATTATCATGAAATGCAGGAGTAAATCGGTTAACATCATACACTTCTGGCACCCTGACTATCCGCCTCTTCTCAGGGAAATATCCAGGCCGCCGCTGGTACTCTACTGGAAAGGGCCGGTTTTCAATACCAGGTCGATGGCAGTAGTTGGAACAAGAAATTCTGACGGGCTTTCGGAAAGGATAGCGGCCAGGATCTCTGGCGAACTGGCAAACAGGGGGTATGCTGTGGTAAGCGGAATGGCAATAGGAATAGACAGGGCGGCTCACTGCGGGGCCCTGGCAGCAGGGGGGCAAACAGTGGGAATTCTCGCAAACGGCATTGATATAGTGTATCCTTCGTCAAACAGGGATATCTATAAACAGATCGAATCGTCGGATACATCGGCCCTGATATCAGAATATCCTCCGGAAATACTGGCAGGGAAATGGACCTTCGTAAGACGGAACAGGATTATCAGCGGCATATCCCTGGGAACAGTTGTTGTGAAGGCCGGGCTGAAGAGCGGCGCCCTTATCACAGCCCGATATGCTGCAGAGCAGAACAGGGAGGTCTTTGCATGCCCCGGTAATTCATATGACCAGGGATATGCCGGATGCAACGGCCTGATAAAAAATGGCGCTGTACTTGTTGGTACCACAGAGGATATATTCAATGAAATACCGTGCCATGCTGTGAATGGGAGATATGCTCATGAGGGGAAGAAACCAGGTGAAGTAAATCATAAAAGCAATCCTGTCATGGAACCACCCGGCGATGATTCCTTGAAATTAAGGATATTCAGCCTCCTCAACGATGATGAGATGGATATAGACGCGGTAATCCATAGGGTAAATGAGAAGATCAATGATGTGCAGGAGGCAATAATGCTTCTTGAATTAACGGGAATGATCAGGAGAAAGGGTAATTACATATCCAAGGTATGATATTATGTCAAATTCTCCTGAGAAATGCCGCTGTTTCAATGTGATGGGTCTGGGGGAAGAAGTTTATCTGGCGTATCGTGTCAATCCTGTATGTGCCTGAAAGCCTTATTAGATCTCTTGCAAGGGTTGACGGGTCGCATGATATATAGATGAGCATATCCGGCCTGGCGCTGAGAAGCATGTTCATGACCGCCGGCGCAGCCCCCTGCCTTGGCGGATCGAGTATGATAATATCATACTCATCATTAATGGTGAAGGATTCCGAGGGCATTTGGATAAACCGGCAGCTGTCAATGCCGTTTAATTCCATGTTCCTGAGTCCGTCACTGAAAGCCGCTGCGCTGCTCTCAACTGCAGTAACCCTGGCCCCAGCCCTGGCAGCGGGGAGAGAAAAATTTCCCGCGCCTGCATAAAGGTCAAGAACCTTTTTCCCTGCAAGTGGCGCCATGGCGGCAATAAGATGGTCAACCAGCCTGGAGTTCATTTTCCAGTGGGACTGGATAAAGGTTGACGGGGATACCGTATATTTCATGCCGTTTAGCTGAAATTCGGCATAATTTTTTCCATTCGCAGGCTTGTCATCAAAGGCCATTCCGGAAAGGCCGCACCGGTTCAGCATATAACGCAGCAGCTTTCTGTTATTTCCGCCGGTGATGAGGGCGATCTGGGATTTCCCGGATGTTATAACAATATCGGCAACCCCTGTCAAAGGCCCGAGCGACATCATGTTTTGTAAAAGCAGGTTTATGTCGGCATGAAGAAGGGGGCACGCATCAATCGGTACAACCTCCCGGCTTGATTTTCTGAAAAAGCCGATATCACCGGTTTTTGAAAACTGAATCTTTGCCCTGTGCCTGTAGTTCCAGCTGCAGTCAGTTAATGCCGGTGAAAGGGATACCTCCATTTTCCCTATCCTCCTGAGGGCATCTGAGATTATTTCATCCTTCAGGGATATCTGCCGTTCCGTGGATATATACTGGTAACTGCACCCACCGCATACGCCGAAATAGGGGCACACCGGAATAATCCTGTCCGGCGAGGTTTCCAGAATTTTTTTTGCCACGGCATAGGAGTACTCTGATTTATTGACAGTTATTTCTATTTCGGCTGTCTCACCGGGGATGGCCCCTTCAATGAATGTTACTTTATCATCCACCCTGGCAATAGAATATCCTCCATAGGCCGGTTTTTCCGCCAATACCGTCAGTCCCATATGTTATGGAATAATATCTTTCAGGGCTTCTTCAAGAGTCGGGAAAAGGAAGGTATAGCCATGATCAGCAAGTTTTTTAGGTATGCCCCTCTGGCCTTCAAGGATCAGGTTTCCGAACTCGCCCATGAGAATTTTTATGGCAAACGACGGTACAAAGGGGATGAGCGAAGGTTTTTTCAGCGCCTTTTTGATCCCCTCAGTAAGCTCCCTGTTGGTTACCGGGTTGGGCGAGGTGCAGTTTACCGGGCCAGCCAGGGACCTGTTTTTTATCAGGAAAAGGTATATCCCCACCAGGTCCTTCTCATGGATCCATGGAAACCACTGCTTTCCGGAACCAAGCCTTGAACCGAGATAATGCCTGAAAAGCGGGAGCATTGTTCCCAGTGCCCCGCCGTTTTTTCCCAGGACAATCCCGAATCTGCAATTCACCACCGTTGCCCCGAATTCCACGGCCCTGTTTGCCTCCTTCTCCCAGTCGGAAGCAACACCGGCAAGAAAATCGGTGCCTGGAGGAAAGGATTCATCGATTATTTCATCGCCGTGGAATCCGTAATATCCCATGGCAGAGGTACTCAGTATCCTCACCTTTTTCCTTTTACCTCCTTTCAGCGCATCGGCAATGTTTCTCGTGGTGAGTATCCTGCTGTCGTAAATGATTTTTTTTGTATTGCTGTCCCACTTTTTGAAAATTGTGGCGCCTGCAAGGTTAATGATAACATCCTGTTCAGGGATCAGGGCCTGCCACTCACCGGGTTTTGATAGGTCTGAGGCTACATACCTGATATTTTCTGAATTCCTATCTGGAGCCGGTACATTCCTGTCCACCACGGTAATGCTGTTATTCCTGCTCAATTCTTTTGTAAGGCTTGTCCCGACAAATCCGGAGCCGCCTGCGAGTAGTATTTTCATAGAACGCCTCTCAAAAATATAATTATATTTTATATGCACTTTCAGGAATATTTGGAAAAAATAAAATTATTCCCGCTAAAACTGCATGCCCTCAACCGCGCTCTGCGCGTTCGTCGAGCGCTTTTTGGACATCCTGTCCGCGCTCGACACTAAGGCCTCCTGCCTGTCGCCTCTCCCGGTAAGGAGAGGGCTTCTGATTCATAAATTCCAATTTCATTTTTATATAAAATATGAAATTCATTTACTTATCACCCCTCTCCCTATTTCGGGAGAGGGGCCGGGGGTGAGGGCCTTCCTATAAAAAAACATTATGTATCCAGGCGTATGGGCAGGACAACATTGGTTATGCCGTTGTACTGGAGACGCCTCTGTATTGCATATGCCGTACCGTTATGGAGTATGCTGTGATAAAATTGTTCATAACTGAATGCTACTTTCCCGGAAAAAACTGTGGACCTGGGAAACTCCTTCCTGATATCGATACACATTTTTACCGATGTCTCCAGGACATCGATTCCTGTACTCAGCCGGTAATCAGAGGGATAGCCCAGGTCCCTGGCAATCTCTGTATATTTAATGAGGTCTGATTCAACGGATTTTTTTAAATAATCTATTCCGTCATGGCCCTTGAACGCGCCCTGATCCACAACCGCCACGGAAACGAAGATAAAATTTTTATAGAGATCAGGAAAGGTCTTGATAATTGAATTGAGGGTATGGACACCGAAACCGTTGTATCTCCCGACAAGCTGTATTGCCGTCATGTTCTTTTTTAAAGGTTTTTTCATGTTTCTGGCGCCGGCTGCAGGCAGATGGGTCAGAAGGGTGTCGAATTTTTTTATCTCTTTTTTTATTCTGTTGTAGTGCTTTTTTATCGATATGCATAAAACGACAAGGAGGAATGTTATCAAAAGGGTTACCCAGCCTCCCTCGGTAAATTTTTCATATACCGTTACGGCTAGAATAGTTGCGCATAGTAAAAGTCCTGCAAGCTGGAAGGAGAGATGTTTTTTCCATTTTAACTCCTTCCTCCGGTTTTTGATGTAATAGATGGACATGCCAAGCTCTGATATCGTAAATGTAATGAATACATTGATCGAATACATGATGATGAGTGTTGTTATGGATCCTTCCGTATATACAAGGATGGCCATGGCCGAAACCCCGATAATGATAATGCCGTTTCTCATGGTGAGCCTTTCTGAAAAGGCTCCGAAGCGGTGAGGCAGCCATGAATCCACAGCCATATTGGCCATGACCCTGGGGGCATTGATGAAACCGGCCTGGGAAGCGGCAAAGAGAAGCAGCCCTTCCGAGAATATCGTTACGGCACTGAGCAGATGCCCGTATTCCCATCCGCTGTACAGCGAATCTGCCAGAACCGAATTAAGTGTTTTTCCTGCGACAGGCCCGACTTTTAACAAAAGGTAGCAGAGAAACAGCCCGCCCGATGCAATGGAGAGGGATACTGCCATGTAGAGCATGGCCTGTTTTCCGTTATGAACTTTCGGTTCTTTCATAATCTGCAGGCCGTTGGATACTGCCTCTATGCCGGTATAGGTCCCGCCGCCAAGTGAATATCCTCTCAGGAATATCAGGATAATTCCCGCCCCTCCGATGGTTGACAGGTCATGGTTGAAGCTGTTTTTCATTTCGCCGGCAATCCCGGGCATATCAGGTATATGGGTGAATAATCCATAGAATAACATGATAACATGAGTGATAATAAAAATTATAAAAATGGGAGTGAGGAATGATATCGACTCCTTTGTGCCGCGAATATTCATGAGAATGAGGACTATAATGAGGAACAGAGCAAAAAATAATTTGTACTTCTGATATTCCACCGGTATATAACTGAATATCGCATATGAGCAGGCTGTTATGGAGACAGCTACTGTCAGAATATAGTCAATAATGAGGGCGCTTCCCGATATGACTCCAACACGCTCTCCCAGGGTATGGGATGCAACAATGTACCCGCCGCCTCCATGGGGAAAATGTTCAATGATCCTGGAATAGGTATAGGAAATAACTATGATAGTCAGTACCGTAGCAGCGCCAAGAAGCAGGGCAAGGTAGGCATGGCCGCTGATTGCCTTGAAGGCCTCTTCCGGCCCATAGGATGACGAGGAGAGCCCGTCTGCTCCAAGCCCAATCCAGGCAAAGAATGGGAGAAGGGCAAGTTTTTGAAGAATTCCCGGTTTATTGATATCCCTGGGTTTTCCTTTTATATGGCTGAAAATTCTTTTTAGTTTGATCATTTTTTCCGGTTTTTCCGCAATCCAGCGAGTGTTTCGTGAGCTGAGCTTTTTATCATACAATATCTTTAAATTTTAAGTCAAGAGGAATATTTATAATTATCAAAATCATGCCTCTGTTAAAGATTTCAAAAAAGTATTTTATTAGAATTTTTTATGAAAAATTGGTTTTTTGAGCTGTTGGAAGGCCGAAATTAAGTAGTATAAATGATAAAATTTTAAAGAGTAATGACATGGCAAAGAAAGATAAAAATTCATCAGCTGCGAATAAAACTGCACAAAAGAAAAAAAGTGCCCCGAAAAAAACAGGGGCAAAGGTGTTAAAAGGTTCAGAAAAGAAGAGCCCCGCATCGGTCAAATCGGCCAGGCCCCTATCTGCAGGGCACGGGATGAGGCCGTTTTTTGTTCTTACAATTATGGCGTTAATTATCGTAATCGCATTTCTGATGAATAAAATTTATTATCAGAATGAATCTGAAGTGAAAAAAAAGAATCAGCCCTCAGCAAAAAAGGAAAACGTGAATAACAGGGAACAGGATAATACAAGGGAAAAGCCAGGAAGCGGTATGGAGGATGATGGAAATTCATCCGGTGCTGTTAAGGATAATGAAGCATCGATATATTTTATTAAAATGGATGACAGGAGCGAAAACATGGAGCTCTATCCTGTTATCAGGAAAATAGAAGGGAGCAGCCGCCTTGAGGGGGCTATCAGGGAGCTTATCAAAGGGCTCTCGAAAAAAGAGAAGGAGAGGGGGCTGTTAAATGCCGTACCTTTCGATTTAAAAATCAGGGGAATCAAGGTAGTAAACAGAACTGCTTTAATTGATTTCAACAGCTCCATAGAAAAGGGGGCTTCTGGAAATATACTCCTCAGCAGGCTTGACCAGATAGTATATACGGCAACACAGTTCGAGGAAATTGAGAACATCATTATTACCATAAACGGCAAAAGGAAAGAGACACTCGGCAGTGACGGGCTTTCCATAAGCGGCCCGCTGCACAGGAGAAAATAATATGTCCTATGAGATAGAGCTAAAAGCTCTCTGCGATGATTGCGACGGTTTACGGGGGAAATTATCCAGGTTGAATGCGGAATTTATAAGACTGGAAAAGCAGAGTGATACCTATTATAACCATCCCGGAAAGGACTTTGCACTTACCGATGAAGCATTGAGAATAAGAGTTGTGAATGGCATATCTATGTTGACTTACAAGGGCCCCAGATTGAAAGGCCCTGTTAAAACAAGGATTGAAAAAGAGGTAGAGGTTTCAGATCCCCTATCCATGGGCGCCATTCTTGAATATTTAGGTTTTGCCAGGAATATTGACGTGAAAAAAGAGAGAGAGGTCCATAAACTGGGAGATGTTACAATATGCCTGGACAGGGTGGAGGGCGCCGGAATGTTTGTTGAATTCGAAATGATTTCAGCCGACAGGGAATATGCTGAAAAAGAGCTTCTCTCCCTGGCTGAGAAAACCGGGTTTAATACCTTTGAAAAAAGATCCTACCTCCAGATTCTACTGGACACCATAAAGGGTGAAAAAAATAATCAGAAATAGAGTATTTGATTTGAAGTTTTTATAAGGCATGAAATTTTGACATTTGCAGATAAAAAGGCATATTTCCAGGAATATCCATACGTACGGCCAGGAGAATATATGAGTTTAAAATGGAGCAATATTTCAATCAAAAGAAAGATAATTTTAGTTTTAGCCTTAATCCTTTTCTTTTTTGCTCTGGTCATATTCGGGTTTTTAATCCCTCAGGTAAACAAGAACATGATAAACCTGAAAAAAGAAAAATTGAAAGAGATAGTACAAGCCGGCATCAGCCTCCTGACAACCGTTGAAAAAATGCAGAAAGATGGGAAATACACTCTTCAGGAGGCCCAGGCTTTAGGAATAAAATATATAAAGGAAATGCGCTTCGGACCTGAAAATAAGGATTATATATGGATAAACGATTTTCAGCCTAAAATGATCATGCATCCATACCGTACGGATCTCGACGGCAAGGACCTTTCCGATTACAAGGACCCCCACGGGAAATTTTTGTTCAAGGAATTTGTCGATGTATGCAGCAAGGCAGGGGAAGGATTTGTTGACTACGATTGGCAGTGGAAGGACAGGGAGGACCTTATCGTGGAAAAGGTCTCCTTTGTTAAAACCTTTGAGCCCTGGAAGTGGATTATTGGTACCGGGATATATTTAGAGGACGTAAAAGAGGAGATCAAATCTATTAAACTGCTGATTACAATAGTATTTGTCTTTGTAATCCTGGCATCATTTTTAGGAGTTGTCCTGCTGGCCGGAGCTATCGCCAGCCCCATTATCAAGGTTGAGAAAAACCTGAGAGACGTATCGGCAGGGGATCTCACGATAAATCTTGAAGTGCGCGGAACCGATGAAGTCGGGAGCCTCGTGAAGAACTTCAATGAATTTGTTGGAAGTATAAAGAATGTTATAAAAAATATCAAATTAATTGCCGATGAACTTGCCGTCTCATCAGAGGAGATGAATGCCGCTACCCAGTCATTCTCCGACAACGCACAGAACCAGTCTGCAACCGCGGAAGAGATAACGGCCACGGTGGAGGAGGTATCTGCGGGTATGGACAATGTGGCCATCGGTGCCGGCAGGCAGTTTGAGAAATTAAACCAGTTGATAGGCCAGATAAACGATCTGTCCAGGCTGATCAATGAAATGGGGAACAGGATGCAGGAGACCCAGAAAATGGTGGAAGATGTAACTACAAGGGCTCAGAAAGGCGACGAGTCCCTCAGGGCAATGAATTCCAGCATGATAAAAATAAGCGACAGCTCCAATGAGATGTCGAGTATAGTCAACATTATTAATACCATTTCGGATCAGATTAACCTCCTGTCACTCAATGCAGCAATTGAAGCGGCAAGGGCAGGGGACGCCGGCAGGGGATTTGCAGTTGTTGCCGATGAAATATCAAAGCTTGCAGATAAGACAGCCACCAGCATCAATGAAATAAGCAAGCTGATTAAGGGGAATGATGACGAGATCCGCAAAGGGATGCAGAATGTGAATGAGACGGTTGAAAATACAAAGATTATAATCAAAGGTGTCGGTTCTATCAGGGAGCTGATACAGGCAGTTTATGATAACATGAAGAAACAGCTTGATGTGAACAGTGTTGTTAATGAAATGGCCGATGAAGTCAAGGCCAGCGCAAGCGAGATAAAGTCGTCGACAGAAGAGCAGAAAAATGCGGTATTTGAAATAGTTAAGTCCATTACCAACATAAATGAGCTGACCCAGGCGAATGCATCGGGTTCTGAACAGATGTCGGCAAATTCAATAACGGTTACAAATACTGCTGAGGATTTGAAGAGAAAGGTGGAGTTCTTCAAGATAGATTAGAACTCCTGCTCAAAGACGGCGGGCGGTTTTATGTCCCCAGTGAGTCCATGGCAACCTTGACAGCTCCAAGTGACGGTAATGTAGACTGGTCCTTTACCGGCAATATTTTCAGATTCTCCTTTAACCCGCGGAGGGCCCTTTCCTGTATTACCTTCTTTACAACCGGTATAATTATCTTGTGAGCCATGGAGAGACCGCCTCCGAGGATAATCGCCTCGGGATTGAAGATGTTCACGAGGTTTGCAGCGCCGATTCCTATATATCCTGCGATTTCGTTGATTGCATGAAGGGCGCATTCGTCATTTGCCAGGGCCTCTTCATATATAATTTTTGAGGTGATCTCTTCTTTTTCGATCCTTTTAACTATCGATGAATTTTTATAATTAATAATACTTTCCCTTACGAAATTGACCAGGGCTGTTGCCGAGGCATATTGTTCAAAGCAGCCGGTATTGCCGCATTTGCATTTTTTTCCGTTATAGTCAATGACCATATGGCCCACCTCCATGGCGCTGCCGGATTGCCCTGTATATATTTTATTGTCAATAATTACCCCGCCTCCGATGCCTGTTCCCAGTGTGAGCATAATCCAGTTTTTGTATTTGCTGCCGTCCCCTTTCCACCAGCTGCCTATGAGGGCCACCGTTGCGTCGTTTTCAAGAAATATCCTGAGCCCTGTAAGTTTTTCTATATTTTTGGCCAGGGGATATTTTTTCCAGCCGCTTATATTCGGGCTCGTGATTATGATTCCCCTCTTCCTGTCTATCGAGCCTGCGGCGCCTATGCCCACACCCTTAATGTCCATTTTGGAGTAGGATGATGATGCGGCCAGGTTTTCAATTAATGTGTTTATTTCCTGGTCTATCCTTTCGGCTGTATCAGGAGTCGGGATCTCCCTGAAGCTTAAAATTTTCCCTGACTTATCAGCAAGGACTCCCTTGATATTTGTTCCGCCAATATCCAATCCTGCAAACATGTATTTCCTTTTTTTACACTTTAATAATATCGTTGATTTGATGATTTTATGAGAAAGACAATCATTGATTATTAAATAAATTAGTAAAGATTTTTTTTGGTCAATAATTTAAATACCATTGGAATATTTTATGCTTGATAAATGGTGATATTATGTAAATATTTGAATTGTTTACCGGGAAATTATATTATGTTTATGAATAAGAAGCCCTCGCCCTGCCGGGATCACTTCTACACACAAATGTATAAGAAAGGGGATAAGGGGATATTAGCGATAGGGGGATGATAAATAGCATAATAAGAATTATTCATAATATTTATAATATATGGATTGGTGACTATTTGAATAATAATATTTTCCCATCTCCTTATCTCTTCCTATCTCCCTATCTCCATTTCTTACACATGGGAAATGTGGGTAGTAGTTAGCCCTGCCGGGAGAGGGCGCGCAGAGCGCGGTGAGGGGAGTACGATTTTACTGAAAGGGCTTTTGTATCATATGAAAAAAATAGATCTTCATCTTCATACCTCGGCTTCAGACGGCATTTTTTCTCCGCGCGGCCTTGTGGAATTAGCTGCGCAGGAGGGGATAGGCGCAATGGCCATAACCGACCATGATACTGTATCCGGCCTCGAAGAGGCTGCGAACCATGCAGGGATACATGGTATACAGCTCATCCCCGGTATTGAATTCAGCATTGATTATGATGGGGGCACTTTTCATCTGCTCGGGCTCTATATTGATCACGCCAATGAACCGCTTAGATCCAAATGCGGGTGGCTTGCCATGATGAGGGGTACGCGGGCCCATAAAATGGTTGATGATTTGAATACTCATGGCATACACATTCCCATTGGTGATGTTGAAAAGCTCTCGGGAGGCGGGGCCATAGGCCGCCCCCATATCGCACGAATTATGTTGAAATACGGTTATGGAAAAAATTTTAATGATATTTTTAAAAATTACCTTGTGAAAGGGAAGCCCGGTTATGTAAGGAAAGAAAGAATTGATCTTGCATCGGCAATTTCGTTAATCAGGGACGCCGGCGGGATTCCTGTTATTGCCCATCCGGTTACCATGAACATTGATAGTTACTCTGAATTTGAAAAGCAGCTTACGGTGTACCGGAAACTGGGGGTTGCCGGGATAGAAGTCTACTCAACCATGCACGATTCAGAGAGAATAAAAAATTATATCAGGATTGCCGAAAAATTAGACCTCATCATTACCGGAGGAAGCGACTTCCATGGAGATAAGGTTGAAAAGATAGGTTATTACAGCGATGATAAGGCCATTCCGGGCGAATTAATATCCGCCATGGAGAGTAAAATAATTAAAATGAAATGATTCAGAAAAAATCATTCAACATTCAGGAGGACATATGAATATTCTCATATCGGGCGGGGCAGGATTTATCGGCAGCAACAGCGCTGATTTTCTCATTAAGAAGGGAAACAGGGTAATCATTGCCGATAACCTGCTCTCAGGTTTTTACAAAAATATTTCAGGCCTGGCTGATAAGGAGAGGTGTGTGTTTTATGAGGCAGACATAAGGGATGGAGCTGCCATGGAAAAAATATTCATCGATCATAAAATAGACGCATGCATCAATTTTGCCGCGCTGATATCGGTTGCGGAATCGACCGAGAAGCCTAAACTCACCGAGGATATAAATGTAAACGGGATGATAAACCTCATTGAGATCTGCGGAAAACACAGGATAAAATATTTCGTACATGCCTCCTCGGCTGCAGTGTATGGAGACAGTCAGGAACTCCCCAAGAGAGAGGAGATGGTACCCGAACCGAAATCGCCCTATGCAATTACCAAGATAACCGGGGAATACTATAACAGGTATTTCTCCCAGGTCTACGGCTATAATGCCGTTAACTGCCGGTTTTTCAATGTCTTCGGGCCAAGGCAGAATCCTGAATCCCAGTATTCCGCTGCCATACCCATCTTTATCAAAAGGGCGCTGCAGAACAGGGACATTACCATATACGGCGATGGCGGGCAGACAAGGGATTTTATTTTTGTCGGAGACCTGATATCGGCTATCTACTACCTCATGGAAAATTCTGAAAAAAACAGGGAAAACCCGACGTTTAACCTCGGATATGGCAAATTCATTACTATAAATGACCTTGTCAAGATGATAATCAGATTGACGGGATCATCATCTAAAATTATTTATGAAAATTCAAGGCCCGGCGATATAAAATATTCCTATGCTTCAGTGGAAAAGCTTATGAATACCGGCTGGGTTGAAAACTCGGGTTTTGACAAGGGGCTCATGGATACAATAGAATGGTATAAATCCAGCCCGGCATGATAGAAAAAATTGCTATTTTTTGGATGTGTATATATCGATAGTATGTTAAATGGAGTTATGAACTGAAATGCCTGAATTCAACATAGAATCTGTAAAAGAAATACCAATTATGCCCCAGGTCGCGACAAAGATTCTCCAGATGCAGGAGGATCACCTGGATATCAGCTTTAAGGAACTTGAGCAGATTGTACTCCTCGATCCCGCTCTCACCTCTAAAATTCTGAAAGTGGCGAATTCGGCGCTGTATGCAAGGCAGAGGGAGATCACGAGCCTTCAGCAGGCAATAACACTCCTCGGCTTTAAGACGATAAAGAGCCTTGTCCTTCTTGTATGCGCGTCAAACATGTATGGAAAGTCGAAATGGAAATCGAATGTCAATTTTATTGTATCGGAGTCAAAGTCCTCGGAGATTGTCATGTGGCGCCACCTTGTCATCACCGGATTTCTTTCAAGATACATAGCCATGAAGCTCCAGCTTGACAGCCTGAAGGAAAGTATTTTTATTGCGGGCCTTCTTCACGATATAGGAAGGATCGTTTTACTCATGAATAACCAGTCAAAGTATCAGGAATACCTTGAGTTTATCAGCAAAGATCCGGAGATTGATATCATCACAACAGAAGAAAATATTTTCGGCATCCATCACGGTGAGGTGGGGAAGATTGTATTTCAGAAATGGAACTTCCCCAATGAGCTGATAGATGCCGTATCGCAGCACCACAACCTTCATGTGGATTCTCCGAATAAGAAGACCGTGGAAATTGTCGGCCTGGCAAATCTCTATGCCAGGGTTATCTCAAATGAACCCCTTTCAAGGGCGGATCAGGATCTGAAGGAGATGTATTCAAAGTCCCTGTCAATTCAGAGCGATATTGATGCCTACATTAAGGAAAATTTCATCAACGACATAAAGAATGACCCGCTCTACGTTGTAAGCTCGAGCCTCATCGGCGCGTAGCTGAATGGAGGATATGCGTCAGGATTCATGCCAGTAATCACACCGTCTTGATAAAAATCAGAAAATCTATTTCCGGAACTTTTCTATAGAGGTACCATGCACTCAAAAAAGATGTCATCATGGCTGACAGGAGATAGCTCAGCCCGGGCATTTCTATGCCGGAAACAATAAAAATTATGGTAAGGATAGTGTTCAGTATCATATAGATGAATGATGATATTACCGCTTCCCTCCTCAGTTCAAGATAAAGCATGTAGGTCTGCAGTGTCAATGCCAGCAAATGGAAGAATACGGCTATGAGAAGCAGTTTCATAATGCCTTCATCAACAGTGGTGTAACCCATCATGATAAGAAACTGTTCAGTATTGAGTATGAGACCCACTGTCCAGGCCCCCTGGAAAACAGTCAGTTTTCCCAGTCCGGTTTTCAGGCTGACTATCATCGATTGCTTGTTCTCCCGTATTGCAATGAGGTTGTCTTGAAGAATATTTTTCATGAATTTAGAATAGGCCGTATGGAAAATCGGCTCTGTAATTACCAGGTAATACACCAGGCCGGGGATCATTGAAATAAACGCGATAAAAACAGGTATGTCATAGGCCATGTAATAATTATACAGGGTGCCGCTGATGCTTTCTCCTCTGGTAAACCAGTAGATTATCTTATCTGACCAGATGGCCATGTTGAAAAACATGCCGAGCAGGAGGAGATACCTGAATTTTTTAAAGTACATTAATAATTCGAAATTGAATGAAAGTTTTTTTATCGGGTAGAGCCTCAGCGATACGATAAGGAGAAGCACAATAATTAAAAACTGGCCTGCTGTATAACCCAGCAGGGCCCCTGATATGCCGTATCTTTCTCCAAGATAAAAGACCCCGCCGATACTTGCCAGGACCCCGAATATGTACGACAGGAATACCATGTTATACTCTTTTAAAAGGCTCACATAAACAAGCATGATCCATATGAGATTGATTGTTGTAAACAGAAATACAAGAGATATTTTGTAGAGGGAAGGGTGTTTCAGTCCTGAGAAGTCGTTAAAGGTGATGAACAGGAGCGATGAGATTACCGATATGACGGTTATGAGAAGAAATGCCGTTAACAGGGCCGTGGGAGTGGATATCCTGTCCTCGATATAGAGCATGTCGGCTATGTACCGGGAAAAGACATAGTGTACTCCGCCGAAGAAAAAAAGGGAGAAGGCGTATACATAGACTATGGTCACGTTGAAGAGAATTGGATTCTCCGAAATCGCCGAGTACGCGAATTTCTGTATGACATATATGCTCATCACGGACAGTATCCACGGGCCGGCAACTATGATTGTCCCGAGGAAAAATACCTTGAGGATGGAACCCATTGTCCCTTTGTGCAGTATCCTGTATAATTCAAATCCTATGCCGGCCATATAATACCGCGGAAAAAATTATTCAATTTTTCCGCCTCCAATGTATTTGTTGTATATACTTCTGTACTTGTCTATCAGGTCTTTCTTGTTATAGAAGTCCAGGACCCTCTGCCTGTTCTTTTTTATCAACGCCTTCCGGTATCCTTCATTCTCCATGAGGTTTAAAATGCTCCACGCGAGTTTCTGCGAGTCCTTTGGATCTGCAAGGAGGTCTTCATCATAATCCAGCATCTCGGGAACATTCCCCACGCGCGTTGATACAACGGGGATTCCCGCGCAGAAGGCCTCAAGGATTACCAGCGGCTGTGCCTCCCTGATGCTTGACAGCACCATGATGTCAATGAACCGGTAATATTCCCTGACGTCGGCCTTGCCGGTGAAAATCACCTTGTCCTGAAGTTTGAAATTTGCCACAAGCTGGCTGCATTCATCCATGTAGGGCTTGTCTTCATCCTGGGGGCCTATGATGTAGATTTTAAAGTTGCCGGATTTTTCAGCCATTATTTTGGCAGTGATGATGAAGGTCTTCACATCCTTTATCGGCACGACCCTGCCGACAAAGCCGATGGAGAATTCACTCTTTGAGTCCTTTTTTAAATCCAGAAAACGGTCCGAATCTATACCGTTTGGTATTACCATTGTTCTCTCTCTTTTGGCCCCCTGGGAGATCTGTATATTCCTGTTATGTTCAAAGAGTGATATGATGAGATTGCAATAGTCATAGGTAATTCTGCTCATGTCATTGAATATGTTTATCCACAGGTCCCTCTGGTAGCCTTTGACCCACTGCGCCCTCTTGATGTCAATTTCACGCTCCTTGTTATAGAGGCCATGCTCAGTGAGGACTACGGGCTTTCCGCTGGTAATTTTCGCAACGGCCGCGGTGAGGCCCGCATAGCCCGTGGATATTGGATGGTACAGGTCAGCTTCAGGAAAGGGCCATGACAGAATTTTGATGATATATTCATGGGATGCCAGCCATGCCCAGAAGTAATCGGAAAATGCATAGAGCGGATTATGGAGCTCTCCGTATTTACATACCATGTCCCAGCTCTCGATATGGGACATAAGAAACTGCTTGGTGTACTTTTTCTCCTGCATGTGTTTAACAATCCACTCAAGTCGGGAAAAGTCCTGGTTCTTCATGAAGTCGGTGTGGGCATTCCTGATAATGTTAAAGAATTTTTTATCGAGTTTCATGTTTCCCGGGGGCGTCGCGCCGGTAAGGATCCGGTTTTCAATGGCGATGACATTTTCAGGGATCTTGTATTTAATCTCATTGTCCTCATCTGCTGAAAGGGCATAGATGATAAAATTAAAATCGGTGAGCCCGGTGATGATGTCCTGGATCCATGACGATACTCCGCCGGTGATATAGGGGTATGATCCCTCTGTGATCATGCAGATGGTTTTTTTAGATGTATCCTTTTTGTTTAGAATTATATCAGCCATTGATATACGATGATCTCATCATTTTTATCGAGGTCAGGATGTACCCTGATCATGGTGTTGAAAGTCTCTTCAATTTTATCGTAGAGGCCGAGAAAATAATAACTTTCCGCAATACGCATCAGGCAGCTGTAATCATCGGGCCGTACTGACAGAATATTTTTAAAGACTTCCAGAGCAGTGGAGTGCCGGTTGATCAAGATAAAGATTTCACCCACAGCCATCATTGTTTTATAATGGTTTTTTTCTTCATGAAAAGCTTTCTCAAGGTTTGCCAGGGCTTCCTTCAGGTAGAATTTTTTAATAAGAGGCTGCCAGTCCAGAAGCCTGGAAAACCTCAGGTAAAGAATTCCGAGGGAATAATGATTTATGAAGATGCTTCCTTTGCCGCTGGAAATTCTCTCCTTGAGGCGCTGGATTTTTTGAATAAAGCTGTTTTCAATGACACTGAGCCCCTCGGCAGCATAGAGTGCAATTTCAGGATTCGGGTCCTGGATCATATTGATCAGGATTTTTACCGAGTGGGGGGTGGGGCTCTGTGACAGTTTCTGTTGTGAGAAGAGCCTGGTTATTTCGTCTATGTCCTGGGCTTCATCGGCTAGGGGCCTGAGTGATGTTGCCATCTGGAGAAAGAATTCAATGCCGATGGTCCCGCTGATAAAGGCCATCCTGAGCCCCTTTTGTGTTTTCGGAATGTAGATATCCGCCTTGTCCGCTACCCTGTAGAAGTCGAAGGGGTCCTTGAAAAAATAGAGGTCATTCACTGATTTTGATTGTTCTTCTTCTATGGGAGCGAGTTCGATCCGGTCAAAGGAATTGAAGATTTTTGATTTGATGTTCGCATACATTATATTTTTTGCATCTCCATCAGGTTTTCGGCCAGAAGGATGAGGTCAAATTCCGATTTATGATTCTGCCTGAGGCTGCTGTACCCGATGACTATTTCCGGGTATACGATTGTTTCATTGATTTTATATACAGCTTTGCTGTGCTGTTCTATAATTGAGAGGCAGAATATGGCAGCGCCGTCATGGTCCATGTTGGGGAGGATAACGGAAAACTGGAAGGTCTCCTTGTACTGAAATATGAGCCCTTTCCCCATTGCAACCTGGTTCGCAAGGCCCGATATTTCCCGCACCAGCGTGAGGCTCTCTTTCTCTGTAAAATTACCGAGGATTTCCCTGGAATTTGAAATTTCGACTATTGCCAGAGACAGGTGAATGTTGTTGGTCATGGACCTGGAAAATTCGTCTTTCAGTATCATGAACATTTCATTGATGGTTCTGAGCTTGGTAATGGGATCTATGTCTCCCATCATCGATATTTCTCCGAACCTGATTGCATTGCCTATTATCGGGGCCACCAGGTCCGAGATCATGATGATGAGCTGCTCAGAGTAAAGGTTGTATTTTACAAAAGGCATTGCCTCGATATTTATTATTCCCCAGACGCTTTTCTCAATAATGATCGGGACGGTTATGATATTGTTCTTGGTGTCGAGTTTTTGGAGATACTGGTTTTTTTTCAGCATCTTTACGGAAAAGAGCGTATTGTTACGGGCAACCCAGCCGGTAATGGAGTCTGAATCGGACATAATTTTATGTTCCTGCTTTTCCTGTTCCTCCCACCCATGGCTTGAGAGGAGTTCGAGTTTGCTTTCATCACGCTTATACTTCCAGAGTGAACATTTCCCGGCATTGGAGAATTTTACTATGGCCTCCAGTATGTTGGGGTAGATGCTCTGGAGGTCCAGTGTATTGAGGGTAAGCATAGTGGAGTAAAGTGAAATAAGTGAGTTCTGCTGCCCGAGGATCCTGTCCTGGTACTCCTCGTTCACCAGGGCAATTGAATTTAATTCCTGCTCAATTTTGGTGATTTTCTTCAGAAGCTGGATTTTCTGGTCCCTCATTTTCTGGATATTTGTGCTCAGGGTGTCCCGTATCTCGCCAAAAATTATCGAGAGTATAAACGATGCAAAAAAGAACTGCACTAGGGATTTATAATTCTCACCGGTGGAGTAGATGGAGTATATCCTGCCGAGGGTATCAGGAAATCCAGCGGTATCATCAAACATAATAATAAAATTCAGCGCCAGGATGGTTCCTGTCATTGAAAGAATGAGTGTCATGATTCCCGGAACTTTTCCGTAAAATACGGAAAAGAAAAGGATAAGTATGATGAATGGATTGATTTTAAACTGGAGAAACAGGGGGTCTTCGGGATAATAAAAATAATTTATTACGGAAATGATGGAAACTGAAAATAAAATTTCACCGGGGTGTATTTTTTTGACTGCAGATAAGATTTTTTCTGTAATTTTCATCAGATAATTTTTAAATGATATTTTAACTGTTCAGGATTCCCTTATTAATATTTATCGACATTATTTTTGATATATTCAGCAAAACCCGGCCGCCATGAAAAAAAACTTAACCCCGATCGAAAATATTAACTTGACTTATATCCTTAAAAAAGAGTAAAATATTGTATATATTAAATTAATGAAAAGGCAAAGAAAATGAAGGTAAATCTTAAAATTTTAATATCACTCCTGAGTTTTATGATTATTGCCTGCGGACAGATAATCCCCGGATCTGACAGCAATATAAAAAACCTGGTTAACAGGGCAAAAAAGAATATGTACAAGGCTGAAACCATTGAAGACTTAAAACAGAGGAACGGACTCCTGGATGAAGCTTTAGGTTTTATCAAACAGGCGGAACTTCTCATAAAAAAGGATGAAAAAAACAAAAAAGATTTTTCTCCTGAAATTGAAATATCCTACGGTTTTGCCCTTTATTTCTATGTGAGAGGCGATAATCTGCAGTCAAAGAAAAACCTTGAAAATGCGAAATCCTATAAGACAAACAATACTCTTATAAAGGTTCTTGAAACCAGGATCCTCATAAAGGAAAAAGGAAAGGATTATGCAAAGGATGCCGTTGATATCCTCAATTATATAATAAAAAATGATCCTGATATGGCTGAAGCCCATTTGTCGCTTGGCGACAGCTATTACTATCTCATGGATTTTAACAAATCAAGGATCCATTACAGGAAAGTCCTGTTCATCGGCGGCGATTTACAAGTCCTTGCGGCTGAACGGCTTGAAACCCTTGATGAAATTGAAAAACTGAAGATTGATCCGAAACAGTTTCAGAACATCCTGTTCTCCAAGGCCGTGTCGAGAGGGGAGATTGCCGATCTTCTGCAGACGGTTTTCAGGCTCGACAGATATCTCAGGTTCTCTAAGCCTTTAAAGGAGTTTGCCGATATTTCCGGCTCAATGTACAGCAAGTCCATTGAGCTGCTCCGGAGCAAGGGCCTATTCTCGTATATTGAAAGCGATAAGTTTGAACCTTTTAAGAGTATTACCCGGAGGGAGATGGCAAAAATTGTTGAAGATTTCCTTGTAATCTCCACCGGAAATATGGATTACCGATCAAGCTACCCGAAGAATATAAAATCGCCGATTGTGGATGTGGACTCCGCTGATATATTTTATAACGCTATCAGGATTTCAGTAAAAGAAAATATAATCGGGCTGTCCCTGGGCGGTTCAATGCAGCCGGAAAATCCCGTTGAAGGACTGGAAGCTGTAGGAATTTTTAATAAAATGATAAAACGATTTGCTCAATAATCAGGCGGAGCACCATAAATTATAACATGACGGTGGAAATATGCCAAAAATAATAAAAAGTTTCATAATTATATTTTCAACTATCATAACAGGTATTATAATCCCGGGCCATAGCATCGGCAAAGACGGCGATGCCAAAACATCTAAAGTCGAAGTCCCTGTTACTCCCAGGAACAAGACATACTATAAGAACTATATCTGGATTGAGGGTGAAAATGCCCTTGCAACTAACTTCGCCAAGGAAAAGACCTATAACTTCTACTGCAGCAATAAATACTCTCTCCAGCTTTCAAAGGATGCTGACCCCTCCCCGGACAAGGGGTATTATGCCACCTATGTATTTCATGTGCCCAAAACAAAGAGCTATGACTTCTGGATGGCGTGCACACCTCCCGGATCCATGTATCCCGATAAACCCGGTTATGCTTCTCCCATTGAATGGAAGATCGATGAAGGCCAGTTCACCCTGGCATCATCTGAGAATACCTTTGTCAAGGAGTATTATGCACCGGGAGGGTATTACTGGGTAAAGATATCAACCGGAACCCTGAGCGCCGGGCAGCACCATCTCACATTCAGGGTCAAGCAGAAGAGGTCCAGCGGATGGGACTATTTTTATTATATTGATGCGATTCTGTTCCTCCCCACCTATTCGGAATATCTTATCCCCCTCATGAGTTTTCCAGAAATAAGCCCGAGGGATTATTCCGACAAGGGCGCAGGGGTGAGGCTGAATACCATAGATTACTACAAGGACCAGATTAAGACCAGAAACAACTACAGGGAAAATGTTTTTACCCTGTTGCAGATCTATGCATGGCTCTATGAATACAACAAGTCGATAGATCTTGCCGAGGCATATATCAAGGACAATCCAAAGGACCTGGAGATACGCCTGCTCCTTGCCAGCAACCTTGCCTGGGGGGACAGGCTTGATGATTCCATCAAAGAGTATAAAAATATCCTTGCCATTGACAATAAGAACATTACCGCGAGAAAACTCCTTGCCGTGCTTGCCGGATGGAATAACAGATACGACGAGGCCATCAGAAACTACAAGGAGATCATTGAGATAGATCCGATGAACGTTGATGCCTATATTTCCCTGGCAACCCAGCTTACCTGGAGCGGCGAGGTAAACAAGGCCATCGGCGTATTTGCGCAGGCCGAGGCGATAGCTCCGGACAACATTGAAGTCCTCTACGCCCTCGGGGACAATTATAACTGGTCCGGAAATACTCACAATGCCATACGGCAGTTTAAAAAGATCATATCCATAAATGAGAAGGAGATAACGGCGTACAAGAAGCTTGCTAAAATATACATGGACCAGGGGCAGAATAAAACATCATCGGAAATACTCGATGATGCTGCAAGGATAATCAAGATATATCCCGAACTCTCAAATATTTCTCTCGATGTGAAAGGCGAACAGGACAAGGAACTGAAAGCTACCATTGATGAATATGTCAAGGCCGTGGCAAAGGATCCCGAGGATCTGGAAGCGAGGAAAAATCTTATTGATGCGTACCGCTGGAACAGGATGGAGGCAAAGGCCATAACCGAGTACAGCACACTGCTCAATGTGAGGATACTGAAAAAAATTGACAATGTTGAAGAGAGGCTTAATTCCATTGAGGCAGAGTTCATAAAATTTAATTTAATGCAGCCTGGAATAAACAGCCTCCTCGCATCTTTAACGGAGATCGATCGTGAATACAGGGACACCGGGGAGATGATAAGCAAAAACAGGCCCCTTCCTGACAGGCTGTCCCAGGACAAGGTGTCATCTGATTACAAAAAGCTTCTTGAACTGATTAAGAAGCTTGATATTTTTGAAAAAAATCTCTCTATACTCGGCGATGTCCTTAATTATTATACAAAAGATGTTCAGAGTTTCATGTCGCAGAAAAAAGTTTTAAAGTGGGAATTTGACAGATCGAGGATATTACAGCAGGCCAGAAATTCCGAGAAGAGCTATCCCGGAGACTACAGGCCGAAAAAGGTAATTTCCCTGATTGATATATTATACGGCAACGGGAGCGAGGCTGTTACATCGCTCAGGTTCGTCAGCAAAAAGGAACCGAAGAAGGCAATCCCATCACTGATAATTGCACTGTCTGCCACGGGAAACCAGAATGAGGCCCGGGATCTCATAAACACGGCAATCAGGGGGAACACAGGGAATACGGGCGTCATCAATAAACTGAAAGAGATTGAACAGAGCCTCAATGCCTTCAGCAAGGGGTACTCACAGGAGGTTGCTCCGGCAGACAGGCTTAAGATGGCCAGGGAAATTGCCGCAAAATCCGCTGACAGCGCAAAACGGATGAATGGGCTTTTCCAGGAATTGACAGAAAAGAACAAGTCTATGAAGGTGACCATCCGGAGCCTGTATGAGAAGGGGTTCCTTGAACTTGAAAATGAGAATGTCCCCACGTACAGGGAAATCGGCCAGTATTATCTGAATAATAATCAGATCCTGTATGCCCTGGATTATTATCACAACATCCTTCAGGTACAGCCCCTCAATGTCGACATAAATTTTAAACTCGGCACACTGAACGAGACATCGGGTTTCTGGAAATCGGCCCTGGCCAACTATGAAGTCTGCATCAATAATCAGCTTGAGAACAATCTTGCGCGAAGCAGGCATTTTGACATTCAGAAGGAATATTCGCCGGCTCTAAGAAATGAAAACGACTACTACTCGGAAAAGGCCGTAAAAAGATTAAGCACAGGTCTTATGTGGGATTATCCTTTATATGACTGGCTCACATTAAGCGGCGGGTATAAATATTTAAAAATTGATGAGAAGGGAGGGGTATCCCAAACAGGACAGACCTATCCGGGGATAAAAACGGGTGATGTGATAAGACATACAGGGTATGCAAAGGCAGGGTTCATAATACCACCCCTGCGCACTTCAATTTCACTTGAAGGGTATGGACATTATTATAACGGCATCGTTGATTTTGAACATTACGATACATACGATTCAAAACTGAATTATTATACAGTAAATTATTCAGGAATTGTCCGGGTGGGTCCTGTTTTTAAAATACTATCGCTCACCCTCGGTTACTACCATGAGGATCTGGCTGATCTGTCTCAGTCATTACGGCTGGTAAAAAGGGATGAAATAACATCAAACACCATAAGCGGCACACTTGACGGTTCTTTCCAGGAGCTTGATTTCCCTTTGAGCAGCAGGATATTTATCTATACAAATGTCAAGTACCGTATGATTTCAGACACAAATAAAAGGACGTCAAATTATAATGAACTCACATTCAGGCTCCTCAGATTCCCCGAATGGGAAATGTATTTTGATCTTTCAGGAATATACACCTATGAAGCGAGCAGGTTTAACAGGTATACCGTTTCAGACCCCAGTGTCATGACTTCACTGCCGTACTGGGCCCCGGATAATCTCAGATCCTACGGCGGTGCTGCGCGATGGTCGCACACGGTGTCAAATGTTGCCAGCGGCAGGCTCTTTTACACGTTATCATTTAATTATACACTTGATAATATGCAGAACAGGAATATGGGGCCAGGCGCAGGAATAAAATTTGATAATGACCATCTTGGCTTGCATCTTTCTTATAATTACTCGCATTCAAAAATCAATCCCACAGTTGCCAATCCGGATCCCGATCCTTTTATATCACATAATGTAAACTTCGGAGCAAAGTGGAAGTTTTTCACCATGTACACACCCAAGGGGCGCGGAGATGAACCCTTTGTCCACGTGAGCGCAAGCCCCACCCTCATTACCGCAGACGGGGACGGGAAGGATGATTTTACTACATTTACACTCAACGCCTTTGACGACAGGGGTATTTCCAGCTGGAGGCTTGACATATTTAATGAACAGGGAGTGAAGGTAAACAATTTCGGGAGGGCCGGTATCCCCCCGTCAACGCAGAAATGGGATGGTTCGGATAAGGCAAACAACCTACTCCCCAAGGGTACCTATTTTTACCAGTTGACGATTGTCAATTCCGGAGGGAAACAGACTTCATCGAAAAAGGACAGACTCTTCCTTTCAAGGATAGGCAGGGCTGTTACCCTTGAGAAATCATACCCAGATTTTTCGCCGAACAATGACGGGATAAAGGATACGATAAATATTGAATTCAACATTACTGATAAAACCAACATCGACAACTGGGAATTCAGTATCATGAACCAGGCAGGGTATGCATTAAAGTCCATAAAGGGATATGAGTTCCTCCCCTTTGACATGAAATGGGATGGAAGGGGTTCCGACGGGAATGTCCTTCCCGACGGTACGTATAACCTGATGCTCAAGGTGCAGTACCGGGACAGGAACATCATTACATCGCCTTTAACCGAGGTTAAAATAATTACGCGGTTTTCCTTGAATATAAAGACAGAAGTGCGGGAATTCCTGCCGAAGCAGGGTATGCTCACCATTGTTCCCGAAATTTCCAACAGGGAAGTTGAGGTATGGAACCTTTCCCTCTTTTCTATTGACGGCAGGCTCATCAAGGTAATTCACGGAAGTGAGAAGCTTCCCGAGGCAATAGCATGGGACGGCACCGACGAGGAGGGGCTGCCGGCCGGCTACAACATGCCGGTGACAACTGAGCTTGAGGTCACCGACAAGGCGGGCAATAAGTCCAAATCCAACAGGCTCACATTCTGGCTCGATTTTCTCATGAAGAAGATAGACGGGAAGGATGCATTCATCATATTCGATCAGGATATCATCCATGAACGGAGGATGAGTGAAGTGAGCAAGGCGGCAGACCCGGTAATTGAAAGGCTGCTGCAGCAGATTGGGAAAAGGGCAAATGTTAAAAATATCAGGGTTATTTCCCATACAACACAGGAAGGCTCGGAAAGCTCAAACCTTGAGCTTTCAAAGGAAAGGGCAAAAATCCTGGCAAAGATTATCAAGGATAAATTCAAGGCCATAGAGGTGACGTTTAAAGGCGTCGGGAAGGAATTCCCCTACATGAAACAAAAAAACAACAAGTGGGATGGAAGATATGAAATTGAGATGTATTAAAAGAACACTTCAATTTTTTACCCGGATTGCGGGGTATATTAAACCTGTTCTTTTTGCCACGGTTGTTCTGCTTTCAGGATTGGGCCTTCGTGAAGGCTTTGCCGATGCCTACGGCAGCCGCATCATGGCGTTTTATAAGGGCTCCGACGGTTACGGGGACGCGAATAATCCTGTAAAAATGTATTTTGAGCAGGAACTCCTCAAATCCGGATTGGCAGTAGATTACCATGATATCGACAGGGGCCTCCCTGATACGGATAACCTGGAAAATACAAGGGCCATCATAACATGGTATAACAGCAGCACAGTTCCAAACAGGGACAAGGGAATCAAGTATATCAGATACCTGAACGGGGCTGTTGACAGGGGAGTTAAGCTTATCATCATCAACTCCTTTGGCGCGTACGGTTATAAGGATGACGGGGTTGATAAATGGGACCTCATCGATGAAATAAAACCGCTGTTTATTAAAATGGGTTTCTCCTTCAGGGGCTATTGGACCAATGACCCGGGCATACTCAGGATTTCCCAGATTGACAGGGAAATGGCTGAGAAGGACGGGAAGCAGGATGTGGGGGCATCGCGGCACTACCAGCTTCTTGTTCCCATAAGAAGCGATGTAACCACCTATCTCACGGTAAAACGTACCGACAGCCTAAAGGGCCTGGGGGACGGGGAATCTTCAGTTATCATGACGTCGAAGAATGGCGGGTTTGCCCTTGAACAGTATGTCACCATGGGGAACAGGATGATGCTCAATCCCTCTCTTTTTCTCCGCAAATCACTCTTTTATGGAAGCGGTGTCCAGGACGTGGGAATTATTCTCGGAGACATCCCCAAAAGGGAGGCCGTGGAAAAGAATCTTGAATATACATTCCGCTATGCCAAAATCAGTAATGCCTATATTGACATCAAGCAGTTAAAGACCATGGTTGCCGAGGACCTTCTGGTTTACCGCGCAATTGTCATAGCATTAAACACCCTGGAAAAAATTCCTGTACGGCTTCTGCAAAGATACCTGGAACTTGGAGGCAGGGCCGTATTCATTCAATATGCCGATATACCAAAGGACTATTTGAGCCTCATGGGGCTGAGCTATTACGGCAGGAGCCCGAAATATTTCAAGGAAGGTTTCAGCATAAACCCTTCCTTTTTCATGAATGGCGCCCAGGTGAGCGGCAGCAAGCTGGACACAAATGTCAGGGAGGCCAGGCTTTCTGACGGCAGGGCGCTTGCAACGGTTAATGACAGTGAAAAAAAGGAGAATTATCCCGCTTTATGGGAAAGAAGCATCGGGAAGGGAAAGCTTCTTTACTGGAATATGAATATTATCCCTGAAAGCAAGAGGTTCAGGGGCACCATAGTACAGAGTATCCATTATATCACAGATTATTTTGTTTCAGGAATGGCCAATATAGCCATGATGATGATCGATGATTTCCCCGCGCCCCTCTGGAATACAAACTACAGGGAATACCGGATTAAAAGTTATAACGAAATGTTTGAAAATGAATCCGATTCGGAAAAGAAGAAAAAGCTCGGCGAAATAGTGGAGCGTTTGAGAAAATATCCCGATATCACGGACACCGATTTTATACGGAACGTCTGGCTGAAGGACATAACATCGTTCCAGAAAAATCTCGGGTTCAAATATTCAAGTTACGTTATCTTCAATTACAGCAAGGAGACCGGCTATAAGAAAAGCGATGATGAATTTTCTGTCAGGGATTTCTACCTTGCCGAAGGGGCGCTCCCGATCAAAATGGGATATTTTGCGCTGAACAGCGGGTGGGATATGGGGCTGCACGGATATAACCACCAGTCCATGACTCTGACCAGGCCCAGGGACTATGCCTCGGAACCATGGAGGAACAGGGATGCCATGGTAAAGGGATTAACCGTGGCCAGGAATGAGTGGGAAAAGATTTTTACCCCGGCGACATTGCCCTTTTCTTATGTAGCGCCGCATAACATCATAGACAGTGACGGTCTTTCAGCACTTGGAGAGGTCTTCCCTTCAATCCATGTCGTATCCGCGGTGTATATGAGCAGCCAGGGAGAGAATGAGCAGGAATTTGAATTCACAAAAGACCTCAGGTTTTTCCAGGTCCCCCGCCTCACCTTCGGTTATGTTATGAACGACCAGGAAAAATATGTATTATACGACGGTATCCATAATTCCGGCATAATAAGCCATTTCATCCACCCCGATGATGTATTTGATGAAAGCAGGTCCAGGGGCTTTACCGGATGGGACTGGATGAAGAACCAGTTTGCCGCCGACTTCACGATGGTGAACAGAAATTTCCCATGGTTGCGATGGATGACGGTTAAGGATGCCTATGATGAGTTTCAATTTTATAACAATACAAGTATCAGGGTACGGAATGAGCCGGGCAGGATAATAGTCGAGTCCTCCGACGGGTCAGACAGGTATATTTTTTTCAGGATCACCATAAAGAACGGGAGCACCATAGTCAAGTCTGAGAATTGCACACAGGTTTTCGGAAACACGAGAACCGGGGACTATGTATACAAGACCAATGAATCAAGATGCGAGATATCCGTACGATAAGATGATAATTCACCCGGCATGAACACCGGGAGGCTCATCGGCCTGTTTTATTCTCATCTTTCAAATTTTTTTTCTCAAAGTAAAAGGCGGCGTCAATGATGTCAAGGTAGACGCCGTCAAATCCTGCGTCTAAAATCTGTTTTACATAACTGCCTGAGAAACCCGTACCATCGGCCTTGCCGGTAATAATTTCCTTCCACTCATCCATCCAGTATTTCACCTTGTAATTTCCCTTCCATTCGGGATTCTCTTTTTCGAGGAAAGGGGGAGGGGACTTTTTCCATGCCGGTTTCCAGTAATACCTGTAGTCCTCTGCCTCACCGATTGAGAGATATGAAATAACCAGCCTTTTGCCGCCGGATTTTTTTATTTTAAGCGAGTTTACCTGCTCATTTGTGAGGCGCGTCCCATGGAAGAAAAGGTCAATGATAAGAATGTCCCAGTCGCTTTTTTTTAATTGATCCATATACCAGTGTATATTTATAAATTTAGAGCCATTGATCATGAATAAAAAATTTTTTGCGTCTTTCAGGCTTGCAATATTTCCCCTGTTGGGGTTTTTTATCCAGCCGGGTATCATGGAGAGGGATCTTTCCGCCTGGAAAGAAAGGAAACCGTATTTTTCTGATTTCTGATAGGATGATTCGGCCTGTGCAGAAGTCTTCACGTAGTCTATGATGAGGATCTGCCGGTTCCTGTTTTTTAAAATTTTAAGAAAGGGGATGAGAAAGTCTGCCGTCGTCTTTGGTGATACAGCCCCATCTGCCGGAGTGCCGAAAAAAAGCTCTTCCAGGCCCAGTCCGTCGATAGATGCAATGTAGTCACCGGCTGCCGGCCCGTCTCTTTCGCCGTTCACCGTAATGATGTCAACGGCATTCTGAGGTATTATCAGGAAACCGGGTTTCATTTTTTTACCTGCCCGGCTGAGCTCGATAACGAATTTTCTCATCTCATCCCTGAAATTCAATTTTTTTTCAACAGGAATGTTTTTATCTAAGGCCGGGAGCCAAGTGATTGCTGTTGTGAGAATTATGAACACCACCGCAGCCGGCCGCCATAAAAAGGATCTCCGCTTTTTCATTAACCGGCTTATTCTACCGTAACACTTTTTGCCAGGTTTCTCGGCTGATCAACATCGCATCCCCGTAAAACAGCCATGTGATACGAGAGGAGCTGGAGCGGAATTACCGTGAGCAGCGGGGCAAGCATTTTCCTCACGCCGGGGATGTAGATTACATGGTTGGCATATTTTTTTATTTCTTCATCGCCTTCGTTCGCTATGGCAATGATTTTAGCCTTCCGCGCTCTCACCTCCTCCATGTTGCTCATAACCTTGCTGTAAATCTCGTCTTTAGGAACAATGAACACCACGGGCATGTTTTCATCGAGGAGGGCAATGGGGCCATGCTTCATTTCTGCGGCAGGGTATCCTTCGGCATGGATATAGGATATCTCCTTCAGCTTCAGGGCCCCTTCAAGGGCAACGGGAAAGTGTATGCCCCGGCCTAAATAGAGGAAGTTGCTCTTGTCCTTGTATATTTCTGCAATTTCCCTTATGCTGTCGCTATGCTTTAATATTTCTGTCACGTGGCCGGGAATTTCATTCAGGTGTTCCAGGTATACCTTCCCCTCCTCTGAATTCATGTCTCTGCGCCTTGCAAGGAATATTGTGAGCAGTATGAGTACGGTGATCTGCGAGGTGAAGGCCTTGGTCGAGGCTACGCCAATTTCAGGGCCGGCATGAATATATACACCGCCGTCGCTTTCCCTGGCAATGGTGCTCCCGACAATGTTGGTTATTCCCAGGACCTTAACTCCTTTTGACTTGGCCTCACGCAGGGCTGCCAGGGTATCGGCAGTCTCTCCCGACTGGCTTATCACGATAACCAGGTCTCCCTTTGTCAGAATGGGCTTCCGGTACCTGAACTCTGAAGCATATTCAACCTTTACCGGGATCCTGGCATACTCTTCTATAAGATACTGGCCTATGAGGCCGGCATGCCACGAGGTTCCGCATGCGATGAAGGTGATCCGGTTGATGCCGCTCAATTCCTCGTCGGTGAGCCTCAGCCCGTCGAGCCGGATATTTCCCTTGTCATAGAGCATCCTCCCCCTGAAGGCATTGTTTATGGTCTCGGGCTGTTCAAAGATCTCCTTCAGCATGAAATGGCTGAATCCCTGCTTTTCAATGGAGCTGATGTCCCAGTCAATGTTCGATATTTCCTTCTTTATTTTTTCATGGTCGATTGTATAGGTCTTGAATGAGTCCCCGGATATTTCAAAAATTTCATTGTCCTCAACGTACACAACCTTCCTTGTATATTCCACGATGGCGCTGGCGTCAGAGGCAAGTATCATCTCTCCATCGCCGATGCCTATGATGAGTGGGCTCCCTTTTCTCGCAGCAATGATCTTCCCCGGCTCCTTTTTTGATATGACAAGGAGTCCGAAGGTGCCTTCCAGCTTGGTTATGGCCATCATGACAGCTTCCAGGAGCGGGTTGGTCTGGTAAAAATATTCAATGAGGTGAACAATGACTTCAGTATCGGTTTCACTTATTACTTTGTGACCTTTGGTCAGCAGCATTTTTTTTATTACAGAATAGTTCTCTATTATCCCGTTGTGGACAATTGCAATTTCCTCTTTGCAGTCCAGGTGGGGGTGGGCATTAATGTCTGAAGGTGCTCCATGGGTTGCCCACCGCGTGTGGCCTATGCCGGTATGGAAGTTTTTCAGGCTTTCAAAATCAAGAAGGGCTGTCAGTTCCGATATTTTCCCCGATTTTTTATTTACATATATGGATCCGTCAACCAGCGCTATTCCGGCAGAATCGTATCCCCTGTATTCGAGCCTCTTTAACCCTTTAATGATGACTTCAGAAGCATTTTTATTCCCTATATATCCTATTATTCCGCACATATCACCCTGTTCCTCCACATTTAATATTTTTTATAATTGACCTTTTCACCAGTTATGGTATATTTAACAGAGAAATTTAATAAGTATGGTAATAATTAATGATGATAATGGATTTTAATTTAGTCAAGCCATAAATGGCCACACATGATTTTTTTGAAAGTCATAAGATAAATCTTAAGAATGGACAATAGATATGCCGCATGTATGCATGGTAGTTGAGGGGGCATACCCTTACATAACCGGGGGGGTATCGTCATGGTGCCATCAGCTGATCACTGAAATTAAGGATGTCAATTTTACACTGCTCGTCATTCTGCCTGCATCATACCGGGATAAGGAATTTAAATATGATCTGCCTGAAAATGTAATTGAGGTCCGCCAGGTCTGGCTCGACAGGGACTATTTCCCGGCTGCACCCCTGAAAAAAACCAGGCGCAGACGGATGGAGCTCATAAAGGAAATTGTGAATTTCCATATCTCAATGAAGCTCAAGAATTATGGTTTTTTCAAAATAATTACTGAAATGTTTAACCTGGGAGACTCATGCCCTGTATCACTTGAAGATCTGACAAAATCAAAGGATGCCATAGATGCCGTTTTCAAAATATACCGGGAAACAGGAAATAAATCGGGATTCATGAAATACTTCTGGACATGGAAATCAACCCATCTTCCGCTTCTCAGGGTATTGAATTATCCGCTCCCCAGGGCTGACATGTACCATGCGGTAAGTACGGGGTTTGCCGGCGCCCTTGCCGCGCTGGCAAAAATACGGTACAACATCCCCTTTGTCCTGACCGAACATGGAATATACGCCATGGAGCGGGAAGATGAGCTGAAGATCACCAAGATGATAGATGATGACCAGAGGCAGGTATGGATTAATTTTTACCACAGCTTATGCAGACTTTCATATTTTTTTGCAGACAAGATAATCACTCTCTACCGGGGAAATCTTTTTATCGAAGTTTCAAATAATGCAAATGTGGATCGAACTGAAATAATTCCCAATGGCGTTGATATTGCCCTCTATACATCCCTGAAGAAGATTGATAATGGTGAAAAGATCATCGTGGGTACTGTAGTCCGGGTGGTCCCCATAAAGGATGTCAAGATGTTCATAAAAGCCGCATCGATTGCTGCGAAGGAGATCCCCAATGCGGAGTTTCATATCATCGGGCCCTCCGATGAAGATGAAGATTACTACGATGAGTGCGTTGATCTAGTAAAGGAACTGGGCATGGGGGAACGGATTATATTTACCGGCAGGGTCAAGATGACCGATTACTATCCGAAGGTAGACATCCTGGTTCTCACGAGCGTCAGGGAGGCCCAGCCCCTGGTCCTCCTCGAGGGGATGTGCGTGGGCATGCCGTGTATATCAACGGATGTGGGGTGTTGCAGGGAGATGCTGGAAGACCTGGGGTTTATAACAACCCCAGGGGTCCCTGAGGAGACTGCTGACGCAATCATAAAATTATGCAGGAGCAGGCAGCTCCGTGAGGAATTGACGGTAAAGGGGAGGGAAATGGTAAAGCGCAGTTATGATGTGAAGGATGTCATTGAGAGCTACCGGCAGATATATTTCAAATTCAGCATCAAATCTAATATTGCAAAAATGGAAAAAAATGGCAGGAATAGGGTTTCAGCTGCAGAAGCTGATTGAAGATGAATCATTTTTAAAAAAAGCAAAGGCCTACATATTTGCTTCCATCATCACCTCAGGGCCATGGATACTGTCCATAATCTGCCTGGGGCTCATTGGCCTGCTCAGCGGCAGGTTCACAACGGCAAAGAAGTTTTCCACTATCAGCATCACTATCGTCTATACCTTTGCCTTTTCTCTCATATTTACCGGGCCGGTGCAGTTTATCCTGACAAGGTACCTGGCAGACAAGGAGTATATGAAGCAGAAGGATAAAATGCTATCCGGGCTCTTCTCCGGGCTCATGATCAGCCTGATCATATCCCTCTCCCTGGCCCTTCCATGGTACTATTTTATGAACGAAGGCTCCCTGCTGTATAAAGCAGCCAGCATATCGCTCTTTGTGATAATCTGCGCCATATGGACCTTAATGGATTTTCTCAGCTGCTCAAAAAATTATACCGGTATCATTACCTCATTTTTTATAGGGAGCATCATGTCCCTGGTATGTTCCCCGGTTCTTGGCAGTTTTTACGACGTTGATGGAGCCCTGTGGGGTTACGTGATAGGACAGCTTTTTATCCTCCTGGCTCTCCTTTTTTTCATAATCAGGGAATTTCCTTTTAACGGGTTTTTTAACCGGGAGTTTTTGAAGTACTTCAGGCTCTTCCCCTATATTTTTTTTACCGGGCTTTTCTACAACCTGGGATTGTGGTCGGACAAGATGATAGGGTGGTTCGTGCATGGTGAAAAGATCTACGGCAATTTCATGGCCTATAACCTTTATGACACCCCTGTATTCATTGCCTACCTCATTATAATTCCTTCGCTGGCATATTTCCTGATTCAGTCGGAAACCACTTTTTTTCTTGCCCATAAAAATTTTTTCGATTCAATCTCAAGGGAGCCCCTGGACAAAATTCTTGCGTACAAGGTTGTTCTATTCAGGCTCCTTAAAGCAAGCATCCGGAAACTCTTGTACATACAATTTGTCAGTTCCCTCCTGGGCTTCCTGTTTTCTGATTACATTGCAGCATGGTTCGGCCTTTCACCGGATTCAATAGTGATTCTCAGAATCCTCTTTTTCGCTGCCGGAGGCCAGGTAATGTTTCTCTATATAATAATTTTTCTCATGTATTTTGACCTGAGCCAGTTGAGTTTTTTTCTTGTATTTCTATTTTTTCTTCTCAATGCCGGGCTTAACATTCTTTTTGTTTTCTATCCTGTAGTTCCTATGGGCGCCGGTTATCTCATATCAATACTCATCTCATTTATTACCGGTCTGGGACTTCTCCTCTATTCGGTAACTGACATAGAGTATAAAATTTTTATGAGGCAGGAGAACTGAATCCGAATTTCCTGTATATATCATCAATTCTTTTATCTGACCTGTTTTTAATATCGGGAATCAGTGTTATATCAAGCCCGAGACTTTCCATTATTTTTAATAGATTCTGTCTCATGATAATATTTTCATTTATCGTATAGATGTCATTTTCGTTGTGATAAAGCGTGTAATAGGAATCTGATATGCAGTCTCCAACATAGAGAATATCGGTTCCAATCGTGTTTCCGCGTTCCTCAATATCCGCGGCCCATGGGATATGGTGAAAGGTGATGGAAGTTTTTATGAAAGACGGGAGATTCCAGTATTCACAGAGAATCGACCCGATAATGGAATGATCGGGAAGCTTATTGCTATCGGGTTTTACCATAGGTTTTTCGATATTTTTTATATTATGTATAATGTTAAAATAATATTCGGGGAAATAGGCGAGTACAAAATAAAAACCAATATCATGAATGACTGCAGCTGAGAGCATTTCACCAACAATGGTTTCTTCAATTATATTTTTTTCTAAAAGGCGTTCTACGATGATCCGTATGATTTCATGAACCTCAATGGAGTGTTTGAGCAGCTTTATGAATTCTTCGTTGACCCTGGCATCGTACATGGCCAGCCCGGGAAGAGAAGGGTGCTGGTTGATAATCAGATGTATCAGATCTGTATCGAGTATCTGGAGCGCATGTTTTATGGATGATATTTTTTTTCGGAATCCGTAGGAGTTTGAATTTGCTATTTTAAGCAGCTCGATTGACAGGGAAGGGTCATATGATATGAGTTCTGCCAGTTCATCTATACCTTCCATTGTTTTTAAATTTATCATGGTCAGGGCAGTATCGATTTTTTTCTTTATTGCCGGGTGGGATGGAATATGTTCAATGGTGTAGAGTTTTTCAATGATTTCATTGAGCATTATTAAACATTGGCAGGTTTGTCATTTTACTGCCGGCTCCCTTTTAAGCGGTATAAGAACCCTGATTTTTTTTCCTTTATCATCAATGCGGGGCTCTTCTATACTTCCGCCGATTTTGTTTACTGCTGTCCTGGCTACTGCCAGTCCGAGTCCGAAATGATTTTTTGTTGAGAAAAAGGGGAGGAATATCCTGTTTTTAAGCTCCTTTGGAATATTTTCGCCTGTGTCATGGAATTCAATTGCGATAAACTCCTTCATGGATTCAACTATAATATCGAAATCTTTTTGAAGCAGGGGTTTTCTATTCTGAATATAATTGATAAGCCCATGGGAATTCTCACTGCTGTATTTATTGAAACTTTCAATGATGTTCTGCAGCGCATATTCATGCATCAGGGAGTTGGGTATTTCTGCATAGTTATAGATGAAGGTTGTGATTTCTCCCTGTTCCCTGATAGCTTCAATGCAGTTGATGAGAATGCTTGACGCGGCCTTGCCCAGGAGTTCGGCATCAGAGTAAAGAACAGGCTCGGTAATGCTGGAATAGGATGAATAATTGATGATTTTATTTTTTTTATATTCTTCTACCTGGATCTTGAATGTATCAACCAGCTTTTCAATAGTTATCTTATTTTCGCTGACGTGAATGTTTTCATCAAAAAGGAACTGCATTTTTTCCATCAGCCCGGTCAGATCTTTAATCATGGGCTTCAAAGAATTTATTGATGGTATGTCAAGAATATTCAACTCGTTTTCTATAGTCTGGTATCCGTAAAAGATATAGGTTATTATGGAACTGAGGCCCTTCGTCATTTCAGGGTCAATCCCCTGAAGCCGCAGTTTATGTATTGTCATGATGTTCTTGAGCGCGATTGCGATATAGGTTGACAAAGATTCAAGAATTTGTTCGTCAAGTTCCCGGAATTCCCCGTCAGCCTTGTTCAATACCTGGATTACTCCTATGAGGTTGTCTTCAAGGTCGATGAGAGGCGCGCCGAGAATTGTCTTGGTGCGGTATCCTGTCTGCCTGTCTACCGTCTTATTGAAATTGGGATTATTGTATGCATCTTTAATGTTTACAATTTTCCTGAGTTTGAAGATCTCCCCGGCGATACCCCTGTCCTCGGGGATCCTGAATTCCAGTTTTTCTTCACTCAGTTCAGGGCCGGAGCGCAGTTCTTTGGTTTCGCGGTCATGGATGAATACGGTTGTCCTGTCTGCATTCAGTGCTTTGGCGGTCAGCTTCCGTATGTTGTCAAAAAGGCTGACGATGTTTTCATCCTGAATGAGGCGCTTGGTAATTTTCATCATGTCTTCTACTGATTGGAGCCTTGCTGAAGCGTTTTCAATAGTTTCGCTTATGTCGCTCTTCTGACGCGCAAGTTCGAAAATGAGGTCCGTTTCAATTTTATTGTATTGTTTTTTCATTACCCTTCTGCTCGCCAGGCTGAAAATCAGCATAACCAGCGCGCTATAAGCTATGAATAGGGATCCCAGGACTTCCGGTATTACAGGAATTTTTAAATGGAAAGACAGCGCCAAAGCGCCGGCACCTGCCGACAGGGACAGAAAAAACAGGGTTTTAACAATTAATTTTCTGCTGACCCACCGGATGTTCATTTTCAGCTCTGATGAATTTAAAATGATACCGGATTTTACAGATATATATTTAATGTATATATCCCGGGTTGTTCTTTGCAGAAAATCTCCTTCCGATGGTTTAACAGATGGATCTGAAACATGCCGCTCTTCGGCAATTTTTTTATCAAAGGCAAAAAATCCGCTATCTTTCTTCTGATAGAGAAAATCGATGTCACTGAACAGCTGCTCAAGTTTAAAAGGATAGGAATCAACAACAACATCTGCAGAAGGAAGTTCCCAGTAATTGGGGATATATGATATGATGCCGCGGACAAATTCGGAAAAGAAGAAATCAGGTGTCACATTGCTGTCAGTGCGGGCTGCAGTAAGTTCCAGTCTGTTGCGACCTTTGAAATCCAGTGAAAAATCACAGGCTGGAAAAATTTCAGCAAGGACTTTATGTAAATTTTTAAAGGCCCTGTTTACGGAAAACCGTATTCCTGTTATTCTTGATTCAGAGAAGAGCCTGTTTGCGGCAAAGTATCTTCCGGCATTGAAGCATATATTATGGTCCCCGGACATTCTCTGAAGATAGTTAAGTACCTTGAAAAATTTCTGATAGCTAACCTCGTCTATTATGTTACCGCCGCTTTTAATGGAGAAAATATCAAAAATATAATCTGCTATGCTTTTGTCATTGTAATATGCAGAAATGAATCTGTTCAGCTCTTCTATGACACTATTTTTTACATTATTTTTTTCCAAAACAGTCCCGGCCCTCTCATATTATCAGATCGATATAATTCAGTGAACAAACACAATTCCTGCTCATTTCCGGCTGACAGCCTTATGTTTCTGAATGTTTCATAAAACTAACCAGGAATGAGATTATATCTAAGAAAGTTAATCCTGTCCATAAAAAAATTATTTCTTTGCAAAATATCCACCGGTTTTATCAAAAAAATAATTTTTATGCATGTATATTATATTAAACATCATTATGCCTTATAAATTTAAATATCATTAATCTAAATTCATTCAAATACCGATTATCAATTATGAGATTCAAAATTTTGCTCGGATAAAGGCAGGTTATTCTATGACGATTGTGATTAATGAAGCAATTATACCAATGGTTAATGATGGTTTAATAAGCGTAAGGAGAATACATGATCTCATAAGAATCAAGGAATTTATCGATAGCGTGGTATCAAAGGAATACCTTGAGAAAAGGAGTGTGGAAGATATAAGGGACAGGGTTGGCGTCCTTCCGAATATTATAACCTGGGGAGATTATTTCCAGACAGAAATGGCAAGCCTGCTGTTAAATATGGATGACGATGAATTTGCAAGGGCAGTGGAAACGGTAATATATGATGTCATATCATCAAATATTATATTTTCAGACAAGGGGCAGGAGTTTTTTGAATGGGTTGATTATAAATATTACGAGGTCATAATCAGAAAGAATGACAACTATTCACCTGAAGAAGTTGAAATTCTTCATCTGAAAATTTTGAAAGATTATTTTGTTGATATGGGGATAATGAATAATTTTTCCGAGGTGCTCATGGACTGGTATTATTCCTTTAAGGAAGCAGAGGCTATGTAATTTTTAATATCATAGGTCCAGTTTTTACATACATTTCAGTATAAAAACTATGCAAAAAGGGGTAATTAACAGAAATTCCATCGATATTTGTTTAAGTCATAAAAAATTTACTTAACCCGCCAATATTTTGAAAATATTCTTTACATTTTTCCATAAATTGTTATATTATTAATCGGGCATACAATCTGGTGATGTACGGTACTTTGCCCGATATATTATATTGATATTAGAGAATCAGAGGAAATGATAATTAGCAGATGTATTACAGGAGATTATGTTGTTTTGCGACAGGTGTAAAATAAAAATTGCAACAATCCATTTAACTGAAATCATTAAAGATGAAAGATCTGAAGCGCATCTCTGTGAAAATTGCGCAAGGGAAATCGGATTTAATTCAAAGCTGTCAAATTTTTCATTGTCCGTTTCTGATATGCTCTCCTTCCTTGATGTGAATGATGTAAAGGCAGAGGAATCATCACTGTACGGCACCAGGCCCGTCTGCAGCATCTGCGGGACAACTTTCATGGATTTCAAAAGAAGCGGAAGGCTGGGGTGCGAAGAGTGCTACACCTTTCTGGATGAATCCCTTATCCCGGTAATATCAAGCTATCATGGAGAAAAGAGGCATATCGGCAAGATACCTGATTTTTATGATAAATCTGCTGATTATATGAAAAGTTCAGTAGAACCAGTTAAGAAAGACGATGATGATACTCTGGAAAATCTGAAGCTTAAGCTCGATGTTGCCCTTCTCGAAGAAAGATATGAGGATGCAGCTTTATTTCGGGACTTGATCAGGAAATATTAGGTTAATTTGAGGGTATAATTGTATAAAGATCTTTTACTGCATGATAAGGGCTTCTGGATATCCAGCGGTCCCTATTCCGATATAGTCCTTTCAAGCAGGATAAGGCTTGCCAGAAACATGAAAGGGCTCCCTTTCTCAGGGAGAATGGCGAAAAGGGATATGGTTAAGCTTGTCCACTCCCTGGAAAAGTTCAGGGAGGAGTCCGCTTTATTCCCCGGGACACATTCCATTGATCTCAGTTCTATCAGCAACAATGAAAAGCGGTATCTCAGGGAAAGGAACATCATAACCTATGAAATGGAGATTTCATATTTAAGCCATGTGCTTGTCAATAAGGTCCAGGATTTTTCCATCATGGTTAACGATGAAGACCATGTAAGAATTCAGGTCATAAGGCCGGGCCTTCAGTTTCTTTCATCATACAGGCTTGCTGATAAGGTTGATGATGAGCTGAACAGGTTTGTGCCCTATTCTTTTTCCACGGAATATGGATATCTCACTTCGTGCCCTTCGAACATCGGCACAGGGATCAAGGTTTCGGCCATGCTGCACCTCCCTGTATTGACAATCCAGAATAAGATTCCATTTCTCATACATAAGATAAAAAAAATCGGAGTTAACCTCGCGGGGACAACCGGCGAGGGTATTAAAACAATCGGCAGCATATATCAGCTCTATAACAGGACAACACTGGGCGTTTCCGAAATTGATATTGTTGAGCTCATGGACGGAGTAGTGAATAAAGTTCTTGAGCTTGAGGATAATTCCCGTGACAAATACCTTTCTGAATCCAGGACAGAGGTGGAAAACCTGGCATGGAGATCCTTCGGCATCCTCCTCTATTCAAAAAAAATAAATTATATAGAGGCCCTGGAACACCTGTCCAATGTGAGGCTTGGCATTATACTTGCTATAATAAAGAATGGCAGCCTGAATGTAATAAACGATCTGATGGTGGGAATACAATGGGCCCATTTGCAGAGGTTTTACCGGGAGTTTTTTAAAAGTATCGATGAGAGTGATGAGTACAGGGCAAATTATCTCAGAAGCGGAATGCAGAAAATGGAGAAAAATGATGTTTGAATTCACAAAAAGATCCCGGAAAGTTCTTGAACTGCTCGCCCAGGAGGAGGGGAGGAGGCTGAATTCTGATCTCCTCGGGCCTGAGCATATAATGATCGCGCTCCTTAATGATGAAGACTCGGTAGCCGCAAGAATTCTGAAAAATCTGGGGATTAATTTCGAGAGGCTGAAGAGAGAGATTGAACAGTCGCTTAAGCAGAGCGGTACAACAATAATTTTAGGGAAAATACCCATCAGCGCGCCATATAAAAAAATCATTGAAGTCTCAAAGGAAGAGGCAAAGAAACTTAAGAATTCCTATATCGGCACAGAACACCTGCTTCTGGCTATTTTCAAAGAGGGTTCATGTTACGGCCTGAATACCCTGGTGAGGGCTGGATTTGACTACAATGTCATAAAAAATGAAATAATCAGAGTCCTGGGAGTAAAGACCGGGAATGAAACATCCTCTACAATGAAAGCAGGCGCAAAACCGCCTGCAATTGAAGAATTTGCCCATGACCTTACAAAGATGGCGTTAAACGGGCGCCTGGATCCTGTAATAGGAAGAAGCCGGGAAATTGACAGGTTAATCAGAATCCTTTCAAGAAAAAGGAAGAATAATCCAATACTCATCGGTGAAGCGGGAGTGGGCAAGACGGCAATAGTCGAGGGGCTTGCTCAAAGGATTGTCAAGAAGAGCGTCCCGGAATTGCTGCAGAACTGCAGGGTGATGTCACTGGATATGGCCGCTATTGTGGCCGGGACAAAATACAGGGGTGAATTTGAGGACAGGCTGAAAAGGATCGTTAAGGAAATAAAGGACGAGGAAAAGGTCATCGTATTCATAGACGAGCTGCATACCATCATAGGGGCAGGCGCAGCAGAGGGCGCCATCGATGCCGCTAATATTCTTAAACCTGCGCTGGCCCGGGGGGAACTGCAGTGCATCGGAGCGACAACCCTGAATGAATTCAGGATGTACATTGAAAAGGATGCCGCGCTTGCAAGGCGGTTCCAGTCAATCCTGGTTGAAGAGCCTGATGTTGATGAAACAATTACTATACTGGAAGGGCTGAAAAACAGGTATGAAGAGCATCACAAAGTGATTTATCCCCATGAATCCATTGTCAGGGCTGTAATGCTTTCCGAGAGATATATTACAGACAGATTTCTTCCGGACAAGGCCATAGATATAATTGATGAAGCCGGAGCCAAGGCGAGGTTCGATAATTTTGATAAACCCGTCGATATTACCAATCTTGAAAAAGAGATTGACGACCTCAACAGGAAAAAAAATGAACTTGTTCTTTCCCAGGAATACGAAAAAGCGGCTGCTGTCAGGGATGTGATTATTGACAAAAAAGGTTCCCTTTCCGGGAAGGTCAATGACTGGAATGAGCGAAAAAATGATTACGCCGTTTATGTGATGCCTGAGTTGATAGCTTCAATCGTTTCCGAAAGTACCGGTATTCCGGTAGATACCCTTGAGGAATCTATGGCCCAGAAACTCCTCAGAATGGAAGAAGAGCTCCACAAGAGGATCATAGGCCAGGACAAAGCAGTCAGCGCAGTAAGTAAGGCAATCAGACGGTCCAGGGTGGGGCTCTCGATCCTGGACAGGCCTACCGGGTCCTTCATATTCCTCGGGCCCACAGGTGTGGGCAAAACCGAGCTTGCTAAGGCCCTTGCCCAGTTCCTGTTTGATGATGAAAAATCACTGATAAGGATTGACATGTCGGAATACATGGAAAAGCATTCTGTTTCCAGGCTTATTGGCGCGCCTCCGGGATATATTGGGTATGATGAAGGGGGGCAGTTGACCGAAAAGATCAAGAGGCGCCCCTATTCTGTTGTCCTTTTTGATGAAATTGAGAAAGCCCACCCGGATATCTTCAACATTCTTTTACAAGTACTGGATGAAGGCGAGCTTACGGATGGTTCAGGAGACACGGTGAGCTTCAGGGATACCATTATCATCCTGACATCAAACATCGGAAACCGCGTGTTTCAGAAGGGCGGAAAGCTCGGATTCGCAAATGACACAGATACAGAAGAGAGCGACGATGCGGAAAAGGTCTCCGATGAACTCAAGAAGGTTTTCAATCCGGAGTTTATCAACAGGCTCGATGAAGTGGTGTATTTTCACAAGCTCAAGAGGGACCATATAATGGAAATCGTTGATATCATCCTTGATGAGATAAACGACAGGCTTAAGGAAAGGGGCTGCACCCTGATTTTTTCATCGAAGATAAAGGCATTTTTTCTCGATAAGGGGTATGATGAAAAGTACGGCGCCAGAAATCTCCGGAGAATCATCCAGCGGGAACTTGAGGACAGGCTCGCCGTTGAGATGCTTAAGGGGAGGGTGAAGGATTCAACAAGGATCAGGGTCGTCCTTAAAGGGGGTGTTCTAGCCTTTAAAACAGTTATTAAAGATAAGAATATTGATAATAAACAGGGTGATGTGAATGAAAGTTTGGAACCCATTGGATCTGAAAAGATCTGAAAGGCCATCCCGGTTTATTTGTTTTTGCTCTCTTCCCGCTTCCGTTCCATACTGGCTTTTTTCTTGAAAAAATTAACAGTTTTTTCAAGCTCCTCTATATCAGTGCAGATTATTTTCCCCTCTTCAAGCTTCATATGCTTGTCCTCGAGAAGCTGCACCATGAGAACATCCCCCTTATCCGCCGGAAGGCCCACCATATTGATAAGCTCTCTTGTACCGAATTCAAAATTATGGGGCTGCTTCGGTTCAATTTTAATTTTCTGTTTTTCAATCTGTATAAGGAGAGTATCGTATATCCTCCCGATGGTGTCTTTGATGAGGAGGTTTTCCAGCTGGCGGTATGCTGTCCAGATTCTTTCGCTCAGCAGCTGGATAAGCCTGGTTGCAAGCTGGGGCTGCGCCTGAACCATGCCTTCAAAGTTTGACTTGTTAATGGCAAGAACTGAAACCACTCCGAAAGTAATGGCTGAGGCGCTTCGTGGTTTATTGTCGAGAAGGGCCATCTCGCCGAAAATGTCCCCGGCTTTTAAAACTGCAAGGAGGACTTCCTGGTCAACTATTTTAGTGATTTTGACCTTCCCTGACTGGATGATGTAGAGTTCATTCCCGGGCTCATATTCGCTGAATATCATGGTATTGTCAGGATATGACCGGTTCATGGTGTCGAGCATTTTGTGCTCTGCCTCTTTCAAAGGCGCTTTAAGTGTCTTGAGGCGCTGCAGCGCCGTATCCCTGTGCTCTTCATTCGGGCAGTATTGAAGGTATCTCTGATAGGCATATATGGCATGATTAAAAATTTTCTTTTTTACGTAGTATTCGCCAATGTTGAAAAGATGGGTAGGGTCCTCTTCAACATTATTTTTAAATGTGAGTCTTGTAATGGCCTGGTCAAAATCTCTGAGCTTTCTGCTGAAGAAACGGATAATCTTCATGGCAACGGCCGGATTTTTCTGAATCAGGAGCCCGAACAGTTCGCGGTCTACTGAAATGAGAGATACATTGTCAAGGGAAACGGCAGTTTCAATCCGTGCATGGTTGCTCATGCATGATACAACCCCGAAAAAATCCCCGGGGCCGTACACAGTAAAGGGCTCTTCAGCGACAACGGGATTTTCTTTTTTAACTTTAACCCTGCCGCTTTTAATAATATAAAAATTATTGGCGTTTTTCTTTCCCTCTATGATTATGAAAGAGTTTGCCTGGTAATTCTCAACTTTAAATTGAGTGGCTGTCATTATTCCTCATTAAATTTGAAGTCATCTGTAGTAAAAAGATAATTATATCATGTATTTCGGCATAAAATCAAGTAATTTCTTCAAATTAATTATAAGGCAACCCTTTTTTTCACAAGAAATCGGATTATTCATATCGCAGGGCTTCAATGGGCTTAAGATCTGATGCCTTTTTAGAGGGATAATATCCGAAAAATATTCCCACTGCAGCGGAAAAGAAAACAGAAATTATTATCGACATGAATGAAAATATGAAAGGCCATTTGACAAAATAGATTATAAGGTAATATATAATCAGGCCTAGTGTAATGCCGATAATACCTCCTGCTGAGCTTAATGTCACTGATTCTATCAGAAACTGGTACAGGATATCTCTTTTTTTGGCCCCAATGGCCATCCTGATCCCTATCTCCCTTGTCCTTTCCGTGACTGATACAAGCATGATGTTCATTATTCCAACACCGCCTACAAAAAGTGAAATTGATGCTATCCCGGCAAGCAGAATTGCCAGAGCCCTTGAGATATCATCTGCCATTTTGAGCTTGTCCTTGCTTGTGTTGATTAAAAATTCATCATCCTTGCCATCCGGTATGGCGTATTTTCTTCTGAAGTATTTTTTTAAAATATCCTTTGCCTCATCTATCAGATTTTCATTCAATGCTGACGCATAAATTTCACCGTATTTTGTGATGCCATCAAAAAATCTTGCCATAGCCGTTGTATAAGGTATCAATATGACAGCATTAAAATCTCTACCTGAAAAAGCCTCTTCATATTCTTCCAGCATTCCTACGACTTTGAGCGGTATGTTATTAACGATAAAAGTTTTTCCCACGGGATCATCGGAACCGAAGAGCTCATTTCTGACTGATGTGCCAATAACGGCAACTTTTGCAGTGGAAAATATGTCCTCATCTGTGAAAAGGCGCCCTGCCTGTAACTTGCTATCCTTAATTTTGAAGAATTCGTTGTTTACCCCCTCCAGGATGACATGCATATTTTTATTGCTGTATTTTGCGATAATGTTTCTCGAAGGCTGGTACAGGTAGGGCGAAATATATTTAATCTGATAAAATGATTTTAGTAAATTGTCAATATCGGAGTTCGTTACACCTCTTGGGCTTTTCATCTTGAAAGAGATTCCATTCGTGCCGAAGGTAACTACCCGGTCCCGAACAGTAACCCTGGCGCTGTTTCCAATGCCGATCATGACTATGACCGAAGAAACCCCTATTATAATGCCAATGCTTGTGAGAGCTGATCTTAATTTATTTCTATTAAGGGCCTTGAAGGCAGTTTTCATTGTATTATTAATATTCATAGTCAACTTTATTACAAAATGTATTGTTTCAGGATATCATGTACAAGATGCAGAATAATGCAATAATTTCCTGCATTATTTTAAAAATTATAATCAGGGAAAATTAAAGTCAATATTATTTCATATAAAATTATAGTATAATACTATACAAGTATCTTTTATTCAATTTAAGCAATTAATTTTTTTTATGAAAGATGACAGCTTGTAATAATATATATAACATCCTTTTGTCTGGCAGGCAGCCATTTTTATATCCCGCCGGGGATTTCTTGAAATATTTTACGACAAAAATGATATTTTGTTTAAAGGCACAACTAAAAATAAGATTTTTTTACCTCCCTTTCTATTTTCCTCCCACAGGGGGGATTACGGGAGTATGAATTCTGATGATTACTGATGTTTGTACCTTCATAGGAATCGCATATATAAATCATTCGTTATTCACTTAAATTTGAATTAAAGGCTAAATCAGATTAATTGTAGACAAAAATTATATATATAGAAAAATACATTTGCATAATACATTGTTTTTTTAGAAACAGAATTTTTTAATTTCAGTTTTACTATTATTGTTCTGGAGATGTTTTTTAATTTTTATTTTATTTTGAATATATACTTTCCAGTATGGGCTGCTGATAAATAATTATAACGCATTATGTATTCATGATTCAGGTAGTTCCAGTGGATAGTATTATGAATAGGGAGATGAATATGAAGGCAAAGATAGGATTTCTTGATCTCATAAAAAGGCTTGGGGGGGAAAAGATGCCCCTCTGCAACTTCTGCGGCACTTGTATCGGACTGTGTTCACAGAAGGCCCTCTACGCGGATTATGAAAAAGGGAGACCTGTTTTTATAAAAGAGAGGTGCAATTCATGCGGCGTATGCTACAAAAATTGCCAGGGGATAGAGGTTGATTTTGATGCATTAAACGCCATGTTCACCGGGAAGGAGACCTGTGATAAATTTTTAGGGTCTTATAAGGAGTGCTATCTCGGCCATTCAACTGATGACATGATCAGGCAGAAAGGGTCGTCCGGCGGATTGGTGACGCAGCTTCTCATCCACCTTGTTGAAAAGAAACTTGTCAGCGGTGTTATAATCCCCAGGCCCAATCCGGAAAAAAAATGGCTCTTCAAGCCGGCTATCGTGCAGGATATTGAAGAGATAAAAAAATCATCCCAGTCAAAATATTGTCTTATCCCCACTAACGAAATATTACAGGGGCTGAAGAAAGTCAGGGGCGAATATGCAATTGTTCTGCTTCCCTGCCAGGTGCATAGCATACGGAAGCTCCAGGCTGATGGGAACAGGGATGCGCTGAAGCTTACATATGTCCTGGGGCTCATATGCGGACACAATATGGAATATGAGGCTTCAGTTTTCGGCATGAAGAGGGTGAATATATCAAAAGAACAGGTTGTTGATATTAAATTCAGGGACCACGGGAGCTGGCCAGGGGGATTGTCATTCCTTCTTGAAAACGGGGAAAAGAGAGGAATAAATTTTTTCCATTACCACTACCTCAATGCCGTGTATCTCCCTTATAGATGCAGGATATGCCCGGACTATTACGGAAATTATGCCGATATCAGTTTCGGCGACTCATGGCTGATGAGGCTGCTCGGGAAAGGGGTGGATGATACCGGGATACCGCTGGGGTGGTCCAGTATTATTGCCAGGACCGATACAGGATTGAAACTCCTGAAAGATGCCCTGAAGAAAAAGAAAATTTTCCTGGAAAAGGTCGACCCTTCCGAAATTAATGAGTCTTTCCCATTCAATATATCATACAAGCTCTCCGGATTTTTCATCAGGCACGCGTATGCCCTTCACAAGCCGGAATTCCGCGGGCTCGAGCGGCCTGAAAAAATTGAGAGGCGCCTCTATCATTTTGTTTACAACCTGGTGCTTATCCTCGGTTCAACAACGGCCTTCAGAATTTTTATCAATGCGATGCCGCTCAATTTTCTTCTGTTTCTGATAAAGAATTTTAAGAGGCTCATGGGTTACAGGCCCAATGCCAGGGATGTAGTAGTGAAATACAGAGAAAAACAATGAGGATGAAATTTTGAGCGGCCAGTACTATTTTACATTAAAGGGATTTTTTACAAGGGCAAGGCAGGAATACCTCTATTATACCACAAGGCCCTGGAGCCTGGACGATGTGGGGAAATTCTGGGACTCTGTTGAAGATTATGACGACGTGAATGAGGAACTCTATACCTATTTCAGGAGATTCACCAATTCATTTGACCTTGCTGAAAAACATCTGTCAAAGAAAAAATATACGATGCTTGACCTGCAGGCCAGGAGCGGGAAAGGGAGCCTCTTCTGGCATGAGAAGGGATATGTAAAAAGTTCGGTATGCGTGGATTTCTCCGATTACCTCATTTCCCTTACGCACAGGAGGCTCAGGAAATCGGGATTGAAGTACACGTCAATCAGGATTTCCGGCCTGCCGCTGAAGTTCAAGGACGGGGAATTTGATCTGGTCTGCTCATACGAGACCATAGAACATGTATATGACTATGACCTGTTTTTCAACGAACTGGCAAGGGTGCTCTCCGGTGACGGCATCATGATTCTCACATGTCCCAACAGGATGTGGGAGTGGGTTCACTGGCTGAGTACAGTAATAAATATAAATCACAGTGAAGGTCCCCACAGATTTTTAAAGAGAAGGGAGCTAATCAAGTGCATCAGACGGAACAACTTGCAGATCGTTGAGGAGAATTCAACAATTTTCCTCCCATTTAATAACAGGATATCTATTGCCATTGATAACATCCTGGAGAAATATCTCCCGTATTTCATAAAGAGCTTTTTTGCATTAAGAAGGACATTCATTTTGAAAAAGCATGTCCCGGCTTCCCTGTAATCCCCATGATAAGCAGAGTAAATGTATTTGCATACGGGATAATAATTATTTTTTATACTGCATGTTTTTTATATATTAAAAATAGTATTTCCAATGAATATTATCTTAATCCCGGGCAGGAGTACCAGTCGGCTGATGTGGTGGTTGTTTTTTTCGGGGGGTATAAAAGCAGCGGGGAGGTTGATGACGAGTCTATGAGAAGATTCAACTTCGCAACCGAACTGGTCAAATATGAAAGGGCCCGGAATATAATTTTTGTGGGAGGGAGAAGGAAATCGGGGGATCTGAGAGGCTCCAGGATTCTGGCGGAAATGGCCGCTGCCCGGGGGATAGACAGGCATAAGATACACTATGATGTGGAATCGAACGACACCGGCGGCAACATCAGGGAGGCATGGCGAATCATACAAGAGAGGGAGTATGAAAAGGTGCTGCTCCTCTCCTCGTCATACCACCTGGTGAGGATACATCTGATGGATAAGCCCGAAAGTAAATTCACCTTCAGGCCTGTCACGTACAGGGACGAGGATGCCGTGCCCCGGAAGGGGATCCTGGAGGGGTTCACTGAGTATAATTATAATATTATATCTCACGCGCTGTATATCATCCTTTCAGAAAAAAGTTACAGCTGGCTGGTAAATGTAATAAGATGATTCTATGATCGGGAAGGCGGATAATTTTGAAATTTAAAATGAAATATTTGAATATCATCGGGATTGTATTGCTGGTAATAATTATCCGGAAGATTGATATCTCCGAAACCCTGGGCTATCTGAAAAATGCCGATTTCTCCTATCTGATTTTCGGGTATCCTTTTCTCATATTTCTGATTTTCACAAAGTCGGTGAGGTGGAACCTGCTCATGCGTAACCAGGGAGTGAGGTACTCCAACCTGGAGACATTTGCCGTCTATCTATGGGGATTCTATTTCGGCGCTGTCACCCCAAGCAGGATTGGAGAGGCTGCCAAGGTGATTTATATCCAGGAGAAGTTCAAATCCTTCGGCGAGGCCTTTGTGTCGGTTTTCATAGACCGGCTCTACGATGTGGCTATACGGTTTATCCTTCTCTTTGCCCTTTACCCTTTCTGCACCGTTTTTTTTGAAATCAAGGCCTTTGCGGTCATCCTGGTCATTGTACCTGCCGTTGCCGGAATTATACTTCTGGTCAAGTTCAAATCAGTGCGAAACATATTCATCACTGCCAGTAAATACCTCATACCGAAAAAATTCTATGACCCCATTAAATCCAACTTCGCTGATTTCATGGACAACATCATGCTTTTTGTAAAAAACAGGAAGCTGCTCTTCATAACCTCCACCCTGTCAATAGTCTCTTTTCTATGCTATTCCATGATATCCTTCATGATATTGAAAAGCTATAATATCAATATCAGTTATCTCCATAACCTTTTTTTTCTCGTCATTGCCGGGCTTGCGACAATACTCCCCATTTCGATTTCAGGATTGGGCGTGCGGGAGGCTTTTATGATATACCTGTTTTCGGTAATAGGCGAGAGCACAGAGGCGGCGGTGCTTTTTTCCCTTTCTATATACTCCATATCCATAATCCTCGGCCTCCATGGCGCGGTCATCAACATATACATGATGACGAAAAAGGATAAAAAGATTCATGTCTAGGAGTCTGTCCGGTCCGCGGAAGCACCCGTCAAATAATATTCTTGACAAAACATTTTTTTGCATGGTATATTATTGGATATAAAAAAGCGCCAATAATACTATTTATTTTGTTACCGGAGAGTTATGAATAAAATCGGATTGACCCTCATTGTCCCTGTATACAATGAAGTATCGGCAATAAAAAATACAATTGACAACCTGGAAAAGCTGAAAAGCGGCATGCCAGTAAATTTAGAGATTATCATTGTCAATGACGGATCTGTTGACGGGACCTCTGACATACTGAATACATTCAAAACCAGAAAGGATTTTTATGTTTTAAATCATCCACTGAACAGGGGTTATGGCGCTGCTCTTAAAACAGGGATAAAAGCGGCAAAGCATTCCTATATTGCCATTACTGATGCCGATGACACATATCCAAACCACAGGATCCCTGAATTTTTTGATGAGGTTCTTAAAAATGATTATGCGATGCTTGTGGGCGCAAGAACCGGTGAAAATGTTAATATTCCGCTTATAAGAAAACCCCCGAAATGGCTCATAAACAAGCTTGTCAATTACATGACAAATGAGAAAGTCCCTGACGTCAATTCGGGGATGCGAATAATGAAGAAGGATGTAGTGAATAAATTTCTGAATATTCTCCCCGATGGATTTTCCTTTACCACCACAATTACCATAGCGATGTTTTCAGAGCGGTGCCCGATAAAATATATTGCCATTGACTACAAGAAAAGAAAGGGGAAATCTAAAATCCGCCCAATCTACGACACGCTGAATTTTTTCAGGCTGATTATCCGGACAACCATATTCTTTGATCCCCTGAAGGTCTTTCTTCCCATTTCAATCATTCTCCTTGCCACGGGTTTTACACTTATGGTGATACAGGCAATTCTTTACAGAAATGTTTCAACAGTCTCTGTAATTATTTCGCTTGGCGGGATCCAGGTTCTGGGCATTGGCATCCTGGCTGATTTGATTGTAAACAAGAGATGACTGTAGAGCCGTGTCACCGGATGAGGGATTTCAGCCGGTGCAGCTCATTCAGGGCATCTATCGGTTTAAGATTGTCGGTGTCGATATTTTTTATTGCCTGAACAACAAGGTGGTTGGCTGCATTGAAAATTTCCAGCTGCTCTGAGCTTTCATCCTCTTTTCCATCATATTTATCCCTTTTGATCTGTGACTTGCTTTCAAGCTTTTCCAGGATCCTGTGCGCCCTTGCAATGATCTGCTTCGGTATGCCGGCAAGCCTGGCAACATGGATTCCGTAGGATTTATCCGCACCGCCCTCTGCAATTTTATGGAGAAAGTCGACGCCATTGATATGCTCTTTGACAAGTACGTTATAATTGCAAATACCTCCTTTTCCACCGAGCTGAGTCAGTTCGTGATAGTGTGTGGCAAACAGGGTTTTTGATTTCATATACCTGGATATATATTCAACCACGGCCCAGGCAATGGAGAGGCCGTCATAGGTGCTGGTGCCTCTCCCGACTTCGTCCATGATGATCAGGCTCCTCTCAGTGGCATTATTCAGTATATTTGCCGTTTCATTCATCTCAACAAGGAATGTGGATTCCCCCCTGGATATATTATCAGATGCGCCTATCCTGGTGAATATCCTGTCTGCGATGGATATGTTCGCCTCCTGCGCGGGAATGAATGAACCTATCTGCGCCATGAGCTGGATTACGGCAGCCATCCGTATATAGGTTGATTTCCCGGACATGTTGGGGCCGGTGATTATTTTTATGATATTTTCACTGTTGTTGAAAACTATGTCATTGGGTATGAATACCTCCCGGGTAAAGTATTTTTCAACAACCGGGTGCCTCCCGTTTTTAACTATTGTTATGTTATCTTCGTTGATTCCAGGCCTGGTGAAGTTGTTTTCAACGGCAGATTGAGACAGGGACAGGTAGAAATCAATTTCTCCAACCATCACAGACATCTTCTGAAGTTCTTTCTGCCGCATCAGGATGTCACTCTTAATCCTCTCCAGTTCCTCCTTTTCTATTTCCATGATACTGTCGGATGCGGTAAAAATTTCAGATTCAAATTCCTGGAGCTTTTCAGTGGTAAACCGGTCTGAGCTTACAAGTGTCTGTTTTGTCATGTAATGCTCCGGCGTTTTGGATGCCTGGCCTTTGCTGATTTCAATATAATACCCGAGGATTTTGTTGTATTTTATTTTCAGGGTTGGAATCCTGAGCCTCTTTTTTTCCTCTTCCTGATAATTTATTATCCATGTTTTCGCGTCGAGCTTTATGCCGTAGAGACGATCCAGTTCGCTGTTGAATCCTTTGCGTATTACCCTGCCATGTTCCGGAGTATGCGCGGGTTCATCCTCTATGGTTGCCCTGATGCGTTCGGCAAGGCCCGTGAGACCCGGCATTGTCCTGGAAAGTTCACTCACTGAGTTTTCCGGCTGGCCAGCCAGCATCTCTTTTATTTTCATCGATGATTCTACGGAGCTCATTATTGAGATGAAATCCCTTGCAAATACCCTGCCCATTGTGATCCTCGAGAGGATCCTCTCTGTATCATACACACCCTTGAGATGCCCTGATACGCGGCCTGCCAGCTCATGGAACTGGTAAAAATACTGGACGATATCAAGCCTTTTTTCGATTTTTTCCCTGTCAAGAAGAGGGTGAAGGATATTTTTTTCCAGTGTCCTCCTTCCCATGGGGGTTTTTGTAAGGTTGAGCACTGAAAAGAGTGTCCTGTTTTTTGTCCTGTCATTGAGATTAAAGATAAGTTCCAGGTTTGACTGGGTCGATTCATCGAGAACCATCCTGTCTGTGGATTGTATCTTTTCAGGAAATTTCAGATGATGAAAGGATTTCTTCTGGGTGTCTTTGAGGTACTGCAGTATGGAACCGGCCGTCGCAATTTCAAGCCCGGTATTAATTCCAAGGCCCTTGGTGCTTATGATATCAAAGGTGCTGCAGATAAGGTCTGACATGTAATCAGCATCATAGAGCCAGTCGTTAATTTTGTAAACCGGGATGTCCCTTGATTTAATATATTCCAGATATATACCGTCTTCAGGGCCTCTTCCCTCCCTGAATACAATTTCCGAAGGGTTGTACCTGACAATTTCCCCGCTGAAAAGCTCCATGGATTTTTTTATTGATGAGATGAAAAAATCCCCAGTGGAAATGTCAACGAAAGCAAGGCCAATCTCCCCGTCATCAATGATCACGGAACCGAGAAAATTGTTGTCATCGGACTGGAGGAGGTTCGATTCAATTACCGTGCCGGGCGTTATGACCCTCACAACCTCCCTCTTTACAACGGTCCCCGAAGAGGGAACTGTTTCGAGCTGTTCGCATATTGCCACATTTTTTCCGGCCTTGATCAGCCTGGCTATGTAACTCTCAGCCGCATGGTAGGGAAGTCCGCACATCGGTATGCTGTTCTGGCGCGAAGTGAGGGCTATATCAAGAATTTTTGACGCGACATGGGCATCATCAAAAAACATTTCATAAAAATCGCCCATTCTAAAAAAGAGAATTTCGTCATGGTATTTTTTTTTTATATCCATATACTGCTTCATCATGGGGGTGAGTTTTGAGTCCATAATCATTCACCGTAGATATATTTTTTATTTTCTTCGGACCTGATCCTGACGATTCGTCCGTTTATGCCGTACTCTTCAGCAAGACGGATTTTCAGGTTCAGGGCCGCATCGCTCCCCTGGACCCTGCCGACATAGAGCATGTGTCCTGTTCTCAGCTGCAGTGACCTAATTTCGCCAACCGGGCTGATGAGCTTTTTGATTTCCTGCATGTTTTTCAGTGAAGGGAAGGGGCCCACAGACACGGCATAGAGCACAGCTTCATTACCCCCCTCGTCAGGCAGATCCTCCTCGGGCCGGATTTCGATATTTTCAGTTTTATTTATTGTTTCATCATCGGGAATAAAAACTGCAGGTCCCGGGCTGATATCGCCCATTGATGCGGTTTTTTTTCTTGCCTGCATGGCTTCAAAGGAAGCGGGAAATTTTTTTATCAATTCATCATAGGCCGCCAAGGCACCCCGGGAATTATTTTTTTTTTCATGAAAGTTTCCTGTGAGCAGGAGGGCTGAAGGGTATATGTCTGAATCCCTGAATCCGAGCAGCAATTCCCTGAGGGAGCTGACATATTCCCTGGAAATGCCCTGTTTAAGTTTTGTTATCACCGCAAGCTGGTACAGTGCCCGTGCCATTGTCCTGCTGCTGTGATTGCTGGCCAGTATTTCCCTGCACTCCGCAGCTGCATCATCATATTTTTGCAGCTGTGTTCCTGACTGGATGTAAAAGAACCTGAAATGTTCATGGTAGGGGCTTTTCCCGTAATTCTTTATGCCCAGGATAGCATTTTTTCTGAGTCCCTGCCAGTCAGCCATCAGTGACTGTATCTGGCAGGCCTGGTACAGGGCGAAATCACTTTTCTCAAAGGCCGGATGGTTATATATTATTGCAGAAAATTTCTGAACTGCGGCTGAAGGTGAGGACTCTTTTTCGGCAAGGACCATCTTTACTTTCGGGATGTTTCTGCTTTCCGGAAATTGCTTTATGAATTTGTCCGATAATACTTCAAGCCTCCCTGTGTCGGCGCCGGAGGAGCAATCGATTATGGCTTTATACAAATGCATTTCATCAGTGGCTGCTGCCAATGAAGGGAGCAGGAGAGCGGAAAGGAGGATGGATACTGTTTTACCGGTCAAGCCGTATCCCCTGAAGGGTATTCCCTTTCAGATTTTTTATTGTAACAATAAAATCTTTTCCAATATCCTCTTTATTGCCGGGGATTACCACTGGATGATTGAGAAATGTCTTCCCCATTACTTCGAGCCGGGATTTTTTGCTGATGCATTCAACAATAATTCTCTCATGCATGTTCAGCCTTTCCAGGAGCTTTTCCCTGGATATCCCCCTCTGTATCGCTATCAGCCTGTTCAGCCTTTGTAGCTTTTCCACGCCTGAGAGATCCTCCTGTATGCCGGCTGCCGGGGTGTTCTCCCTGGGGGAATAGGAATACATGAATGCATCATCAAACCGTATGCGCCTGACACATGCAAGGGTATCATCAAAATCATCGGCCGTCTCTCCCGGGAACCCGGTTATGATGTCCGTGGTGAGGGAGTAGCTTTCAAGATTCCTGTGTATCAATTCCACGATACCCATGTACCGGGACATGTCATAATTGCGGTTCATCAATGTTAAAATCCTGTCAGAGCCGCTCTGGAGCGGGAGGTGGATGGACCTGGAGATGTTCCCGTTGTCCCGGATAATTTTTATGATATCCGGGGAAAAGTCTTTCGGATGAGAAGTGATGAAGTTGATTCTGATTAGCCCCCTGACGGCTGCGGCTTTCTCAAGAAGACGGTGAAAGGGGATGTCGCCGGAGTCAGTGCCGTACTGGTTAACATTCTGCCCCAGGAGTGTAATTTCCTTCGTCCCGGTCTCTGCAAGGGTTTTGATGTAGGACAGGATGGTATCTGATTTGAATGATATCAGCTTCCCCCTTACATACGGGACTATGCAGTAGGAACAGAAGTTTTCGCAGCCATGTGTTATGGTGACCCACCGGTGCCATGAAGCATCTCCGAAGCCGCCGGGTTCAGCCATTATCCTGTCATGAAAATTGGCGGCCTCCTGTGAAGTGAATACATTCTTGCCCCTCCCGTTAAGAAAGAGCCTGATGATACCGCCGATATCCGGAGATTCATAGGGCCCAACGGCAATGTCCGCGAGCCCTTTTTTTACAAGATCGCTCCCCATCCTCTGTGCCATGCAGCCTGTTACCGCGAGTATCCCCTTTTTCCCGCGCACCCTTTTCTTTCCTAATCTCATCCTGGCCAGTACCCGCGTTTCAGCATGGCTTCTTACCGAACAGGTGTTATATATGGCTATGTCAGAATCATCAAGATTCTCCGTATGGACGAACCCCTCCCTTTCCATTGACATAATCATGACTTCAGAGTCATTTTTATTCATCTGGCAGCCATAGGTCTCTATATAAAAACGTTTAGTCATATCCGGTCAGGACAATCCCAGTTTTTCAAAGATACGTCCGATATTTTTGAAGTATGTTTCCATCCTGAATAATTCTTTAATTTCGGCATGGGATATCCGGGCTGAAATTTCACCGGAGCTCATGGCAAGCTCAATCAGGGTTGCTTCCTTTTCCCATACCCTCATGGCTATTCCCTGAACAAGAGAATACGACTCTTCCCTGGAGAGCCCCTTTTCCACAAGCTTCAGCATAAGCGCCTGTGAATAGAAAAGGCCGCCGGTTCTGTGTATATTGTCCATCATATTTTCAGGATATACATGGAGGTTGTCCAGAATGAATGCAAGCTTGTCAAGGAGGTAGTCCAGGGCAATGACTGAATCGGGGAATATGACCCTCTCGGCTGATGAGTGGGATATATCCCTTTCATGCCATAACGTCATGTTCTCAAGCGCGGTTATCATGTTTGACTTTATTACCCTGGCGAGCCCTGTTATCCTTTCACAGAGTATCGGGTTTCTTTTATGCGGCATGGCAGAGGAGCCTTTCTGCCCCTTTTGAAAGGGTTCTTCAGCCTCACGCACTTCAGTCCGCTGTAAATGCCTTATTTCCGTGGCAATTTTATCCAGGCTTCCGGCTGTTATGGCAATTACAGACATGAAATCAGCATGCCTGTCGCGTTGAATTACCTGTGTTGAAATTGGATCCGGTTTGAGTCCCAGTTTTTTGCATACCGCTGTTTCAATATCAGGGGATATGTTGCTGTATGTCCCCACGGCGCCGGAGAGTTTTCCATAGGATATTACCTCAATCCCTCTGTGTATTCTTTCCAGATTTCTACGGAACTCCTCATAATACAGGGCCATTTTCATCCCGAATGTTGTGGGCTCGGCATGGACGCCATGGGAACGGCCCATACATGGGGTATCCCGGTATTTTACTGCAAGAATCCTGAATGACTCAATAACTTTTTCAATCCCTTTCGCGAGAATTATCCCGGACTGCTTAAGCTGAATAGAAAAGGCTGTATCCACAATATCGCTCGAGGTAAGGCCGAAATGAATATATCTGCTCGAGGGCCCTACTTTTTCCGCAACAGCAGTTAAAAAGGCTATAACATCATGGTGGACTTCTTTTTCAATGTCAAGTATTCTCTTTACTTCAAAATCAGCATTTTTTTTAATTATCTGTAAATCCTTCCCGGGGATTATACCGGTTTCAGCATAGGCCTCGCACACGGCAATTTCAATATCAAGCCAGATCCTGAATTTATTCTCAAGTTTCCAGATGCCTGACATTTCTTCTCTTGAATAACGGTCAATCATATAATCCCCAGCCTGTTCCCATAGATTCCATATTACTGTTTCCTTGAACAGTTTTTTTCTGTCCCTGCATCAATGCCTGCCAGCCGACACCTTAAATTATTGGTACTATATTTTCAATAAATTAATTATTTGTAAAGCATTACATTTTTTTATTGCAGCCCCGGTTTATAAATCGGAATGTCGATTCAGGGGCGGCTTCATAGATAAATAAAAGTCAGGATTAAGGAAATGCCATGGAGGACCATTTTTTTTCTGAAATATCAGGCAGCAGAATCGAATTCAGGAGAAGCATCAGGGCAAAGAGCATGATCATAACAGTCAAATCGGAGGGCAGGGTTATTGTTTCCATGCCCGGGGGAATCTCCGCCGGAAAGGCTGTTGAATTTGCGGAATCTAAATCCGGCTGGATTCATAAGCAGCTTGACAGGCTCAGGGCCATGAAGGCAAGGCAGAAGAATTCTTCCGTAGGCATGGAACTTGGGTTAAGCCCTGGAAAGGCAAGGGAAAAGGTCATCTCCAGGCTGACGGAATTATCCGGGGCCCATGAGTTGCCATTCAACCGGGTTTTCATCAGAAAGCAGAAGACCAGGTGGGGGAGCTGCTCATCGAAAAACAATATTAATCTGAATATTTCCCTGGCATATCTCCCCGGGGATCTCATGGATTATGTCATACTGCATGAACTGGTCCACACAAAAATTAAAAATCATGGAAGGGGTTTCTGGATGGAACTTGACCGGCATGTGGGAAACGGGAAGGCCCTGAAAAGAAAATTGAAGGAATACAGCCCGGATTTTTTCAACCGGTGAAGGACTGTATGCAATGTGCGCTCTTAAGTTCAATGGAGAAATAATTTTCGATAAACAGGATCAGCCGCTTCTGAAGGTCTTCAAGACATTTTTCACTGTATTTTGCCTGGTCGATAGCTGAAAATTTTTTTCTGATCGATTCATTGAGGAATTCCCATGATTCGGTTTCCAGATAGCTGCTGTCGGTTCTGCAGTCGCTGCAGACCATGGCCAGGTCGGAAATGTTCAGGGAAAATCTGCTGAAAGAAGTGCTGTCGCAGACCCTGCATGACCCCTGTTCCTGTAAGATACCATGAATCCTGAGAAGATGAATAGTAAAGAATACCGGCAGGAGAATTCCGGCCCCCTTAACCGCAGTCTCCCCTATACCTGCCCTGAGAAGGTTGAATAGCCGTATGTTTATATCACCATAGCCCGTGGTCTTATCAACAACTTCAAGGAGGTAATAGAGCCCGTATATCCTGTCCAGGCTCTCCCGTATCCCGGGGAAATGTTCGTCTACGGAGAAATCATTTATTGTGCTCACCTCCCTCCCTTCATGAAAGTAGTAAACCATATTCAGGAGAGTCCCGGGGTCAGCAGCAGATTTAGGCCTGTTTCTGCTTTTTTTCAGCCCTTTAAAGGTAAATTTTTTTTTGCCATGGTCCCTGGTGAGTATGCTGCAAAGGACGTCCGATTCTCCGGTATTCAGGGTTGACAGGATGATTCCAGAGGTTTTATGAAGCTCCATAATGAGTCTATTTTTGCCTGGGGATTGAAACGATAATCCTGCTGATGATAGTCCCCTTTATTTCTTTTATCTTGAAGGTGATGCTGTTATATTTGACTATCTCATTTTTTTTAGGGATTTTCCCGAAAACATTCAGTATAAATCCGCCGATGGTATCAAAATCCTCCCTGGGCAGGTCCTGCCCCAGGTACTCATTGAAGTCTGAAATTGTCATTCTCGGGTCAAGTTCATAGACATATTTGCTTTTCTTCGTAAGTTCAGGAATCTCATCGGCATCGTGTTCATCATTTATTTCACCGACAATCTCCTCAAGAATATCTTCAAGAGTTACGATGCCTGCCACGCCTCCGTATTCATCCACAACCACGGCAAGATGAAGTTTTCTTTTTTGGAACTCATAGAGCAGTTCCTTAAGCGGCATCGTCTCAGGGACAAAGAAAGTATCACGGAGAATTTTTTTCAGCAGGTATTTTTTTTTAGGCTTATCGATGAGCAGGCTGATAAGGTCCTTTACATGAAGTATGCCTATGATATTATCGATTGTATTTTCAAAAACCGGCAGCCGTGAATGACCTGCATCCCTGATGATATTTACAAGAGATTTGAAAGGAATCCGGGAATCGATGGCGATGGTGTCAACCCTTGGAATCATGATATCCCTGGCATTGAGGCCTGAGAGTTCAAAAATACCCCTGATCATATCCCTGCTCTGCGTATCCAGGCTTTCATATTCGTCATTATTGCAGATATCGCTTCCCCTGCTGGCGAAATTCTTTATTCTTTTAATGAAGGTATTGAATAGATTTTTTTTATTATTCGCGGTGCCGTCAGCTGCCATGAGTATCCCGTTTGTTCCTTAATTGAGAGATAATCCCACTGGAAAAAATGCTCCATGTGATTTTTCCATTAAAGATAGAGTATGCCTCTCTCATGCATACATTTTCGATTTTGTTAAAATAATTTTTTTCCGGTTGAACTGATCTGCTGAAAATTTCATGCGCCCCAGATGGAAAATTTTTTGATAGTGGCCAGAATAGTGGCTGTGCTTTCAGCTGCCTCGGTTTTGCCGAACCTGCAGTCATTGTAAAGGCTGTCTGATAAGAATTTTTTTATTGCCATATATACATCAGGGGTCGGATAAAAAACAAAGGAGAATGATTCCCCCATGCTTTTCAGTATGGTAAAGGATGCAAAGAGCATGATGGGTTCCATCGGAATCATGACGGTGGTCTGGTTTTTCATTTTGGCAATCTGCAGCTCATTGAACCGGTAAGGTATGGTTTGCCCGGTATTCCTGTTCACGGGCTCTATATGTTTCTGGGAATAGCTTGGCGGTTCAACCAGCATATGGGTCCTGTTTCCATCAGTTTTAAAAATCAGACCTTCCGGGACCTGGTATATATCCTTTACATTCTGGTACGCGGTAACCTCATAGATGGCATAATTTGTATTGTCAGCGAAAAAGCCTGTTATGATGAATCCGCCATCCGGGGGAATAGTTCCTGATTGATATGCTTTTAAAAGTGATAATGCCTTAGCCATATTATTATCCTTGTCATTATTTAGATTGAGTATGTATTAAAGTGGATATTGTTAAAACTATTTATATTTCCTTCTGAAAATTAGATATTTAGGGAAATAATAATTTGTATTTAATATAAAATCAATATAATTTTATTTTTTGATAATAAAATTTCAATAATCAGGCAAATTATTCCTGGAATTTATACTTTTTATGTAGAATTTTTATTGATAATTACTGAATATTTAAAATAATTTACCCTGAACCGGTATATATGAAAAAATTTTTTCAGCCTGAACCAATTATATTTGCCTATCAGGGGCCGGGCGGCGCAACCCCCCCGCATTCAATAATATCCTGTGAAAAATCTATCAGCGATGGGGCCGATGTCCTTTCCCTGGATATCCACCTTACATCTGATAAACGGTTAATAGCGGCCGATGGGGCCAGGCTTGAAAATGTTTCAAATGGGAAAGGGGAGATTTCAAGCAGCACCTATGACGAATTAATGGGGCTCGATGCCGCGTATCATTTTAAAATTAATGATGAATATTCTTTCAGGGGAAAGGGTATCAGATTTCAGACACTTGATGACTTTCTGGCTGCATTTCCTGATCAGAGATTCAACATCAATATTATCGGCAATGACAGGGGCCTGTCAGAGGCAATAGCAGATGTTATATTAAAGACCGGTTCTGAGGATAGAGTCCTGGCATCATCCAATAATTTCAGCATGATCAATCGGTTAAGAAAAAAAATCCCCCCTTTGGCAACAGCCCTTTCTATGCCGGAAATCATTACTTTTTATGCACTTTTCAGGACCGGGCTCCTTTTTTTCAAAAGGAGGTTTTCAGGCGATGTACTCCTGATTCACGAGGTTCTCGGAATGTCCTATTTCGGAAGTTCGGGATTGATAAACGCTGCCAGGAAGCATGGATTAAAAGTATATTTCCTTGATGTTAATGATAAAAAAAAATTCAACAGGCTTAAGGAAGCCGGAGCCGATGGATTTGTGACAATGGATCTGAGCCTCTTTCATGATATCTGATATCAGGCCTACCATTCATTTTTCAGCCTGCATGATTTTCCGATTGAATTATGAATTTTGATTTCATGAATTGATTTTAAACCGGCTTCAAAATGGAATTCCAGGTATTCCTTGAAAATTGCATCCGAACTCTCCTTGCTTTTAATTCCCCCTTTTTTCAGCGGCATATCTGAAACCAGCATTATTGACCCGATGGGGAGGTTCAGGGCGTAGGCAACTGAAAAGAGTGTCGCAATTTCCATATCAATGGCCAGGATCCTGTGTTTAAGGACATAGTTTATGAATTCATTATCAAATTCCCACATCCGGTAATCTGTTGTCATCATTATTCCTGAAACTGCAGTTTTTTTTAAATCATCCTTGATTACTTTTTCACAGATCCTGTTGATCCAGAAACTCGGCTGAGCCGGTACATTGGGCTGCAGGTAGTGCTTGCTTGTACCTTCATCCCTTACGCTTGCAGTTGGCACCAGCAGGTCGCCGATTTTCAGCTGTTCATCGATTCCTCCGCACATTCCGAGCATAAGAACAGACTCAACCTGGTCAAGGAATGAGAGGCAGTGCGCTGCAATCCCTGCAGACGGCGATCCGACGCCGAAATTGATGATGGAAATGTCATTTGCTTTATCATGGGCAGCAGCCCAGTATCCCGAGATTATTTTCGCGCCGGTTATCCTGGAAAAATGATCCATATACCTGCTAAAGTTGACAAGCAGAATATTTGATCCGAAATCCTCGCAGTTTGAGCCTGTATATCTTTCAAGGGTGTTATGCGCATAGGTATCCGGTCTCAATAAGTTTTTCATAGGGCCCCTTCATTCTATGGGTGATTTTAGCATAGGTATCTAATTTGTGAATCTTGAATAATTTCAGTTTTTTATCAAGCAAAATTTTGAGGTATATTGTATTTGACAAAGATAAGGGAATCTCCTATTATTAAAACAGGCGGTACCATACATGCGCAATTATCCGGGGAATCTGGATTTTTGATATTATGAGGCGCCCGGGATCAAAATTAATAAATACTAAGCTTAAAAAGGAATGAATATGGAGAAATATAAGGCGGCAATTGTCAGGTATGAATCCGGCAGCAATTCATTAAGGAATGTCGTTGAATTATCAGGCTCTTTTGAACATCTGAAGCCCGGCAGCAGGGTGTTTATTAAACCAAATATTGTTTTCTGGACAAATAAAACTGATTTTCCCAAGTACGGAGTAATAACAACATCCAGGATAATTGAAGATACCATCATATATTTGAAGGAGATGGGAATAGGTGATATTACCCTGGGGGAGGGGATTACAACATTTAAACCCGGGGATCGGGAAATCCCTGAACATGCCTATCGATCGATGGGTTATGAACTCTTTAAAAAAAAATACGGGATAGAGGTAATCAATGTATTCGAGCGCCCTTTCAAAAAGTTCAAGCTCGATAACGGGATTTCCCTTAATATTAATTCCGACATTCTTGACTGCGACCATGTAATCAATATCCCGGTTCTTAAAACACATGCGCAGACAAAGGTGAGCCTGGGCATAAAAAATCTTAAAGGGATGCTGGATATCGGTTCCCGGAAAATATGCCATAATCATGACGTGGTTCATGACCTGGACTACATGGTGTCCAGGCTTCCCGATTTTTTTCCTGACATGATAACAATTATTGACGGCATTTACACACTTGAATGGGGCCCGGTAATCGACGGGAGGGCCAGGAGGAGCAATATCCTCATTGCTTCAGCCGACCTTCTCACTGCAGATATGATTGGCGCCGGGGTTCTTGGCTATGAACCTGGAGATGTAGGTCACATCAGGCTCCGGGCACAGCATACCGGCCGTAACATGGATTTTTCAGATATTGAAATTCATGGTGAAAAGCTTGAGGATGTGAGGCATCACCATAGATACGAATTCCCGTATAACGATGAAGGGACGCTGCCGGCTGCAATGGCAAAATCAGGCATCGCCGGTTTATCCTATAGAAAATATGACAATACCCTGTGTACCTACTGTTCATTTCTCACCGGTGCCGTACTGACTGCCATAGCAAAGGCCTGGAAAGGGACACCCTTTGATAATGTGGAAATCCTCTCAGGTAAAATCATGGAACCGTCGGCAGGGAGAAATAAAACAATTCTATTAGGGCAATGCATGTACAAGAAGCATAAGGATAATCCGGTCATCAATGAGATGATTCCAGTTAAAGGGTGTCCGCCGGATCCCGGTGAGTGTGTAAAGGCGCTGCAGAAGTCGGGGATAGAGGTCAATCCTGACATTATTATGAATTTTGAAAAACTCGGGGGCTTTTATCTGAATAGATATAAAGATAAACCGGAATTCGATGACTCTTTCTATGGAATGGTGAGATCCTAAATGCCGGATAATCTGGTAATACTGGCCGGTGAACATGCCTATAGAATCATAAAAGATGAAGGCCTGAACCAGGAGAGGATAAAAATAATGGCCGGCGCAGCAGGCGGGCCTAAATGGCTTGTCCTGGGCGGCCTTGACAGGGCAATAATTACGGAATTGTTCAGGGGAAGGAAGGAACCTCTCCAGCTTATCGGCTCATCCATCGGTTCATGGAGGTTTGCCGCGCTGGCAATGAAAAAACCTGCTGCTGCGATTGACAGGATGGAAGATGCATATACGGGCCAGACCTATGGGAAAAGAGCAACACCTGGCGAGGTCACACATGTCAGCAGAAATATTATCGATCAATTTATTCCCGCCGGCAGGGAGGATGAAATATTAAAGCACCCGTTTATAAGGCTGAACGTCCTCACGGTCCGCTGCAGGTGGCCTTCCTCGTCGGAGGGCCGGTTAACGCAGAGGGCCGGCCTCTCATTCGCCGCTGCTGTTAACATCATTGACAGAAGCCTGTTGAATTATCAGTTTCAGAGTGTAATTTTTTCTGATTCCAGAAATGAGAGGCATATTTTCACCGACAGGGTTTTCCCTTCTGAGAATATACATTTAACCGCTGAAAACCTGAAAACAGCCCTTCTTTCTTCCGGGTCAATCCCCCTTGTCATGAATGGCGTGGCCGATATTTCCGGTGCGCCTTTTGGAATCTACAGGGATGGAGGAATGATATACTATCACATGGACATCCCATACGGGTGCGGGCCAGGGGACATTGTTCTTTTCCCCCATTACTCAAATGGAATAATTCCAGGCTGGTTTGACAAATACCTCCCATGGAGAAAAGGGGACAGGGATAACCTGAAAAATATTCTGATAGTCGCGCCGTCGGGGAAATTTATCAGCGGCCTCCCGCTTCAAAGGATTCCGGACAGGGATGACTTTAAAAGATTCAGAGGAAAAAATGATGAGAGGATTCAATATTGGAAATTTATTTTTCAACAGGCCGCTGGGCTTGGCAATGAATTTCTGGACTCGGTTACAAGCGGAAAAATTAAAGATGAAGTAAGGCCATTGTACAATTTTCCTGTTTAGCAGCCTGCTGAAAAACAGCAGGCTGCTGAACATGCAACATTCGTCCGGCTTACACAGCCTGGACGGAATTCAGATCCTCATCATACTTTTTTTCATCCTTCTGACTTTTGAAATTTTCAAGAAACCTCACTTCATTCCCGATTATTTTTATCTTTGATTGAGTTTTCCCGTCCTTTCCCTCCCATCTGTCCTGCCTCAGGGCGCCGATGACCATAACCCTTTTGCCCTTGATGATGTTTCCTGAACAGATCTTTGCCAGGTTTTCCCATGTTTCCACATCCACATAGGACACGCTGGGTTCAGAATCAGCTTTATTGAAGTGATTGATTGCAATGGAGAAGGTGCAGACCGATTTACCTGTTTTAGTCTGTTTTACCGTGGGGCTGTGCGTTACAAATCCTTCAATTGTCGCGTTTGCAAAATTCTGCATGTTAAACTCCTTATTATTGAATTTCTTAATCTGACGCCTCGAATATTATGAAAAGCGCTTCAGATGATGAGAATGTTTCTCACTTTTTCAGCAGCTGTTTTAATATTGAAGCTCATTGATATAAATACGATTCACGGGGAAAAGGGGTGAATTTTTTTTTTGGTTTTTCAATAATTTTATTCTGATGTTAGAGAAGTTGGGATGATTAGGGCAGCAAACAATAATAGTTGATAGCTAAAACTTTAAAGAACAGTAAAAAAAATCACCCATTGATTTCATGATTTGTTTTGGATAGATAAGGAATTAATTTTAACAATGGCCTTTTCTCATACAGGATTGAAATATTGAAAACAAGTTATGCAAGTATGATGCTGATTTTACATATTTTTGGTTTATTGCTCTATTAAATAAGTTAGGGGCTTCAGGCTTTACAATGGGTAAAAATTAGAGTATATTTGTTATTATGAATGATATAGAATTGTATAAAAGTATTTTAGGTGTCAAACAGCCTTGGGATGTAA
>VFJS01000064.1 GCA_009885955.1 Spirochaetia bacterium | reverse complement strand
CTGGTTCAAATTTCCTGTTAAAAAGTATATTGGAAATTGTTCCCGGGATTGTGAATGTTACATGGGTATGTTTGAGGCTCGTATTCATTATGTGAGAAAGGTTTAATGACCAGCTAAACAATTTTTTTCTGTAGCAGGATAAGCAGAGCCTTGATTTGCAGGTGAAAGGGACAATTAAAACAATGTCCAGATGGTCTTGTAATTACTCCATCTTTCAAGACCGGGGATGTAATCTGGTTTAATATTGTTTTCAGAACATAGATACATATATACTATACAATTGAATAGTATATATAATTAGAAAAAATCTCATTAAATTAATTAAAATAAGTTGACGATTAAATTATTATTCAGTATATTTAAGTAATATCTAAAATACTAAATATATTTAAATTTTCATAGAATCAGTGAGGATACAAACATGGAACATCTTACAACTTCAGCTTTTAAGAAAAAAATATTTAATTATGATATCAACAAGGAATGGAAATTCGAGGGAACCCTGCCGGCGATCATTGATTTTTATGCAGACTGGTGCGGTCCATGCAAAATAGTTGCCCCGGTTCTTGAAGAGCTTTCAAAAGAATACATCGGTAAGGTTGATATATATAAAGTAAATACGGAACAGGAGCAGGAACTTGCCATGGCCTTCGGCATAAAAAGCATACCCAGCATCCTCTTCATTCCAAAGGACGAAAAACCCCAGATGCAGGCGGGGGCAATGCCCAGGGAATCATTTAAACAGGCGATAAAGGAGCTGTTGAAAGTAAATTAATAGAGGCCATTGCAGCTATTATTTAAATATTTTTTTTGTCTATCATTATGAATATAGTGGTGCGATAGATTTCATGCGCTTTCCCCGGTCTATGCATGACATGATAAAAAAGAACAAGGGGCTTAAGCCCCTTGTTCTTTTAATAATGCTGCGAAAGAATAATAATTAATGTCTTATCCTTCCTGGCGGATACTCATTTTATAAAATGAGCGCCATACAAAGATCATTGCAATTATCAGGAATGGAATTCCGACAAACATTGCGTAATTCGTCTCTTTCCTTGCCATTTCTATAGCGGCCTGAACCAAAGGCTTAAGCGCATCAGCGCTCAAATTCTTGTTTGCCTCTGTGACTTTGTTTACCGCATGGGCTATCGGGTTCATCTCAATTGCGATCTCTGTTGCCAGAAGTCCGAAAAGAGTTGAGAACTTGATAATCGGGTTCATGGAAACTGATGATGTATCCTTGAACGGGTCACCCACAGTATCACCGATAACTGTTGCATCGTGAAGCGGAGTACCTTTAAGTTTATCAGGGTGAATCTCAACTACTTTTTTTGCATTGTCCCATGCTCCACCGGCATTGGCCATGTATATTGCCTGAAAAAGGCCGAAACATGCAATGGAGATAAGATATGCCACGAAGAAGTTGGGATCAAAAAAGGCGAAAGCCAGGGTAGTGGCCATAAGAGCGATAAAAATATTCCACATCCCTGTCTGGGCATACTGTGTGCATATTTTTACAACGGTTTTGGAATCTTCTATATCGGCTTCAGTTTTAGTGAGGTCAAGATTCTTTTTAATGAACTCAACTGCACGGTAAGCGCCCGTGGTTACTGCCTGCATTGAAGCCCCGGTGAACCAGTAGATTACAGAGCCACCGGAGATGAATCCAAGGATAACCGGCGCGTCCGTCAGTGACAGCTGGAGGAGCCCGACCTTTTTAAGGAGCAATATGATTGCAAAAATCATTGTTGTTGCGCCAACCACCGCGGTTCCGATAAGAACGGGTTTTGCAGTAGCTTTAAAGGTGTTTCCTGCGCCGTCGTTTTCTTCCAGATATTTCTTGCCCATTTCAAAATCGGGCACAAATCCGAAATCCTTTTTAATTTCTTCTTTAATTCCTTTAATGTTTTCAATCTGTGACAGTTCAAAGATCGACTGGGCATTGTCAGTTACAGGGCCATAGCTGTCCACGGCAATGTTAACAGGCCCCATACAGAGGAAACCGAAGGCCACAAGTCCGAAGGCGAAAATGGAAGCATATCCGGGAATAACTATTGAAAGCGCGTTAAGGCTCACAAAATAGGCGCCGGTCATGAGGCCGACAATCAGCATGCCGATCCAGTATGCGCTGAAGTTTCCGGCTACGAGACCTGAAAGGATGGTCAGTGATGCTCCCCCTTCCTTGGATGCAGTAACTATTTCGTTTACATGTTTTGATTTCGCGCTTGTGAATATCTTGGTGAATTCAGGGATGAGAACCGCTGCAAGTGTTCCACAGCTGATAATCAGCGCCAGCTGCCACCAGAGTACGTTGAGCAATGGATTTTTCATTATATCGCCAATGTCGCCAATCAGCATATAGCTCATAAAAAATGATGTGCTGATACAGAGAATGGCTGCGATCCAGATGAGTCTCATTAAAGGCTCTTCAAAATCAAAATGTTTTTTGCCTTTATATTTGGCCGCTGAAATTGCATTATTGATGAAATATGCGCCTCCTGAACAGAAGTCCATGAGAAAACGCATTGCGAAAATCCATACAATCAATTTTGCCTGGATTTCCACGCTCGGGATGGCAAGGGTGATAAAGGAGATGAGAGCAACACCGGTTACGCCGTATGTTTCAAAACCGTCTGCAGTTGGCCCTACGCTGTCACCGGCATTGTCCCCGGTACAGTCGGCAATAACGCCGGGGTTGCGTGGATCGTCTTCCTTGATTTTAAAGACAATCTTCATGAGGTCGGATCCGATATCGGCAATCTTTGTGAAGATACCGCCGGCAATCCTTAATGCCGAAGCGCCCAGCGATTCACCAATGGCAAAGCCGAGGAAGCAAACCCCTACGATATCCCTGTCAACAAAAAGAAGGATAATTACCATCATTACCAGCTCAAGGGATATGAGGTAAAGGCCTACGCTCATCCCGGCGCGGAGAGGGATATTCACCACGTCCCAGGGCTCGCCTGAAAGCGACGCGAAAGCAGTGCGCGCGTTTGCGTATGTGTTTACCCGGATACCATACCATGCAACTGCGTATGACCCTGCCATACCAACAACAGAAAAAAGCAATACCATGATGAGTGTGCCCGTTGTTGTCAGAAAAGATGTTTCGGGTTTAGCTGAAAAATAGAAATAAAAGGCTATTGCCGCTGAAACAAAAGCAAAGAGCATGAGAAGAAATTTACCCTGCTGCAGCAGATATGTCCGGCATGTCTGAAAAATAATTTCAGCAATCTTCAGCATGGATTCGTGAGCGCGCATCGCTTTTACCTGATGACGCAGCCAAAGGCTGATTCCCAGCGTACCGCATATAACAAAGGAACCATATAACAGAATGCTCCATCCAGACAGTCCGCCGAAGTTGTTAAATTTTCCCACATGCAAATCAGGTATTGCAAGATCAGCTTCACTTGCGAATACAAATGCAGATTGAATAAAGAATAATCCGGAAAAAAATATTCTCTTTAAAAGTTTCAAAGTGTAACCTCCTTAAAAAATTGTTTATGTTATATATGTAAGTATCTATTTATGATACCATACCATGTATTTTTCTTCCTGAATAATAAAAAAAGCTCAGTAAAATCAAGGAAGAAAAAATTTTTATTAACAGATAATTTATACCTTCCAGGGTGGATACCTTATATCTGCTATTCAAACCGCAAAATTGCTGATAATTACAGTTTTTCAATCCCATAAATAAAAAATATTATTTTATTGTCAACAAATTTTAGATTAGGCGCTGTTCCATTATTTTTCCATGAAATTGCAGACGAGTTCAGCAATATCCAGGGTTTCAAGGTTTGTCAGGCCAAGTTCCACGGTCCCGTCACTGAGCATGGTCATGCAGAAGGGGCATGCGGTGCATATTTTGGTTGCGCCGGTGGCATGGGCATCCCTTGTCCTGAACTGATTTATCCTGGTGCCATCGTGCTCTTCTATAAACATCCTGCCGCCCCCTGCGCCGCAGCAGAAGCTCGTGTCATGATTCCTGCTCATCTCCTCAAGCCTGACCCCGGGAAGGGCCTCAATTATTTCCCTGGGGAAATCGTATATCCCGTTGTATCTCCCGAGAAAACATGAGTCATGGTAGGTAATTTTTTCATCAGCCCTGCCTGTGAGCTTGATTTTCCCATCCATAATTACTTTATGGATGAGCTCTGTGTGGTGATAAACCTCAAAATCATGGTCAAAAGGCTTACCTGAGCAGTCGAGGCCGACTTTTGAGTATTTTTTATATTCCTTTTTAAATATATTATATCCATGGGGGCATGTGGTAACAATTTTCTTAATGCCGTATTTCTTAAATGCCTCAAGGTTCTGGGACATGAGGGCCTGGAACAGGTATTCATTGCCTGTTCTCATAGCTGAATCGCCGCAGCATGCCTCTTCGGCTCCAAGGATACCAATACGGTATCCCGCCTTTTTCATAATATTCAGAAAAGCCAGGGCCACCTTCTGATTCCGTTTGTCAAAGGATCCGGCGCATCCGACATAATAACAATAATCTACATTCTGATCTTCACAAATAGTTTTTATACCCATATCCGGGGGGAGCCAGTCTCCCCGTGTTGAATATCCGAATCCATAGGGGTTGCTGTTTCTTTCAAGATTAACGAAGCTGTTCGTCAGCTCATCGGGCTGTTCCGACTTCATGAGAACCGTATACCTGCGCATATCCACAATTTTAGGAACGTGTTCGATATTCACCGGACAGGCTTCCATGCATGCGGCGCAATTGGTGCATGACCAGTATTCTTCGGGTTTGATATATCCATCGGTCAGCGGTTTTGAGTCGGTATCGCAGGCTGCCTTTTCCCGGCCGAGAAGCCCGGGGAGCCTGTCGTCCATGTTATCCTTAATATCTTGTATAATCTTTTTCGGTGAAAGGGGTTTTTCCGTGAGGTGGGCCGGGCATGCATCCTGGCAGCGGCCGCACCTTGTGCAGGCGTCACTGTCCATCAGCTGTTTCCAGGTGAATTCTTCCACCCGGGAAACCCCCCATGTCTCACAGGCTTCAAAATCGTCGGGCTTGATTAGGGGAATGGCATACTTTGTATCGGTACTTTCATTTTCCAGGTTCATGAAATATATATTCAAGGATGATATCACGATATGCCCGAGCTTATCCGAGGCGATAAGGCCGATAAAGGTAAACGCCGAAATCATGTGGAGCCACCAGTTCACATAATGGATGCTTTGAAGCGAACTGGCGCCGAGAATGGAAAAGGGTTTTGCCAGCATGTAGCCCACAGGGGAATATATCTCAAAATCGGGAAAGCCGGTCATGGCGATCCTCATGGCCTCATTGAAAAAACCGGTGACAACGATAAACAGGATGAGAAGAATGGCAAGGGTATCGGAAGGCTTTGTGTCAAGCCTGGATGGCTTTAAAATATAACGCCTGTTAACGGCCATTAAAATGCCGATTAAAACAATGACACCGAATATATCGCCGGCCAGGGACCATAAAAGGTAAAAATTCCCATGGATGAAATGGTAATTGAAAAAGAGGCCGGTCACATCCTCCTGCACAACAATGACCATGGTTACTGCAAACAGTCCGATAAAACCAAAAAAAAGCCCGGCATGCATTATTCCGGGATATCCCTCTTTAAGTATCTTTTTTTGGAGAAAAATATATTTGATTACCGCCAGCACCCGATGAAAGGGGCGGTCACTTCTCAATTCCTTCTTCCCGAGCTTCCACAATTTAACTCTTTTGTATATTGTGAGGCCCAGATAGGAAAAGGCGATAAGCATGAAAATATAAATCCCCCACCTCATGAATCCATTAACGCCGCCCACATTAAAATAAAATTCTCTTGTAATGTCAGTTGCAGGGAGATTGAAGGAATTTGTAAGGCTCATAAGATGATTTCCTTAAAATAATTATATTTTCCGGCAGATTTTAATGATAACTACAGTGAATTGTCTCATTCCTTAAATCAGTCTCTGTAACAAAGGGAAAATATGTCAACATAAATTCCCTTTAAATTCAGCTGACATTTAATTTTTTATTGACACAATCAGGGCTTTGTTACATCTGATTGAATAGAAAAATTTTTATAATTTCACATCTTATCAAGAGTGGCTGAGGGATCTGGCCCCTGGAAGCCACGGCAACCGCAGTCTCAATGATGGCGGTTTTTTTTGGTTAACATTTCAATATGAATGATAATGATAAATACAAAAATTCCGTGGGAATCGTAGAGACACAATATTTTACCTTTGGCGATCCGCCCGGGGAACTCATTCTCATCAGCGGAAAAAAACTGGGCCCCATAACACTGGCCTATGAGACCTACGGCACCCTGAATGAAAAAAAAGACAATGCCATTCTCATCCTCCATGCCCTTTCGGGCAGCGCCCACGCAGCGGGATACCACTCAACTGAAGAAAACAACCCGGGATGGTGGGACCTCTATATCGGGCCCGGCAAGCCCTTTGACACGGAAAAATATTTTGTCATATGCTCAAATATTATAGGCGGGTGCACGGGATCTACCGGGCCCTGCTCTATTAATCCAGCCACGGAAAAACCCTATGCCCTGGATTTTCCCGTAATAACTGTGAATGACATGGTGAATGCGCAGTATCACCTCATAAGGCATCTTGGAATAGAACGGCTCCTTTCCGTTGCCGGGGGATCTATGGGGGGAATGCAGGCACTGAGCTGGACCATCCTGTATCCTGAAATGGTAAAATCAGCAATACCAATTGCCACATCAGCAAGGATATCGGCCCAGGGGATAGCCTTTAATGAAGTCGGGAGGCAGTCCATTATCAACGACCCCAACTGGAAATCAGGGAACTATTACGGATCATGGCCCCCGGATTCGGGCCTTTCAGTGGCAAGGATGATAGGGCACATAACCTACCTCAGCGAGCGGCACCTGCATGAGCGGTTCGGAAGAAAATTCCAGAATCCGAAATATACCGAGGCCGATTTCAGGACTGAATTCATGATCGAATCGTACCTCCATTACCAGGGGGCAAAATTCGTCAACCGGTTCGATGCAAATTCCTATCTCTATATCACCCGGGCCATTGACTTCTATGACCTTGAAAAGGACTACGGCACCCTCATAAATGCCTTTGAACATGTACAGGCTAATTTCCTGTTCATCAGTTTCACTACGGACTGGCTCTACCCCAGCGCCATGTCAAAGGAGATATTGAAGGCGCTCCGCAGTAACGGCAAGAATGTCATTTATGCCGACATAGAAACGGAATCGGGCCATGACACCTTTCTCCTGGATCACAAGGTACTCCAGAGATACATATCCAACTTCCTGAAAAGCGAATTTGAGAAAAATTAGATATGATAAAAAAACATGCCAATATAGGATATGACCTTGTCATGTCACTGGTAGCTGAAGGTTCCAGGGTACTTGACCTGGGATGCGGCGACGGGACACTCCTCAGTGATCTCCAGAAGACCAAGGGGGTGAAGGGCGCCGGTGTTGAAATCTCGGAAGAGGGAGTAAGCAAATGCGTTGAGAAGGGGCTCTACTGCTACCAGGGGGATATCGATGAAGGACTCTCCGATTACCGGGACAAATCCTTTGATTTCGTAATATTAAACCAGACCATACAGAACACGAAAAAGCCCCAGTACGTGCTGAGGGAGATTATCCGCATCGGCGGTAAAATCATTGTCAGCTTTCCCAACTTCGGATATATATTATTAAGGATGGAACTTTTATGGAAGGGGATGATGCCGGTAAACCCGCTGTTCCCCTACGAATGGTACGAATCTCCGGACATCCATAAACTGTCCATTAACAACTTCAATGATTTCTGCCTGAAAAACAGCTATGAGATATGCGATACCTTCCATTTCACCATATCCAGCGGCGGAAGGTCGAAGATCATCAAATTTTTCCCAAACCTCTTTGCCCAGTACGGGTTCTACGTGTTGGAAGGGAAGTAGATGGAGATTTACTATAACTATATAGGAAACTCAGCAAATAAATGATAAAAGGGGATTCCGGAAATCGATAAAAACCATAAACTATTTCCTATTAAATAGACATAGAGCAGTTTATAAACACCAAACGTATGACAAATGAAAAGATTTATGCACTCTGCCTTAAAATTTGCACCTCCCTAAAAATTGAAAAGACATACATCTTCTATATACTTTAACAGTAAGAACCATTTAATTAATGTCAACTTTTTATTGCTAATTTAGAAACTTAAAATCTCATCATGAAGTCATTGATTTTCTGTTCTCTTTTATATGAGGAATGAAATATGACGCTCAAGGATGAGCTAATGGCAAGCTTTATTGAGCCATCCTGTCGGTAGAGTAGAACCCGGATCCCCCCAATAATGAGTTTCACCGGGCCCCCTCGTCAAACCGTACGTGCGG
>VFJS01000013.1 GCA_009885955.1 Spirochaetia bacterium | reverse complement strand
TACAAATGGCTTGCAAAATGGTGATTGAGCCGATATTTGAAGCGGATTTCGAGGATTCATCCTATGGATTCCGTCCGAAGCGGTCAGCCCATGATGCGGTAACAAAGATAAAGGAAATCCTGAAAGAGGGAAATCTCGAAGTCTTCGATGCCGACCTGAGTGCCTACTTTGACACCATACCCCATAACAAGTTGCTAAAACTTATTGGGATGCGTATCAGCGACAAGAATGTAATACATTTGATAAAACTCTGGCTTAAATCACCCATAAGCGAAGACGGCAAAATGTCAGGGGGCAAAGGGAATGGACTTGGCACGCCTCAGGGAGGAGTCATATCGCCATTGCTTGCGAACATTTATCTGCACCTGATTGATAAAGCCGTAAATCGGGCGGGGAGTCTTTTTCAACGTGCGGGGATAAAAATCATTCGCTATGCGGATGATTTTCTATTGATAGGGAAGTCGATTCCGAAAGAGGTAATCCAACGATTGAAGGATTTACTGGAGCGGATGGAACTGACACTTAACGAAGAAAAGACCCGAACAGTTGAGTTGAACAAAGACAAACAGGGATTTCAGTTTTTGGGCTTTGAGTTCCGTTTAAACAATGACATTTATGGAAGACCTTCTAAGTATCTGCATATTGGACCAAGCCCGAAGTCGGCCAAGAAAATTCGTGGGAAAATTCATGAATATCTGTCGCACAATGGGCATCGTCCACCGCAGAGAATTGTTAAAGATATGAATGCCATCATACGTGGTTGGATTCATTATTTTTCAATACCAAAGGTGAGTTACCCGGCAGAATCGAAGCGAGACCTGAGATTTTATCTTTCAGATTTTTTGACAAGATATTATCGAAGGAAAAGCCAGCGGGCCTGTAAATGGGCCAAAGAAGGAGCGTTTGAGATTCTAACCAAATCCCGGGGTCTGATAGACCCGACAAAATACGTCCCACCTGTGAATACTTGAGATGAATCCTGTCGGTAAGCCGTATGCCTTAATAGGGCACGTACGGTTTGAAGAGGGGCTTCTGGTCGGATGTAAAAATCCGACCAGAGTCTACTCTATTGGTTAATCCATCTTTTTTTTCTACTTCAAATTCAAACTATTCTTTTCCCTGTTTCAATTATTTCTTTTACAAAGTAATTACTTTCATTAAAATCTTCCGGCCTGAAAGGTATTGGAGAAATATCACTGTTAATTTTTAGAGTTAATTTTCTAATTTTGTTTTTGTCTTTAAATCTATTCCCATCAAAATTTTCTGAAACGATGGCAATATCAATATCACTCCATTCATTATTCTTTCCATCTACATAAGAACCGAATACTATTGCCTGTTGTATATGAATACCTTCTTCTTCCAATTGTTCAATATAATATTTTATTATATTTTCTATGCTTTTATCGATTGTTTTAACCATGAATGCATCTCTTCAATTTTCAATAAATATTTTTCTGCGAAATCTCTATCGCATTGTTCTGAAAAATTCCTGTTTTCATCAGGATATCTCGCTTCAATATTAAAATCAGTTACTTCACTAAAAAATAATAATTGTTCTTTTACTAAAAGGCACTATGCTACAATCAAATTTTTTGTTGATTCTTTGAGCCAATATTCAATATTTTTATTCATAATATACTTTAATTCATTATCTGTTTCAGATAATATGTCAACTGAAAAATCAGCTATATATCCTCTGAATTTCTTTCTTTACTTCTATAATTATCTCTCATATTCACCACGAAGCAGAGGGAAGAAGTCAGAAGGTTATTTATTTCTGAAGATTAAAACCAAAACTCTTTCTTCCCTTCGTGCCCTTCCTCCCCTTCGTGGTGGATACTCCTTTTCTTATTCTTTAAATTAAGGTTTTCACCACGAAGAAGAAGGAAGAAGTCGGATGGTTTTCACCATGACGGAAAAATGAAACCTTCTTTTATAATGTAATTTTTTAAAGTCCCATTATATTATTCGAATACCGGTTTTTTTTACCTCTTCGGCTAATGGATTGCCATCCATAAAAATATTCTCATCAAAAGGATAAGGTTCAACTAAACAATCATCAAACCTTCCTGCAATTCTCATTAGCTTCATGTGGGTATCAATAATATCAACAACAGGGGATTTTAATATTATCGCAAGGTCTATATCGCTGTCTTCCCTGTTTGTATTTTTTACGTATGAACCGAATAAATACATTTGTTCCACGTTGAAACCCTGAATTTTAATATATTCATAAAATTTTTTCGCCTTTTCAATAACTATTGTTCGATTAATGGTTTTATCCATTTTCTAAACTCCTTGATTTAAGGTTTTCACCACGAAGAAGAGGGAAGAAGATAAATTATTTTTTTTAAAATATCATTAAAACCGTCCTTTACCGTGAAAATCCGTTAACTACTTTTCTTCAAATATTTATCTATATCTTTGGCATAAGACATCCAGTTTCTGCGCTTTAATGATTTTAACACCGCGGAAGGGATTGAGCGCAAGAAGGTCAGTATCGCCGGTAACAAGATAGTCGGCGTTTGCGGAGACGGCAAGTTCGAGAAGGAAATTGTCTCTTGTATCCCGGCAATCTTTAATAGTGCAGTCCAGTTGTATGAAATGGATTTTTCCGCTGAATAGATTGACTAATTCAAAAAAATCGCCGATGGGAATGAATTTTTTTATTCTCGGATATTCAATGACCCTAATGATTTCCTGATAGAGTTCATCGGAAAAATAAACCTTGACATTGCCTTTCAAAAGTAAATTTTTAAGCGAGGCAAGCCTTTTGCCGATTAAAAAACTGATCCAGATGTTGGTGTCAACGACGATTTTTATAGCGTTCTGATCGGACATGTTCAACTATTTCGGTTATTTCTTCTTCAGTTATATCGTCTGTTCTGAAACTATTGAGGATTCCCTCCACGCGATATTGAATAATGTCATCTTTAATCCTTTCATACAGTTTGAGTTTTTCATCGAGCGGCATTTTAGCTGCTGCGTCAATGAGAAGTTCAGAATCGATTGTCATATTTATATTCATTGTTTCCCATTCAATATTAAAATCAGTTACTTAACATAAAGGCGCCTTAACTCTTTTCCGGATCCTATTACCAAATATTGTATATTATTATCCATAATTTACTATAAATTTGAATATATTCCAAATGATATGTCAATTAAAAAATTATTTTACAAATCAAGCTGATCGGGCGTGAATTAAATTCCGGCAAGTAAATTGGGAAATACTCCTGCATAATTATGGGGGGATTTAGGGACTTCTTTCAGATAGGTAATGGATAGCTTGTCAAGAGGGAGCAATAGAGTTATGGGGAAGGGTTCTTTTTTACTGAAAAATGATTTGCACCTCGAAGAAGAGGGAAGAAAACGGAAGGGAGGTATTTCTGAAGATTGAATCCAAAACCCTCTCTTCCCTTCGTGCCCTTCCTCCCCTTCGTGGTGGATACTCTTTTCTTCTTCTTCAAAATCAGATTTTCACCACGAAGAAGATGTAAGAAGTCGGAAGGGGGATTATTTATTAAGATTGAATCCAAAACCTTTCGTGCTTTTCGTGCCTTTCGTGGTTAATCTTCTTTTTATTCTATATTTACTTCATAATTTAAATGTTAATCCTGAAGCAAAGTTTTAACTGCTTTTTTTAATAATGGAAGATCATCCACAATCACATTCCATAGTATATCAAAATCAATCCCGAAATATTCATGGATAAGTATATTCCTTAGATCACTTATATCCCTCCATATAATATCAGGATAATTCTCAATAGTTTTTTTTCTTAAATGTTTTACTGCTTCACAAATTATTTGAATTTCCCTTATGGTAGCGCTATAGGTTTTTCTATCATTCACAAATTGTTCCTGCTTCATACCATGTGTATAAAGCTCTATAGCTATTATTGATTCTATGATATCATTCAGATATAATTTCTCGTCTCTATCGAGCATATATTATTTCTTTCTCGATCTGTTTTTTAACTAATGGTTTGAGAGAACTTTCAATTCCCAGATCAACATTTTTACCCAGTGCTGATTCAAGCTCCCTTTTCAATGAAAAAAAAGTATGAATATTTTTTTTACTTTTTTCAATTTCCACTGCAATATCTATGTCGCTATCTTCATTGCCTTCATCGAAAGCATAACTGCCGAAAAGCCCTATTTTTATTACTCCATATTTCTCTCGTAATTCATCTTTATGTTTGTTGAGATATTCCATGATATATTGTTTGTTCAAAATTAAACCTCTTTTTAAGAATCATTTTGTTTTATTGAACTTTAATTATAACCGATTTTACCACGAAGAAGTCAGAAGAAGAGGGAAGGTTAATTATTTCTTAAGATTGAAACCCAAAACTTTCTCTTCCCTTCCTCCCCTTCCTCCCCTTCGTGGTGGATCCTCTTTTCTTATTCTTCAAATTAAGGTTTTCACCACGAAGAAGTCAGAAGATGAGGGAAGGATTATTTATTTCTTAAGATTGAAACCAAAACCCCCTCTTCCCTTCGTGTCTTTCGTGCTTTTCGTGCCTTTCGTGGTTAAATTTTTTTTATTTATCTTTCCTTTCCCTTCCTGCATCATCAATACTCTTAAATTTAAAAATTCCAGGAGTATTCTTCAACGGGGAAAGCCTGAACGCCAGGTCAAACAATTGAGAAACCTGCCGGTAATATTCAGTATCAGGATTGAAATTCCAGAGGGCACGTTCAGCTTCCTCAAAAGATCTATATTTGTAAATAGGCATTATGCGTCCTTTTTCGTTCCTTTTATAAGGTTATACAAAAAAATTGAGTCTGACTTATCGATGGGCCTTACCGTGTCTTTTTTCATTTCATAAAGACTTTCAATAGTAGCAATCCTTATAGAATGTCCGCTAACATCTTTTGTCTCATAGCCAAGATCCTCATATACAAAGGCATCTCCGAGGCTGATAATGATATCAATGGAAAATCCATCCGGGGCACCATACCTCACTACAGGATATTGTCCCAGCATTTCCAGCGTTATGTCGTCAATACTTCTGTCATTAAAAACCGATTTTAATGCTTTTTTCAGTCCGGATATATTCCCCCCTGTAGGCTTCAGAAAAATGTCTATATCCTGTGTTACCCTGGGAAGGCCGTAGAGAATAACCGCAAAACCGCCTATGAGGATATACTCCACCCTCTCTTTTTCCAGGGCATCCAGAACCTCCATAAATTTTTCAAAGTAATTCATGTTATTATTTCTGCCGCTTTAAGGTCTTCAATTTTAATATTCAGTTCTCTATTTATTCTATATCAATCTCATCAATCTTTTGTATAAATTCAGAAATCTGCGGCAATAAGAGTTCATATGTCCTTCTGAATTTCCTTCCAACCAGAACTTCTTTTTCCCAATCCAGATTAAAAGAGTAGCTATGTCTGAATTTATGGCGAAACGCCCGGAAATCATCAAGAAGCATGAAAAGCTCGTCAGTGATGACTCGCGGCCTGTAGCCTGGAATTTCAAGTTTCATTCTTTTGAGAATATCTGTATGCCAGCTTTCTTCCGATAAATCATTCTCAAAAAATCTCGCAATAGACCGGAATATATTTTCACATCCGTTATAAAAAGAATGGAGTATATAACCAATGGCGCCACAATCATATACAGGCATCTCGACATAATTGAATTTCTCTTCTACAGCCATAAATTCCATTTTTATCTTCTCGAGATTTAGTAATTCATCCCGAATATCTGCTTTTAAAAGTTCAATTTCATGCTTCATATATCGTTTCACCACGCGATTTAATTTTTTCAACAAATCCCGGATCATCATTCTGGGTATAAATATCTAAAGGAATCTTTAAAACCCCCTCCAATTCGCGGTTAAAATCCCAGTACCGCTCGTTTTCAAGAGGAATGACAAGCATGTCTAAATCTGAAAACTTTGAAAGATTTTGCCTGATAATCGAGCCGAAGAGAATCACGCGCCTGATACCATATCTCTTGAAAACAGGTATCCCTTTTTCCTTGATACGAAACATCATCTCCTCGGATTGCCGCATCATATCGCGACGATGACGTTCCCTGCGCTGTATAAGCTTATCGTAATTCATGAATGCCTTTCAACTTGAATATTTTATCGAATGATATGTATGTATCCATACATAAATATAGTAAAATAGTACATTCTGTCAACAAATAAAATTTGAACTTTAACCAACAATAAAGGGCGTGAATTAAATTCCGGCAAGTAAATTGGGAAATACTCCGGCATCCCCTGTCAATTTAATTACCCACATCTATTGCATTCCGGCCCCCTAAATCCTCCTATAAGGGGACTTAGGGGGCCTCTTTCGGATGGGTAATGGATAGCTTGTCAAGAGGCAGCAGTTTTATATATCAAGTGCCGGAAAAAAGGGGTTACCATTAATAGTACAATTGATTTTCTTATTGCCCGGACTGCCATTGAAAATAATCTCATGCTCCTCCACAATGAATCAGGCTTCACTGCCATGGCTAAAATTATTAAGGATCTGAAAAAACGGGGGTTCAACTTCACCGGTTCAACAATCTGCTATGCCTTCATGCAGGCTGCGGGTATGGTCAATGACCATATGGTTTCATGTTTCAGGTATGGTGAGGTAAAGGGGAACTGCAGGTGAAGGAGACCGCCGCTGAATATGGGAACAGGATCACTCTCCATCCCTGACACGTTACGATCCTGTCATCGCAATAGGGAATTACAGGTATCTTCGGACTGATTTTTTAAATCTCACATATTCATTACCGTAAAACTGCAGGAGAAATGCCTCTTCCTGGATTATCTGAAAATGGATGGAAATGATTGTTCCCAGGGAATACGCTAAAAAGAAGGGACTGGGATAGACCATTGCGAATCCGAAAAAATAGATATCCATGAACAGGAATATGGGGTTCCTGCTGTATCTGAAGATGCCCGAAGTTATCAAAGGACCGGGCATTTTTTTATCAATCCCCACACGCCAGGACTTTCCAAACGATACAAGCGCCAGGAAGAATATTACCAATCCTGCAGCCATGAATATTACACCGGTATACCGGAGAGGGCTGCTGATAAAAAGAGGGGCGGCTATGATTTGCGGAAAAATATTACTGCTGATATTCAGTGTTATGACAATGGACTGATAAGTCCAGAGAGCCAAACCGGCTATGAGCAGGTATTCGAGAAATTTTTTAAGCCCTTTTTTACCGGCCCCTAAAACAAGGGGATTAATTTTATTGCCGGCAGACATCTGAATGGTCCTTCCGATAAACATAAGAAGAAAAATAATGATGCAGAAAAATGCAAGTATATCAATGGTTTGCATAAGTTATCATCTCCTGATAATTAATACGGTCAAGTTATGAATGAAAAGAATAAAATTTCCATACAAATAATTTTTTTTAAATTTTTTCCTCTCAGGCTTTCATCTCTCTTTCATCTCTGGCACCATTAATTTACTACTATGGGCCATTTCTGTAACTAATAAATTTACCGGAGTACTGATATGAAGGCCGATAAAAGGATATACAGGGGGTATTATCATGAAAACCAAAATTTCTCTACTTCTTTTTACCCTGTTTGCGGCTGCATGCACAGGAAGGGCTTCAGATACAATCCCCCTGTTTGACGCGCATCTGCACTACAATGCCGAAGCCCGCGGGCCATATCCCCTTGACCATGTACTGGATCTGTTCAGGAAAAGCAGGGTAACCGGCATACTTGCCAACAGCCGCCCGAACGAAGGGACCCATGCGCTTTACGGCGCCAGGAGCCGGGACCTCTGGGTGGTCCCCTTCATCAGGCCTTATATTGTTCAGCCCGACCGCTACACCTGGTTCAATAATCCGAAAATTTTTGAGCTCATTGAGGCCGAGGAGAAGCGCGGATATTTCCAGGGGATCGGTGAGTTTCATCTATTCGGCGACGATGCCAGGAGTCCCTGGGTGAAGAAGACCGTGGATTTTGCGGTTTCGAAAGGCTTATATCTCCATGCACACTCAGATGAGAAAGCCGTTGATATCCTTTTTGAGCATAATCCAAAGTCTAAAATTATTTGGGCCCACACAGGCTTCACAACTGAGCCTGAGATAATAGAAACCTACCTCAATAAATACCCGAACCTCTGGTGTGAATTATCATACCGTTATGATGTTACCCAGGAAGGGATGATAAAGCCTTCCTGGAAGAAGCTCTTTGAAAAGTATCCCGGCCGCTTTGTTGTCGGTTCAGATACCTGGATAAATGACCGGTGGGGGCAGTACCTGGAGATCATGGATGGTTACCGGCACTGGCTTGCACAGTTGTCCAGGGATACTGCTGAAAAGATAGCATGGCGAAATGCGGAAAGCCTGTTTCGCAGGTAAATGTGCCTCGGCCTGTATAGATAGTTAAGATAAGATTTGCCACAGAGGCACAGAGACACAGAGAAGAGTAATATTTTTTTTGAAAATTAGAATATGCTCCGTGCCTCTGTGTCTCTGTGGCTGGATTTTGAATATCCCATGACCTATTGAAATTTAATGGTGAGCTTCACGACTTCGGGCCTGCTCCCCAGGCGGACCGGTGGCCCCCAGGTTCCGAAACCTGTTGATACATAGACCTGTGTTCCTCCGATCTTCCCGTATCCCCTGTCCACCTGGTAAATCTTTGATGTAATATAATTCAGGGGCCAGAGCTGTCCATGGTGGGTGTGCCCGGACAGCATAAGATCAATCCCTTCCTCTGAGGCATCATTTATACCTGCGGGATTGTGATTCATGAGAATCAGGGGATAATTCCTGTCTGTATCGATGAGTATGTCTTTAAGAAATTTTCTTTTCTCTTTTTCAAAATCATTTTTTGTTTTATCGTCCCTTCCGATGAGGTAAAACTGGTTTTTGATTTTCACACCCCTGTCCCGGAGAAGAATTACTGAATGTTCCTCCATGTATCTGCATGCTTCTTCAATACCGCCGTAGAATTCATGATTTCCTGTAATAGCATAGGTCGGATATTTTGAGCTTATTGCCTTCAGTATGTCGCCAAGGTCGTTTTTGATTACCGGCTTCAGGTTTTCGTCGAACTGGTCTCCGCCAAGGAGGACAATTTCGGGATGTATTTCATTAATCAGGGTGGCCATTTTTTCCAGGTGGGCATTCTTAACAATGACTCCCATGTGTATATCTGTCACCATTGCCATGGTTATGCTTCCGCCGGTACCTTTTCCTTTCCTTAACGTTATATTTTGTTCTGTGATTACAGGACTGTTGGCATACAAAGCTCCGATAAAAAGAAGCAGAGCTGTTATAAGCGAAACTGAAAGCAGAACTGTAAGTTTGACGGTGTTCATGTTTTCTGAAAATGAGGCCGGGATGAATAAAATGAAATGATTGGCAGCCCTGACAATATCGATAAGAAGGACGGCCATGAAAAAATAGAGCATTGCCCCGAACCAGAAAGAGCCAATCCAGAAGAGCATATCGCTGATTGCGCATAGGGATATGCTTTCTATTAACCTTGACAGCCAGTATGAAACGGCGAGGAAGATAAACAGGGCTGATACAAAGGTTCTCTGCATAGGATAGGCCTGGAGAGCCTGCCACATCCTGATAAAAATATATGCGTTCGCAGCAGTGTAAATGCTGAGAAATATGCCGAACCATATTATAAACTGGATTGTTCTCATCGATTTTTTATCATCTCCTGTCAGGCTTTATTAAATAGCGAAATCAGCTTTTCCACTAGCGAGTCAAAATAGAGGAGTGCATTTTTTACAGGTTCCGGAGTGTTCATGTCCACTCCCGCGCCCCTGAGCTCTTCCAGCGGATAAGCCCTGCTGCCCATTTTCAGAAAGTCAAGGTAATCCTCTTTGGCCCCTTTCACACCCCTGATGACCCTGTCTGCCAGCGCAATTGCCGCGGCAATTCCGGTGGAATATTTATATACATAGAAAGAAGAGTAAAAATGGGGTATCCTTAAAAATTCCAGGGTCAGCGCGTCATCGATGATCATGGTGTTTCCGAAGTATGTTTCAAGGAGCTTCCTGTATTCATTCTGCATCACTTCCAGTGTCAGCGCCTCTCCCTTATCAGCAATATCGTGCGTAATTTTTTCAAATTCGGCGAACATGGTCTGGCGATATATTGTAGAACGGATATTATCAATCTCCCTGTTGATAATATAGGCCTTCATGTCATTATCTTTATCATAATAATTAATGAGGTAATTGCTCAAGAGAGTTTCATTAAACGTTGAGGCCACTTCGGCCACAAAGATCGAGTAGCGGTAGTAGAGATAGGGCTGGCTGGTTTTTGAAAAGTGTGAGTGCATGGAATGACCGGCTTCATGGATTAGGGTGTAGAGGCTGTTTATATTGTTTTCGTCGTAATTCATGAGTATATAGGGCGGTGAGTCAAAGCACCCGGAAGAGTAGGCGCCGCTCCGTTTCCCCCTGCTTTCGTACCGGTCGACCCAGCGGCTTGAAAAGCCGTTTTTCAGAATTGACACATACTCCTCGCCGAGGGGCGCCATTGCCTTCAGGCAGATATCGGTTGCTTCATCAAAGGGCATTTTGAAATCAATCTGCTTTATGATTGGTACATAGGTGTCATACATATGGAGATTATCCAGCCCCAGGGCCCCCTTTCTGAAATTAAAATACTTGAACAGGGGAGAAAGGTTCCCTTTCACCGCAGAAATAAGGCTCTCGTAGATGGATGAGGGGACATTGTCAGGGAATAGGGAGGATTCCATGCAGCTTCCGTATTTTCGCGCCTTGGTATAGAATCGATCCTTCTTTATCGAAGAGGCAAGGGATGCTGATAATGTATTCCTGTGGTCGTCATAGGACTTATAGTACTGGAAAAATGCCTGCTGCCTGATCTCTCTGTCCTGGATAGTGAGGAATGTTGTAAAATTTCCATGGCTCAGCTCCACGATGTTGCCGCGGTCATCCTTGAAGGATCCGAATTTTAAATCGGCATTGTCAAGCTGTTCAAATATTTCAGAAGGGGCCTGTTCCATCTCCCCGGTCATGGCCAGCAGGTGTTCACATTCGGTGCTCAGAGTATGGGGCTTATACCTGAGGATCTTTTCCAGGTAATACCGGTAGAGTTCCATGTTTTTATCTTCCAGAAAGGCGGCGATTCTTGAATCGGGGATGGATTGGATTTCAGGAGTTAAAAAGCTCGAAAGTTCCGACACCCGTACATACAGGTTCATCGCCCTCTGCTGCATCCCGAGGTACTTCTGGTTTGCTTTATCCTCATCACTTTTCAGGTGAGAGTAGGTATAGACTTTTTCCAGGCGCCGGGACATGAGCAGGTCGTATTCAACTGCCTCCCTGAAAATTTCGGCTGATTCATCGAGGCGGCCCATGAAGGTGCTGTATTTCCCCGATTCTTCATCAATAATTTTGAAATCAGTTTCCCAGTGATCATCGCTGCTGTAGAGTTTTGTAAGGTCCCATGTATCGCTGAATTGAATTTCTGATCTCTCAGGTATTTTCTTTTCTGTCATTTTCCCGTCCATTGGTAAGATTATATTCCGGTTGTTTCGGCTTCGGTCGTTTCGGCTCCGCTCAACGACCGGACTTCTGCGCTCCCTGAGCAGATCGCTCCCTGAGCGGAGTCGAAGGGAGCATTTCACTAGTCATTTCGGCTCCGCTCAATGACCGTAAAGTATCTTCCCGGCACAAAAAATATAAATAGTATCATTATCATGTCAATGATTTTTTCAACCGGCCGTTTCGGCTCCGCTCAATGACCGGACTTTTTGTTTCCTGAACAGGGGCAAATAATTCTTGCTATTATTTTCATGAATAACGATTTTGATAAAAGGCAAGGACTTTTCATTTATCCGGTTCGTTGATACGTTGATGCCCCAATTCGCGATGGATGTGATAAACAATAGATGATTCATACAGCCGATTATATCATCATCGTCCTTTACCTTGCCGGGGTCACTGCGGCAGGAATCATCATCAGCGGCAGGCAGCAGAGTGTCAGGGATTATTTTCTCGGCGGGAAAACAATGAGGTGGTGGTCGGTAGGTTTTTCCATCGTTGCCAGCGAAACAAGCACGCTCACTTTCATCAGCATTCCCGGGCTTTCGTATATATCAAACATGCATTTTCTTCAGCTGGTTTTCGGATATTTTTTCGGAAGGCTGATTGTAAGCCTCATATTCATCCCTGCATATTACCGGGGCGAGCTTGAAACTGCCTATGATTTCCTTGGAAAACGTTTCGGCCTTTCCCTGAGAAAGTTCACATCAATTGTTTTTATCATCACAAGGGTTCTTGCTTCAGGCGTCAGGCTTTACGCCACGTCAATTCCGGTTCATATAATCACCGGCTGGGAATATCCGGCATGCATTTTTGTAATCGGATTTTTTACCCTCATGTATACCTATGCCGGGGGCCTGAAAGCGGTGGTGGCCATGGATGTGGTTCAGCTTTTTATCTATCTCTGCGGGGCCGCTCTTTCCATGTACATCATTGTCACAGGCCTGCCAGGCGGATGGGGCGATGTCATTAAAATAGCGGCAAATTCCGGAACAGGCAAATTTGATATCCTGAATTTAAAGATGCCGCTGGACAGCGCGGATTTTTTCAGTTCCCCCTATACCCTTATCGGCGGGCTGCTGGGCGGGACTTTTCTCAGCATGGCCTCGCACGGCACTGACCAGCTCCTTGTGCAGAGGCTGCTGGGGTGCAGGTCCATGAGGGACAGCCAGAAAGCGCTCATGCTCGATGCGTTCATCATCGTGCTTCAATTCTTATTTTTTTTAATACTGGGGCTCTGTCTTTTTGCCTACTATAACGGCGCTTCCCTTTCCAATCTCGGGCTGATATCATCGGATGAGATTTTCCCCAAGTTCATCATTGAAACTTTGCCAATTGGAGTTTCGGGATTTGTCATAGCGGGAGTGCTGGCCTCAGCAATGGGTTCCCTGTCATCATCCATCAGTTCCCTTGCTTCTTCCACTTTTCTTGACCTGTTCAGTCTTCGGAAAGGAAAAAAGGATATGGATGAAAAGAGGGGAATCTTCTGGTCCAGATTATTCACGCTCATCTGGGGAATAGTACTGATATTCGGCGCCATGATTTTTACCGGGAGCAGGAACCCTGTTGTTGAAATCGGCCTCAAAATAGCATCCATCACCTACGGGGGGCTCCTTGGAATTTTTCTCCTGGGCCTCCTCTTTTCAAAAATAGAGACGGTTGATGCTTTCATTGGCATTGTATCATCTCTCATTGTCATGTCCGGGATTTTAGTTTTTACAAAAATTGATTATACCTGGCATACGATTATCGGATGTGCGGTATGCATTACTGCCGGAAATGCAAGCAGGATATTCAGAAAATCAACAGTCAAATCAGGATGAATAAATTTTAATGCCGCCTTGGAGGTGTTATGCGTTTAACGATAATAGATGGAATGTTTATTGCATTATATTTCGGATTGAATCTCGCTATTGCCCTGTGGCTGAGAAAAAGGGCCACAAAGAGCGTAAGTGATTTCTTCATTTCCGGCGGGAAGGTGAAGTGGTGGCTCGCAGGGACCTCCATGGTGGCAACAACATTCGCAGCGGACACTCCGCTTGTTGTCACAGGCATTGTGGCAAAAAACGGCATAGCAGGAAACTGGATCTGGTGGAGCATGCTTTTCAGCGGCATGTTCACGGTATTTTTTTATGCCAGGCTCTGGAGGCGCTCCGGTGTACTTACCGATGTTGAATTCGCAGAGATCAGGTACAGCGGAAGGCCGGCGACATTTCTCAGGGGATTCAGGGCGCTCTATCTGGGTTTGCCGATTAACATGATTATCATGGGCTGGGTCAACCTTGCCATCGCAAAAATAATGATGCATGTCCTCGGCATCACGAAGATAGAAGCCCTGGGCATTGCTGTTTTTTTAATGGTTATTACCGCGTCCATATCTGCAATCTCGGGATTGTGGGGTGTTTTATGGACCGACATGTTTCAGTTTGTTCTCAAGATGGGGATGGTAATTGCACTTGCGGTTTTTGCCGTAGATGCCGCAGGCGGAATGGATACCCTTATCAGCCGCCTCCATGAAATTGACAAATCCAGAGGCTCTTCGAGTTCCATTATATCCATGGTTCCGGACCTCGATTCTCCATGGATGCCTATGATAACATTTTTTGTTTTCATCGCTGTCAACTGGTGGGCCTCGTGGTATCCGGGCGCAGAGCCTGGAGGGGGAGGGTATATTGCGCAGAGGATATTCTGCGCGAAGGACGAAAAGCATTCACTCCTTGCCACACTCTGGTTTAATATTGCCCATTACGCCCTGAGGCCGTGGCCATGGATACTTGTAGCGCTTGTAGCTGTTGTCCGCTTTCAGGGTGATAAGGAATTTGCAATGGATCCCGAATCGGGATACATCCGGATCCTGGTATCCGATCTGCCTCCCTACCTGCGGGGAGTGATGCTCGCTGCTCTTACTGCAGCCTACATGTCCACAATCGGAACTCAGCTGAACTGGGGTGCGAGTTACCTGGTTAATGATGTGTACAAGAGATTTATTTTGAAAAATAAATCTGAAAAGCACTATGTAAAAGTCTCTCAGGCATTTACGGTTCTGCTCATGGCCCTTTCCATTGTGGCCACCTTTTTCATGGACTCCATCACAAGCGCCTGGAAAATTCTCATGGCCCTGGGCGCGGGGACCGGCCTTGTCTACATGCTCAGGTGGTACTGGTGGCGGATCAATGCATGGAGCGAAATTTCCGCCATGACAGCGGCATTCATTTCATCCCTTATTCTCCAGTATGCATTCGGATTTAACGAGGAAAATCCCCGCGATTTTGCCTACCTCCTTCTCATTACAGTTTCAATTACTACTATTGTATGGCTTTCAGTGACATTTCTTACGAAGCCCGAGCCCATGGGAACACTTGTTGCTTTTTACAGAAAGGTGAGGCCCAACCCAAGGATGTGGGGACCTGTTGCCGCCATGGCTCCCGAGGTCAAAGCTGAACGTGACGGAATTTTGTCACTGGTCAACTGGCTCTGCGGAGTACTGATGATCTATGCCTTTCTATTCGGCCTGGGAAAAGTTCTTCTTGGAAGCACGGCAACCGGAATCCTGTTTATCATATCAGGCTTCATTTTCGGGGCTGTAATTTATTACACTATAAATAGATGGGGCTGGAAGGTTGATTGAGGTCATAGCAGGCTTTGAAATAATCAACCATATCTGCATTGTGATACAGGAGGCATTTTTTAAACCGGGTTATCGGATCCACCTTATGATAATTTCCAGATTATAAAATATTTTTAATATTGAATACTATATGAAAATATTTTATCTAGTTACAAATTTTTCAGATGATTAAAAGATAAATCAATATGTTTTGTTCAAGGGAAGGATGCGGGATAGTACGGCCCTTTTGATGATAAACCCCTTTATAATGATACAGCAAGATTCCTGTTTCCAATCAAATAGGGCTTGCTCTGTTTTTTCAATCTGATGATTTGTCAGAAGCGTGGGCGTACGAAGGAGTAATTACGTCAAAAATATTTAAAAAATATAATAAAAAAAAGACGCTGCTGAAAGGTATCTGGAATAATTATTACTTGATATAATTATTTCCGAATGTATCTGCATGGACAAATTTTCCAAGCTCTTTCCTGGGTGGGCCATCCTTGCCCGCTGTTTCCGGCTGCCCCAATGGGAGTATCACTGTTACTTCATATTCGTCAGGCAGTGATAGGATGCCTTTGCATTTATCATGGTCAAAAAGTCCCACAACTACCGTGCCCAGGCCTATTTCATGGGCTTTCAGCCAGATGTTCTGAACAGCCAGGCCCATATCGAACATAAACCACTCATTGAATTTTGTAGTAGTTTTACCTTCCTTATATCCTGATACACCTTTCATGGCGCATCCAACGATCATTGCCGTTGCAGCTAGTGAACATTTCCGTGCCGGATTCGTTTCTGAATACGTCCCGGTAAGCTGTTCCATGATTCCCTTGTCCCTGACTACAATAAATTCCCATACCTGGGTATTCGCCCATGACGGAGCCATGCGGGCCGCTTCAAGCAGCTTCAGTATTTCTTCATCTGAAACCCGGTAATCGGTAAATTTTCTGATTGAACGTCTTTTAATAATTGCTTCCTGAAGTTCCATAGATTCCTCTCTACTATAGTTTAAAAATTTGTGTTATTGATTTTATCCCTACCGTACAACAATATTGACAAGCTTCCCGGGTACTGTTATTGTTTTTACAATTTCTTTCCCTTCCAGCATCTGCACAACCTTGTCGTTTTGCATGGCCAGATCTTCCATTGCCTCTTTTGTAATATCGGAGTTCACGCTGACCTTGCTTCGTATCTTACCGTTTACCTGGAATACGATTTCTATCTCATCCCTTGATGTGAGTTCTTCAATATATCCAGGCCATCGGTGATTGACAAGCATGTTCCCGTTCCCGAGATTTTCCCACATCTCCTCTGCTACATGGGGGATAAAGGCCGATAGCATTGGAATAAGCTTATCGAAAATCTCCGATAGGAGCTGTTTTCCGGCCTGGCCATCGAATGTTTTTTCATCAGCCTGATAAAGCGTATTGGTGAGTTCCATCATCCTTGCAATGGCTGTATTATACTGCATCCGTTTTTCTATATCATTCGTTACAATTTTCACAGTTCTGTGGAGCTCAATACGGATTTTTTTCAGCTCATCGTTCAACTCCAATTTTTCAGGATTGCTATCCTTAACATAGAACTTTCCAAATCTATTTACAAATCTCCATATACGGCCGATGAACCTGAAGCATCCCTCAACTCCCTTGTCCGACCAGTCCAGATCCTTTTTCGGAGGGGAGGCAAAAAGCATGAAGAGGCGTACCGTGTCGGCACCGTATTTCTCAATTATCCTGTCAGGGTCAACCACATTTCCCTTTGACTTGCTCATCTTTGCCCCGTCCTTAATTACCATTCCCTGCGTCAGGAGGCGGGAAAAAGGCTCCCTGCTTTTAAGGAGCCCCATATCATTCATGACCATGGAGAAAAACCGGGCATAGAGAAGGTGGAGGACAGCGTGCTCAATTCCGCCGATGTACTGGTCTACCGGCATCCAGTAGTCCACCTCGTCCTTATCGAAAATGTTCATGGAATCGGGTGAGGTGAATTTCGCATAATACCATGATGAATCGACAAATGTGTCCATGGTGTCAGTTTCCCGCCGACCTCTGGCACCGCAAGTGGGGCACGGAACGTTCAGGAAGCTTTCCATCTGCGCAAGAGGGGATTTTGAATCTCCATGAAAGTCCACATCAACCGGGAGAACTACCGGAAGATCCTTCTCCTTTACCGGGACAGTCCCGCATGTTTCGCAGTATATGATCGGGATGGGGCATCCCCAGTATCTCTGGCGCGATATTCCCCAGTCCCTCAGCCTGTAATTTACCTCGCGTTTTCCAAATCCATTTTTCTCTGCATACATGGATATTTTTTCCATGGCTTCTGTATTTTGAATTCCGTTGAATTCTCCGGAATTAACGCATATGCCGTCAGATGTAAATGCATCGGACATTGATGCAGGATCGAGCGGATTCCCTGGCCTGTCGATTACAATCTTCACCGGAATACCGTATTTTTTTGCAAAGGCAAAGTCTCTGGAATCGTGGCCCGGGACGCTCATGATTGCACCTGTGCCGTACTCCATCAGTACGAAATTTCCGACGAAAAGCGGCACCTTCACCCCGGTGAAGGGGTTGATTATCTTAATGCCAGTGTCAACTCCATCCTTTCCTTTATCTTCAGAGGTTCTGTCGGACAGAGACTGGTTTCTGAATTCATGTATATATTTCAGCACATTGCTGTCCTTTATTCTTGCAAGAAAAGGGTGCTCAGGGGCTATGGCCATGAATGTAACGCCATACACAGTGTCCGGCCTTGTTGTGAATATGGGGAAGTCCTCTCCTGACTCTAGTTTGAAATTAATTTTTAGGCCCGTCGATCTTCCAATCCAATTCCTCTGCATGGTTATCACCTGCTCGGGCCAGGTATCTTTCAGCTCCTCGTGGCCTTTGAGGAGGTCTTCGGCATAATCGGTAATCCTGAAAAACCACTGATCGAGAACCTTCTGAGTCACTTCCGATTCGCATCTCCAGCACTGCCCGTTTTCAACCTGTTCATTGGCTAGGACCGTGGCGCACTGGCTGCACCAGTTGACGCTTCCATTCTTTTTATATGCCAGACCTTTTTCGTACATCTTGATAAACATCCACTGGTTCCATTTATAATAATTTTCCTTGAATGAGGTTATCTCCCTTGTCCAGTCATAGGAGAAACCCAAGAGGGCAAACTGCTTTTTCATGTGACTTATGTTGTCAGCAGTCCATTTTGCAGGGGGGATGTTATTCTGGATGGCTGCATTTTCAGCAGGGAGGCCGAAGGCATCCCATCCCATGGGGTGGAATACGTTGAAGCCCTTCATCCGGTGAAACCGTGCTGTAATGTCACCTATTGTGTAGTTCCTTACGTGACCCATATGGAGCCTGCCCGAGGGATAGGGGAACATCTCCAGGAGATAATACTTCTTTTTTGAATTATCAATTTTAGACAGGAATGCCTTGCTTTTGTCCCATATATCCTGCCATTTCTTTTCAATTTTTTTAAAGTCGTATTCCCGGTCTTCCATCGATAAACTCCTGTAATTATTGCGTTTATTAATAATGTTTTTTTAGATTTGTTTCTGTCAATAAGAAATCAGGTTTTGATGATAATCAGATCTGGAACCAATATTATTAATCATCTCTGGCACCTTCTATATCTTAAACAATAATTTCTGACACTATAATAAAATTCGTTCTATTACATTTTTTATCTCTGGCACCTGAAAAATTTTTCATAATCATCAATAAAAATCGTATATAATATATATTGATTCTTAAGAAGGTAATTTACATGGCCAGAAAACAAAGATTTTGCAGCGGAAATTTGACGTACCATACATATTCCAGATGTATTAATAAACAAAACATGATTAAAGATGATAAAACCAAGGATTTAATGATCACGGTAATAAGGGAAACCCAGGAAATCTATAACTTCGAGCTTTCGGGTTTCGAAATATTGAACAATCATTTTCATTTTATCATTAAAACAATTATGGGAAGTGAGACAATATCTAAAATAATGCAGAGGATTAAGTCGGTATTTGCGAGAAGATACAACAAAATTCATGGAAGAATCGGTCCATTCTGGAATGAGAGGTTTGGATCAAAAATAATCGATGATGCAATTGATGCTACTTCATATCTGTTGCATCTGTTATGGTACATGGCATATAACTCATTCAGAAAAAATATGGTAAATAATCCCAGGCATTTTAAATATGGTTCGATAAATTGTTATCTTGATGAAAATTATAAATCAATACTCAAGATAAAACTTCATGATGCTTTCATAAGCCTGGGTAAGACATTTGAACAAAGGATTAAAAAATTCATGCTATTTGAGGAAAATTATATTAAAGGATTATGGTGCCAGAGATAATTTAGAGTTTACAACATGAGGATGAAATATTTATATATACGGTTTTACTTTTAAGAATAAAAGAGTTGCCAGTGTACATGATCAACAAAATAGTGATGTTCCCTAAAGGATTTTGTGTAAAATAGTCCGATAATATGAAAATAATAATTGATGAATTAACCCGATTAATATAACTATAACCTCAATTGCTCAAAAATTTAAGCAGTCTTTGGTAGATTTTCCATTATTTTTTCATACAAATTCTTTGTTGCCGTATTATTTGAAATATTGAGTACAGTCTTCCCGG
>VFJS01000104.1 GCA_009885955.1 Spirochaetia bacterium | reverse complement strand
TTCGTCATTGGTAACCCTGATAAATGTTATCCCTTCATTTTCAATCAATTCCTGTCTCAACTGGTCATATTCCTTTTGCGCTTCATGAATTTTTCCGTCAATTTCTATCGCTAAACGCAATTCATGACAATAAAAATCTACAATAAAACCATTAATATCATATTGACGTCTGAATTTTAAGTTGTTAAATTTTCTATTCCGAAGAACATACCATACAATATTCTCAACTTTTGTTGAATCTTTTCTAAGTAATCTTACAAAACGTTTTTTTATATCATTCATATTTTTAACATCTATATTTTTTATTGGATACACTCCCCTCTCCCTACCCCGGGAGAGGCGGTGCACTGAGCTTGTCGAAGTGGGACGGGGGTGAGGGCATTTCACAACACCTCAATTTCATTGCTGTATTTCCCAAGCTGCTCTGCTCCCTGTTCCGTGACAAGAAAGGTATTCTCCACTCCAACCACTCCCCTGCCCGGAAAAATGAGTTTGGGCTCAAGGGCGATGACCATGTTTTCTTGAAGTTCCATGGACTGGCCCTGGGCCAGGAACGGGGGCTCATCCAGTTCAAGCCCCACACCGTGGCCTACGAAGCGTATCCTCCCCGGGCCGTAACCCATGAAGTGTTCCCCGTAACCGGCCGTTTCCGCGAATTCCATGGCCCTTGTGTATATCTCCCCGCCGCCTGTTCCGGGCCTGGAAAGGGCCTTGATATGGTTCTGGAGATCAACCATGGCCCTGTGGCCTTTCATGAGATCCTCCGGGAGCTCACCAAGGGAAAATATCCGCGTATGGTCTGAGATGTACCCCTTCCATGCAAAGGCAAAGTCCACGAGGACCGGTTCGTTCCTCCTGATCGGCCTGAACCCGGGGCCCTGGGCAACTGCCCTGCTCACTGACGCCCCGCCCGTGGGCGACGAGAGGTAGCTGGGTACCGCGGCCGAAGGCCCGGACATGATGTGGCCGCAGTAGATTTCGCTCCCCCAGAGCCTCATCCTCACGATGCCCTGGTGGCCCAGGGCCCTTGCCTCGGCCTCAACCCTGCCGGCAAACTCGATCTCCGAAGTGCCTTCGCGCAGGTGTTCCTTCACACTGCCTGCAAGCCTGTCCGAGAGCTCTGCGGCTTCACGGATTATTCCTATTTCGTATTCAGACTTCACTGACCGTGTCTCACGTATGAGCCCAGAGATGTCCGCAGGTTTTGACGAATCAAAAAGGGCCATGTAGCTGCTGTATAGATTCACCGGCAGGACATCGAGCTCCAGTCCAAGGAGCGCAGGCATGTCGTATCCCCTCTTTTTCATTAACACAGGAATTTCCCTGATGCCGGTGATGGGCTCCATATCAGCAAGAGGGGATTCCATTTTTGCCCGGTCAAAATTCTTCCTCACCATGAGAAGCGGCTCGCCGCGTGCCGGTATGTAAAGGCTCGACTGCTGGATTGTCCCTGAAAAATAGTAAAGGTCGCTGTTCTGTAATATGAGCGCTGCGCCGATTCCCTTTTCCCCGAGCCCTTTTTTCAGGCGGCCGATCCGTGAATAGATTTCATCCATGGGGATCATTGCAGTATCTTCGTTCAGAATATAGCCGGAACTGTTGTCGTTTTGCATTATAAGTACCTCATAATAGAATTCATGCCCTCACCCCCGTCTCGTCGAGCGCTTTTCGGACATCCTGTCCGCGCTCGACACTAAATCATCCTGTTTGTCGCCTCTCCCGAAATAGGGAGAGGGGGGTGTTCAATAAATTATTAATCTTTCCCAATAAAATATTTATATCCTGTACAATTTCGTCATTGGTAACCCTGATAAATGTTATCCCTTCATTTTCAATCAATTCCTGTCTCAACTGGTCATATTCCTTTTGCGCTTCATGAATTTTTCCGTCAAT
>VFJS01000003.1 GCA_009885955.1 Spirochaetia bacterium | reverse complement strand
TTCGTCATTGGTAACCCTGATAAATGTTATCCCTTCATTTTCAATCAATTCCTGTCTCAACTGGTCATATTCCTTTTGCGCTTCATGAATTTTTCCGTCAATTTCTATCTCTAAACGCAATTCATGACAATAAAAATCTACAATAAAACCACTAATATCATATTGACGCCTGAATTTTAAATTGTTAAATTTTCTATTCCGAAGAACATGCCATACCATATTCTCAACTTTTGTAGAATCCTTTCTTAATAATCTTGAAAATTGTTTTTTTATGTCATGCATATTTTTAACATCTAAATTTCTTATTGGATACACCCCCCTCTCCCTACCCGGGAGAGGCGACAAACAGGATGATTTAGTGTCGAGCGCGGACATGGATGTCCAAAAAGCGCTCGACGAGACGGGGGTGAGGGCACTCTTCACCTGCATTCCCATAATCCCACTTTCAGATAGGGTTCGCCGTCGGACAGAAAATCAGAGGACTCATTGTGAAATGCGATAAGCCTCCATCCGCGGGGATGCCAGGAGAGGTACTCATCCCTGGATACAGAAAGTGAATTTACCGATGTGAGCGCATACCCGTCCCGGGCAATGGCGACAAGGAGTTCAAGGGATTTCATGTAATCCTTTTTAATGGAAAAGGTCTTTTTTTTGTTCCTTGAAAACGTCGGGGGATCAAAAATGGTGAAATGAAAGGAGTTCCCTTTTTTTGTAAAAATTTTGATCCATTTCATTGAATCGCCGCAGATAAAATCCCTGTCATCCTGGGCCTGGCCGTTGAGGCTGTAATTTTTCCTGGCCCGTGTGAGGACAGTTTTTGATGTGTCGATATTTATACAGCTGCCTGCCCCGTTCTTCAGGGCATGGATGGAAAATATTCCGGTGTACGAAAAGAGGTTAAGTATATCCCTGACTCCATTTTCAAGATAAAATGCCTTTAAATCCTCCCTGACGCTCCTCATGTCGAGGAAAATACCGGTATTCTGGCCATTTATAAGGTCAACAGCAGCCAGGACCCCGTTCTGCCTGACGCAAAAATCCATATGGGGAGCTGCCCCTTCCATTACCACGCTCTTTCTCTGCCCCTGTATGCTGTCAACATCTCCCTTCATCCTGTTTTTTACAAGGATGCCCTTTATTTCTATAGGGAGTTTCTCCAGGGGCGAGAGGAGTTCCTTTCTTTTTCCGCTGTCTTCCAGAATGGAGATAATGCCCTCCCTGAAATACTGGATCAGCACATAATCCCTGTAGATATCCATGGCAAGGCCGTCAATTCCATCGGCCCCGGAGTTGAAAATGCGAAAGCAGTCTGTTTCTGAATTGCCGAATAGGCGGGCACGCTTATCAACGGCCTTTTTTACCAGGTCTTTCAGAGAGCCTGTATGTGTTGATGACGTGTGCATCCGGGATGACGGTATATCAGGTGTTATTAAATCGGGGCATTTATTTTACTCCCAGGCCCGAGACTATAGACTTTACCCTGGACTCAACAGCCCGGTAGTCCTTCTTCTTCAGCAGTTCACTGTCGATCATCCAGGTCATGCCGCAGGCTATTACCCTGTCGGCACCGAGATATTCCAGGTAGTTGGTTTTATTCACCCCTCCAGTGGGAATAAGGTTAAACTCCTTCATGGCAAAGGGGGCTGCTAGGGATTTTATAAACTTCAGTCCTCCAAGGTCATCGACGGGAAAAATTTTCACTAAGCGCGAATACTTCAGCGCAATGTGGAGTTCTGACGGTGTTGCGATTCCGGGGATATAGGGGATGTTCAACGATTTCGCGCATTCCGCGAGTTCCGGGTCAAAGACAGGGGATACGCCGAATGTTATTCCCCTCCCGAAGGCTTCGCTGAATGACTCTGCAGTCAACACCGATCCGGCGCCCACTGCCATTTCCGGGAACTTCTCAGAAATTGCTTCAATGGCATCAAGCGCCGCAGTGGTCCTCAGTGTGACCTCCACAATCCTGATTGAATTTTTAAGAAGAATTTCTGTGACTGCAACCGCGCACTCAACACTGTCGAAAACGGCTACAGGGATGACCCTGTTCCTGCTTAAAAATTCTCTGAAATCAGATTCCATTTTTGCTGTTCAGCATCGGGCCGGCTCTTACAGTCTCTTCAGAAGAAATTCAACCTGCTCTGTGTTACCGGGACGGTCGCTCTTTTTAATTGATTCTTTCAGCCTTGCCCTGAGCAGGCGCATGTCCTGGAGCTCCTTGTTCATCCTGATCATTTCCTGATCATTGCCAGGCGCCTTCACTGATATGCCGGCAGATTTATTTTGAGCCCGTTCTTTCATTTGTAACCGCTTTATTTTTTTCCGGCCGGGGAAGATGGCCGTCCACATCATCGGACTAATTTATTGAATTAATAATTTATATGTCAAACATATTTATAAAAAAAAAATAATTTTGAGAAAAATTTCCGGATGGCCCCCCGGAAAAACCAGGTACCGGTGATGAACGCCAACAAAAATTTTAATGTTGATATGTTAAGATGTATATGTTAATAAGTTGATAAAAATATAACCGGTAAAAATTAAGAAATTTTTCTGCTGGTGATTTTATCAATCTCCATCATCTTCATTTTCTTTTTCATGATCTTCTCCTTTGAAACCCGCCGGAAAGACGTATAGACCATCCCGGCCACAACCCCGACTGAAAGCATGGTATAGATGAGAAATATGAGGGAGATTTTTGTATCCCAGAAGAGGTACCTTACTTCTACCTCCTGGGTATTCTGGGTTGATATGATTAACAGCACTCCGGCTATCAGCAACAGGAACATATTCTTGATTTTCATTATAATTACAGGCTCCGGGAAATCAATGTCAATAATTTCATGGATAAAAAACCCTGCTCTGAAATCAAGCAAAATTTTTTATTTTTCATGTATTGTCTCGTCAACGGCCATGCCGAAATGGCGGCCGCCGCCCTCTGTGTACCCGATCACCCGGTCCCCCTTTTTCAGGGAGGCCACACTCACGGCGCCGCCGCCCGGGGCGGTAAGCCGTATCGTCTCTGCATTCTGCAAAACAACGGTGTGCGCGCCTCCTGACGCGTCCCTTGCGTAAATGACGACCATTGGCCTCTTTTCAATCTTGGACCTCCCCACGTAGGAGATGGATGAAGTCCCGTCACTCCCGGCAACCAGCACCTGATCCCCGGTGGAGAGCTCGCCCAGGTACCTTGTCCTGTTTCCCGGCACCCTCACGTAGGAGTGGACAGCGCCGGCATTTATCCTGAAGGGCCTCGGCGAAACATAGGGATTTTCAAGATTCTCCGCGTGGACGAGGAAAAGCCCCCTGCTGGAATTGCCCACGAGCAGCCCTTCGCCGGCGCCCAGGTTGGAGCATGTATCCACGCAAACCCTGTCGCCCATGCCTATATTTTTTATTTCAGTTATTTCAAATTCCTCGAGATCAAGCGGCTCACTGCCCATACCCCGTATAAAACCGGCAACTGCCTGGATAACCGACGGGTCCCCTGTTTCAAGTACCACACCGGCAACACCCTTTTCCATTATCCCCGCAGCAAGGCGGGCATCGTCCAGGCCCCTCACAAAGGTGAAAAGCCTCTCACCGCCTGAAGGGATCAGGTTCTCGATGGGTATGATGTTCCAGTCAGTAGTGCGGACCACGGCGATTTTGCTCCTTAAAACAGCCGATGCCCGGTTTTCATCATCCTTATTCTGTATTTCTATGACTTCCACGTCTTCGGGTATTTTCAGGTCGCCGGAACCCGGGGCAACGGTTACGATCCTGCCCAGTTCCCTGACCTTCGGCACAAGTTCCGCGGATGTCAGTATTGCATCAACCCCCGACTCCAGAGCCTCGGTGACAAGCCTCTTGTCCCAGAGTGGTAAATGAAGCCAGCACTGCTTCATTTCCTTTTCCCGTGGACTATGTCGGCGATCTTTGACACTATTTCGCCGGGATCCTTGTGCTGGAAAATGTTTCTTCCAATGGAGACGCCCGCGCCCCCGGCATCTATGGCTCCCTTCACCATGTTCAGGAGCTCTTCGTCGGACTCCATCTTTTCCCCGCCTGCAATGACCACCGGCACCGGGCAGCCCTGAACCACTTCATGAAAGCTCTCCGGGGAACCGGTGTAATTTACCTTAACGATATCGGCCCCGAGCTCGGCGCCGACCCTGGCCGCGTGCTTCACCACATTCACATCATACTCGTTCTTAATCTTCTCGCCCCTGGTGTACATCATTGCAAGAATGGGCATATGCCACTCCATGCACGATTTTGTCACCTGGCCAATGTTGCGGAGCATCCTGGATTCAGTATTCGCGCCCAGGTTTATGTGCACAGAAACGGCATCGGCTCCGAGCATCAGCGCCTCCTCCACCGTGCAGACCAGGATCTTTGCATTGGAATCGGGGGCAAGGATGGTGCTTGCGGAGAGGTGGATGATGAGGCCGATGTCCTTTCCCGCGCCCCGGTATCCGGACTCCACAAGACCTTTATGCTGCAGAATCGCGTTGGCGCCGCCCCCGGCAATTTTGTCTATGGTGTCAGCAAGGTCAACCAGGCCGCGAATGGGGCCGACGGTTACCCCGTGGTCTATGGGGACCACAATCATCCTGCCTGTCTCCCTGTTTATTATCCTCTGAAGCCGTATTTTTTTACCTATCATGTCAGTTATCCTTAATAAATTATAAAATAGTATGAATTAATCACAAATTTCAGCTTTGGCTGATCAAAAATTAAAAATATTTTGCCACAGAGGCACAGAGACACAGAGAAATAGAGAAATAGGAGCAAATAATAAAAAATTTAGAAAATACGCATCAAAATACTGGAGCATCTTATATAGATAATAAAATTAAATATTAATTCAATCATCCTCAGTGTCTCAGTGTCTCTGTGGCCGCCTTTTTTTAAAACTACATCTTTTGTAATACGAAATGCCTTATCACTGCCCTTACGTCAAGTAAAAACTATTTTTTAGGGAATTCCTGCCTTCTCCCCTTCTTTTTCTATTCAATATTCTGGATCTGACTTTCTGCTGTTTCTTATGTAATATAATATGACAAATTTATTATCCCCATATCTCTTCCATCCCCTTATCCCCCAATCTTACACGGTAATAAATTACTGCAATATGCAGCTGAATAGATGATGAAATTCATGATTTTTAGAGGCAATAATAAGATTCCATTTGACTTTTTATCAAATCTTTTATTTTTATATCAATGAACCGGGAAAACATTCAGCCATGAAAGAAAAAGAGAGTTTCACATACATCGACTACAGCCAGTTCTGGGACCTTGCGCTCCAGAAACTTGAAGAGATCCAGGTAAAGCTCGACAGGGACCTCCTGGGCCTGGAAAAAAAGTATGAAGAATTTGAGGGGATATACAGTCTCATAGAAGAGGAGGTAAACACCCTTTCATCCATATACTCCAGCCTCAACACCGTTGGAGGTAACAATTATCTGCTGAAACTGAAATCGGTCATAAAAAAATACAAAAAAAGGTACACACGTGAGGGCATAAACTTCAACCTGATAAATTACCTCATCATGAAAATCACCGAATACCGGAACAGAAGCTTCGACGACTTCCCCGCGCTGGTGCACAGCGGCCCGGTTACCGGCCATAAAAAGAAAAAGGCCATGCCCGGAGGCATGGTCCTGGAGCCGCACAGGCCCTTCAAATGGATCACCTTTAACCGCAACGGTTCCTGGTTCATCGCCGGTTTTACCGATATCGAGTTCACGAAAGGGGATGAGGGTGAAATAATTTCACAGGAGAGCAGGGATACGTTCCAGGTAAAAATCAAAGACAAAACAATACTGGTGAGGGATATTTTTTCAACATACAGCAAAATCCGGGGAAATCCCGGTTTTTTTATCATCCTGGACAGGGGCAATAGGGCCTATGCCGCGGATAAAATCGGGGACAGGATCTATGCCAGGAAGGATTTTATCTCGCCGGAGATTAAACCCTTTCCCGGTTCCGGGGTGAATCCCCTGTCACCGGGACGTTTCAGAATATTAGGAAGGAACCACATTGTCCTGAACCGGGAAATTCAACCTTAGAAGCAGGTCCATGCAAGGAACATCTGCGCAGGCCCGTATATCGACCAGACAACAACAGACCCATGGGGGATCTTTTTAATGAACCGGTCTATGGCTAAGACCGTATCGGATATAAGGAAGAGAACGGCCCCGGGTACGGCGAAAATACTCCCCGGCCCCTGCGCCCTTTCATGATAGGTTACGGCGAAAAAAACCATCACCGAGATAACGGCTATGTAGGCAATAAGCGGCATGAACATTGTTCCTGAGCTGCGCATGATGGGCCTGATCATGGGGATAAGGGAAAGGAAAATTGCAGTCCCGGCAATGATGTGCCAGAACCTGAATTCATAACCCCTGGAAAATGCGGCGATGTAAAGAATATGGGCCATAAAAAAATAGATCACCCCGTGAATCATGAGGTCCGTTTCCTCAACCATGAGCATGGTATCGGCAATTATGGAAAAGAGCAGGGCTGATAAAATTATCGCCCTCCCTGTGGTCAGGCCGTTATGGGCTATGGCAATAATAACAAATCCGGCGCATAGTAGGGTTACAAAGGGGGTCAGCAGGTATTTGAAAAACTTTTTACCCCTGTATTCAAAATATTCCCTGAAGAGGAGGGCGGTGATGAACAATGCAAAATTTACGGCAAAACCTTTAATAGAAAGAAAATGATCCATGTATCCTATACACCGCCTTTATCAGTCTTGTTATCGCCTTCAGTGTCTTTCTCTTTCTCCTTTTCTTTCTCCTTTTCCTTTACAAAAAATTCCGACAGCTCCCTGAGATCTCCCGGCTTGAACTGAGACTTGTTTGCTGCAATATTCTCCAGCTTTATCTCCTGGTAAATCTCCTTCCTGTGGACAGTGATATTTTTCGGGGCCTTTATACCGAGCTTCACCTGGTCGCCCTTGATATCGATGATTACGATCTCGATATCATCGCCGATCATAATGCTCTCATTCAATCTTCTGGCAAGTACTAACATGGCCTATTCTTTCCCTTCCGATGATTTTCTTATCTCGCTCAATATCCCGTGCCGGACGCCATATCTGTCATCAAGGGATATTGCCTGCCGGCCTATGTTTTTCTCAATATTTATTATTATGGGCCCCTGGAGGTTGGCAGTCATTTCCGACGGATTTGAAGGTATGGTCACGATGGCAAAGACCAGCGCCTCGTCAGGGCGGGTACATCCAATGGCATCGAGGTCATTCTGCGAAACATTCAGCTTGTACGAACTCATGAAATCAACGGGCCGTATGACTACAAAGGCAAGGTCGGGTTCATCGCAGGCCTGCAGCCACTTGAATGGCGACTTCTCCTTGTCAGTATCAATTACCGCAAACCTTCTGATAAAATCAAAACCCGGAATCCCATCGGGAAAATCGACTATCTGCTTCTCATTTATCTCTATCTCCCCGTAGGGTTTTGTCTTTATTTTAACACCCAATTCCTTCTCTCCTTAATATACACAGTTCCAATCCGGAAATAATTTAACGGCGGCATTATTCAATGGCGCATCAATACTTCATCAGGCCATTGAAAGCATCCCTATCGTAAAAAGTCCATGAGCGTGGGCCTGATGGATTTGGCGCCTACTGCCAGGGCATACTGGTGGACGCTTTCAAGCCACCGGAAGTTCATTATTGATTCGGCAATATCAACACCCTCTGTCTTTGAAATCATCTCCAGCACATTCTCCTTATCATACTCGCTCCTCCTGGCAAGCTCATCCACCCTGCTCTGCTTCGCTCCCACTGAGGCCAGGTGCTTCAGAACGTTATTCAGTGTTGTGTCAACGAGGCCGAGGTCCCTGCCGCCCACGAGCTCCTGGTCCCCCCTGACCAGGTCGTCCCTCAGCTGGATCACCATTTCGAATATCGACATGCCGCCTACCGTGGAAGTCGGGTCGAAATTGTTGGGCGGATGGGGGAAGTTGCTGTTAATAAGCCCCAGGTCCTGTAACACCGTTCCGCTCCCGGCATCCTCGAGCCAGAGCTGGTGCGGCGTAGTGGTTTCAATGACCATGTTGTTCCTTCCGCCCTTCGATGCCCTGACGCTGGTCCCCGAGTTGTTTATCCTGTCAATGATCATGTCCATGTTGTCGCCGGCAGAGACGGTTATTTCCTTGCCGTCAATATGTATTGACTGGCTGGTAGTTGCGGTGTATGCCGATGCGTCTCTGCTCGACGTGAGTATCTGGTTTGTAGCCCAGAATACGGTATTGCCCGGTATATTCACATCGAGGTAATCCCCCTTTGAGACCTCTCTGAGTATCTTGCCGATATTCCCCCGGTATTCAACGCCGATCATTGCATCGCCCTGGTTCCCGGCAGTGAGGGTCTGGTAAATGGGGACAAAGGCGTTGGGCTGTTCCTCGGTACCGGTGTTAAAGCCGCCAAAAATTGATGTCCCGGTGGGGCTTTTTGAATTGGCTATGTTCACAAGTTCTCCCAGGAGCTGGTTAATCTCGGCGGCTGTGGCCTCCTTCCTCTCAAAGGATGAGTAGATACCGTGGGCCCCCTGAACCGTGAGTGTCCTGATCCTCTGGAATATCCTGGTTACCGACTGGAGAGCTGTGTCCACCTCGTTCAGCCTCGACTTGCTCTCATCAATGTTGCTGATATACTGGTTTATTTCCGTGAGCCTGGAATGGTATATCATCTGCGTTGTTGCGGATATGGGATCGTCGCTCGGATTCCTCACGCTCTTCCCCGTGGAAAGCTGGGTCTGGAGCTTGTCCATCTCCACCTGATGACGCTGAAGATTATAGGTCATCGTGTTTGTTATCATCTGATTAGTTATGCGGTCCATTTATGTTACGCCCCCAGCTTAATTATTGTTTCAAGCATCCTGTCCATGGTCGATATGATCCTGGCTGCGGCATTATACCCGTGCTGGAAAGCCACCATGTGGGCCATTTCCTCGTCAAGGTTTATCCCGGATACTGACTCCCTCATGTTGGCAAGGTTTTTCAGCATGGTCTCCTGGTTTTTTATCCTGTACTTAGCCTCTTCACCCTGTGTACCAATGCGGGCAATGAGGGATACGTAGAAGTCATTAAAATTGGTATTGGAGTCGATCATGGCATTCTTGCTCCTCAGCCTTGCAAGCGCCAGGGCGTTTGTCCCGTCGCCTATGCCGTTTGTGGTGTTGAAGTCGCCGGTACCGCCGATGTCCTTCCCCTTTGCCGCTGCAATGACATCCACGTCGCTCAGAACGGCATCGGAAACACCCATGTACGATGCCGGATTGGCTTTCGGCGCTATGGTGATATGTTCCCTTCCGGGGAGGAACTTGGTAATCTCATCAACTTTCCTGTAATCAAAGGAGCCGTCACGTCCGCTCTGTTTGAGTATACCCGTGATTCCAACGAACAGCTGTCCCGAGTCTTCCAGGTGCCGTATCATGAAGTTCTTGTTGTCGTTATCCTTTGCCAGCGTGGCTTTCAGAGCCAGCCTGCTGTTATGGTCAAGGTACGCGACAACGCCGAGCCTGGCATCGTTGATCCTCTTGATCATACCGCTTATGGTGTCAGAGGAGTTGTAATCAACCTGTTTAACCGATTCGTTCTCGTCATTGGATTTGAAGGTAAGCGTCCCCGAAACACCAATGGCAGCCGATGCGTCAACCTTGTTGTTTCCCGACACCTTGAACACTGCGGTGATTTCATCGACCCCGTCATTGTTCAGGTCAAAATTCCCCTCAACGCTGTCGCCGGAAGTAAGGTGTTTGAAAAAATTTATATTCGTCTCCCCCCTCTTGCCGAAACCGTCCCTGTGGACCTCGTTGGTCATGTCCACCAGGTTAATGGCAAAGGAGTTGATATCGTTAATATTCTCCCGTAAGATCCTGTCCCTTGTCTCAATAAGTCCCGATATCTCGCCGCCTTTTACCTTTACATCGCCACCGGTGGATTTCCAGACTATTTTCACAAGCCCGTTATTGCCGGGATCCATAACCGCCTCAATGGGCCTGAGGACTTCGCCCTGCACCAGGTTCTCTGAGCCGATATAAATTATGGTTTCGTCACTGTCGCTCCGCCCCACGGATACATCGATGAGGCCTGAAAGCTTCTCTACAAGGGCGTCCCGGCGATCCCTCAGGTCATTGGGATTATCTCCCAGGGACTCGGACTTGATGATCCTGATGTTCAGGTCGCGGAGATCCCGCGCCAGCATGTTCACCTGGTTTACCCTGTGAACGATCTGCCGGTTGGCATCCTCCCGTAACTCAGTCAACTGCCTGAAAACCTTGTTTACCTCGGCGCTCAGCGTCACGGCCTTCTCTTTCACGACCTCTCTCGTAGCCCGCATCTCCGGATATTTGGACAGCTCCTCAAAGGATTTCCAGAGCTCATCCATGCGGCTCCTGATAGACTGATCGGAAGGTTCATTGTAAACCGCCTCAATCTGGCTTATGAAATTTCCAATAGATTTCCAGTGCCCCATATTATTTGTCTCCACGGCAATCCTGTCGTCTATGAATGAGTCCCTGACCCTCTCAACCCTGGACACCACGGAGCCCTGCCCCATGTTGCCCGGCCCGTTTGACCGGTTGAGCGCCGGATTATATAGCGGCTCAGCCGAGGATATGACCACCCGCTGCCTTGAGTATTCCTTGTTTTCCGCGTTGGAAATATTGTGCCCGGTCACATGAAGCGCCTGCTGGTGCGACATTAACCCCTTTTTGCCTATTTCAAGACCCATGAATGTTGTTGACATTACAATCCCCCTCAGGCTGTCTGATTGAATATTACTGGAGCAGCCGTTTTTATGTTATCTTCCTTACCCCTGCTATCGTAACCGATACGGTCGTTCCGGCCGTTTTTCAGCCCGGAAATCAATATATTAAAAAATTCAAGGTTGTCATTAATCAGCACATTGTTTGTTTTTACCAGTGAGTTAACCTTAACAATAACCTCTCTCAGGTCAATTCCGAGCTGGAGCATGTGTAGGGATGAATCCTCATCCATGGAAAGGACGATGTCCCTGAGTTTCACGACCCTGTCCAGGTCGTCAAGATTGTTCACCTTTCTGTATTCTTCTATAAGCTCCTCCCTGCGGCTCTCCATCTTCTCTATATCGGGGAACAGCCCGCTCTGGTCAAGGGAGATGGCCTCAAGAAGTTTCCAGTCTCTTTTTAAGATGGCTTCGCTCTTTTCATTTTCAAGCCTGTAGAGGTCATCATAAAATTCCTTCTCTTTTCTGAGAATTTTCTCCATTTCAATAACCGGCTTATACATATGCACCCTCCAGGAAAACTGATAAATACTATTACACCCGTACTTTTTACTTATCGGTATATCATCAATTTTAATAAGAAGATTTCGAAAAATAGTTTTTCCCGCACCGGCAAGCTCAGAGCAACCCATCTCCCGTAATAGAAAAGATGATATTTTACCAGAAAATTTATAAGAAAGGGGGATAAGGGGATGTTCGAGATGTGGAGATAATTATTTGTTTTTATAAATAGACATATTTTTTAAAATGCATACTTTAATTGCCTCTAATCACCCAGAAATTTGAATTTTTGATTAATTATCCCCCTATCACAACCATCTCCCTATCTCCGATTCTTACGTATGATTATATAAAAAAAAGTGCTCTGAGCATATGTACCTAATATTTTAATAAGTTGCTCTGAGCAGTGGATTTGCCCGCTTCAACAAGCTCAGAGCAACACCTCAATAAATTGCTCTGAGCAATGGAAATATCGCATTGCTCAGAGTAACCCGTATTTGCTCAGAGTAAATATGCTAGGCACAGAAAAAGGAAAATAATTATACATAATATAATAAATATACATTAAAATATATCAACAAATACAAAATATTATTTAAATTATAAAATGCTCTGAGTATTTGTGTCTGTGGCTGACTTTTTCAATAGTTTCAGCTTTATAAGATACAAATTATATTGACATAAAAATACAAAGGATTTAAAATATAAAACAATCGATTCTATACTCCCGTGTATGAATTCGACATCTAACCTATCAAAAATATTTTAAGGAGAATTTTTTTATGAGTCTTCAAAGAGTCATATTTACATTACTTTCATCTCTTATCATTATAAGTTGCGCCACTGCAGAGCCTAAGAAAAAGGAGCCTGAAAAAAAACATAACCCCGCTGTCTTGAAGGGAGACATCCTTGAGATGTATGACGAGGAGGGAAACCTGGTGGCATCGGGAAAGGTGAGCCTGCCTGACAAAAAGAAGAACGGCAAGTGGGTCCTTTATCAGAAAGGGACTAAAAACTCTGCAATGGAAGGCGAATTCAGCGATGATAAAAAAGATGGCTCCTGGACCGGCTTTTATGAAAAAGGGGCTAAAAAATCTGAATCGCTCTACAAAAAGGGACTCATGGAAGGAAAGGTGAATACCTACTATGAAAGCGGAAAGCTGCAGTCCGAGGCCGGGTATGTGAACAATAACCTCTCTGGGAAAAAGAGCGTCTTTGTTGAATCGGGGGAAAAAATTTCCGAATTCGAATACCTGAACAACAAGAAAAACGGTGAAGGCAAGGAATACCATCCAAACGGTGTCCCGAAAAAAGAGGACCTCTACCGTGAAGACAAGAAAAACGGAAACAGCAAGGAATATTTCCCCAATGGGAAGCTCAAGACAAACTCCTTTTACAAGGATGATGTGCTCGAAGGGAATAGTAATGAATACCATGCCTCGGGAAACCAGAAGGCATACGGATCCTATGCCGGCGGAAAAAGGGTGGGTACATGGAGCTTTTACCACGATAACGGGAAGCCGGCAATGACCGGAAAATTCTCAGCCGAGGGTAAAATGGAGGGTAAGTGGCAGACATTCTTCCCCGAAGGCTCCATTGAATCTGAAGGAGAGTATAAAAGCAATACCCAGGACGGGCTCTGGTCATTCTACAACAAGAACAAGATTGTTGAAAAAAAGCTTACCATGAAAGGCCCCATGGTGGGCGGACGGTGCGAGTTCTATGAAAACGGGAGGCTGACTGGGGAATATGAGATGTCAGGGCTTCTGAAAAATCCCAAAAAAAACGGCCCGGCAAAGGAATATTACCCAAGCGGAAAAGTTAAGGCTGAAGGAAAATATATGGCAGACAGAAGGGCCGATGCCTGGATATTCTACAATGAGGACGGCTCTAAAGACGAGGCGAATTCAGGCAACTACATGATGGGTAAAAAGATGAAATAGTTTTACAATGAGGATGACCAAAAAAAATTTGCCGCAGAGGCGCAGAGTCACTGAGAAATAGTCTTAAATAATTCTGTGTCTCCGTGTCTCCGTGGCTGACTTTTTACACATCTCTTTTTAAATCTATTTCATAAAACCCGTATGGCCTACTAATTATCACCAACCATTTTATTATCTTCAACAGCCTTTTTATCCTCGTCGGCTTTTTTAGTTTCTTCAGTTTTTTTGTTATCTTCAGCCGCCTTCTTATCATCCTCCACTTTCAGCATATCCAGGTACTCATCGTAATGTACCTCGCTTATGGCGTCAATGACCGTGATTTCAAAACCGGCCCTGATTATGCCGGTATCCTTGAAAACAACATTCCTTACAACTGCTCCCAGAACAATCTTCTTTCCCGTGGGAAGTTTTATTTCAAAACTGACAAAACTGTTGGCCTTGAAAAACCTGGTGATCCTCCTGTCCCGGAACACAATCCCCATTCCATGGGCGGACATGTCGGATACCAGAATCTTTTCCTCCTCGGGTACGAAAAAACCATTTTTCCGGAAGAGCTCATTCGTTATGAGGGCCATTCTTTTCATGGAAGCAAGATGGCCATCGGTCATGGAGGATGTATTGTTCACCTGGATGTATCCGAAGGGAAACATGTTGCGAATGAGTACGGGTATTGATATTTCCGATATTAAATCCTTTTTACTCGAAAGCTTATAATCCTTGGCGTATATCTCGTTGATGTAAAAATTATAATCTTTCTCATGCTTTTCATCGGCTTTCTTGTTGAGGTCAGGGATAAAGATGGGGGTGATATCGGCCTGAAAGCGCTTGAATCGTAAATCGCTTTTCGGTTCGTGGATGAAATAGGTGAATATATGATGGAACTGCTTGCTAAGCTCAAATTTGATGATTTCCCGTATCTGGTCAATCTTTTTTTCGTTCATTGAAAGCTCATTTTTAATGATGAAATCGGAGAGCAGCTTTTCTATATAAACGACATTCTTGCTCGCCTCTCCTGATGGAAGCTCCTTCCTGTCCTCCTTCCTCACACTAGTTAATACCTGGAACAGGAGGGGTTCAAAAATAAAAGTATCCTCATTTCTCTCAAGGTATTTCATCTTGCCGTTTATGGTGACATTCCCGGCCCGGGCATAAATTATCACTGCCTCGGGAACATTCTGAACCCGCGGGATCCTGAATGCCACCTGGTTCTGGGAATATCCGAGAAACTGGAGTATAAGATTGCCGCTCTTGGTCTTGATGAAGACTTCCTTCCCGGAATAAAACTTGTCTATGATCAGCTGGAACTGGGATTTATCTGTTATTGTCTTTATCTGTTCAGTCATAGTTTTCTCACTTTAGAACCTTATAACCACGCCACTCTGCATGCCGGATATAAGAAACAGGAGATAGGGAGATGGAGGAGATAAGGAGATAAAAAATTATCATTTAATTCTACCATAAAAAATATATATATCAACTTCTGTATTATCCCCATATCTCAACCATCCCCTTATCCCCCATCTTACACTCTTCCGGGTTGAATTGAGCCTTGTTTGCAAAGAGGGGTGAGGGCTTTTTTCACGATTATGAGATGTAACATAATCTATTGCTAAACAGGCAATATGTCAAGCAGATATTATGAAACAATCTTTCCATCCAGGAGCGAAATGGTCCTCTCTGTTAGGGAGGCAATTTGAAGGTCATGGGTCACAATTATTATTGTCGTCCTGTTCTCCCTGCAGAGCTTGAATAGGACCTCCACCAGGTTCATTGAATTCGCCCTGTCCAGGCTGCCGGTGGGCTCATCGGCAAGGATTATCTGCGGATCGCCTATAATTGCCCGCGCCACGGCAACCCTCTGGCACTCACCGACGGAAAGCTCTGAAGGCATGTGGGCCGCTCTGTCGGTAAGGTTAAACTTTTCAAGCAGAGACATGGCCTTTTCCCTGGCATACTTTTTTTTCTCGCGCCTGATGAGCAGGGGAATCATGATATTCTCAATTGCTGAAAATTCAGGAAGAAGGTTGTGCTGCTGGAAGATAAAGCCGATGTGCCGGTTCCTGAACCCCGAGAGGTCTTCAACGGAAAAGCCCGATACATCCCTGCCGAGAATTTCAAGGCTGCCGCCATTTAAGCTGTCCAGGCAGCCGATGATATTGAGTAAGGTTGATTTTCCCGCACCCGACGGCCCTATGATTGCCAAAATTTCTCCGCTTCCAATTTCCAGGGATATTCCCTTGAGCACCGTAAGGGCGCTCCGGCCGCGGCCGTAAATTTTCTGAATATTTTCTCCCTTTATGAGAGGTGTATTATCCATTCGATATCTCCCTAATCATACCTGATTGTCTCCACGGGGTTCAGCCTCGAAGCGCTCCACGCAGGAAAAATTGCTGCCACGGTGGAGAGAAAAACGGCAAAGATGGAGATGAAAACCACGAATTCAGGTTTCACCTCTGTAGGTATGGAGTCGATGTAATAGATGTTTGTCGGTACTATGGAAATTTTTTCAAAAATTCCGAGCTTCAGGAAATCGTAGGCCTGCTGTCCGAAAGCGTTGATCGACTTTTCAAGCCATTTTATGATTGCCTCAAGATTTATGGCAGCTGCAAGGCCGAAGAGAACGCCCAGCAGGGTGCCGATTACCCCTATGAGGAATCCTTCAAGGACAAAGATGATCATGATTGATCTCGGCCGTGCACCCATGGACTTCAGTATGCCGATGGACTTCCGCTTCTCCATGACCACCATGACCAGGGTGCCCATGATAGTAAAGCCGGCAGAGATGATTACAAGAAAAAGGATGATGATCATGATCAGCTTCTCAAGTTTCAATGCGTAGAAGAGGTTCTGGTTCTTCTCCTCGGCAGTCATGGTAACATACTCAAAACCGATGGCCGATGTTATTTTTGAAGCCATGGTGTCCATTTTATAGACATCGTCGATCTTTACACCGACGCCCCAGGCTATGTCGCCCACTGAAAAAAGTTCCTGAGCCTGGGGGAGGGACATCATTATCAGCTTGGTATCGAAGTCGTAATAGCCTGTCTTGAAAAACCCGGTTACATGGTAGCTCCCGATCCCCGGGAGAACCCCGGTGGTGGCCGTGAGCCTCCCCTTGGGGACTATGATCTCAATGACATCATTCATCTTGATCCCGAAGTTTCTGGCCATCTCGGCGCCGATATAGATGCCGCTCTTTTCAGTAAATTCCTTTTCCCCGTCGGTTATGAATTTCTTCACAAAGGCGGGCATGCCCCCCTTTGTTCCAATTCCCCTGAGCATTACATAGGATATGTTGTTCTTATATCGAATAAGCCCCTGCCCGTGAATGTACGGGTCGGTGGTGACAACGCCCTTAATGGTCTTGAGTTTCTTAACAATCTCGCGGTATTCCCAAATGGTATCGCCCTTGCTGGATCCGTAATAGTTCATGACCGTGATGTGGGCATCAACATCGAGTATTTTATCCTTTATCTGCGCCTGAAACCCGTTCATCACCGAAATGACGATGATCAGGATGAATACACCGAGAAAAACGATGAGCACCGACAGAATGGTATTGAAGGAGATAAAACCCTGCACCTTCTTGGACTTTAAATATCTCAATCCAACGAAAAGTTCATATAGACCCATTACATATACCTTTGTGATAATTCTTCAGATCTTAACCCTGATAAGGGTCCTGTTCATCATGAGCCAGCTCTCACCCTTCCTGGGCCCGTCAATATATTTGATAAAAATAACCGACCCTTTTAATAGATTAACCGGCTTCCCGATCTTCCTATTAATTTCGGCGCATTGGAAAATAACATCTCTTCCATAATATTGATTCCCGTCAATATCTTTATGAATTTTCTTTCTGTCAAAATCTTCTATCTTTCCCACGGACATATCGGCAAGATAATATTCCTGATACATCTCGCGGAATACATCGGGTTTTTTCGGAAAGGCCTCGGACTTCTGGTAATCGGTGTAATTAAGCGTCTGGGTCGCTTTCGCCCATTTATTTAAAACAAACTCCGGCTCGAGAAATTTCTCCTTCGCCCTGCATGAAAGTAATAATATACATATAATAAAAAATCTGTACCTGTTCATCGTTCCTCGTTATTTACAAAATAGTAACTGCTCAGCTAATAATATTTGCTCACGGATTCACACGGATTTTTTAATTATTATTAAAAAATAAATTGGGTCTTCCCATATTGTTGGGAAAATATAATAATTTTTTCTTAAACTCCATGCCCTCACCGCGCTCTGCGCGCCCTCTCCCGGTAGGGCGAGGGCTCTTTAGCATTAACTTTATTGCTACACACCCCTCGCCCTATTCGGGAGAGGGGATGGGGGTGAGGGCATTTTATGTTAATAAAAAATATACACTCTATACGATTTCCCAACATTCCGGAATGAACAAAAAATTTATATCTCTTTCTTATCATTGTTCATCCGTGAAATCTGTGAGTACATTCTTTTTTAGATGAGCCCCAGCCCCTTTTCGCCGAAAACCTGCGCTGAAAATTTTTCTATCTTTGTGCCTTCAAGCTTCCACGCGTGCGCCGGCAGCCCGGCTTTGTAGCAGGTATGCTCAAGAAATGTATTCCTGTCCCATCCCTGCTCCACCGGCACCTGGGGCAGCAGGAGCCCGGAATTGTAACCCCTTGATATAATCAGACCGTCCCTTCCCACAACAATTTCCCCCGGGTCTTTCAGCACCTCTATGGGGCTGAGGATTGAAATCTCTATATCGATCAAAGGGAATTCATCCCTTGTGAGGGGTTTAAACCTGGGGTCTTTGAATGCCGAGGACTTCGACATTTCCACGATTGTTTCAGGAATGGGCTTTACCCCTATGATATTCCCGATACACCCCCTGAGCTTCCCGCTAATATGGAGGGTGACAAAGGCCCCGCACCTGGTGGTGAAGATCTCATCGCCAAGATCCAGTTCTCCTGAATCGAACTCCAGAGAAAGGGCCGCGGAAATGGTCCTCCTTGAAAGTTTTAAAAGCGTCACCTGCTGTTCCCTGTTTAACTCAACCATAATGTACCTCGAATATTTATCTTCCAGATTAGACTTTAACTGTTTAAAAAATCAGCCCCAGAGTCACAGAGTTAATAGAGTACAAAAAAATTTAATATCAATATTTTTTATTAATAAAGTAGTGTCAATAAATTGATGAAAATTTTCAAAATTATTAAAATTAATTAAAATATCTCTGTGTCTCTGTGCCTCTGTGGCAAAATTCTCTTTTTTACATTCCCGATCCAATATATCAAATTTAATTTATTTCATTATAGCAGCCGAGAGATACCCCACCACCTGGCTCCTGTCTCCGGCCGTATCACCTGAATTTGCATATTTAAGAACCTCAACCCTTTTTCCTCCAAGTTCCCTGCAGAGAACCATGCCGGTGAGTACCGGCCCCTCCCCGCAAGCCTCTGCCTTCCTGCTCTCCAGCACCCTTTTCACCTCTTCCTCGTCAAAGGTCACGAGGCTCTTTATGAACAGGCTGTCGATTTCCACTGCATTATTATAGGGATGATAATGCGACAGGTCTGTGGAGATGACCACCACATGCCTCCTGTTTATTGAATGGAGCACGTCGCTTATTCCCTTTGCTATGAGCCTGCAGCGTTCAAGGTTTACCGTGCCTATGATGACCGGGAGTATCTTGAATGTACCAAGTACGGACTGGAGGAAGGGGACCTGCACCTCCAGTGAATGCTCGGGCATATGAACGTCCTTTGTGAAGCCGAATCCCGGTTTTTCCGCAAGGAGGCCCCCGGCTTCCGCGTCTATCTCCGCATTGCCCAGCGGGGTCTCATAGACCCCTTCGGGAATTACCGAGGCGCCGTCAAAGCGGCTCCGGTGCGACGGGGCAAGAATCACGGCAAGGTCCGCTCCGGAATCTTTAAGCAGATTATATGAATAGGCAGCCACGGGCCCGGAATAGATATAGCCTGCATGGGGCGATATGAGGCCCACAACTTCGCCGTCGGGTTTCTTTCCTGCCGCCTCCCCCAGGTATTCACCTATCTCCATCCTCAGATGTTCTCTGTTGGATGCATAAAATGTTCCTGCAACAGCCGGTTTCCTGTGAAACATGGCAACCTCCTATAAAGCATTCAAAAAGTCAGCCACAGAGACACAGGGTCACAGAGGGTAATAAAATAATTATCAATTTGGCAAAATTATTAAATAATAATATGCAGATAAATATTTTACAAATGCAATATACTATCTTCTCTCCGTGTCTCTGTGCCTCTGTGGCAAAATTCTTTTACTAATTAAAACAGCTCCCGGTAAAAATTTCTTCTATATAATCAAAAATCCTGTGCGCCGCCTCCCTCTTGCTCATGAGCGGGAGATCCATCCTTCCTCCAAAGCGGTCAAATATGATAATCCTGTTCGTGTCCCCGGCAAAGCCTGCCCCTACCATGGAAACGTCATTGAGACAGATCATGTCCAGGTCCTTGTCCTTCATCTTGCCCAGGGCATACTCCTCGGTGTTCCTGGTCTCTGCCGCAAAACCGGCAACTAAAATTCCATTGAGCAGGCCGGCTTTTTTTCTTTCATTCACCGCTTTTAAAATGTCGGGGGTCCTCTGAAGCCTTATCACCATCTCCCCTGAATCTTTTTTTATCTTGTGCCCGGATTTTTCCACGGGAGTATAATCGGATGGGGCGGCAGCCATGACAAGCAAGGATCCCGGTGTGACCTCGCTGAGCACTGCATTCAGAAGATCCTCCGTGGTGTCCACGCCGGCGCACCGGTAGGGCCTGTTACGCGTGAGTTCAGCGTTCACAGGCCCGTGGATAAAAACCGTGCCGCAGCCCCTCGAATGGGCCTCATCTGCCAGGGCTCCCCCCATTTTGCCGCTTGAGGGGTTCGATATGAACCTCACCGGGTCAAGCCACTCCCTTGTGGGCCCCCCGGTGATTATCACCTTCCTGTTATCTAACGGCATCCTGAACCGCCCGGAAAATATCGTCCAGCCCGGCCAGTTTCCCGTAGCCTTCATCTCCGCAGACTGCGGCGCCCTCGGCCGGGTCAACAAAGGTGACGCCCCAGGACCTCAGCCTCTCCATGTTTGCCTTCAGTGCCGGATGTCCGTACATGTTCGGATTCATGGCTGGGGCCATGACTACCGGGCATAACACCGAAAGGAACGTGGTGCTCAGGAGATCGTCTGCGATTCCGCATGCGAACTTCCCTATGATATCTGCCGTTGCCGGCGCCACCAGGAGCAGTGAAGCACCCTCCTTTAAACGGATGTGTTCCATCCCTCCCATACCCCCAGCCCACCCTGACACACCGGGAAATGATGCGGTGTGTACCGGGTTCCCCGTCAGCGTCTCAAAGGTGAGGGGCGCGACAAGGTGGAGGGAATTTTCCGTAAGGATCGTATGGACCGAATATCCGGCTTTTACAAGCATTCGGGCAAGTTCCTGGGCCCGGTAAGCCGCGATGGAGGCGGTAACCCCTAATAGTATTTTTTTCATTGCCTTTTAAACATCCTCTCAAGATCAGATTTATTAATGCTGTGTATGTAGGGCCTGCCATGGGGGCACCTGGCCTCATGGTTCCCCTTCGCCGTTTCTTCAGCGATGAGACGTATCTCATCGCTGCTGAGCCTGTCCCCTGCCCTCCTGGCCGAATGGCAGGCCACCGATGCGGCTATCTTTTCCCTGATGGATCCGTTCATAACATCCCCCTGCCTTATGGACTCAATGAAGTCCTCAATCATGACCTTCACATCGGACCCTTTCGAAATCTCGGGAACAGCCCTCACCATGAGCGTGTTATCGGAAAAATCGTCGATATCAAACCCGATCTCCATGAACTCGCCCCTGTGTTCCAGTATGATATGATAGTCATCCACGGGAAGCTCGAGCATCACCGGGAATATAAGCATCTGGGACTCGACGGTACCGTCCAGCGACATGATGATGTCGTAGATAAACCTCTCATGCGCCGCGTGGAAATCAATGAGCTCAAGGTCATCTCCCCTTTCCACGACTATGTAGGCCCCGAAAACAATTCCCATAATCTTATAGCCGCTTCCATTAATCCCCGGGTTACTCTCATGATAAAGTTCCGGCAGATCCCTGAGGAGGGACATTCCCGCGGATGATGCCGGATCTGATAAGATGCTTTCTAATGCGTTACCTGATATCTGCACCGTAGTATTAATGCCATGCATGGCATCACCACCTTTGTTAATGGAAGAGACTGAATTCACAGGGTTCAAGAGCCGGCCGGCTGCATCATGCTTCCTGTCAAGCACCTTGCCTGCCAGGCTGAGTATGAGCCCGTCGATGTACTTCTGATCGAAAAACTTCACCTCCCTCTTGGCCGGATGAATGTTGACATCGACAAGTTCAGGTTCAATCTCTACGAAGACCAGGGCTGCGGGATGTTTCCCCTTTATGGCAATCCCTTCATAGGCCCTGGAGAGAAGATATCCCAGGTACCGGTACTCCACAGGCCTGCCATTGACATACAAAAGCTGCATGCTCCTCGAGGATTTCATGTAACCTGGTCGGGAAAAGAAGCCGGAAATTTTAACCTTTATGTCCTGTAAAAAGTCAAAGGAGAGGTTGTCGGAGACCTCGCTTCCAAATATCTGTTTCACCCTCTCCTGGAGGGATCCGGCAGCCGGGAGCGTTATGTGCCTCTTACCGTCCACACCCAGAAAAAACGAGGTCCCGGGAACGGATAGCGCTATGTTCAGAAAAATGTCCCGTATGAACCTGAGTTCGGTGCGCCTGCTCTTCAGAAATTTCTTTCGAGCAGGTATGTTGAAAAAAAGATTTTCCACGATTACCGTTGTGCCGGCCGGGCCCGCATAGCCGCTCACATCAATCTCCCCGGAAGAGGAGTAGAGCCGGCTCCCCATATCCTCATCGGGTGACCGTGTCAATATGGTAATCTCCGAGACCGAGGAGATGCTCGACAGGGCCTCGCCCCTGAACCCGAAGGACATGATCTTCTCTATGTCATGGAAATCCCGTATCTTGCTGGTCGCGTGCTCCGATATGGCAAGCCTGATGTCTTCACTGAAAATCCCGCAGCCGTTATCCTTTACCGAGATGCGCCGCAGGCCGCTGTCGGCCACCTGGACATCGATCTCCGAGGCCCCGGCATCCAGGGAATTCTCAATAAGCTCTTTTACCGCTGAAAATGGGCCTTCGATGACCTCGCCTGCGGCTATTTTCTTCTTGATGCTGTCGGATAAAAGCGCAATCCTGTTCAATCAGACCTACCCTTTCCCCTTGCCGTGAAGGGATTTAACCGAGTTCACCAGGCCGGGGAGCACTTTACCTGATTCACCCTGAAGAAAAATATCGGTGATGTTCTCTGAAAGGCCGGTCTCTTCAAGGTTTATTTCGATGATGAACGCCCCGTTCTGCTTGGCGACTTCAGGGATTGCCGCCGCGGGGTAGACCACTGCCGACGTCCCCACAACGAGTACCGCATCAGCCGATTCGGCCAGGAAGTTCGATTCGAAGAGGGCCCTCTGCGGAATCATCTCCCCGAAAAAAATTACCGTGGGCTTGAGTATCCTCTGGCAGTTTCTGCACAGGGGCACCACCCGTTCAGGGATCCGGTAATCCTCAAGGCCGTATCCGGTACCGCACCTGAGGCATATGAGCCTCAGGGCGTTTCCATGGAATTCGATTACATTTATGCTGCCGGCCCTCTGGTGGAGGTTGTCGATATTCTGCGTGATGACCGATTTTATCAGCCCCATACTTTCAAGCTCGCTCAGTGCTTCATGACCGGAATTTGGTTTCGCAGAGGATGTGAGCTCTATCATATCGAAAATCATCTCCCATACCTTTCCCGGCATCTTGTGAAAGGCCTCTATGGTGGCATAGATTGAAGGATCGTACTTGTCCCAGAGGCCCCCGGCGCTCCGGAAATCGGGAATTCCGCTCTCCACCGATATCCCGGCACCGGTGAGGGCAATGAGGTTCTTCGATTTTACGATGATTTCCGCTGCTTTTTCTATTAATGCATTCATTTTTGTATTTTGTCATAAATAAAGTTACGTGTCAATAAAAAAGTGACCTTTCCGGCATTAATCATTAAACCAAGTTCTCAACTTGAAGAAAGGAATCAGAAAAACGAAAAGGTTATACTTTGCAGTATGCAGTTTTTATCGCCTTTAATAAGCCTTATGTCTGATTTCTATTGCAATGATATAGATAATCCGTTTATCCTGATCAATTTCATAAAATATTCGATAATCACCGATTCTATAGCGCCAGGTCGGGGGATCATAATTAATCAGCTTCCTGATATTTTTTCCATGATAGGGATTTAATATTAATTGAGGATAGGCATAATTATGAATTTTATTATATATTTTTTTTTTATGATTTTGAGCAATATTATCCAGATCATCTAAAAAAGTATTACTTTCAAATATTCTATATTTTAACAAAACGGCCTCTTTTTTTTCGAACGTCCCCGCTTCCATTTTTCAATCGTTTTATTAATTTTTCATTACTTAAAATTTCAGCCATTTCAAATTCATCAACTAATTCTGATTCCTCAATATACCGCAATGTGGCAGTTTCAATGAAATTGGAAATAGTTCTATTCTCAATTTTTGCATGGTGCTTAAATCTATCAAGTAATTCATCATCAATCCGCAATGTAATGGTTTTAGGCATAGCTTCTCCCCTTAAATAATATTAATACAATATATTACAAAATAAAGCAAATGTCAATAATAAAATATTACTTATTCAGGCAAAGTTATGACATCCCCTGCGTTTCGGCTCCGCTCAACGACCGGTTTCGGCTCCGCTCAACGGCCGGGTTTTCTGAGCATGGCTTAAACGAAATATTTCCGGTCCCTGAGCGGAGCCGAAGGGAGCGGGGTGAGGTCAAAGTTTCTGCATGACAAATCTTTCAATCGTTTCCTGGCATTTTAATGAAAATAAACCGCTTGATTTTTTTATCCTGTCTAAATTATGGTTCTCAAGACATCATGGTACACATGATAGATGCCTGAAACATCACAGGTTGGAGAAAGTTTATGGAATGCAAATGCGGCGGAGTTTTACTGGACGGAAAAACAATCAAGAGGCTGAGCGGAAAAAATTTCAGCATCATTCTTGAAAATATACCGGCATTCAAATGCACCAGGTGCGATGCCATCCTGATAACAGATGAAATAACGGATAAAATAAAAAAACTGGTGAACCGGGTGGAACGGGATAGCGGCGAAATCGCCACCGGAAACCCCTCGGCGAATCTTTTTGATTACTGAAACAGGCCGGGAATAAATATCATTGACAGGCTGGGTCCTGGTTTTATTTTTGATCTGGATGAGCCGTTGATATTGACAAAAAATATTGCCACAGAGGCACAGAGACACGGAGAAATATTAATAATATAAAATAATCCGTGCATATCCGTGTGTATCCGTGAGCAAATATTTATAATTGAGTTATCATTTTAATTTTTAAAATACTAATTCTTTTATTAATTCTATTTTACTCTGTGACTCAGTGCCTCTGTGGCTGACTTATTTCAACTGTACCAGGCTGAATACTATTTCAGAATTTACTTATTTATGGAGACCCCGATGAGAGTGAGATTCGCCCCCAGCCCCACAGGATTCCTGCACATTGGAAATGCAAGGACTGCCATTATCAATTACCTCCTTGCCAAAAGCAACAACTGGAAATTCATACTCAGGATTGAAGACACCGACCGGGAGAGGAGCACCAGGGAATCGGAACAATCCATACTGAACGACCTGAGCTGGCTGGGAATCGTCTGGGACGAGGGCCCGGACAAGGGAGGCAGCTATGGGCCCTACCGCCAGTCCGAGCGGTTTGATATCTACCGGGAGTATACCGAAAGGCTCCTTGAAGAGAACAATGCCTACCACTGCTACTGCACCCCCGATGAGATTGAAACGGTGAGGAAAAAAGTTGAAGCCGAGAACAAGCCCTATGAATGTGTGAACAGGTGCGGCGAGATCGGTGATGATGATAAGAAAAAATTTGAACTGGACGGAAGAAAACCGGCCGTGAGGTTCAGGGTTTCCAGGGGGGAACTCATCACGGTTAAGGACTATATAAAAGGGAACATCACGTTCAACTCCGACAACATAGGAGGCGATTTCATCATCGTCCGCTCCGACGGATATCCGATCTACAACTACATCGTGGTCCTGGATGATATCCTCATGAAGGTGAGCCATGTGATCCGGGGAGAAGACCACCTGTCAAATACTCCCAAGCAGGTTCTCATTCACAGGGCGCTGGGCATTCCGGTCCCTGAATATGCGCATCACCCCCTCATCCTGGGGCCCGACAGGGCAAAGCTCTCAAAACGCCACGGCATAACATCCGTGGAACTCTACCGGAAGGAGGGCTACCTCCCAGAGGCCCTGGTCAACTACATGGCCCTCCTTGGCTGGGCAACGGAGGACGGAGCTGAGATACTCACCTTTGACGAGATCGTAAGGCAGATCGATCTCAAGAACATCGGCAAAAGCGCATCGGTCTTCGACTTTCAGAAGCTGAGATGGATGAACGGCATTTATATACGAAACTATCCCGTGGATAGCCTGGTGGAACTTTTTCTCCCCTATATTACAGAGGCTGGTTTCGATCCCCTGGCAGTGGAAGAGAGGCATCTGAAGTCGATCATCACGGCGGTGAGGGGGAGCTGCGAGGTTCTGTCTGATATAAAAAAGGTCATAGGCATATTTCTCTCGGAATTAAATGAGCCCGATGAAGAGGCCGATAAAATGCTGAAGGAGGATTATTCCAGGGAAATCATAATCCTGACAGAGAAACTCTTCTCCGGCAGCAGAATTAACGGGGAAAATTTTATCGAAGGCATAATCACTATGATAAAAGAGGGAACAGAGCTTAAGGGCAAAAAACTATTCATGCCGGTACGCGCCATGCTCACCGGGAGGCTCAAGGGCCCTGAAATGGACGCCGCAATCCCCCTGATAGGCTTTGAAAAATTAAGGAAACGGGTGGAATACTGCTTCAATACATATTGCCGGCAGTAAAAAAAAGGCTCTTTATCATTAAAATTTCCAAATATGTTTTGCCTGTCGACAAAATTTATTAAAAAAAGCCCCAAATTTATCAAAAAAAGTAATTTTTTTCTTGATTCCCTGCTCTCATATAATTTATTTTTACAGTTCAGGATCGGGATATGTAAAGGCGGATGAAAATTCTGATTTTTACCCGTGTCTTTAATGTAATGATTTTATTATCAAAAAACACTATTTTAATCTAGGAGGATACCCTGATTGATTACATTTATATACAAAACTCTTGCTTCAATCGGTTTTAACCATCCGCTCCATCCGGCAGTTACGCATATCCCCATGGGCCTCATCCTGGGGGGATGCATATTCGCCATAGCCTCACAAAAAAAACCGGAGCTCCTTGCAACCGCCAGGCACTGCTATATGCTGGCCCTGGTATTCATACCCCTGGCGGCATTGACCGGCATAATGGACTGGCAGTACCGTTTATTCGGGAAAGGGAGCTCCCTGATAATCTTTAAAATGGTTTTAGCCGTTGCAATATCAATGCTGGTTATTGCCACACTGATTTTCAGCAGGAAAGAGGAAACAGACAGAAAACTAATACTTTTCCTTTTCATAATCACTGCCTTGGGGGCCGTTGTCCAGGGCTTCCTGGGAGGCGAAATCCTTTACGGATGAGAAGAAAAAATCAGCTCACGGATTTATACAGATAAACACGGATAATAATGACAATAAAATTTAATGTTGAATTATTATATTATTGAGAACAAACAGCAATTGGAAAAAAACAATGACAATGATATTAAAAAATTCGTTGAAATCCGTGTAATCCGTGAGCTGACATTTATTAATATGCAGTAAAAAAACTAACAAAAAGGAGTTTTGAAAAATGAGAGTAATATATATATTAATTGCAATTACCCTTTCTGTTTCCGGAATTCTGCACTGCGGCAAAAAGGAGGCAGAAAAGCCGGTTAAAACAGGAACAGCGGAGAAAGGGGATGGGGGATATGATTACAAAATATCCGCAGAGGACATGTCCTTCAGCTGGAAGATAGATAAAAGCTCTCTTAAAATTAAACTGAACGGAAAAACAAAGGGATGGCTGGGTATCGGATTCAACCCCACGGAAGAGATGAAGGACGCCAACATCATCATAGGGTACGTTAAAAACGGTAAAGCGGTAATTTCCGATGAATTCGGAATATCAAAACGGCAGCACCAGAAAGACACATCCCTGGGCGGCACCGATGACATAACCAATCCGGAAGGCACGGAAACCGGGGACATGACCGGGATATCCTTTGGAATGCCCCTGCAGTCAAAGGATATCTATGACAAAAACATAGACACAGGAAAAATGACAACGGTAATTCTTGCCTATGGCGAGGACCATAACATGATGAAAATGCACATACTTCGCGCAATGCTCAACATAAACTTTTCCAATGGAAATTATGAACTCATGTATGTGAAAAAAAGAAAAAATTAGAATGCCGGTATCAAAATTATCCCCGGCGGCCCTGCTCCTCGTTCTGCTGGCAATCAGTTACGCCGGGGGTACTATTGCCCCGGCCCATGAAGGGGAGCATACAAACGGGAAAACCACAGATAATCCCGGGATAGGCCTTGAAGAAAAAATCGGAAAAAAAATTTCAAAAGACGCAATCCTTGCTGATGAAAAGGGCGCTAAACGGCTGCTTGGCGATTTAATTGTAAAGCCCACGCTTCTCCTCCCTGTCTATTTCACCTGCCGCACTACCTGCGGAATCATGATGGCGAACCTGGCGCGTGCCGTGAATGATGTCCCGCTGGCTCTGGGCAGGGACTACAATATACTGGCCTTCAGTTTTGACGGTGACGATACACCGGAAAACGCACGGAAGGCAAGGGACAATTATTCGGCAATACTGAAAAAACCGGCTCCCATTGACGCATGGTTCTACCTCACCGGGAATATGAATGAGATAGTAAAAATTACCGGATCCATCGGATTTTCCTTTAAAAAAGGGAAAGGAGGCGACTTTTTTCATCCCAATACGCTGATTGCCCTTTCTGCAGACGGGACCATTATACGTTACCTCAGCGGCCCGGATTTTCTCCCTTTTGACATAGCCATGGCCCTGACAGAGGCGGAAAAGGGGACTCCTTCTATCTCAATCAGGAAACTGTTATCCTACTGTTTCAGCTATGAGAGCGAGAAAAAAACCTATGCCCTGAAGGGCGTCAGGATAATCACCGGCGTGCTGCTTCTTGTAATGGCGGTTATCCTTTTTTTGCTTTTAAGAAAAAAAAATCCGGTTCATAAATAAAAAAAGAAAAATACCATGTCACAGGAACCATCATATCTTGAACATACATCTTCTCTGCAGCGCAGGGGAATACTCTCCTGGCTCCTGACCACAGACCATAAACGGATTGCACTCATGTACATGTGGGCACTCATGTTCTGGTTTACCGCGGCAGTATTCCTGGGCCTGACAATGCGGACCGAGCTCATGAAGGCGGGTGAGACCCTCTTCGGTGCCGAAACATACAACGCCCTCTTTACCCTCCATGGTGTGATCATGGTATTTCTCTTCATCATTCCCGGAATCCCTGCCATATTCGGAAACTTTTTCATACCGATACAGATCGGGGCAAAGGACGTGTTTTTCCCCAGGCTGAACCTCCTCACATGGTACCTCTATATCCTTGGAGGCATTCTTGCCATTGTCTCGCTGTTCGTGAAAGGCCTGCCCGACACCGGATGGACCTTTTATGTACCCTTCAGCATAAAGACAGAGAGGGAGATTTCCCTGGCGCTCATTGCAGTATTCATCCTGGGCATGTCCTCTATGCTCACGGGACTCAACTTTATCACGACCATACACAGGCTGAGGAGAAGGGAAATGGGCTGGTTCCAGATACCGCTCTTCACCTGGTCTGTCTATGCCTCGTCCTGGGTTCAGCTCCTGGCCACCCCCATTATTGCCATGACCCTGCTCATTGTTGTCTTTGAAAGGTTTTTCGGCGCCGGGCTCTTTGACCCGTCCAGGGGAGGCGATCCCCTCCTCTACCAGCACCTCTTCTGGATGTATTCCCACCCGGCAGTCTACATCATGATCCTGCCTGGGATGGGGATCATCTCCGAGATATTCCCGGTATTTTCACGGAAATCGATATTCGGGTACAAGGCCATTGTTGCGGCTTCCATGGCCATTGCCGTTGTGGGTTCGCTCGTATGGGCGCACCACATGTTCGTGTCGGGAATGAGCGACACTGCGATCCTCGTCTTTTCACTGCTCACCTACCTGGTGGCGATCCCGAGCGCGGTAAAGGTATTCAGCTGGGTCTCAACAATGTACAGGGGTTCGGTACAGATGTCGCCGCCCCTCCTCTTCGGCCTCTGCTTTGTATATCTCTTTTCAATCGGCGGCCTCACGGGCCTTGTGCTGGGATCGGCCGGGACCAATGTCCATGTGCACGATACACAATTCGTCGTTGCTCATTTCCATTTTGTCATGTTCGGCGGAGCGGGGTTTGCCTTCTTCGGCGGGCTCCACTACTGGTGGCCCAAGATGTTCGGCCGCATGTACAGCTTCAAACGGGCCTACGCGGGAATATTCATGCTCACCGCGGGTTTCATGCTCCATTACATGCCCATGTTTGTCCTCGGCATGCAGGGGATGCCGCGCAGGTACTATGACTACCTCCCGGTATATGAGCCCGGAAATTTTCTTGCCGGAATCGGGGCATACATCATGGCAGCCGGGATAATGGTCATCTTCATCAATCTTATCATCAGCCTTAAAAAAGGAGAACAGGCCCCGGCCAATCCCTGGGGCGGAGTAACCCTTGAATGGCAGATCCAGTCGCCTCCCACAGTCCATAATTTTACAGCAGACCCGGAGATCGGGGAGTATCCCTACGATTTCACCAGGCTGAATAAAAACCGGGAAAAGGAAAAATAGCCGTGGGCACTGCAGCAGTCAGCGATTCACAAGGATCGAGATTCGGGATGTGGCTATTCCTCTATTCGGAAATAATGCTCTTCGGAGCCCTCTTCATACTGTATGCAGCCTACTTCTTGAAATACCAGAGCGGCTTCGCAGCCGGCGGAAGCGAGCTTGATTTGACTCTGGGTACGGCCAATACCCTCATCCTCCTCACCAGCAGTTTTGCCGTGGCCTCGTCCCTTGCTGCAGTACAGAAGGGATCCATGAAACTCTCAGGGGCCTTTCTCCTCTCGGCAATCGTCCTGGGCATGGTTTTCCTTGGAATAAAATATTTTGAATGGAGCCATAAAATAAGCGCCGGAATCTATCCCGGGTCAGCGGCATTCAAAGCAGCAGACCCGGCAGGCCATGGCAGGATAATATTTTACAATCTCTACTTTACCATGACCGGCATTCACGCGGTCCATGTGACCATCGGCCTGATTGTCCTGATGATCACCTTTGCCTTTACCGCTTCCGGAAGGATATCAAGGGATAATCACGCGCTCCTTGAAAACGCCGGGCTCTACTGGCACCTGGTAGATATATTGTGGATTTTTATTTTCCCCATGCTCTATCTTATTGCATGATCCGGCTGAACATACCGGAAGCGCCATGGGAAACTGAAGGAGAAAAAAGTGGATAACGAAAACAGCAAGGGACAGCCTTACATGCGCCTGGCCGGCGCGCTCCTTACCCTGTTCCTGCTCACCTGTATTACGGTATATGTATCCAGACTTAAACTCGGGTCCATGGGCATATGGGTCGCGCTCTTCGTTGCCGCGGCAAAATCCTCGGTGGTGCTTTTAATTTTTATGCACATAAAAAAAGAGGGAAAGGCTGTCATGATCTCCTTCCTGGCAGCGGTATTTATCCTGGCGCTGGTAATCGGGATACTATTTTTTGATCTCTCCTACAGGGCAGGATAATATGGGTGATGTTGTAAAAAATATTGACAATGCCTTCATATACATAATCGGCATATCGGTTGTCCTCCTCACCGGTATAACCTTTACCATGATTTTCTTCACGGTCAAATACCGGAGAAGCAAAAATCCCGAACCCGCAGACATCCGCGGAAACTGGAAGCTGGAGCTTGTATGGACCATCATACCCCTTCTCATCGCCCTCTCCATGTTCTACGTGGGCTGGAACTCCTACCTGGGCCTGAGAAACGTACCTAAAGGGGCAATGGAAATTGACGTCCTGGCCATGCAGTTCTCATGGCTCTTCAAGTATCCCGGCGGCAGGGAGAGCGCAAACCTCCTCGTGGTGCCCGAGGGGAAGGCGGTGAAGCTGACCGTCACTTCAGACGACGTTATCCACAGCCTCTACATCCCGTCATTCAGGGTCAAGATAGATGCGGTAAAAGGGATGAAGACCTATGCATGGTTCCAGGCAGCCAGGGCCGGGAATTACGACATCTTCTGCGCTGAATACTGCGGCCTGGACCATTCAAAAATGTCGGCCATTCTCCGGATTGTAAAAATGGATGAATACAGGAGATGGCTGGAGAAAAAAAATTGATACTGCCGGCCTTTCATGCCCTGGCCCTGAGGCTGAAACTTTTCAAGGCCCCCATTGGACTTATGAGCATCGCAGCCTCCCTGGCAGGGAGCACGGCATTTCTGGAAAAGGTCACTGCATTGTCTTCATTGGCTGCCCTTGGCACAGGATTTGTGGCAACGGGCGCGCTGGTGCTCAACAACATCCAGGACCGGGACATTGACAGGATCATGAATAGGACAATGCACCGGGCACTTCCTGGCGGAAAAATCAGATTGGCAGAGGCGGCCGTCATTTCCCCCGTGTTCATACTCCTGGGGAATGTTATTCTGATGTATGCATCCGCCACATCAAGGGTATTAATATTTTCCATGGCCGCAGTTGTTCTTTATAATTTCTTATATACTCCACTGAAACGGATAACACCTTTTTCCGTGATCCCGGGTTTGGCGAGCGGAGCCATGCCGGTATATATAGGATGGATTGCAGCTGGAGGCCCGTTACTATCAGAAAAAATTCTTTTCCTCTTGGCATTAATGGTCCTGTGGCAGATACCCCATACCTGGATCACCGGGCTGTCATGCCTGGAAGACCACAAAAGGGCCGGGATACGGGGAGCAGCGTCTTCCCACCCGCCGGCTGTTATGCATAAACTGATTTTTTTGTGGGCCGCCGCCTTTGCAGTTGCAGCCATGAACCTCCCCCTTCTGGGAATAACTGTTTCAGCTGCATCACTGGTGCTGATAACGCTGAATGCCCTCACAATTATCGGGATATTCGCCTATGTTATTTTTGCGGAAAATGAACGGGCCCCGTACCCTGTGATATTCAGCAGTATAAACATTTCCATTATGATACTGCATATCATAATAATAACGGACCGGATTCCCCTGCCCCATTTAATTTCATTGATTCAATAATGAATTGATACAAAAAAAAATTACTTAACCTGCCGCTGTCAGTGAACATGAATAATGATAATTTTTAGAAAACCTGTTATATCATGAAAAAAAATTGACATACCTGAAATATTTAAGTAATTTTATACCACTTTACATACGTATATTCAAACATTACTGTATAATAAATATGTATATAAAATTCATCAATTCTGACACCAAGCTCTATGCAACGGTCAAACCAAGTATTGATATAAATTTTACACAGATAGTCTGTTATGAAATTTAAATTTAATCATATAAATATCAGTACCTTTGTAACATTCATTAACAGCATACTCTTTTTTTTCTTTTTCCTGATCATGATTATTGTCATCAATCTGGTGATGAAGAGATATGCCCTGTCCGAGGCCGAGAATAAGGCGAAGGTACTCCTGGACCATAACCTTGCCGTCCACCAATACTTTAATCAGACATTGAAACCTGATATGTTCAGCTACCTTGAATCCCTGGGTAAAAAAAATGATACCATTATATTTAACCCCGTATGGATGTCTTCCACATATGCCATCAGGGGCATAAATAAGTATTTTGATGAAATCGATAAGTCCGATTATTATTACAAGGAGTGTGCGATAAATGCCCGATCCCCGGAAAACGAGGCCGATTCCTATGAAATGGATTTTATCAAGAGGCTCAACAGTGACAAAAACATCCAGATTCACTCCGGGATTAGAGAGATTGACAGAAGACTGTTCTTTACGGTACTGCGCAGGGGGGAATCTATGGAAAGTTCATGCCTCCGCTGCCACAGTACGCCGGACAAGACTCCACGGGGACTTGTGGAACACTATGGCCCGGTAAGAAGCTTCAACCGGTATACAGGAGAGACCGTATCTGCCATATCAATCCGGATACCGCTTACAGATGCCTATGATCATGCAAACACTGTTTCTTTTCAGCTTTCTGGAGTCCTTGTAATATTCATGATGCTACTGTTTGCGGTTCAGAAAAAAATTTTTTACCGGTATGTCTTTGTTCCCGTCAATTCAATCCGTGAAAGGGCAGCTGCGGCAGCAGGGAATTTATTTCATCCATGGGAGGAGGTAACCCTCCCCTTCGGGAAAGAGCTCAGCGCTCTTACCAGCGATTTCAATATTATGGCCAGAAGTCTCCTGGAAAACAGGCAGGTACTTGAGAAAAGTGTACAGGAGAGGACCAGGGAACTGGAAACATCAAACAGCCTGCTCCTTGAAGAGATTGAACAAAGAAAGGCAGTCGAGACCGAACTGAAAAACTCCCTTGACGAGAAAGAGACCCTCATGAAGGAGATACACCACCGGGTAAAGAATAATTTTCAGATGGTCATGTCGCTTATAGATATGCAGGGTTCGGAAGTTAATGATACGGCGCTCGCCGGAAAGCTCAGTGATCTTGTCAACAGGATCAGGTCCATGTCCATGGTGCATGAAAAGCTCTACCTTTCGAAAAATATTTCCAGGATTAACTTCGCGGAATACCTGAAAAATATTTCTGAAGAGATCAGGGAATCCCGTTCTGTTGTCAATAAGTCCATAACAATCAGGGTTATTTCCGAAGAGGTATTCATTGATATCGATCAGGCAATACCATGCGGGCTCCTTGTCAATGAAATCATCACCAACTCGATGAAACATGCATTCCCCTTAAACACGCCCGGGGAGATAGTCATCACACTCACCATGGGGACCGGTAATGAAGCTGAGCTGATGATCTCGGACAACGGTATAGGGCTGTCAAAGGAAAAAAAACCGGACGCCAAATCCTTCGGCATGGAACTCATACGGCATATTGTAAAAAACCAGCTGAACGGTGAATACATAATAAATGAAGATGGAGGGACATCATACCTGATAAAATTTAAAGTGAAGAAAGCAAAGGGATGATTCAGGGCACTTGAGAAGGGCCGCCTTCCGGCGGCCCTTTTTTTTCAGCAGATAAAAAGCATTTCCCAGTATTTAGGTATGGGCCATAAATTGTCGTCTACAATCCCTTCAAGGGCATCAGCAGCGGTCCTTGCATTCTCCATTGCCGGCCGTATCTCTTTGCAGAGATATTCGGCCTGTGCCTGGTGATCCGGTATGGTCATGGCATGGTTCCGTTTATCCAGGATGTCTTTTGCGAACAGTACAAGTTTCCCTGTAAGCCCTGAGAGCTCTGATAAAACCATCACCTGCGGCGTCATGTCAGTTTCATTGCCCAGAACCCTCCTGGTGCTCTCGATTGATTCGGCAAGCTCCTTCTGGTAGTATACCGCGGCCGGAAGAATCTGGTTGGAAAGCATGCTATGCAAAGTCATGGCCTCTATGTCCATCTTCTTACAGTACCTCTCGACGCGGATGTGATATCGGGACTTCATCTCCACCTGCGAGAGTACCCCGTACTTTTCAAAGAGCTTGAGGGTCTTCTCTGTAACCATGTCTGTAATGGATGACGGGAGGTTCTTCTTGTTCGGGAGCCCCCTCTTCTCAGCCTCCAGTTCCCATTCCCGGGTGTAGTTGTCGCCCATGTAAAGCACAGGCTTGATGATCTTAATTTCCTCCCTTATCACATCAAGGGCGGCCTGTTTTATATCTGTACCCCTGGAGCTTATTTTGTCCGCCAGGTAATCAAGGCTGTCAGCCACTATGGTGTTAAGAACCGTTGCCGGGAAGGATACGGACTGGTGAGAACCCACAGCCCTGAACTCGAACTTATTCCCTGTAAACGCGAAGGGAGAGGTCCTGTTCCGGTCGGTGCTGTCTTTGCTCAGGATCGGGAGGTTCGATATTCCAAGGTCGATGATGGCCTCGTTCGTCGCTTTTGTCACTGCGCCGCTCTCTATGTCGTTGAGAATTTTTGTGAGCTGTTCCCCCAGAAAAACTGAGATGATTGCAGGCGGGGCCTCATTGGCGCCAAGCCGGTGATCATTTGCCGACGAGGCCACAGATGCGCGGAGTATATCCGCGTGCTGGTATACAGCCCGTATGGTTGCTATGAGGAACACGAGGAACTGGATACTGTCATGGGGGGTCTTTCCGGGATTCAGGAGGTTATTTCCCATGTCATCGGAGAGTGACCAGTTGAGGTGTTTCCCTGAACCGTTTATGCCGGCAAAGGGCTTCTCATGAAGGAGAACAACAAGGCCGTGGCGGACAGCTACCTTTCTCATGACCTCCATTAAAAGCTGGTTATGGTCAACTGCAATATTGGCTTCTTCGAAAATAGGGGCGATCTCATACTGGCTCGGCGCAACCTCGTTATGCCTGGTCTTGGCGGGGTAGCCGAGGCGGTAGAGCGCCTCTTCCAGCTCGTGCATGTAGGAGAGGATCCTCTCCTTGATGCTTCCGAAGTAGTGGTCCTCAAGCTGCTGTCCCTTGGCAGGAGATGAACCGAGGAGTGTCCTCGTTGTGAGCACAATGTCGGTCCTCTGGCAGAAATAATCCTTGTCGATTAAAAAATATTCCTGCTCGGTTCCCAGGGTTGATACAACTTTGCGGGCCTTTTTATTCCCCAGGAGACTCAGCATTTTTATCGAGCTGTCATTGATTACCTTAATCGAACGGAGCAGCGGCGCCTTGTTGTCCAGGGCCTCTCCGGTATATGAGAGGAATACAGTCGGGATGCAGAGGGTCACGCCTTTGCCGGCTTTGATGATAAAAGCAGGGCTCGATGGATCCCATACGGTATAGCCCCTGGCCTCGAAGGTGGATCGTATGCCTCCGCTGGGAAAACTGGAGGCGTCGGGCTCACCCTGGACAAGCTGTTTGCCCGTAAAGCGCTCTATAATATCGCCGTCATCGGTAAATTCTATGAAAGAGTCATGCTTTTCCGCTGTGCTGCTGGTCATGGGCTGGAACCAATGGCTGTAATGGGTTGCGCCCTTTTCAATGGCCCATTCCTTCATGGCATGAGCAACGGAATTGGCAGTATCAAGATCAAACTTTTTACCCTTTTGGATTATCTCCTGAAATCTCCTGTAAACTTCCTTTGGAAGCCTCAGCTTCATAGCCTTGTTATTGAATGTATCCTCTCCGAAATATTCGGTGATGCACTTTCCGTCTTCACATGAGCTCATGGAAGATAACTCTGAACTGTATGCGGGCTCTTTCTTCTTCATATTTTCTCCTCACCTATAAAATAAAATATTATAAAAATTACAGAAACAGATAATTACGAATATTCTAAAACCCAGCCCATTAATAGAAATTTTTTTTACTGAATATCAGGCAACTATCCTTCCTTTCATAGTCCTAATAAAGATACATACCTGAAAACAGGCAATAAAAATAATGGGAATAATGTTAACAATATGTAAAATTTAAAATTTATAACCCTATTAACAGGCGCCATAAAATTTCACCATCTGCCTGTCATTCATCGTAAAAAATATAATCAGTTCTAATAATTATTATCTATTGTATTTTCATACATTGTCAACTCATTTTATCAACCCTTTACTATTGATTCTCATGCCGTTTTCAGATTGAAACAGTACTGCATAATAAGTTTTAACCGGAATAAATTAAAATATTTTTTCTTGACATTATATCACACTTCGGGCAATTTTCGATAAGTTTAATACTCCAGCTACAGGAATAAACATAAAACAGTCATCTGTAAAAAAATAAAGGGAGGTGTAACATGAAGTTACCTATAAGGAAAATTTTTTCAATCTTTGCAGTATCCATCATTGCCTGCATAATCGGCTGCGGCAAAACTGATTATCTTGCCGAAGGAATCAAAATCGGTGTTGCGGAAGCGCTTACCGGGCCCATCGCCAAATACGGGGTGCCGATTAAAAACGGCTTCACCCTTGCAGCCGAAGAGATAAATGCCGCCGGCGGAATCAACGGGAAAAAAATCAACCTCGTAGTTGATGACGAGCAGGGTAAAAAGGAAGAGGCAATTAACGTATTCAAAAAATTCATCCATAAGGACAAGGTTCTGGCAATATTCGGCCCGACTCTATCCAACTCTGCTTTTGCAGCAGATCCCACGGCAAATGCTGCAAAAACCGTTGTTTTCGGTACATCAAACACTGCTGACGGAATTACCGCGATAGGGCCCTATGTATTCAGAAACTCCATTACTGAATCTGATATCCTTCCGGAAGTGGTAAAAATGGCAAAAAACAAGCTAAACCTGAAAAAGGTGGCCATGATGTATGGAAATGACGATGCCTTCACAAAATCGGGTTATGACATATTCAAGAAAGCTGTTGGTGCTGAAAAGCTCCAGGTGGTGGCAACAGAGACCTTCGCCAAAGGCGATATCGATTTTTCAGCCCAGCTCACCAAGATTAAAAACCTAAACCCCGACGCGATCATCTGTTCAGCTCTTGTTGAAGAGGCAGCCAACATTGTTCTCCAGGCAAGAAAACTGGGCATACCTGCGAACATCCACTTTATCGGAGGAAACGGGTTCAATTCTCCCAAACTTGCCGAAATAGCCGGGAACGCCTCTGAAGGAATCATAAACGGCAGCCCCTGGTTCCTTGGTGATCCAAACAAAAAAAATGTAGCCTTTATTGCAGCTTATAAGAAAAAATACGGCTCCGAACCCGACCAGTTTGCAGCTCAGGCCTATGACGCCCTTTACATAATGACCGAAGCCCTGAAAACCCTGAAATTTACCGGGAGCCTTGAAGACGCAAGGACAGAGCTCCGGGACGCGCTGGCGAAAGTTAAAAACTTCGACGGTGTCGGCGGAAATTTCTCCTTTAGTGAAAACAGGGACGCGGTACAGAAAGCAAGGGTTCTGATTGTTAAAAATAAAAAATTCACCATCTATTCCGAATAACCTGATTAAATCCGTTATTTGATATAGATGTTTTATCAGCAGTTAGCCAATGCGCTTGCCCTTGGCGCAGTTTACTCTCTCTTCGCCATAGGCTTTACCCTGATTTTCGGGGTAATGGAGATCATAACACTTGCCCACGGGGCAGTGTTCATGGTCGGCGCGTTTGCCGGCTACACTGCTGCGACAAAATTCGGCCTGGGCATTATCCCCTGCCTTATCATAAGCATGGCGGCATCGGGATTTATAGGATTCGTCCTGGACCTGGTTGCCATACGGCCCCTCAGGAAAAAAAAATTCCACCACCTTGCCCCCATGATAGCAACCATCGGCTGCGCCACGATCATCACAAGCATCTATCAGGGAATCTTCGGCGCAGAGGCCTACCGGTTTCCCTTTGATTTTGTGCCCAATGAAAACTATGAGTTTCGGGGAATACAGCTTACGCAGCTTCAGCTGACTATAATCTTTACCTCGTTTATACTGATGATCATGATGATCTTCTTCCTCAATAAAACGAAATGGGGCAAGGCTGTCCGCGCCGTTGCTGAAAACTCAAGAACGGGCGCGCTCCTGGGTATCCCGGTTGAGAGGGTCTACCAGTTTACCATGATCATCTCGTCATCTTTTGGCGGTGCGGCAGGTGTTTTAACCGGCCTGAATTTCAATACCATCCATACCTTCATGGGCGGGCCGATTCTCCACAGGGGAATCGCAGTTATAATTCTGGGGGGCATGGGCGACATCAGGGGCGCCATGGCCGGTGGCCTCATCCTCGGTTTCGCAGAGGTGCTGAGCGTGGCGTATATCTCCTCGGACTTCAGGGATGCCGTTTCTTTCGGATTGCTGTTCCTCATACTGCTCATAAGGCCGTCGGGGATATTCGGAAAAAAAATTGAGAGGAAAGGCTGATATGTCCGATTTCCTTATATCCTTCTGGCAGACCTACAACACCCTGTTTTACACGATATTTATTCACGGTATGCTGGGGCTGTCAATCTACCTGACCCTTGCCTGCGGGCTTCTTTCCCTGGGAAACGCAGCGTTCATGGGGATAGGGGCATATACTTCCGCGCTCCTCACAATGAAGGCCGGTTTTCCCTTCGGAATCAGTCTCATTGCAGGCGGGATCCTCCCATCCATGGTTGCCCTTGCCATAGGCATCCCCACGCTCCGCCTTTCCGGCGTCTACCTTGCCATGGCTACTCTGGGCTTCGGAGAGGTTGTGCGTGTTGTTTTGCTGAACATGGAAATTACCGGCGGATCCATGGGAATTAACGGCATTCCCCAGAAGACCGAGTTGTGGCACCTTGTCCTCATCATGGGCATCATAATATTTTTTTTTATCAGGCTCAGGGACTCAAAATACGGCAGGGCCATGGAAGCCATAAACGAAGATGAAGTGGCATCCTCGGTCATGGGCATACGGACAACCTATTTTAAGGTCTGGACATTCACAGCCGGCGCTTTCATCGCAGGAGTTGCCGGCGGGCTGAACGCCCATTTTACCTATTTCATTTCGCCCAGGGAGTACGGCTTTGAACCCGCTGTGGACATCCTCACCTTTGCCATCCTGGGCGGCACAAAGACCTTCTGGGGCCCCATTGCCGGAAGCGCCATTCTCACCGTGCTTCCGGAGATGATGAGGTTCATGGGGCCCTACAGGCTTGCCGTGAACGGCATCATCCTCCTCCTCGTTGTCCTCTACCTGCCCAACGGTATTGTCAGCAGGGGAACATTCATCTCCCTAAAAAAGCTCTTCAGTGAGAGAAAATCCAATGCTTAGAGTTGAAAATATAACCAGGGATTTCGGAGGCCTGCGGGTCCTCGATGATGTCATTTTTGAGATCGAAGAGGGAACCATCTACGGAATCATAGGGCCCAATGGCGCGGGAAAGACAACGCTATTTAATATTATCAGCGGCCTGCTGAAGCCCACCGGCGGAAGGATAATTTTCAATACTATTGATATTACCGGCTTGAAACCCCATGCAATCACGGCAGCCGGGATAAGCAGGACATTCCAGAATATACGGATATTCAAAGAGATGACGCTCCTGGAAAATGTCCTTGTGGGAATGCACAGGCTTTTTTCCTATTCCGCCGTGTCCATGCTTTTTGAATTGAAAAAAAAGAGACGGGAGGAAAAAGAGCTCAGAGAAAAGGCCTATGATATTCTCTCCATTGTCCGGCTTTCGGAAAAAGCCGGCCTGAAGGCAGAGAGCCTCTCATATGGTGAACAGCGGAAACTGGAACTTGCCAGGGCGCTGGCCACGGAACCGAAGCTCATCCTCGTTGATGAACCGGCAGCAGGAATGAATCCCGCTGAAACCGAAGAGCTCATGGGCGAGATTGTCCGGATAAACAGCAGGAAATATACCATATGCCTCATCGAACACGACATGAAGGTGGTCATGGGAATATGCCGGCGTATCGGTGTCCTGAATTTCGGGAAATTCATCGCGCAGGGCTCCCCGGATGAAATAAAGAACAACCCCCTTGTCATCGAAGCATATCTCGGGAGGGACGAGACCGGTGCTTGAACTTACAGATATATGCGCTGACTACGGTCACATCCAGGCCCTGAAAGGGATCTCGCTCCGCGTCGGAAGGGGGGAGATAGTGGCCCTCATTGGGGCCAACGGGGCTGGAAAAAGTTCCACGCTTAACACCATATCGGGCATTGTCAGGGCTTCTTCAGGCTCTATTATATATAAAGGAAAAAATATTACGAAGAGCCATACCGATTCAATCGTCAGAAGCGGGATCATTCAGGTCCCCGAAGGCAGGGCCATCCTCACAACCATGAAGGTCAGTGAAAACCTGGAGCTTGGAGCTTTTATACGAAAGGATAAACGCCAGATAAAAAAGGATATTGATGAAATTTTAACGAGATTTCCAATCCTCGGCAGCAGGTTGAACCAGCCAGCGGGAACGCTCTCCGGCGGGGAACAGCAGATGCTTGCCATAGGGAGGGCCCTCATGGGGAGGCCGGAACTCCTTTTACTTGACGAACCGTCCATGGGGCTTGCCCCGCTCATGGTCAGGGAGATTTTCAATATAATTGCAGACATACATAAAACCGGCACTGCAATCCTCATTGTTGAACAAAACGCCCGCATGGCTCTTAAAATCAGCAGCAGGGGCTATGTCCTGGAAACCGGGAATATCATGATTGAAGACACATCGGAGAGTCTCCTGAATAACCGGAAAATAATTGACGCCTATCTTGGCGGATAGCAGGAGGAGAGTAATGAAAATAAAGGCAATTCTTGAAGAAAAAGGGATAAGGAAAAATATTGTTTCAGTAACATCCGATACAAAATTGAAGGATGTGGCCATTACCCTGTGTGAACATGGAGTCGGCGCCCTTCTTGTAAAAAAACCGGGCACGGAGCCGCCCCATTACATCGGGATAGTGTCCGAGCGTGATCTCCTCAGGATCATCTGCACCGATGACGATTTCAGGACAATCCCGGTAGAACATGTTATGACAAGGGACATGATAATTGCCAAGGGGGACGACCCTATTGAATATGTCATGCAGATCATGACGCAGAAACATATACGGCACATCCCTGTCGTTGAAAACAGGGTTATCATCGGCATCCTCTCCATACGGGACGTGGTCAATTCACTTCTCACCGAGAAAAACCTGCAGATAAGGCACCTGAGCGATTATGTTGGAAACATGGAGGAGTAAAGAGGAGGGTCAGAAGAGCCTGTAAAAAAGGCCCCTCTCCAGCTTTTCACCTTTTATGACACAGCTCTTTTCAAGCTTTTCCAGCAATCGGGACAGCTCATCCATCGGGATGCCGGTTATATGATTAAGCTCTTCAGCTGTTGATGGGCGTCTTTTAATTATTGATATTATATCGTCGGACTTGCCGCTGCTGATGAGATTCATTTCCAACATTCCCGGGCTGCCGATGACCTTCACATTCAGGGGCCTGAAAAAGTCCTCAATCTCATCCATCTCTTCCATGCTCGCCGGTTTTACCCATTTTACCGTACCCGGCCTGTCCAGGGTATTGAGATGAATTTCATTGTGCCGTATCTTTGAACAGGCATTCTTTATCTCTGTCAGCTCTTCCACCGATGTATTGATCCCCGGGATGATAAAGACTTCAAGGATATACCTCCCCTTGAAATCTTTTCCGAATTGCATGAGGCCCTCCATCATCCTCTCCGGCGTGATATTCATGTGGGGCCGCAGGACTATCCTGAAAGTCTCTTCATTGATTGCGTCAAGCGATGGTATTACGATATCGGCATTCATAAGATTTTCCCTGACCCTGGCGTCCCACAGCAGTGTACCGTTTGTCAATACCGCCACCCGGTAGCCTGCATGGGCCTCCTTTATATGGGTGATGATTTCTCCGATCCTTGAATGGAGCGTGGGCTCGCCCGAGCCTGAAAAGGTTATTACATCAAGAACCGGCCTGTCCGAGAGATATTGATCGATCTCATGGAGCACCTCAACGGTTGGAACATACTCGCGGATTTCACTTGTAAGCAATGTCGTGGGCCCGCATTCACAGTAAATGCAGTTGAGAGTACAGGTTTTATGGGGGACCAGATCTATTCCAAGAGAAAGCCCCAGCCTCCTTGACTGTACCGGTCCGAAGAGATATTTCATTTTAGCTTTTTCTTTTCAGCAAGATTTAACTCAGCATCAATTATTATGAAATTATCCTTCCTGCCTAACTTTATATAAATATCTTTTACACTGTCTGCCGCCCTGCTGACCCCCGGATTCCCCGAACCCTGTGACTTGAGAAGCCCTGTAACCGCTGAATCATTGTTCAGATACACAAGAAAAAATGTATCCCGGTCCATCATCTCTTTTATGCGGTCAGGACGGTTTTCAACCCCCATCTCCCTGCTTTCCATTGCATTTTTCAGCAGTTCCTGGCTGTTCCCTGAATAGATACCTCTTTTGTCAAAGATGACATATATCTTTTCAGTTCCTTCCTTGTACCAGAATGTTACAGCCTGGCCGATTAACCCTTCTCCGAATCCGCCTGTTTTTGCATACTTATTTTGAAGCTTCCCCTTCATCCTGTGCCAGATGTCCGATGCCGTTGCCTTATGACTCATGGGAACATATACCGTAAATTCCCCCTTGCCTGTCTGGGGATTTATGTTCCTGATAAATAAATTTATGAACCCGCCATAAGTCGGCATATAGTCCCTGATGATATGTATGCCTGAGTCCATTTCAAGCTTCTTTACCGTGCTTTTATAAAATCCGCAGAATGACGAAGGCTTTTCGCACATGGTGTTTATGTATTCTAGGTTATAGGAAAAAAAGAGATAAAACAGCGTCTTACCCATGGACAGGGACCTGGGTGATAATTCAGTCCTGGCAATCCCCATGATCATCCTGGATACAGGATGATCCCTGTTCAGACTGGATGCGGTCCTTATCCTTACCCCCTTATCTCCAAGGCTAATACCGGCTGCGGCATATTCGATGGAATCAAGGTGAGACCGGGCTTTCTTCCCTTTATCTTTTCCATCATCATTTTTATCCGGGGAGTCATCCCCTGAGGTAAAAGATTCAAAGACAGGGGCAAAAACCTCTTTCCTGGCAAATATTTCAATATCACCGGATTCCTTTCTTTTTGACAGGTAGTCCCTGTACAGCGCATCATTTGATAATGTCCCGGAGGGGTCAAAAGAAAGATCAATCGCCCTTTTGACAATTTCAGGCGAGGAAGCAATCGTAAAGTAATCCCTGATGTTTGTAATGAAAAGATCCTTATCAAGCCGGACTATCCTGAACCCCCGGTGATCCGATGATGATATGTTAAACTCTTTGTTATCGGCGTTCATTCTTTTTATGATTTCAACAAATGTATCGGAAAATTTTACAACGCCCGATACGGGAATAATCACCATCATCCCTTCCTTAATACTATCCTCATTGAAATAGGCAAATCCCGCGCTTCTTGATACATCAATCCCCGCTCTGGATAGGGAGTCCGGGCTCAAGATATCTATCCCGGAAATTTTGGAGTATTCATTTCTCATGTCTGAGAGAGCCCTGGTATCATTTTGATCGAGAAATTTATCAGACATCAGGTTTATCGATTTGATGATTTCAGACAATTTTGATGTCTTTCCGAAGACCAGCGCTTTGGAATGGACAAGAAATTCAGGCAGGTTATTTTTTTCCTGGCCCGACCCGGTTCCTGTTAAAAATGAGATAACGACGATTAAAAGAATTTTTTTCATATAAACTTCCTGTTAAATTGTTATTTGTTTTATCTTGAGACGGAAATTACCCTGGTGTATATCTGTTTTGAATCATGAAGATCATAGAAGTCCTTGATTTCCGCTTCCAGAAAATAGCCCCTTTTCTCATAAAATTTCCTGGTAGGCTCATACTGGCTGCGGGAAGAGGTCTCAACATAGATCCTCCTGCCGCCTTTCAGGGCAATACTCTTTTCTGAAATTTTCAGGAGTTCTGTACCTATCCTGCCTCCCCTGAATTTTTCGTCAACCGCAATCCAGTAGAGATCATAACTGTTTTTTGTGCATGCAATCGGCCCATAAGAGCTGTAACCGGCAATCGTACCCCCGATTTCAGCAAAGATGAAATAGTATCCGCTCTTCTCCCCCCCGGCAAGCCTTTCATCAACCAGCTCCACTGCAATATCAATCTCCTCCTCTGAAAAAAATCCCGACGAAGTGACAATTGATCTGACGGCATCCCTGTCCCCGGGCAGTACCTCATCCCTGAATGTTATCCCGTGCGCCGGAATGACCTCTTTTATCATGTCATTTTTTTCAGCCATAAAATTCCTTAAGCGTATCGTCGATAATCCTCGCGATAACATCATCGGCTCCCAGGCCTGATTCCGCAGCTGCGGCGATAAACCCGCTGTCAGGGGAGATGCAGGGGTTTGCATTTATCTCCAGAACATAGGGGATCCCGTTCCCATCGACTCTGAAGTCTACCCTGGCATAGCCGCGAAGTGAAAATTTTTCCCAGCAGACAAGGGAGATATCCTTCATCTTCTGCAAGAGAGCCTTTTCCTCTTCCCTGAATTCAAAACTCCTCGGAGTATTGGAGTATTCAAGGGAATCCTCAATCCATTTGGCCCTGTAGCCCACTATTTTCGGCCTCCCGTTGAAATTGACAAACCTGATTTCGGCGCATGGAAGCGTTTCCGGGCCCCTCTTCCCTCCCAGGACCGAAATATTGAATTCCCTTCCGTCAATGTATTCCTCGGCAAAAAATTGCGTCTTTCCCCCGGCCATCTTCTTTATGAGAATCTCCTTCAGCCGCTCCCTGGAATGGGCAATGGAATCGTCTTCCAGGCCGGCCGATGCATGGTCCCACAGTGATTTTATTATGTACGGCGGCTCGTGCCCGATATCGCCTTTCATGATCTCACCTGCCGAAGACCAGCGGGGTGTATTAATTCCGAAAAGGGCAAAGAGCTTTTTTGATGACGCCTTGTCAAGGGTAAGCGCCAGGGCTTCGGAGCTGCACCCGGTATAGGGGATAGCCATTGTATCGAGGAGCAGGGGCACTATGGGGGCAAGATGGTCTTTTTTATCGATCGATTCCACGAGGTTGAATACTATGGCGGGATTATACGTAAGTAAAAAATCACGGGTGTCCTTCAGGTTAAGATCGACTTCATGGAGGATGACCTTATACCCCAGGTTCTCAAGGGACATGGCCACCAGATCCCTCTGGGCAAGGACATCCTCTTCGTCTTTTGTCGGGACAGGGCTTAATTTGTTGTATAATACGGCTGCGTTTTTTCCATTCATCGGATTTATATTAATATTTTAATTTACTGCAAATCAGATATAGATATCTGCTCACTGATTCACACGGATAAACAAGGATAACCACCTATGTTCATTATTCAAGGTGCCATTAATACATCAAGCCCGATATGCAGTTATAACGTATCGGGCTTGATAAATTCATGAAGAGGCCAGTCAAAAAATCCTAAACACAATCAGGATATTTATACAGGAGCCCCTTGTAATTTTTAAGAATCACTTCGCCATTATTCTTCCCAATGAAATATTCCGGCAGCAGCGGGATTTTCCCTCCGCCCCCAGGGGCATCGATAACATAGGACGGCACCGCGTAGCCTGTTGTGTGCCCCCTCAACCCCTGGATTATCTCAAGTCCTTTGTCTACCGGAGTCCTGAAATGGGATGAGCCCATTATGGGATCACACTGGTACATGTAATACGGCCGGACTCTCATTTTAAGGAGACCATGCATGAGTTTCTTCATTGTCTCAACATCGTCGTTTATATCTTTTAAAAGAACCGTCTGGCTCCCCAGGGGGATGCCTGCATCGGCCAGCCTTTTGCATGCCTCGGCAACCTCTGGAGTGAGTTCGTCGGGGTGCGTGAAGTGAATGCTCATCCAGAGGGGCTGGTACCTCTTCAGCATCCTGACAAGGTCCGTGGTAATGCGCTGGGGAAGAACCACGGGAATCTTTGTCCCGATGCGGATGAATTCAACATGCTGGATCTGCTTAAGCCTCTGTAATAACCATTCAAGCCTGCTCGACGGGAGGCTCAGCGGGTCACCGCCTGAAATAAGCACGTCTCTGATGCTTTCATTATTTTTGATATAGTTAAGCGCCATTTCCCACTGCATAATATTGAAGGGATATTTGTTGTTCGGTTTTATCATCCTGGACCTGGTGCAGTACCGGCAGTAGGTTGTACAGTAATTGGTCACCAGAAAGAGCACCCTGTCGGGGTATCTGTGTATCAGGCCGGGCACTGCGCAGTCTTCATCCTCGCACAGGGGGTCTTCCGATTCACCGGCAGAGCGGATATGCTCGTGAATTGTCGGTATGACGGTTTTTCTTACAGGCTGATCATAATCATCTTCATTTAATAAACTGGCATAGTAAGGGGTAATGGCAAGGGGCATGGAGCTCTTGTGCATCAAAATAGCCTTATGTTCCAGTTCTCTGAGGCTGACGATTTTTTCAAGCTGGCCAAGGCTGGTTATTCTGTTTTTAACCTGCCATCTCCAGTTGTTCCATTCGTTATCGCCTGCTGAAATAAAATGTTTTTCCTTGAATAAACGGGTTTTTTCGCTGATCGGGAAGGTATGAATGTCCTTAGTTACTTTTTTAATAAAAAAATCAAATGAGCGGGTAATACCAATGTTAGAAGCCCTGTCAAAAGATTCCATGGATCTTCCGGCCTGCTCCTCTTCATTTTCCGCCAGAGCTACAGTCGAACTGGGCGGCTCGGGTTCATCTTTTTCAAGCTGATTTTCAATCATTTTTTTCTTTTCTCCATTTTTAAAATTTATTAAATTTTAAGAATATTATTTTTTCATGAATAAAAAAATTATCCATGGTTTCATTCTTTCCACAGGGCTCATTTGCCGGGATGATGGATTTTTGGGATAGGAAATCCTGAATTTTATTTTTTGTATTTATGGGGACTGCTATCGTCTGCATCAGAGGTAACAAAGGACAGTATTTTTTTTCGTAAGATGTGTGCTTCTAAACTCTATTTCCATTATCGCTTTAAAATTCTCCTGCAATGAAAATTTAAAAAAACTAATCAATTTTGATCCATGGCTGAAAATTGCAAATCTTTTTTGATAAATTGTAAAAAAAACTAAAAAAAAGTTACTGAAATTAATAAGAATATCGTAGATTATTTTTTTATCTTTAACTATTTTATCAGCATAAAATTTTAAATTAAAAATAATAGATAGGGATAGAGGCCCGGGGCAGAGAAAAAATTCGCCTGCTTTCGTTTGGCTTTGACTGGGAGGTATTTTATCGGATTTCATATTAACAACTGCTGATAAAAAGTGGCCGTAGATGGAATATACTCTATAACCAGCCCAGTTTAAATAGCAGTCTGAAATTCTCCTTTTTTTATCATCAATTAAAAATAGATTATAAAATATTATGTCTCCTGTCAAACATATTTATTGATTATCAGAAAAAAAATTAAATTTTTTAATTTGCTCGACAAAATTATTTGGATAAAGTCATATAAATAAATATAACCTGGTATACATACCGTCTGAATTCCTATACGTATCCGGAACAATGAAGAAATTCAAAAAAAACATAAAAGATTTTTAAAATGATAAAAAATAGTAAAAGAAAGATTGATTTTAGAATGCTGATGATATTTCTCATGGTGCTCCTTATCGCCATTACCTTTGGTTTGATTGTCATCCATGCCATCAGGATAATATTCCCGCACTTTTCAGCAGAAACACTCTGGGATGAAATAAGTATAATCCCTGCCATTGGCCTTATAACTTTTATTGCGAGTAAATTTCTCATCTCCAACAGAACCTTTCACCTTTATCTATCAAACATCCCGGCAAGGGGAAGGATTTTCATTGAATTGAAGAGGAGAAGTTTCGGATTGATAAGCTTTATTTTTAAACCTGAGAATGTCCTGGAATATAAAACCAGATCCTCCCAGAATGACCTTTTCATAAGAAATATTATCTGGTCCGGAATTGCAGGAATAGACAGGTGTGAATTCCTTGTACATTATACCCCGGAAAAAAATTCCACTGAAAATTCTTCCGGGGAATTTCACTATACCATACTCTTACATCATTCGATGATAAATGATTACTACAGCATATCCCTGGATTTTGAAAAACTCAGGAAAAATGAAATCAACCATATGACAAAAGAAAATGTTCTCAAGCAGGTCTTTGATGATGAACTTGTAAATATTATACCGTAAAGCCCTTCCAGTTTTATTAAAATAACTCAATAGCTCTTAAAAAAATTTACAGAAAAAAATCATAAAAATCATAAAAATTCATCTCCACTATTGACGAATATAAAATATTTTTGTATATTGTTGTTAGCACTCAATAATGATGAGTGCTAACAACAATAACAAGAAAATGAATGATAAGGAGGGTTAATTATGGTTACTTACAATCTAATAAACAGAGGTTTTGATATTTTTGACTATGTTGACGACCTGTTTAATCGCTCAACAGTCGATTTTATCCATGCTGAATATCCATATGTTCAAGTCTATGAAGGAAATAATGAAATTGAGATCAGGGCTGCATTACCTGGAATCAGCAGGGAAAACCTGAAAATTGAAGTCAAAGATGAACTGCTTACAATTGAAGGTGAAAAACAGTCAGATTACACCGGCAACACCTACTTAAGGAAGGAAAGGACTTTTGGAAAGTTTAAAAAATCCATCACTCTCCCTTATGAGGTGGATGCGGGAAAAGTAAATGCAGAATTGAAGGACGGCCTTCTCACCATTAAAATGCCGAAGAGCGAACATGCTATGCCGAAAAAAATTGAAATAAAATAAGGAGGCCCTATTATGGAAACAGCAATAAAAAATTATGAAAACGGTGAATGCCGGGAAACCGTCCTTCTCCCTTTGACAGATATATATGAGACTGATGCGGGTTATCATATGATTTATGAAGTTCCCGGGATTACCAGGGAAAACCTGGATATAACAGTAAACGGGAGAGAACTTGAAATCAAAGGCAACTTAAATGAACTTGTTCCTGAGGGGAAAAGCCTGCTTTACGGCGAATATACACCGGCAAGCTTCTATAGAAAATTTAAAACAGATGAGGGCGTAGATACTGACAAAATTGAAGCAAAGCTTGAAAATGGTCTGTTGACACTGATTCTGAATAAAAAAGAGGAGGCTATACCGAAAAAAATTGAAATTCATTGACCAAAGGATGAACATTTAAATTATTAAAAAGAATAAATGTTAGAATGATATAAAGGGCGCCGTTGAACAGGGGCCCTTTTTTTTAGCCGGTCCGGGAAAAATTTTCTCTTGACATTCCTTACTAGAAAGCCTGATAATAATAACAGTCAGTTAAAAAAAAGATTTTTGTGTAATTTTTATTAATGAAGCTGGGGGCTTACGTGCAGGCAAAAGTAATATGGCTTCTCGTCTTTGTACTTCTCTACTGGTTCTACTGCATATTCTGGGGGATTAAAGGAACCAGGCTTACAAAGACCGCTACGGACTTCTTTCAAGCGGGCAGGAAAATCCCCATATGGGTATTTATCCTTGCAGCTACCGCGACTTCATTCTCAGGGTGGACCTTCATGGGGCATCCCGGCCTTCTCTACCTTAACGGGTTCCAGTATGCCTACGCTTCATTCTATGCCATTGGAATCCCCTTTACCGGAACCATGTTTTTAAAAAGGCAATGGATGCTTGGAAAGCGCTTCAGCTATGTCACTCCCGGTGATATGTTTTCCGACTATTTCAAATCGGACCTTATAAGAATTCTCACGGTTATCATAGCCATGTTCTATACAATCCCCTATATTGCCGTCCAGCTGAGGGCTTCGGGCCTGCTCTTTAAAATTCTATCAGACGACCTCTTCCCCTTTGAGGCCGGAATTCTCATGATTGCCCTTGTGGTACTCATCTTCGTGGCCCTTGGAGGGGTTAAGGCAATCGTATATGTTGATACAATGCAGTTTATCCTCCTTGCAACTGGAATAATAGCAACTGGAATAATTACCCTCTATTATGTCGGCGGATGGAAAATGCTTATGAAAGGGATTGAAAAACTGGCATTCAATGATCAGACAAGAACCCCGGACGGATACAGCCACTACATTGCAATGCCCGGCATCATACAGTTTGTAAAGCAGGGCAAAGACGCATTGGGCGGCGAATGGACCGGGATGATGTGCCTCACGTACATGTTCGCCCTCATGGGTATTCAGGCCGCGCCAACCTATACCATGTGGGCTTTTTCAAACAAGGACCCGAAACCCTTTGCTCCGCAGCAGGTCTGGGCTTCATCATGTCTCATTGGTTTTATCCTTATTGTCTTTACTGCCATGCAGGGCCTGGGTGGACACTTTCTGGGACTCGATGCATCCATGGTAAAAGCAGGTTCAAACCTGGACTACACAGGCCTGGGCATGGACATTATGCTGCACCCCGGAAAGCAGGACATCATTGTCCCGGCGCTGATAAACCTCCTCTCTGAAAGCGCCCCGTGGGCAATAGGGCTTCTCAGTGTCTGCGCCCTGGCAGCCATGCAGTCAACAGCAGCACCCTATCTCTCGGCAGCCGGCGGCATCATCACAAGGGACTTTTACAAACACTTCATCAATAAGACTGCATCACATGAAATCCAGATATTATTCGGAAAGCTCAGCATTTTCCTGATAATTGCATCATCCATGACTATTGCAATATATTCCAGCGATGCGCTGGTTCTCCTTGGAGGGCTCGCAGTTGCCTATGGCTTCCAGATGTGGCCGGCACTCATCGCGGTATGTTACTGGCCATGGCTTACTCGGTCCGGCATAAACGCCGGCCTTATTGCGGGGATACTGGCAGTAACCCTGACTGAATCCATTGGAGTGGATCTCCTGGGAATCCCCTTCTGGGGGAGATGGCCCCTTACAATGCACTCGGCGGGATGGGGGATATTTTTCAACCTGGGCCTGGCACTGACTGTTTCCCTATTCACCCAGAATAATGAGGATTTGGAACACAAGATGAAATTTCACAATTTTCTCAGGGAACATGCCTCAGTTCCTGAGGAGAGAAAAAAATTCAGGCCGGCTGGATGGATACTGACAATCGCATGGTTTGTCATGGCTATCGGCCCGGGAGCTATCATCGGGAATAATATTTTCGGTGATCCGAATAATTCGGAAACATGGATCTTCGGAATGCCCTCCATCTGGGCCTGGCAGATTATCTGGTGGGCGGCAGGAGTAGCCATGATGTGGATGCTTGCCTATTACTTTAAAATGTCAATAATACCGAAAGCTGAAATCAAGGCCCTGGTTGATGATGCCCCGACGGCATTAAACAATTGATACATGGGCTATGATGAAATAAAATTAAGACTCTTCCTCTGGCAGGCGGGAACCACATTACTTATGGCTTTTTTTCTCTACAGTCCGGTAAAAAAAATAATATTCAACGGAAGGCTCAAAAGGGCTGAAAGAAATCTGGATAGAGAAACCGATGTAATTAACAGGAAAACGATAGAGAGAAAATCGACTCTCACGGCCCTCATCATTTGTATAATTTTTTCATTAATATTCAACTACTATTTAATCTGGAAAATGTTCGATAAGAAATGATCGATACATTAAAAAAAAATTTTTTACCTCTCTGTATGATTGCCCTTCTCGCAGGGTATGGTCTTTATTTCATACTTTCAAGCAGGGATGAGAGTTTTAAAGGGGAGAGAGAATACAGGATAAGCAACATCCATCTTGAAAAAAAAAATATCGCCCGGGCCCTTGTCCATATTGACAGGGGGCTTGAAGAAAATCCTGATTTTCCGCCAATGCATATGACCAGAGGGATAATTCTAATGCTTGAGGGGAAATACATTGAATCAAAAAACTCCTTTGATAAGGCCATTTCAGGGAGAAATGACTTTGCTGAGGCATACGCCAACAGGGGCATCCTCAACGACAGACTTGAAAAATACAATGAAGCTGCGAAAGATTACAGGGATGCCCTGAGATACAACCCTTCGCTGGCAGAAGGCCCGGGATGGCTCTGGCGTTTTGCCAGGAATATCCATGAAAAACAGCCGACTATTTATGACCGGTTGAATTATCTGGAAAAGGAATTAAAAAAACCTGAGAAGGATCGGGTACTCAAATACGACCCCTTTGATAAAAAACAGAATATGTACCAGCCCGGGAAAATCCTCTGATCGGGGTTACGCCCTGTCTGAAAAACTTTATGATACTCAGAGAAATCATTGATTTTATTAACGCAGTCCCGCCTTTCAGATTTCTGAACGAGGAACAGATCAATGTGATAGCTCAGGTAGTCTCCGTTGAATTTTTTCATAAAGGTGAGAAAATCCCTGCGAATAATCCCGCCTTATTAAAATACATAAGAGTAATCAGGAGCGGCGGCGTTATGATAAAAAATTCCGGTGCATGCGGTGTCATGGACTCCCTTTCCCCCGTTGCTGTTTTAGACTGTGGCCAGATCTTCGGGTTCTCACCTTCCGAACATGGAGATGGCCTTGATGTTGATATTGAAACAATGGATGATACTATCGTCTATGTTATCCCCATGGAAAAAATTTCGGTGATGACAAATGAAGTCCCTGCCTTGAGGAAATTTTTCTCACATGCTTTCTTTCGTAATTTTCCCGATCAGTCAACCCTGGAGATGTATTCAAAGCATTTCAAACCCGCTGACGGGGAAGGGGATACGGACAGGCTGCTGTTTACAACAAAGATCGAAGACCTCATACACAGAAAAGTAATTACCTCAGGGACAGGAATAAGCATAAGAAAAGCTTCTGAAATAATGTCTGATAACAATATCAGCAGCCTCATTTTCGAGGATGAAATGGGCTCACCTGCCGGTATCATAACACTGAGAGACCTCAGGGACAAGGTACTGGCCACGGGAATAGACCCGGGCCGGCAGGTAACAGAAATAATGAGCCCGGCTGCCTATACCGTAAACTCATCGATAATGACCTTCGATGCGCTGCTGATGATGATGAGCCATAACATACACCACCTGATTGTCGTTGATAACGAAAACAGGCTGAAGGGTGTTGTCACAAATTCCGATTTCATGGTACTGCAGGGCATATCGCCCATATCCATTGTGAAAACAATTGAAATTGAAAACAGTCTTGATAGTCTTGCCGCCATTTATGGGAAGACAGTTAAAATAATATCAACCCTGACAGGTACAGGGGTGAGCGCCAGGCATATTGCCGGGATCATCACGAATATAAATGAACGGATTGCACGAAGGACAATTAATATCATTCTCAAAGACGATGAAAAAAAGATCTTCAGCACTCTTTCCTGCCTCTCCTTTGGAAGCAGCGGCAGGTCCGAGCAGGTATTCAATTCAGCGTGGAATCAGGCCCTCGTCTATCCGGACCAGGCAGACGGGAGGATAGAATCGGAACTGAGGGAATTCTGCATGAAACTGATCCGCAACCAGGAGGATGTTAACGTCAAGATTGGTTTCCCTCCTGTTGAATCGAATCCCTCCGGAGCAGGAGCGCTCCCGGCCGGGAGTATCTCCGAATGGATAGGGCTTATCAGCTCCGGCCTCCTTTCAGGTGATCCGGAGAAGATAACTTCGGCAAGCAGGTTTCTTGACTTAAAAAATTTTTACGGCAGCGAGGAAACATCAACCCTTTTTAAAAATAAAATCCATGACAGAATAGCCTCGGAGAAAAAGTACCTTGCCGCAATGACACTACCGGCCCTTTCTGTAAACCCACCCATCGGCTTTTACAATGACAGAGTAGTTATGAGCAGCGGCGAACATAAAGGTGAACTCCATATTTCAAGAAGCTGCATCTACCCCATTGTAGACTCAATAAGGGTCATGGCCCTTTTCAGCAAAATTGAAACCCCTTCGACCATAGGAAGGATATACTTACTTTCAGAAAAAAATATCATCCTCCCTGATCTGAGGGATGACATCCTGAATGGATTTGAATTTCTTCTCAACCTCAGGATCATGAATCAATTGAGGAAGAAGGAACGTAAAGCAGCCCCCGATGACCTCATCGATCCCGGCCTACTCTCTATTCTTGAAAAAAAATTCATGAACGACATTTTCCGGATTATTTCAAGGCTCCAGGCCGAACTGACAAAATTTATGAAAGATGCCGGAATACTGTGAGTCATAAAAAGGCAAAAACACTATGAAAGAATATACCGGTTAAAAATGGAAAGGGGAGTAAATATCATTTTCCTGATATTAACCGGATTTATTGCCTATCACGGCCTCACCTACAGGGATAAAGATGGCGAAAGGGATTTTGTGCGCCTGCTCTTCGGCTCCATTGCGCTGCTTTTTTTCCTCAGAGTCATATTTGAAGACATGCTGAGAATTGCAGTTTTTTAGCTGTGATAAGAATGATTTGCCACAGAGGCTCAGAGTCACAGAGTTATGTTATTATTAATTAATAATAAAAAATGGGTTTCGATTAAGAAGTTTAACTTTACAATTATGCAATATTAATGATTCTCTGTGCCTCAGTGACTCTGTGGCTGCTTTTTTTAATTTAGCTCCAGCTCATAACCCTCATGATGTTCTTCACCTTTTGAATCATCTCATCGTATTCATCGGCAGGATTTGAATCGATTGTTATGGCGCCGCCGGAGTTAAAAAAAATTGTTTCCCCCGATACCACGGCTGTCCGAATTACAATATTTGACTGAAAAAATTTTTTATTTAACATAAAAATTGTGCCTGTATAAATATTGCGCCTGTATCGCTCGAGCTCTTCAATAATCTCCATACTCCTTATTTTAGGGCATCCGGTAATCGATCCGCCGGGAAAAACAGCCCTTAAAAGATCAATATAATTCAACCCTTCATCGAGCTCGCCCCTGATTATGCCTATGAGCTGAAAAACATTTTCATACGCCTCAATCCTCCTGCTGTCAGCGACCATTACCGTACCTGTCCTGCATACCTTCCCAATGTCGTTCCTGAGCAGATCTATAATCATGGCAAGCTCAGCCTCATCTTTTCCCGAAGAGAGAAGCTTTTCTCTATTTTCAATGTCAGACTCAGAGTTGCTGCCCCTGGGCGCAGTCCCCTTGATTGGCCTGCTCTCGATATCTTTATCAATACATCTTATAAAAAGCTCCGGCGAATTGCAGAGGACAGTGATATCCCTGAAGTTCAGATATGCTGAGAATGGCGCGGGGTTGCTTAAAAAAAGATTCTTGAAAATAATATAGGGGTTCCCTTCAATTCCGGCCCTGAACTCAGTAGTGAGGCATACTTCATAGACATCCCCTTCTAAGATATATTCAATTATCCGATTAATTTTATCCAGATATTCATCCCTGCTGCATTCTGTCTTAATCCCCCTTACAGCAACATGGTCTCCTGAATTTCCATGAATACGATCTATAAAACTCTTCTCATCATACTCTATATCGATCTGAAAGATTTTCTCCTCCCTGTCGTTAAAAACCAGGTACCTGTTGTATATGACCATCTCAAAGAGGGGCATGGTATAGCTCTCTTCTTTGGAGGATTTGATATTCTCAATCACCCGGAACCCTTCATATGAGAAATACCCGACAGCTCCGCACCTGTTGAGAGGATAATCATAGCTGCCGAAATCGATGGACTCATATACATCTTTAAGAAATTCCCAGAAATCCTTATCCACTGCCTCTATCCCTTTTTCACTTTCTATCTCAAAGTGGCCATCCCTGTACCTGATAATATGATGGGGATAAAGCCCGATAAATGAATGCCCGGAGATGTCCCCTGCCCCCCTTCCGGTGAGAAGGGAACCGTAATATGATGATGAAAAGCCATCAAAATATTTAACAGAATCCATATACGGGATCTCTGTAACGGCATATCGCGTGATGTGAAGATTCATTGGATACAGGCCAGAAAATTATTTATCAACTCATTGCCGTATTCAGTCATGAATGACTCGGGATGGAACTGCACTCCGAAAAGGGGCAATTCTTCATGCTCGATAGCCATGGGAATTCCGCTTGCCGTGGCAGCTGTGAGCAGCAGTTTCCCGGACGCAAGGTGTATTATCAGGGAGTGGTATCTTGCTGCCATAAATCTTTCGGGAATGCCCCTGAAGAGCCTGGATTCATTGTGGATTATTTCGGACCTCCTTCCATGAAGGGGTTCAGGCGACTTTACCGTCTTACCGCCAAAGACCTCATTTATGCATTGCATTCCCAGGCAGACGCCAAGTATCGGCAATTCTTCATAAAATGACCTGATGGCCTCATTGGATATACCTGAATCTGCAGGTTTTTTAGGGCCTGGTGAGATAACAATGCCATTGTACCTCCCGGCCCGGATGCCGGGGATATCAATCTCATCGTTTCTTCTGACATCAACGGTACCGTCAAAGTTGATCAAAATGAGCTGCTTCAGGTTGTAGGTGAAGGAGTCGTAGTTGTCGATGAGGAGGATCCTTTTCATAGGTACAAGTTGAGGTATAGCATTATAGGATATGTTTGGCAAGCATGATATATTTTTTACCGGATGCCCTCACCGCGCTCTGCGCGCCCTCTCCCATTAGGGCGAGGGCTTCTTATACAAAACTTAAATGCTCGACCTTGGACTGTCCAAAAAGAAAAAAATTTTGCCACAGAGGCTCAGAGTCACAGAGAAACAATAGTTAATTATATAATATGAATAAATTGTTTATCAATCTATTGAGATTTTTTCAATTTAATATTGCTATACTCCGTGCCTCTGTGTCTCCGTGGCTGACTTTTTAGACAGTCCCTCGGGGGTGAGGGCATTAAGCGAAAAACTGGCTCAGGCTGTATCCTTTTTCCTTTGCGCTCCTTACAAGCACCTTCTCATGTCCGAACTGATCTATTATCTTCCCGGATTTTTCATAAATGGAACTGATGGGGACAAATTGACTCACTTTGCCTTTCACATTCCTGTCGCCAAAAAAAATAGTTTCGCCGAACTTTCCATGGATAAGCTCCTCGCTCCCGTTTACCATTACCAGGGTAGAATAGGCTTTTTTATCTATCCTTGACCTGATACTGCCCGGATCTCCTATCTTGTTCATGAGATAGGAATAATTTACATGGCTGTTCAATAGTATATAATTCTTCCTGTCCCATTTAGCAATAAAGGGCGCAAGTTTTTTAAGAACAACAGTGTCTATCATCTGAAGGTTGAAAACTATGAGTGAATTGACGGTGAAAACCTTTGACATACTGTCAAACATCTCATCATCGGAACCATATTTCAGATATCTGAAATACTTATTGTCCAGTTTTGCCGATACATGGATGTTCCTGTTTTTATCGTCCCGTATGATCTTTCTGAAGGAGACAGAGTTAAAGTCCTCATCAAAGGGACCGAAGTAATAGATTTCGCTGAATTTCCCCGCGTCATCGGCAGACATCCCCATGACGTTAATGCCGTTTTCTCTGAGGATGTCCAGCCTGTCAATATCAGCCCCCAGCTCAAAGGAGTAGAGGTCGATTTTATTTTTATCAGCATAAACCTTCACCAGGTCGATCTCCTCAATGGTGAGATCTGTTGATACAGAGATGAGCGCAGTATCGCTTTTCATACCCTTAAGGGACTTTTTGATCTTATCAATCTCCGCAGCCCCGGCAGAGATCAGTGGCCTGCCGCTATATGTATCGTAACCGAATCTTCCACGCTCGCAGAGGTTATCGAAAAACTTCTCGTTCTTTATCTTCGAGCTGACTTTTATCAGGTTGTTGTCCCTTGTTTCCACCACGATCCTGCACCCGTCCCCGCAGAGGCTGCAGTGGGATTCCGTGAGCCTGTTTTCGAAGGGACCGGGTTTGCTCCCCTTGGGGGTCTTTTCAACCAGGGCGCCGACCGGGCAGCCGTTGACGCAAACGCCGCAGGCTATGCAGTTCGTGTCATCAAGGGCCCTGAAGAGATAGGGGACCGGTACAGCATCAAACCCCCTCTTGTGAAACATGAATACGGACTGCTTCTGTACCTGGGAGCAGAGCCTGACGCAGAGCCCGCAGTTGATGCATTTTTCATTGCTCACTGCAATGTAGCTGTGTTTGGAATCATAGGAATTCTTCTTGTATTCCCCTCCCATGAACCTCTTCTGGTCAGCCTTGTAGCGCGCGGAATATTCCTTCAGCTTGCATTCATATATATCCTGACAGCCGCATTCGAGGCAGCGGTAGGTCTCCTTCCTGAAGTCCTCCTCGTTAAAACCAAGCTCCACTTCCTTGAAGGAGCTCTTTCTTGTTTTTGCCGGAAGTTTCTTCTGGTGGTTCCGCTTGAGCTTTGGCTTGTCTTTAAAATCATCGGGATTGATGGGGGCGAAGTCCTCCTTGCGTATATTGAATCCGAGCCTGTCTTCGGCCTTGAGCTCGATCCCGTTTAGATAATCGTTGATAGTATGTGCCGCCTTCCGTCCGTGGGCAACGGCGCTGATGATGATACTGGGCCCCGTCACGGCATCGCCGCCGGCAAATACGCCCTTTCTGCTCGTTGTGAAAAGTTTTTCATCGTACGCAATTGTGTTCCTTTTAGAAACATCCACTCCGTCAAGACACGCCGCATCCATCTTCTGGCCAACGGCCTCGATGACGTAATCGACATTTTCAATATACTCGCTCCCCTTCATGGGTACCGGGCTCCGTCTTCCGCTGGAGTCGGGCTCTCCAAGCTCCATCTTCTGGAGCTTTACCGATGTGAGCATCCCGTTTTCGCCTATATACGCCACCGGGTTATTGAGGATCTTGAGGTCGATCCCCTCGTCTATGGCATCTTCTATCTCTTCGGGATGCGCGGGCATCTCAGCCTTGGTTCTTCTATACACAATGGAAACCTTGTCGGCTCCGGATCTCAGCGCTGATCGCGCTGCGTCAATTGCGGTATTTCCCCCGCCCACGACATATACGCTCCCCTTGAGCTTAATGTCCTTTCCCAGGTTAACATCAAGAAGAAAGTCAACTCCCTGCATGACGCCTTTCAGATCCGTACCGGGGACTCCCATGGCGCTCCCCAGCTGGGCCCCGATGCCGAGAAAAACCGCTTCATATCCTGACTTGAAGAGGCCTTCAATTGTAACATCCTTGCCGAGGGTTGTATTAAATATTATCTCCACTCCCATACTCAGGATGGAATCGATCTCCTTTTTCAAATCAGCCTTCGGCATCCGGTATTCGGGAATTCCATAACGGACCATCCCTCCTGCTTCCGGAAGCCTCTCATATATGGTCACCGCATGTCCGTACTGGCGGAGAAAATAGGCCACAGAAAGCCCTGCCGGGCCGGCGCCGATTACTGCTACCTTTTTTCCTGTATCTTTTCCTACCGGCGGTACATAGGTATTTCCCGAAGACAGGTCAAGATCAGCCATGTATCTCTTTATATTTTTAATATCCACTGATTCATCAACATACTGCCTTCTGCAGTCATCTTCGCATGGCCGTGCGCAGACCCTGCCGCAGATAACCGTAAGCGGGTTTGTCTCCTTCATCAGCTTCTGCCCTTCTTTGTAAAGGCCCCTGGATGCAAGGGCAATATATCCCTGGATGTCCATGTTCGCCGGGCACTTCAGCCTGCAGGGCGGGTAGCAGTCGGCATAATGATTGGAGAGGAGAAGTTCCAGGTTCATTTTCCTTGATTCATTGACCTTCTGGCTGTCGGCATGAACGACCATTCCGTCCATTACCTTTGTGGCGCACGAGGGCCTCATGGAACGCGCCCCCTCGATATCGACAAGGCAGAGAAAGCATGAGGTAAAGGGCTCAAGCATTTCGCTGTGGCAGAGGGTGGGCATGTCGGTGATATTGTTCTCCCTGATGACCTCAAGGAGAGTTTTATTATTGTCAGCCTGAATTTCTTTCCCGTTTATTTTTAACTTTGCCATTTGAGATTCCCCGATTATAAATATTCTTTTAATATATGATAAAGATCAACTCACTATTCAACATTAACCGCGTCGAAGGTACAGACAGAATAGCAGCTTCCGCACTTGATGCATTTTTCCTGGATAATCGATTGAGGCTTTTTCTTCTCGCCGATGATGGCATCAACGGCGCATTTTTTAACACAGGCCATACATCCGGTGCAGGCCTCTGTGTTTATGGTATAGGTAAGCAGCGGCTTGCAGACCTTGGATCTGCATTTTTTATTTTTTATATGCTCCTCATATTCGTGCCTGAAATACTTCAGGGTAGTAAGTACGGGATTGGGAGCCGTCTGACCGAGGCCGCAGAGGGAACTGTCTTTCACATTGTATGCCAGTTCCATGAGCTTGTTAATGTCCTCATCGACCCCCTTCCCCTCGGTGATCTTCACCAGAAGTTCGTGCATCCTCTTGGTCCCTATTCTACAGAAGGTGCATTTTCCGCACGATTCATCGCGCACAAAATTCATGAAAAACTTTGCCACGTCAACCATGCAGGTGTCCTCGTCCATGACGACCATGCCGCCCGAACCCATGATGGCGCCCGTAGCCATGAGCGACTGGTAATCGACGGGAGTTTCCAGAAGGTCCCCGGGTATACAGCCGCCCGATGGGCCCCCCAGCTGAACAGCCTTGAACTTTTTGTCTTTTTTAATACCGCCGCCGATGTCGAAGATTACCTCCCGGAGGGATACCCCCATGGGAACCTCAACCAGGCCTGCTTTTTTTATCTTGCCGGTCAGGGCGAAGACCTTGCTCCCCTTGCTGTTCTCTGTCCCGATTGACGCGAAGCCCTCCCATCCATGGAAAATGATGTAGGGGACATTCGCCAGAGTCTCCACATTGTTAATGATCGTGGGCTTCCCCCATATCCCGCTGACTGCAGGGAATGGCGGCCGTATGGTTGGCATGCCCCGTTTACCTTCTATGGAGGCAATCAGCGCAGTCTCCTCGCCGCATACAAAGGCACCGGCGCCTATTTTCAGTTTTATTTCAATCGAAAGGTCCGAGCCGAGAATATTTTTCCCCAGGTACCCGCGCTCTTTTGCCTGTTCAATGGCGATGATAAGCCTTTTGATTGCCAGGGGATATTCAGCTCGCACATATATGTAGGCCTCATCGGCGCCGATGGCATATGACGCTATTGACAGGCCTTCAAGAACAGAATGGGGGTCGCCTTCCAGGACCGACCTGTCCATGAATGCACCGGGGTCGCCTTCGTCGGCGTTGCAGACCATGTACTTCTTATCAGAAACCTCTTTCGATGCAAAATCCCACTTCATCCCCGTGGAGAAACCGGCACCGCCCCTCCCCTTGAGGCCCGATTTTTTTATGACGTCGCGAACCTCTTCGCGGCTCATTGACTTCAGGACTTTCTCAATACTCTTGTATCCGTCCCTCATGATATAATGATCTATATTTTCAGGATCAATTACGCCCGTGTTCCTGAGAACTATCCGTTTCTGCTTGCTGAAAAAAGATGCTTCCTGGCTGCTTTCCAGGTCACTCATGAGATAATCCTTAATCGGCTCATTGTTCAGGATATGCTGCTCAAAAATTTCCTTCGCCTTTTCCGGTGTAACCTCGGCATAGGTGTAGGTCCCTTTTTCATCAGTCAGGTCAACAAGGACCTCCCTGAAGCAGGCCCCGATACATCCGGTTTTCCCGAGCTCGGCGCCGGAACCCTTATTCTGGCTGAGGAGCTCCTCAAAAGTTTTGTAAACCGTGTCCCCGCCCGCTGATATACCGCAGCTTGCCAGGCCCACTGTGATTTTTTTATGTTTCATAACTGAATCTCCCTGCATTTATAAGGAATAAATATGTCAAATTCTCCTGCCGGGGTTTGCACCGTACAATATAGGAGAATCTCCAATCTTCACATTAATAAGATTTCAAAACTTTTCTCAGCTTTTTATCATCCAGGTTGCCGTAAACCTGTTCGTTTATCATGATTACCGGAGCAAGGCTGCAGCAGCCCAGGCACGCAACTTCATCAAGGGAAAACTTACCGTCTGCCGTAGTATCTCCGGGTTTTATCTCCAGTTCCTCCTCGATGATTTCAGAAATGCGCACGGCGTTATTTATATGGCAGGCGGTGCCGTGGCAGACCTTTATCTGGAATTTTCCCGGTTTTTTAAATTTAAACTGGGAATAGAATGTGGCAACCCCGTAGATGTCTGACAGGGGTATATTGTTATACTCTGAAACCCGCAGAAGGGCCTTTTCGGGGAGGTACTGGTATAGGTTCTGCACCCCCTGGAGAATGGCTATGGTATTACCCTGCATATGCCTGTATTTATCGAGCAATGAATCCAGTTCTTTATCCATAAGTATTTTCCCTTAATTGATTTTTTGTCAAAAATAAATATAAATAAAATTATATCAAGTAAGAAATAAGAATGATGGGAATTTTCACAATGACAGAAATCAGGTTAGTTTAAGGTACTCAGAGTAAAAAAACCATAAGATTCAGCTTGATAGATTATATTTTGCTGACATATATTATTTTTTGTCTAATTTTCAGGCATTATTCTGCCAATGACATCTGCGATATTAATTACTCTGAGCAGGGAATATGAAAATATAAGTAATTCATTGAATTTACTCTGAGCAAGAATAAGTAAGGGAGGAATAAAATTCTTCTACCCTGATTGCAGGAGAAAACAGATCCTTACTAGTGACTCCTTTATAATGACAGGGGATGGATTTAATATTTCTACTGATAATCAGTATAGTGACTGCTGACCTATGATATTCCTGAACTCACAATTCATCCCAGAATTCCTGGTGGCCGATTTTATCCCCGGCTCCCATCGCTTTCTTTGATTTCATCAACATTTTTTTCAGCATTCTCGATTCCGAAAGAATTATACGCTCCATCTGCTCATCGCTGGTCACGGAAATGAGGAGCGCAGCAGGTTTGCCATTCTTTGTTATGACCACCGGCCCTTTCCGGGATTCCTTAATGAATTCGCTGAACTTAGATTTTATCTCTGCGAGGGATGCAATTTTCATAATTTTATTTCCTTATTGCCAATGAATAATTTTTCCTTTATTTTTCTACCGATTGCCAGGATCGATATTTCAAAATTAATTGAATCAATTTCATAAAAAACCCGAAATTGATTCTGGTGTCCAAATTTTAATTCCCATATATTAAAGTTTTCTCCCACCATTAACGGTTTTTTATTTGTCGTTTCAATATCCGGATCATTGAGCAAAGGCATCACTCTTATTTGACCTCCAATATAGCTTAAAAATTTGTCTAATTTGTACATAAATCGAGTTACTCTGAGCAAGTTAAAACTGAAGTGCTCAGAGCAACTTATGTATGTGAACTCCCTGAATTCATCAAATTCTGGCTTAACAGATACCTTACTCCCCTGAAACGCAACGGGCATAAAAGGTAAAGGTCTTCAAGTGGTAATTGACCTGGCCATTAGAGTTAAAGTATTCCACATACTTCATAAATTTGGGATCTCCCTTATCGTGAGGGGTTGATGACCAGTAGATGGATGGGAGTTCACTTCCGTCAGGCCCCCCCCTGTCAATGGCCGGTTTCAGGTCATTCCCGCCTTTGGAAAATGATTCCATCAATTCAGCCGTGGTGGGGAGCCGCCACTTCTGCCCGCCCAGGTCCAGTTTCCGGCAATATTCCTCGGCGCTGTCCCAGGTCATTTTGGATGCCTCTCCTGAGCAGCCGGGCGAGTTCTCCCCGGCGCTGCACTTCTGCCAGATGAGGTTCCCCACTTTTACCATTCCCGGGCCCGTTCCCGATAGGGGGCCGCTCTCCACCCTCCGTCTCGCGACCTGGCCTTTCTTTGTAAACCTGCCGTCAGCCCATACAAATTCCACCCGGGAATTTTTACTATTTTTACATATAATATTCACGCCCACTTTGGGGAGGCTGCACTCGAAGGAAATGCCGTTTTTCTCTTCTATTGGATCGGGAAAGTCCGATTCTTTGATATCGGGAAAAACAGATGCCGTTACATCTGTAAGATGGTTATTCCTGGATTCGTAAAAATATATGAGCCTGTTCGTATTCGAATAAAGTTTATTCCGGCATACCCCCTTGTTACAGGCCAGTACATTTACCCCGATGATATCAGGTTTTCCCGTCAGTGTCCATAATACAACTTCCATGGCATGCCCGCTGCTGCCATTGGAGAAGTATAACCTCAGATATCCATTTCCCCTGTCTATATCTTCATATCCCCACTCATACTCTTTGGGGGCCTTCGTTTTCAGAACTTCAGCCCTGCCATCAAAACCGATCCCTGACACATCCTCGGGGAGGATGAGAAAATAATCCGCCACGTCCCTTTTCTTATTCTGCGCTGTCCCCATGATAGTGATGATGAAAACGGCAATGGCTATGCAAGCTAAACTTGTTTTCATGAATGTTCCTCCGAAGTGATTATGGATAACTGTATAATAGTATTTATATATTATTTCCGGATCAGGGTATCTATTCAGTTATCATTTTTTGCTCACGGATTAACGCAGATGTTCACGGATTTTTAAATTTGTTAATACCGCACTCATAAACTTTTCTTCTCATATCAGATTTACTTCAAAAATTCAATAACTGATTTGTATCTGATACTGAAATTTGCTTTATAACTAATATCTCAACTAAAAAATCAGCGATTTTCTGCATTTTTCACTTTTTTGACCATTTATCCGTGTAAAGATCTGAGCAACTTTTTTTCATATGTAATGATGCCAGATACAGGAGAAAGGTATCAGGCGCTGTCAGGCAGCTCGGGCTTTTGCCCCTTGTTTACATCCTCAATGGCCCGGGCAAGGATGTAAGTATCAAGCATTAAAGGCTCAATATCCTCGGGATAGAGGTACCGGACGGGATTAATAAAGGTATCTTCATGGCCGGGTGCCAGGTGAATACAGATGGAAGACCAGTTTATCTCCATTTTTGCAAGTTTATTCTTCCATCTTTCAAGAAACCAGAACACTGGGGCCAGCGGAGAACTGTCTTTGCCTGAGTTTTCCTCAATTAATGTAATTAATTTAAAATTTACATATCGGACCGGAAATATTTCATCGAAGAGCTGGTTTCCCGAGGAAAAAAACTCATATTTCTCATCATAATATCCATCGGGATCGGTACTAAGACTCATGAGGGACCGCGAAATATCGACCGTAAGCGCATAACGGTCATCGGGCCTGAGCTCAAATTCACGCCCTTTCCACTTTCCCGAGATATACCCCATGGAATATTTCGATATTCCTTCATGTTTCCAGTTGTATTTTTCCGCAAGGGCGGTCATGTGGGCCCTGCACCGGCCTGGAGCCATGAATTTTAATGCCAACTCAGTACCAATGGCCCCCCAGGCGGTGCCTGTGATAAAACATGATATCACAATGAACCCTGCAAACCATCTCATCACATTTCCAATCTCTTCTCCGGTAAACTGCATCAGGTTCATGGTGCCGGCGGTAAATAGGGCCAGTACCACAACTACGGCAACGGCCTTTATTGAAAAAATTATAATCTTCCGGGTATTCCCTTCAATACTTCTTGAGACGCTCACCTTTTTTGCGGCCTTCCGCTTTGTCTCATCATTAGCATTCTTTACAGACGCTTTATCAACCAGTGGCACTATCTCAAAGCGGACATACCATTCACCAGCAATTTTCACGGGATGGAGGCGGAGCCATATGGCGTCGGGGACATAGACATCAATGCTGCAATACCCGCATTTCGTGATCCTGGTGCTGGACCCGGTAATAATGAGTGAGCCTCCGCACTGGGGGCAGTTCATCGCCACCGGCCCGGCACCTTCATTGTCAACCGCGGCGACGGCCTTTCGGCTTGTGCCCTCCTCCCTCTCGGCGCAGATAATCTGGAGTACCGAAGGCATGGCCTCTTTCAGCCATGCCGGTGCGGGAAAGGTTTCATTCCCGGCGCCGCACTTTACGCATGACACGGTACCGTCGGTGTCAGCTGGGATTTCCTGGAGCTCCCCTTTGCACGAAGAGCAGTGGGGAGCAAGACGGTAATATGTGTATTTGAAGGTACCGTCTCCTCCCATGAGCGTACTTTCCATGCCTTCCCCTTCATTTAAATTTTCATACTCTTCCTGAAGATTCTCAAAGAATCCGGTAAGAGTTTCCGATTCAATATTGACATCATTAAAACAGCTTGTGCAGGTAATCCTCCTCATGGGCCCATTGACGGGCACCGGAAGTCCGCAGCTGCCGCAGTTTGTCATTATCTTGAAACACCCGTATCTATCCATGATAAACCTCCTGCCAGAAAAATTTTGAAACTGCGATATTCAACTTCTATGGAATCCAATAAATTGCGCTAAAAGGAAATATTTTTATATATGATGGATGATAACAGGCATGGAAATAATTGTCAAGAAGATATCCCCGAAGGAATGATAACAGGCATGGGATGAAAAAAAAATTTACCCTGGAGGATAACTACTGCTGTGTCTGAAAACTGTTGATTACTTCAGATACGATTTTAAATTCATTAGAATCTATGAGAGTGTTGCCATTATGGGCATTTATAATTTCAGTTACTTCATCAATTGAGGCATTATCCAGGCCCACCTCTTTTAATATTTTCTCTGCAAGGGTCTTCTTCGCTTCACCCTTGTTTGAATCGGATTTAGAGCCATTTCCTGCCTGCTTTAAATCAGCACCGGCATCAATGAGCATGGCAGCGGGAATTATTATCCTCGGTTTGCCGCCTTTGGCGTCAATCATCAGTTCCGCTTTTTCCCTGTATTTCCTGGCATGTTTATAGAGATCTGAATCCTCACCGGTCTTCAGCTTTATCTCGCCCAGAATCTTATCTGCAAGTGATATATCAAACCCCACGCTCTCTGCCATGGCTGCCGCATTTTCTGTATCCTTGGGATCATAGCCCAGGCAATCCTTGGCATGTTCACACCACTGCGCGCACCCCAGGTTGAGCTTGGGGTTCTGTACCTTGGTACCGCACTTTTTGCATTTCTGGCTGGCATCATCCTTGAAAAACTCGATCAGGCTGCCGCAATTGCCGCACCTTGAATTAAAAATATCACCTGGCTGCCAAAACCTTGTATCCTGCCCCGGGCACATTGTCTTATTCATCTCAATCCTCCTGAATTATATATTGCTTAGTATACATCGGAAAGGTCAGAGAGACTGGTTTTGCCCATGTGCTCACTGACTATCCTGTTTGTTTTATCGATAACATCTCCCATGACGCATTTTCCATTACTGCATGTTTCATGGTCAAAAAGACATGAAGATTCTTTCATGGAACCCTCAATGGCTTCATATATATCCTTTAAAAAAATCATGTTTTCCGGTTTGGCTAGCTGATAGCCGCCTTTTGGCCCCCTGATCGATTTTATAAGCCCGTACTTGGTCAATCTCTGAAGAACTTTTGACAGATGGTTCTCTGAAACTTTGATGCCTGAAGAGATATCATTTACAGAAACAATATCATGTTTAGACGCCATGTACACCATTGAGTGCAATGCTATGGACGCTGCTTCAGATATTTTTATCATGCCATTCATTAAATTGTTCCTTATTGGTAAAGTGGTATTATAATACCTATATGCCGGATATATGGCAAGCAAAAAATTTAATATTTTAAAAAAAATTATTTATTTTTGATAAAAATGAATTTATTGTACAAATATTATGACAAATTCGTGTGGTTTGTGCATTTCATGGTTAATCTTTTGATAAAAATATATGCAATTAATCATTTTCGTTAGTTAAATAGATATAATCAAAAAAATTTATAGCACTCTAAATTTTTCTTTTAACAGGGAAAATAGTGCAGAAATTATTTTTTTAATAAACGGCGTTCCCTGCTTTTTAATATAAAAACCGAATATCCATGCCCGGTCAAGAGATGAAGAATATTTTATGTTTTAGAAATTTTCTGTGAGATGACGGCTCCGGTACGGCCGAAGATTGTTTCTTTATATTCTCGGGGAGTCAAGCCAGTCCATTTTTTAAACGCATGATTAAAAGAGCTTTGCTCGGAAAAGCCCAGTAAAAAAGCAATATCACAAAACATCACCTCTCCATTCTGCAAATAATGAAGAGCTATACCCTTCCGTGCTTTATCAAGCAATATTTGATAGGTAAATCCTTCTTCCTTTAATTTATTCTGTAAGTGACGAATGCTCATATTATAAGTATTAGCAACAGTCTTGATAGAACAATCTTCACCTTTGAGAATATTTTTTTCCAATATAATTAATATCTTATCATTATATTTTTTAGATTGATACAATTGATTCTCAAGTTTTTCAGCGAACTCCTGAAGCTGAGTGCCAAATTCATGGTGTGCTAAAGGAAAAGTACGGTTTAATTCAGACTCATCAAATACAATACAATTTTTGTCAGATTTGAAAATAGGTTTTTTACCAAAAATTTTTGTATACTCATCAGAATCATCAACCGTCGAATGAGATATATATATATTTTCGAAGACTATCTCATCATTCGTTATTTTACGGAGCACAGTGGCAAGCAGGCTCAATACAGCATCGGAAAGATGCCGTGAAATTGCTGTGTTGTTAAATTTATTTTCCAATTCTATATGAGCTTTCCCATTAATGATAGACAATGATGGTTTTACGATATCAGTCATGAGGCTATGGAAACGCAAAAGTGATTTTATTGCCTTATGAAGAGTTTCGCAGTTCTTCATAATGACAAAGAGGAAATGTCCCTCTCCCTGCTTTCCAAAAGCTTCGCCAAAATGCAGGCCCAGAAAAGGATCATGTAATACTTCCGCAATCTCTTTCCACAACTGATTAAATACTGCAAGAGGAATACGCGCCTGTTCATCATCCAGAAGCTTTACATCAAAATTATTAGCATTTAATATGGTCTCAGTATCAACCCCGCGTTCTGAAGAGAAAACAATTAATGCCTTTAACATATATGCTGATGATGATTCTTGTTTTAATGATTCAAACATTTTATCAATTCCCATCAATTGCGCAATATAGCAATAATTATGCGTGTAAGAACAAGACAATCCATTTTTAATTCAATATTGTAGTGCTGTAAATACATTTTTTATAAAAGGAGATTTCATATGAAGCAAAATAATTTTAGCCGGGAAAATGAATCATTTTCAATATTAATTAATGCCACTATTCAAAAAATTTTCCCTCTTGCCTGCCCGGTTGAAGAGTTGAAATGGATCAACGGCTGGGCTTATAGTATGGTTTATTCCAACACCGGCAAAAATGAGAATAATTGCATTTTTACCGAAAATATGTCAGCACAACATATCATGGGAACTGAAAAATCTGAACCTACATACTGGATAACAACACGCTATGATTCAGAAAACCATATAATTCATTGGCTACTGGTGCGCAGTTCGACAGTCACAAAAGTTGAAGTCACCATGAAAACAGTTAATCCACAAGAGACTGAAGTTACATGGGATATGACCATTACGGCAATAAGCAATGAAGCAAATTCCAGTTTTGATGAAACAATGAAGGATCGAATGAAACTGATGATGACATTCCTCGGTCATTCATTGAAACACTATTGTGAAAACGGAACAATACTTATCTTCAACAAACAACCAGGGGAATAGATGAATTCAGATGAAGACTGAAATGCAGAAAAGGATTATGAATTATCAAATGGATTCGTTCAATATTGTTCACCATGCAAGATATCTTGAACTCATGGAAGAAGGGAGATGGCTATACTGCTTTCAGAACAACCTGATGGATGAATTCCATAATAAGGGAATATATCATGTCATTGTTAATATTAATATTGATTACCGTTCAAGTGCTACATTTGGAGATCTGGTAACCATTAATACAGAACTCTTAAAAGTAACTGACAGAAGTATAATATTTAAACAAACAGTTTTACGTGATAAAAAAATTCTGATTGAAGCGGATATTACTAATGTTTTTTTATACAAAACAAGTAATACGATTATTCCCGTAAAAGAGATGGAGTCATTCTGGGATGATCTTAAACTATTTAAAAATTTATAGTGTCTATATATTAACATATTTTAAGGAGATTTAAAGGATGAAAAGAAAAATATTTTGGTTAAGAATCAGTTATTGGGTTCCTGCTTTAGCTGATTTTTTAATAGCTATACTTGTACTGATTCCGGAGATGAACGGAGAAACACATTATTCATTACCAATGGGCATGATGGCTTCCGCAGCATTTTCCTGGGGAGTTCTGTTGATTTTTGCAGATAGAAAGCCGTTGGAAAGAAGATGGATTCTTCTCCCGACAATACTTATAGCGTCATTATTAGGAATCGTGACGGCGATGGACGGATTTTCCGGAATCATATCTGTGACACGAACAATTGTCAGAGTAACAGCATACATAGTAATAGTAGCGCTCTTATCTTTTTCTTATTTCAACACAAGACAGATAAAAGAGTCATGAACAGTAATTACATAAACCACTACTCCTCAGGAGCGCCCGAAAAAACAGCTGAAGTTGTTTTAATTGCAGCCAGTTCATTGATGAGTATGGATTCCACTTTGCCGAAATATTTCGGAAATTCAGATCCGATATAGAACTGTGATGATAATACCCTGCCTGAATAATAAGCAGCCTCCAGGTTATCATTAATAATTTTCTGCCTCTCATCGCCTTTGGCGTTTCCAAGAAGCTCCTTCATTTTCGGGGTGGAGACCGTCAGGCTCCATAGATGAAGCCATGCAAGCACAAGCATGTACATGCACTGCTGCAGGGGAGTCGCATGGAGAGTAACGGCCATGAATTTCCCGGTGTCCATCTGGTCCTTTATAAAGCTGATAACCTCATCGAATTTAGCAAAGCCCTTTTCAACCATGGCCGTATATTTTTCATCAACAACACCCTTTGATTTTTCCGTTATTTCGCCGGCAAACTCCCTCCAGCATTTGAGATTATAATTGTCGGGATTCATTAAAATCTTTCTGAAGATCAGATCCAGCGACTGGATAGCATTGGTCCCTTCATATATGGAAAAAACTTTTGTGTCCCTGGCGTACTGCTCAACCGGATAATCCATGCATACCCCGTATCCGCCGTATACCTGAATCGCCTCGGACGTAACGAGCCAGGAGCTATCGGAAATTCCGGCTTTGACGATGGGTGTTAAAAGCTCGACAATAGCATTCGCTTTTTTAGCTTCTTCTCCATCTTCAACTTCCGAGAGATCCACGCAATAGGAGAGGTAATAGGAGAGCATCCTCATCCCCTCAACAGACGCCTTCATCCATAGAAGCATCCTCTGGACATCGGGGTGATTGATAATCGCTGTTTTAGGTGCATCGGGATTTAGTGTTTGGGTGATATGGGAACCCTGTTTTCTGTTTCTAGCATAGGTAACCGCGTGCATGTACGCGGCGCTTGACTGGCCCTGGGCCTGGAGGCCTGTTGCTATCCTTGCTTCGTTCATGAGGTAGAACATTATCTTCATCCCCTCCCTTTCCTTCCCGAGGAGGTATCCGACGCATTTCCCGTTGTCTCCGAAATTCAAAGAACAGGTGGAGCTGCTTTTTATGCCCAATTTATGCTCGATGCCGGAGCATATGACATCGTTTCTCTTCCCAAGTGTTCCGTCGGGGTTGACTAAATACTTGGGGACAATGAATATTGATATACCTTTTGTCCCGGCAGGATCACCTTCGATCCTGGCGAGTACCGGGTGTATGATGTTTTCAAATATATCGTTTTCGCCTGATGAAATGAATATCTTCTGGCCGGTTATCAGATATGTGCCGTCAGGCTGTTTCACCGCCCTGCTTTTCAATGCTCCCACATCGGAACCGGCATCCGGTTCAGTAAGGCACATGTCCCCGCCCCATTCCCCTGCCACCATTTTTGGCAGGTATAGTTTCTTCTGTTCATCGGTTGCGAATTTCGTAAGTATGTACGCTGCTCCCAGGGTTGCTCCGCCGTACATTTCGGCCGACGTGTTCCCGGCCTGGAAATATTCATAACAGGCGGTGTGAAAAAGCACAGGCATCTGCATCCCCCCCTGAGACTCAGATACTCTCATGAGATTAAACCCGCTTTCAAAAAATTTTTTTACCGCTCTCTTCACTGATTCCGGTACTTTGACCTCATTTGTTTCCGGGATAAACCTGGCGCCGCCCTCCCTGTCTCCTTCCATATTTGAAGGGTAGAAATATTCCACGGCAATTCTCTCGGCAAGATTAAGTGTGTCCTCATAGATATCCCTGTCATGGCTGGAAAATTTCGGATACCTGTCCATTTTATCCAATCCGAGCATTTCAAAAAGAACGAATCTTACATCCCTTGAATCCACAAGAAGGTTTAAAGCCATAATTTTATCCTCAGCAAAATATTAGAATTTAGAATCTTTTTGTTTTTTGCAAATTGAATTGTTCTATTTTTATTCATATGATGAAAATTTTCAAGAATTATTTTTATCCCGGCTGTCACTAATAGTTTTTTAAATTTACATGAGACATAAGAATAAATATATCCTTTTTAATATTCCCTGACAACCGTATGTCAATCACAATTTCAGTCATATCTAACAGCGTAGGAATGACAACTTAAATATTGTTTTCCCATCGCCTGAAAACTTTTTTATCAAGAATTGCCTGAAATATGGATAAAAAAATAGTTGCCAACCCCGGGAAATTACATTTTATTGAATCAATTAATTTTAATATCAGGAAGTACCATGAAAATATCTAAAGTAGGAATAATCGGCCCTGGATCAATCGGACTTCTCCTGGCCTCAAAGATACAAAAGGCCGGATTCGCGGTGATTCTCATTGATCGAAAAGCTGAACGTGCTGCAAATCTGAACAACAAAGGAATACTGCTTGATGAAGAAACATCCATGAATTTCAATATTCCGGTTATCTCCGGGTTTGACAATATAGACGGTATAAATCTCATGATAGTCTGCGTCAAAGCCTACAATACCGGGGATGTTGCACTGGCGCTTCAACATTCATCCTACGAAGGGCCTGTATTAACCCTTCAGAACGGATTTGGAAATGCAGATACCATCGGAAAAATCTACAAGAAAGGTTCCATCATTGCTGGGACAACTTCAGAAGGCGCCAATTTAATTTCCGAGGGGCATGTTAAACATGCCGGCCGCGGAAAAACTTCATTTGGTTTTGCACTTAAGAGGAATATGGATGATGAAATTCTGAAAGACGCTGCCGCTATTTTTAATAATGCAGGGCTCGATACTGAGATCAGCAATGATGTTGATGGCCTTATATGGGGGAAAGTACTGGTAAATGCCGGTATAAACGCCCTTACCGCAATATTTAACGTGCCGAACGGCAGGCTCCTGGAAATTGAGGAAGCCCGTGGGATCATGAAAAATCTTATCACCGAGGCTTGGGAATTACTGCAGATCATGGATATAAAGCTCCCATTTGACGACCCTGTAAAAAAAACAGAGGATGTATGCAGACTTACTGCCTCCAATTTATCATCAATGAACCGGGACATGAGTTCAGGAAGAAGGACTGAGATTGATTTTATTAATGGGGCAATTGTCAGGGAAGGGAAAAGAATGGGAATATCCTGCCCGTATAATGAAACCATTTCAGGCATCATACTGGCCCTGGAGAAAATAAAAATGAAACCGGTATAAACCGGAGAGGATCATAAAGCCATGGGCCCTCCAGAATTAATACAACGGCTCAAAGTTGAAAGGCTGTATAAATAATAAATTACGGGGTAAATAAAATGTACAGGATAACTGTTTGCGATTACTTCTCATCAGCACATCAGCTCAGGGGTTACAAGGGAAAATGTGAAAATCTGCATGGGCATAACTGGAAAATCGAAATTGAGGTACAGGGCACGGAACTCGATAATGTGGGGATGCTGATAGACTTTAAGATCATCAAGGAACTCCTGAAAGATTCACTGGCCCATCTCGATCATAAAATGCTCAATGACATACCGCCCTTTGACAAAATCAATCCCAGTTCCGAGCTCCTGGCAAAGTATCTCTTTGAAAAGATATCAGTAATTCTTCCAGTGAGCATCAGGTTGTCCCATGTTTCAGTCTGGGAATCGGAAAATTCAAAAGCAACCTATCTCCCTCAATAGTAATCATTTCCCCATGCGAACGCATATAATGGACAACAATACTTTCCAATTAATTGAAACAATGCTCTATGATGGAAAAATTGAGCACCTGGCTCTTCATCTTTCAAGACTGAATGCTTCGGCCGGATTTTTTAAATTTAATTATGATGAAAAGGCGATTGCAGCCGAACTCAATAACGTTCTCCTTAAGCTTGATAAAAATAGATACAAGGTCAGGTTTCTGATGGATAAAGATGGAAAGATCGAAATATCAACGGCACCGGTTGAGACATATGATGACAAGTACACCCTGGCAATTTCAGGGGCCAGGACAGAAAGCGCAAATATTTTTCTTTATCACAAAACCACGATAAGAGAACTGTATCAGAATGAACTGGGAAAAGCCAGGAGTGCAGGATTCTTTGACATGATTTTTTTTAATGAAAAAAATGAACTCACCGAGGGGGCAATAACAAACATCTACCTGGAAAAGGACGGCATGTTATATACCCCGCCGCAGAGTTCCGGGCTGTTGGATGGCACGATAAGAAGAAATCTTCTGAACACCGGAAAAGCGGCTGAAAAAATTTTATATATTAACGATTTAATTGATTCCGGGAGGATCTTTATATCAAACTCTATAATCGGCCTGAAAGAGGCTGCTGTCACTTTATGATATCCGGTTTATCATAAAGTGGATTCAAAACATCAATGGAAGAGTAGTATAAAATTATGAGGCGCTTCCCTGATTAAATTCAGATATATTTTTTATTATTTCAGCAATGTTTTCAGGATGTGAAAAATTAACTGCTCCGCCTTTCATATCGGAATCAATAAGTTTCTCATCATAGGGCATGAAGCCCAGGATTTTGATATCCCTGATTTTATCCCTGATAAAGTCCTCATCTTCCTTCTTTCTGATTTTGCTGCCTACTACTGATATTTTCTTCACACCAATTTCTGCAGCAAGCTTTTTTATATGATAAGCAGTTTCTATGCTTCTTACTCCAGGTTCAATGACAACAATGAACATGTCCATTGAAGCCGCAGTCCCTCTTCCCAGGTGTTCAATTCCGGCCTCCATGTCCATTATGATGATATCATCCCGGTAAAACATCATATGGGTAATGAGGGCTTTTAAAAGAGTGCTTTCAGGGCATACGCAGCCGCCGCCCCCTTTTTTTACCGTACCCATGACCATGAGGCGCAGGTTTCCCCTTTCCAGCCAGAGCTTTTCAGGGAGGTCATCAACTTTCGGGTTAAGTTTAAAAAAGGACCCCGATGTCCCGGGTTTCGCGCCGGTCCTCTCTTCGATGAGCGCTTCCATTTCCGATATAGGAACGATATCTCCAATATTATTAAACCCCAGCGCCGACGCAAGGTTTGAATCGGGGTCTGCATCAATGGCTATCACCCTTTTTCCCTCATTTGCAAAATGCAGGGAGAGGAGAGAAGAGAGTGTTGTTTTGCCTACGCCGCCTTTGCCAGTAACTGCTATTTTCATATATATCAACTCCCGGAAAATTTACTTCTTCGCCTTTTCTTCATGATACGATCTGATAATCATGAATGCAGTCATGCTGCAGAGGATTGCGATGTCCTCAGTTGATAAATAATCTGAAATGACCGAATCGAACATTACGTTCCCCTCTACGGGAAACTCATCATCGCCTTTCCATATGACATAGGTAAGATTAACTCTTGGGAAGGCGCCGATTTTTAGTGAATAATCCCCGAAATGTTCCTCGGTTCCGCCTATGGATAATCCATGCCTGATGAACTCCCTGAAGTCCGGACCAAATGCCCTGATTATCGGCCTGATGGTTCTTTTCTGAAAGACCGGATAGTAGGATAGTCCGCCTTCTATCTGTTTGAAGGTTATCTGGCTGCCGTCTGAAATGGTTCCTTTTGCAAAAACAAGGTAATGTAGCGTTACTATCTGCAGCCATTGCGGGACTTCGTCACCGGAACCGGCAAATGTTACCGTTGACCCTGATACATCAACGATAATCCTGCGTCCGAGAAAAGGGACTGAAATCACAACCCCCCTGCTGTCGCTTGAAATTTCTGACCCGCTTTTCCTTGCAGCTTCCATGGCATCCATCGATTTCAGCATGCTGAAAGTTTCCCGGAATGCCACATCATAATTGTCCTGTACACCCGGCTTTACCCGGGGAAAGTTATTTTTTTCCTTCACCATACCCGCTGTTCCGGGACTTAAAATTTAACGATTCCAAATTAATCAGTCTATCTTGGGACGAGGCAGTAATCCGGCTTTTTCTATGATTTCCCCGGACCTGTGTTCCCATTCTATTGCCATAAGATGTATACCTGCAACACCTTTAATCTCCCTCAGTTCCTGGATCTGTTCACAGCAGATTTTGATCCCTTCTTCAGCAGCCTTATCCTTGGGAGCAGCGCTCATCCTGTCGATTATTTCCTGTGGGATGATAATTCCCGGAACTTTACTCGCCATGTATTTTGTCATACCGGCTGATTTAAGAGGCGTTACACCGGCCATGATATAGCATTTTTCGTTGAGCCCCAGATCGCAGACAACTTTCATCCATTCCCTGAATATCTTCATGTCGTAAATACACTGTGTCTGGATGAAATCAACACCAGCCTCAACTTTTTTCTTCAGCCGGTATGCCCTGTATTCAAAGGGCTCGGCAAAGGGATTCTCTGCAGCTCCTATGAACATCTTTACTTCACCTTCAAGGACATCATCGGAATTGAGAAGCTTCTTCTCATCCCTCATCCGCTTTACCGTGCTGATAAGCTGCATGGAATCTATGTCATACACATTTTTTGCCCCGGGCTGATTCCCGAAACTCTGATGATCCCCGCTGAGGCAGAGTATATTTTTAAGGCCGAATGCCGTGGCGCCGAGAAGATCGCTCTGCATGGCTATCCTGTTCCTGTCCCTGCAGACCATCTGCATTATGGGCTCAATCCCGGCCTGAAGGGCGATTGTAGCCGCTGCTATGCTCGACATCCGTACAACCGCAGTCTGGTTATCGGTTATATTTACGGCATCCACAAAACCCTTCAGCATGGCTGCCTTTTTTTTCACTACTTCCCCATCATTTCCCTTGGGCGGCCCAAGTTCCCCTGTCACGGCAAATCCGCCGCTTGCAAATACTTTTTCTAAATTACTTCCAGCCTTCATTTTTTTAGGTCCTCCCTAACTCTTTTTCTCGGTCCGCCGTTCAGGCTTGCTTTCCAGCTCCTTGGGGGGATGAATGTCCCGATCATATCAAGCTTTCCAAGATCTTTCATTCTGTTGTATATCATATACCATGCGCAGTCGAGATCGCTGCTTATTTCGCACTTTCCCTTGTCCGTGCCGCCGCATGGTCCGTTGTAAAGCCCTTTTGAACATCTTGCCACAGGGCATATCCCCATGGTCAAATGCAGAACACAGTCTCCGCATCCGGCGCACCTTTCCTGCCATTCGCCTTCGCTCACGGTTGTTCCATAAAAGGTGGTATTGATTGCCGGGAGAACCATATGCCGGGGAAATACCTCAGCCATGTATTGTATCCCTACACCGCATGCAAGGGACATAATGATATCCGCCGCTTCAAATTTTTCACTCAGCGGTTCAATATACTCCCTGTCACACTGCCTCTGGATTGTATCTTCCGATATCTCCCACCCTTTTTTCTCAAGCTCCGATATAATCCGGAGCTCGCTTGCCAGAATACCTACCTCTTTTTCACCGCCGGTCATGCAGACGCTGACGCATGTTCCGCATCCCACGAGAAGAATTTTTTTGTAAGGCGATAGCATATTCTTTATATCATCAATAGGTTTACGATCAGCAATAATCATCTTTGATACTCCTTCAAAACTTTGTTAACTTATTTATGCCCGAGCGGGTTTGGGCCCAGCTCTTTTACCTTTTCAGTCATCTTTTTAACAGCCTCGGCGAACTTGGGGCCTTCTGAAGCTCCGATGTTGAACATCTCAAGACGCCCTTCACCCAATCCAACTTCTTCCAGAAGCATCTTCGCATATTTGACCCTGTTCTTTGCTCTATAATTTCCTTCCAGGAAATTGCAATCGCCCTCTTCTCACCCGGCCACAAAGGCTGCATCTGCCCCGTTCTCAAAGGCCTTCAGAAGGTGCAGGACATCCACCCTTCCGCTGCATAACAGCTGTATAATGCGGACGGTCGATGGATATTCAAGCCTCATTGAGCCTGCGAGATCAGCCGCGGTGTAAGCGCAAAATTTGCAGCAGAATGCAACTATCTTTGGTTCAAAATCACTGCTCATCCAGTATTTCTCCTCGTTAGATTTATACGGGAACTCCCGAATATGTAAACAAGCCTGTTCCCGTTAATGTAAAACTGATTATATCAATGCCTGAATCAGGCATATATCACTTCGCATTTGCTGATAATCTGGTCATCCTTGTAATGATAAAGCTCAATTGCCTTCCTGGGACATGCGCTCACGCAGTTCCCGCAGCCCTGGCATGATGCCTCGGCAATTTCAGCAACACCCTTATTATTAATTTTAGGAACACCATAAGGACAGATCCTGACACAGGTGAGACATGCGACACAATGCTCTTCATTGACATGGGAGACTATGCCGCCTACCATCATCTCATGTTTGGACAGAACGGTACATGCCCGTGAAACGGCTCCTTTAGCCTGGGATATGCTCTCTTCCACAAGTTTGGGTGAATGCGCAAGGCCGCAAAGGAAAACACCGACATTTGCGAAATCCAGCGGCCTGAGTTTCATGTGCGCTTCAAGGAAGAAATTATCAGCATCATTGGGAAGCTTGAGCGCCTGTGCTATCATCTTGGCTTCAGGATTGGACCTGATAGCTGCGCTGAGCACCAGCAGTTCGCTCTCCATTTCAAGGCCGGCTTTCAGCCCCCTGTCATAATTGATTATCTTCAGATTTCCGCCTTCCCCGGCAGATACCTCTGGCTTCTTCTCCTCGTCATAACTCAGAAAATTTATTCCCAGATCCCTGGCTTTCTTGTAATAGAGTTCCTTGAAGGCATAGGTCCTGATATCTCTGTACAGAATATTAATATTCATATCGGGATTCAGTTCTTTAAGGCGGAGGGCATTTTTTATTGCCGCGGAACAGCAGTATCTGCTGCAGTAGGGATGCTCGGCATCACGGGACCCGACGCACTGTATCATGGTTACCGATTTTACCTGTTGAAGGCTGGTACTGTTTTCCGCTATTCTCTTTTCAAGCTCAACCTGAGTAAGCACGTGGTCATTTTTTCCGTAGAGGTATTCAACCGGCTTGTATTCAACACCGCCCGTGGCCACAATAATTGCTCCATGCGTTACACTATCCCTCTTCCCGTCCTTTTCAATCTCTGTTGTAAAATTACCCACGTGCCCGGAATATTTTATTACCTTTGACTTCAGGTGAACCTTGATCTTTTCGTTTGCATTCACCTTATTAATAAGGTCAGCAAGATATTTTTTCGGCTCCGAGCCTTCAAGAGTATAATAGAGATGCCTTGCATTTCCGCCAAGCTCCTCTGTAATTTCAACAAGATGCGTCATGTACCCCTGATTCGCCACGCCCAGCGCCGCTGTCAATCCGGCAATACCTCCGCCAATGACAAGGGCGTCCTGGTTCACGATAAAAGGAAGTTCATGGAGCATCTCAAGAGTCTTTACCCTGGCAATGGACATCCTGACAAGATCCTTGGCCTTCTCCGTTGCATTGCCGTGATTAGAGGCATGCACCCATGAACACTGGTCGCGAATGTTAGCCATGTCAAAAAGGTACTTATTCAAACCTGCTTCCATTATGGTATCCTGGAACAGGGGCTCATGGGTCCTGGGCGAGCAGGACGCTACCACAACCCTGGTGAGATCATGCTCCTCAATCATCTCCTTTATTTTCACCTGGGTGTCTGTGGAGCAGGTAAAAAGGTTATTCTCAACATGGACAACCCCTGGGATTGTCCTTGCGTATTCCACCACGGCCGGTACATCAACCACACCGGCAATATTTATCCCGCAGTGGCAGACAAAAACCCCTACCCGCGGCTCCCTGCCTGTCACATCCTTCTCTTCGGGATATATCTTGTTGCTGACCATGGTGCCCCTTGATGAGGAGAGGAGTTCCGATGAAAGCGCAGCGGCGCTGCTCGCGCTCATTACGGTCTCGGGAATATCTTTCGGCGCCTCGAAAACACCGGCCACAAAAATCCCCTTCCTCGATGTTTCTCCGGGCCTCATATCCTGTCTCTTGGTAAAGCCGTATTCATTAACATCGATTTTCATTCTTTCCGCTAAATCTTTGGAAGATTCCGAGGGAACAAGTCCCATGGAAAGGACAACCAGGTCGAATTCATCTTCAACCAGCTGGCCTTCCTCATTTATATACTTAATCAGGAGATTCTTTGTTCCGGGAACCTCCTTTATGGTGGATATGAAACTCTTCACATACCTCACGCCATATTTCTGTACTGCACTGTTGTAATACCTGTCAAAACCCTTTCCGAATGTCCTGAGATCATTCAGAAAAATAGTTGCGCCCACCTTATCACCGTAATGGTCCTTGGCAAGGGTTGCCTGCTTTGTCGCATAGGTACAGCACACCGATGAACAATACTCCTTGCCGATGGTTGCATCCCGGGAACCGACGCACTGGAGCCATGCAATCCTTGCAGGGAGTTTCTTGTCCGACGGCCTTGAAACATGTCCCTGGTAGGGGCCCGAGGCGCTGAATGTCCTCTCCATCTCCATGGAAGTGATTACATTCTGATACTGCCCGTACCCGTATTCAGGCTTTTTATATGCATCAAAAAGATCAAACCCCGGGGCAAGAACAACAGTCCCAACCCGGATACTGGAATCCTCCGCAACCTGGCTGTGATCGATTGCACCAGGGAGGCATGCAACTACGCATTGCAGACATTCACTGCAAATACCGCAGGCAACACAGCGTTTCGCCTCGTCTACGGCAGCCATCTCATCAAAGGTATGTTCAACCTCTTTGTAATTCCCCTTTCTGTCGGCAACCGGAGTCTTATCGGCAACATACCGTTTCCTTTTATAATAGGGCCTGTCCTTGGGAACTTTTGCAGCTTCCCTGTCGGGCTTTTTCCGCCCTTCTGAAATATTCCTTCCCTCAACAAATCTCCTTATGCTCTCTGCAGCCTCATGGCCCTGGTTTATTGCTTCAACAACTGATTTTGGTCCGTATGCAACATCCCCTCCACAGAATATACCTTCAACATTGGTTGATAGAGTGAGTGAGTCGGATTTAATACCTCCGCCCTGCTTCTCCACCGGGCTGTCATCGTTTATCCAGCCCAGGTCAGCTGCCTGGCCAATGGCGATTATTATCGTATCAGCATCTATCTTATTTTCACAAGTTTTATCAAACTGGGGGTTGAATTTTCCATTGGGATCAAAGACACAAGTGCACTGGACAAGTTTTATCCCGGTTACCTTGCCGTCCTTGCCGAGGATTTCATCGGGCCCCCAGGATGGGTTAAGCTTAACGCCTTCATCAACGGCATCCTGGATCTCCCATTCGTGGGCAGGCATCTCCTCCCTGCATTCCAGGGATACGATGCTGACCTCATCGGCACCTTCACGTTTCGCGGTCATTGCCACGTCCACGGCGACGTTTCCTCCGCCGATGACAACAACCTTCTTCCCGAGCTTTGGCTTGTCCCCCTTGCTGACGCTGGATAAAAAGTCCATTCCCCACAGAACACCGTTAAGATCAGCTCCCTTGAAAGGAACTTTCCTCGCAACCGGGAGTCCGATTCCAAGGTAGACAGCCTTATATCCGTTCTCCTTCAATGATTTTATCGTAAAATCTTTTCCAAGTCTTTTCCCGGTTTTTACATCTAGCCCGAGATCAACAATATTCTTTATGTCCCAGTCAAGGTATTCTTCCATGAGCCTGTACTTCGGAATTCCGAATCTCATGGCTCCGCCTAATTTCTCCTCAGCCTCAAAAAGTGATACCTGGTAACCATCGAGAATCAGGTCCCTGGCGCATGTAAGACCCGAGGGACCTCCGCCGACAATGGCTATCTTCGGCTTTGATGGATCTATTGCCGGTTTCTCCGGCAGGTAACCTTCTTTATCCCTTTTTTTCTTTACCCATTCCGATGCAAACCGCTTGATATTATTTATCGCAACCGGTTCATCTATCTCGCCCCTGTTGCATTTCTCTTCGCATGGATGGTGGCAGACGCGGCCGCAGACAGATGGAAATGGATTCCTTTCGGTTATGAGCTTGTAGGCTTCCTCGAATTTCCCGTCTCCCGTAAGGGCTACATACCCCTGTACATTTATCCCTGTAGGGCAGGTCAGGACACAGGGAGCCCTTTCGGCCTTGGTTATGGCATAGGCATTGGGAATTCCCTGAGGATATCTCTTATATACGGCATTTTTTTCATCAAGATTGTAATTGAAATCATTGGGTATGGAGACAGGGCAGACTTTGAAACAGTCGCCGCACGAGGTGCACTTTTCCAGGTCAACATACCTGGGATGCTGGCGCACGGTAACATCAAAATTCCCCACTTCGCCTTCAAGGGCCATCACCTCGGCATTCGTGATGATTTCGATATTCAGATTTTTATCGACCTCAACAAGCTTCGGGGAAATGACGCACATGGCGCAGTCGTTTGTAGGGAATGTCTTGTCGAGCTGTGACATCCTTCCGCCAATTGCAGTATTCCTTTCCACAAGATATACCTTGAACCCGCTGTTGGCAAGGTCAAGGGCTGACTGCATACCTGCAATCCCGCCACCGACAACCATTACAGCTCCGACGCCGGCTCCTGATTTTCTTTTATCCTTCAATTCTACAACATTACTTTCAGTCATAGTTATTTTCCCGTTTAATTAAAATTTGATTCCCTGCTATAAAAATTTTTTTGACTTGAGAAGGGCCGTTGGATCAACCAGGTGCCTTTTGAACCAGGTATTCACATCACCTTCACCCATGGCAAGCCCCATCAGCTCGGTAAAATAAAATACTGGAAGATTGTACTTCCGGTTATTTTTTTTCGATATCTCAGCCTGCTGCTGATCCAGGTTGCCCTGGCAAAGCGGGCAGAGGGTTACTATACACTCGGCTCCTGCTTCAATCGCCTTGTCATATAACCTGCCGCTGAGTTCCCAGACGATATCCGGCCTTGTAAGAACAAGGCTCCCTCCGCAGCAGTCTGTTTTGTACGACCAGTCCAACACATCTATCCCCAGGGCCGTCAGCAGGGCATCCATATTTCGAGGATTCTCAAAGTCCTTTGAACCGGTAATTGACGGGTGCCTCATCGTAAGGCAGCCGTAATACGTCACTGCTTTAAGGCCATCGAGATGTTTCTTTATCTTCTTCTTTATTGTATCAATACCTATATTTTCACTGACAAAGGTTACAATGTCCATTATATGAACGCCGCCGTCATATTTTATTTCCGGGAACATTTCAGGATGGTTCTTCAATTCATGCTCGGCAACCTTGGTCCTCTGAAAACATGCAGAGCAAGGTATGACCATATCAGTGAAACCGCTCTTCTTTGCCAGAAGTAAATTTCTTGCAGGAAGCCCCACGGCCACATCCCTGTTCCTGCTGTGCCCCGATGAAGCGCCGCAGCAGTTCCAGTCTTCAATTTCAACCAGTTCGGTGCCAAGGGACTTAAAAACAGCTTCAGTAGATTCTGCGTATTCCCGTCCGGTCCCATGAAGGGAACATCCGGGATAATATGAAACTTTCATAGTATGTATTAACCTCTTTTGAGCTTTTTAAATATTTCTTTAATCTGAGCTGTCCCCTTTATCTTGTGGGGTGAAAAGCCGAGTTTCCCTTTTTTAATAAGCTTTATCCCGAGCTTTCCGTCCCTCATGAGAGACCCGTCAAAAAATTTTCCGAAAAGTCCGCTTGCTTTAATGGTAAAATCCCTTATCATCCCGATCTCATACACCCTGCCGTATTTCTCAATTGAATCAAGGAAGGATTTATGGAATATGGAGGCATTCTTCTGTCCGAGTACATATCCCTTTGTCTCAGCCATCTGCCTCAGGGAATCCATCATATCGGCCAGCTTGATCTCATTGGGGCATCTTGTCCCGCATGTTTCGCAGGCGGCACAGAGCCATATTGTTTTGGAGCCAAGCACTTCCTTCTCCATGCCAAGCTGTATCATTTTAATGATCAGATGGGGCTGGATATCCATAGCATAGGTTATCGGGCAGCCGTTGGAACATTTCTTGCACTGGTAGCAGTTATTGATGTTCTCGCCGCTGGATTTAATTATTTCCCGGGAGAAGGGCTTGAGGTCCTTCAGCTTGTATACTTTCATGGATACAGGAAAACCTGATGTAGACCCGGCAATACCTGCTTTATTATCTTCTGCGGAGGCTGTTTCTTTTTTTATTTCTTCAGTAGCATTAACCATTTTTGATACTTCCCTTGAGTTTTTGTAAAAAAATAATTCCGTTTATGCCCTCACCCGCGCTCTGCACACCCTCTCCCTATTCGGGCTAACTACTACCCACATTCCCATGTGTAAGAAAATGGAGATAGGGAGATAGGAAGAGATAAGGAGATGGGGAAATATTATTATTCAAATAGTCACCAATCGATATATTATAAATATAATGTATAATTCTCATAATACTATTTATTATCCCCCTATCTCTAATATCCCCTTATCCCCCTTTCTTACACATTTGTGGGTAGAAATGAGCCCTATTCGGGAGAGGGGCCGGGGGTGAGGGCAATATATTTATGATTCAGTTAATAAATGCAAAAATAATTATCCCAAAGAAATTGTATACTGACGGCAGGTTGGTTTTTAATAATCCTGCCGTCAGTGATTAAATAAAAATTAACTTTCCAGCCAGGAGTTGGAAAAAAGAGTTTCTCCTGTCAATACTTTAACGGACTTGGCGAATTTCTTCTCCTCGTCGTTGAGTGAATTCATATCCACCTTTTCACCATCGAGCATTTTATTTACCAGATTGACAATATTCTGTCTTTCCCCGGTGACAAAAGATTTCAGCCTGTCGTCAAATGAGTCAACAATGGCTGAGTAGAGGCCGTTTTTTATAAGCATGATGAGATAGGTGATGTTCAGCCATGGCCTCAATTCCTCCGGCGCACCGTTGGAAATGTTTGACAGACCTACAGTCGATTTGCATCCGGGAGCAATGTCCTGCAGCATACCCATACACTCTACGCAGGCCTTCACCTGGTTTATCTCAACACTTATGGGAGATACTATGGGGTCGATGAATATTTTTTCATTTGGAATGCCCAGCTCTGAGGCTTTCTGTACAAACTCTACAATATGCATCGCCCTTTCGTTGGCATCCCTGGGCATGCCGGTATCACTCCATAATACCGCGACAACGCTGGCTTTGTACTTTGCAGCAAGTTTCAGGCCTGCCTCAAAACGATCGGACTGAAGTGTTACCGAGTTAATAAGGGGGCTGTTCTTGGCCACCTTGAGGCCTGCTTCCATGGCATCCAGGTTGGTAGTATCCAGGGCCAGGGGGAGGTTTGTGACTGCCTGAACCGTATTTACCACCCATTCCATCATTGCAGCCCCGTCCTTTCTTGCGGGCCCTATATTGAGGTCTACAAAATCAACACCTTTCTCTGTCTCCTTTTTCGCCATATCCTGAATAGGGCCGGCATTCCTTTCTTTCATTGCAGGCCCGAGTATTTTTGACATGACATTAAGGTTCTCGCCAATTCTTACAAATTTTGCCATTTTTCTCCTCCTTCCTTTATTGCTGAATTATTTTACGAACTCTTTCAAGAAGGCCGGAATATGCGCAGCCTCTCTCGGACCGATTGTTATTTTCCAGTCAGGCAGCTCTTCTTCAAGTTCGCCGCTTATGTTGGCTGAGTAGCCTGGAATAATTAATTTCCTGTGTTTTATCTTTTCGGTTATCCCGGATTTTTTTACAAAGGGCCCAATGGCATCAGCAACAAATTTTCCTGCTGCCCATGCGGTTAGAACTGAAAGACCTTCACAGTCCATTACCAGGAGCCATGATGGAACCCTGCTCCCCTCGATTTCGCCTGATACGATAAAATAGGTAAGGGAGAAATTGGTTGTAACAAGTACCGGGGAGTTTTCATTGGGATTATTAATTTCATAAATTTTCGATTCCGTTGCCATCGGCCTCTGCGGGTCGGTGTAAATATTCATCCTTTCAACAAGCAGTGGAAAAATGCTGTGGCCCTGTAAGTCAGAAAGAACAACAATCCCCGCATATTTTGCGATAAAAGCCGATGCTATGAGCGTCTCTTCCATAAGATTATCCGTCATTTCACAGGGAAATGTTATTGTGGGAAATCCGAGCGGCCGGAAAAGCTTTTTAATGGCAGCACGTCTCATGATGACCTGCTCCTCAAATGCTTTACCCAATTTCCTTGAACCGGTGTCGATAACTATTTCTTTAAGTCCCATGCCGGTAAGCTTGGTTGTCAGTTCTATGACCTCGTCAAGGCCGTTTCCTTTAACTGCAACTGAGCATTTGAGCTCTTTCGCCAGGTTACCAACCTTATCAACATTATCCTTCGTTGCTGCATAGAGAAGAGGCTTTCTGTCAGCAGCAGCCTTGGCTCCCGCCTGAAGCGTTTCAAACTTATCGCTCATGATTATGAGTCCGCATTTAACGGCCCCTTTAACCTTGTTGACCAGCTTTTCAAAAGCAGCGGCATCTCCCGATTCGGACTTTACCGCAACAAGGTCGGATTTTAGCATCATGCCGACCCTGTCATAATGCAGGTCATTGAAGTTCTTCAGCCTTTTATCAACATCAGCATCGCTCATCTTATCGGTGACCAGAACCGCAAGGCCCGTCGGATTGACAAAGGTTTTTTCGTGCCTGAATAGAACAGTTTCAGCTCCTGTTTTAAATATGCTGTCTCCTGATCCGATTGTTACCGGAAGAACAGGGGGCGCTGAAGCTGTATCCAGCTTGGCCTTTGATTCGGCGGAAACATGCGGACAGCTAGCCAGCTCGGCCTGACCTGCAGCGAGCTTCATGGCAAAGGCCAGACAGGTTGGAACACCGCAATCCGCGCAATTTGTCTTCGGCAATAATTTAAATATTTCTATTCCTGTAAGTGCCATTTATGATCTCCTTGTAATTTAACTATTTATTTCTTATGAACGGGGTTATTAAACTTATTTAATAACCCCGTTATTCATATATTAGAAAAGAGACTCCATTTCAAGGGCAGGGTGCTTCTTCTCTGAAATATAGGCATACACCTCTTCTTCAGTTGTAGCCACAGTTTCATCAGCTATTCTGTCAAGGAGATCCGGTATTCCAATCTCTTTAGCCCTGACTTCAAACCTCTCCTTTATCTCTTCCTTGAGCGACTTCGGCATCCAGACAAGCCTCTTGAGGCCGCCTTCCGCCTTCATGAACTTTTTGCTGGTGATGTAAATTTTACTGTGCCCCAGGAATCCGGGTGTAACGTTTCCGCCGCCCACGGTACCTGCAAGGGTTGTAAACTTCATCCCGCTCGGTGTCATCGCCGCAGTGTCCCTGTCAACGGTCATGATACCATTGCAGGTTGGAAGAACGGCGGCAATCGCCTCAAAACAGCCGCATGATGTCATTGGATTTCTCATGATGCTGTATGCGTCAACCGTGGGAACATTGCCCCTGGATGCCTTCATCACGAAATCATCCGTCCCTGACCATGTTCCGAACAAGGCGTCTTTTGTGTCTCCTTTCGGAATCGGCTGGTTAGGGCCTGTCGGATTTATCTCAAAGGATGCCTTGCAATCCAGCCAGTTGTAGGCTCCGCAGAGTCCGGTCCTTTCCGGGGTTACAACACATACATGGTTAGGAGCGAATGATTGACAGAGGGTACATGAATAGAAAGGATCAGTATCCTCGTCGGTCATTCCAGCGACCCTTTCATCGCGCACTTTGTAAATCGCGCGCGCTTTCTTAAGAATCTCATCAACCTTTTTCTCTTCGGTATAAATCGTCACCTGAACTTTGTCAAATATACTTCCGAAGTCCTGGTGATACTTGGCATGGAGTATGTCTCCAATGTGCCTCATGGTGAAGCCTTTATCCACGGCCTGCTTGCTGAGCCTTAACCAAGCGATGTCCCTCTGGCCTATATGCATTGCGCCCTGGGCATAGTTGATGAGGTGGTGAATCTGCCTCTCAAGAATCGGCTCGAAATCGGGCTGCATCTTCCTGCCTGCCACCTGGACATATATTGCAAGGGGAAGCTTCGCGCCCGGTTTAACATCCTTCACATCAGGGCCGATAACCTCAACTTTACCATCGGTTATCTCATCCATCTCTGAAGATGTTACAAGCTCCACGGCATGGGTCCTTCCGCCGCCTGCTTCAAGGTAGATATCATCTCCCCGTACCCGCTCTCCCTCGAAAGCCGGACCGTATGATACCGGTACCGGTACTTTTGCAACAGTTACTTTCAGTCCCCTGACCTCAACTGCCCTCTGAACAATCTGGTCATGAGGAACGTTTGAAACAACGTGTTCGTATGTGCAGACGCCTGTCGGGAGAATCTCCGGTGTCGGTGAATCGGTTATTACCGGGAAACCCCAGTTGATACAGCCGGCACCGTTTGCATACCACTCGTCATTGACATAACCGAAGGTCATGGCAAAGGCAAATACCCTGTCCTTGTTGTATATCAGTATCTTCCGGTAATCGCCGGGATCGATACCGCCGAAGGACATCGCTGCCCTCGTGGCAAATCCGATTGCGAATACTGCAGAGCTCACTTCAGGGCCGAAGGATACGAGCCTGGTGGGCCATCCTATCTGCACTCCCTGCTGCTTGAGCTGTTCAGACATCTTTTTCCCGTTGGAATCGGCGCCCATGAAAACATAGAGGTTCTTCTCCTGCAATTCAAGGGCAATCCTGGCCGCCACTGCCGGATCCTCGGGCCCGCCGAGGATAGCAGCGAAGCCGGGAGCAGTTCCATCAACGAACTCAACGCCCCTTTTCCTCATAATAACGTCATCTGCCGCACCGAGCCAGATATTGTCATCCGAGGGGTCTTCGCCGAGGACATAGGTCTTGGGGTTTTCAATGTACTTTATTGCCTCGTACATCTCCTCCGCAAAGAATGTTGCCATCCCCGCATCGAGAACCGGTCCCAGGTAGGGAAAATGATGTTTTTCCTTTACCAGGGGCGGCAGCAGTGTTTTACACAGCTTTATAATCCCTTCCATGTCGCTTAATTTTTCTACTTTTCTGCCTGTCATCCCGTATATGATAGGGAGATAATAGGCCGTATTCGGGAAAGCAACCTCCTGGTTGGGCCCGAACTTATCAATTGCCTCTTTTACTTTTTTATCGGCGTTGCCGATTATTTTATGCGCGCCTCTTATGGCCGCTGAAGCTATTATTTTCGACACTTTTCAGCCTCCTGAATTTTTTCTCAATTTTTTTTATGCGAGCTCTCTGCGCTTTTCCATATCAAATAGAACCCTATCCCTAGCCTTATCGATACCGAGCGCTTTGCGCGCTTTGTCGATATGCTCAATCATCTTCCTTGCCATTTCCAAAGGATCTTCAACGAAATCCCACTTCCCTCCGTACTGTGCTTCAATGCCGTGGAAGAGATAGTCCGTGAATTCTTTGCTTCCCAGCGTTGGAAATGCAGTCCCGAATATCGTGTATACACCTGATGCAACAAAATACTGTCCGATTGCAATGGCTTTTTCGCTCATCCATTCAGGCGCGCATCCGGCTGCAGGAAGTTCGGAAATATCGTTCCCGAGACCCCCTTCCTTCACAACCGCTGTTGCTGCGATGAGGATACGGCTGTTGTCCACGCATGCCCCCATGTGAAGAACCGGCGGGATACCGACAGTTTCGCACACTTCGGCCAGTCCGGCACCGGCAAATTCCCGTGCAGCTTCCGGAGTGAGGAGTCCTGCCTTACCGCATGCAGCAGCGCTGCAGCCTGTTGTCAGGACTATGACATCGTTCTTTATAAGCTCTTTAATGAGGATCAGGTGGTTGTTGTCGTGCATTGTCCTTGCATTGTTGCATCCGACAACCCCGGCAATACCGCGGATCCTGCCATTGATGATATTTTCATTGAGGGGCTTGTATGATGCCCTGAACATTCCTCCGAGGAGATAATCGATGGTCTCCTGGCTGAACCCTGCAATCATCGGGACCCTGTCATTGGGAATCATCACCTCGCTCTTTCTGTTCTGAAAATTGTCGATGGCGACTCTGATTATCTGCTTGGCAGAGTTGAGAGCGTCATGTTCATTGAAGTACATCTTTGTCGCTCCGGGGATGTTCCCCTTGGGCGATGTGGTTATCAATTTTGTATGATAACAGAGAGACACATCCTGTAATGACTGCATGATGCACTGCACATCAACTACCATTGCCTCAACCGCTCCGGTAATAATTGAGAGCTCCTGCTGCAGGAAGTTTCCTGCCAGCGGTATTCCGTGGCGGAGAAGTATTTCATTTCCGGTACAGCACATGCCGGTCAGATTGACTCCTTCGGCGCCTTTCGTCTTTGCATAAGCCGTCATTTCCGGGTCCTGAGACGCCACTACGAGCATTTCTGAAAGGAGCGGCTCGTGGCCATTCACGATGACATTGACCATATCTTTCCTGAGGACTCCCAGGTTTATTTCGCTGTAAACCGGGGTCGGTGTTCCGAACATGATATCCTGGAGATCCGTGGATATCATTGAACCGCACCATCCGTCAGCCAGCGCGGACCTTGTACCCTGCTGGATAAGGGACCTGAAATCCTGGTCAACGCCGATATGGGTCCTGTGCATTATTTCTACCACCTCGCGGTCAATGCCCCTGGGCCATACGCCCTCTTTCCTCCAAATCTCCTTTCTCTTCTCGGGCGCCTTGTTGAGGCCGATGAGCTGCCCGGTCTGTTTCCCGAACTCGAGCTGGCACTTTTCGCCAAGGGCTATCGCTATCTCCTTTATCTCTTTGCCTTCAGTTTCAACGCCGTAATCCATAGCCATGGCGATGAGCTTGTTCTCGTCAGCGATCTGATAACCCGGGATTTCGCCCTTGGCTGCTGAAATGAAAACTTCCACTACGTCCCTGCTGTGGTCAGAGTGTGAAGCTGAACCGGCGGCTATCATCCTGATAAAATTTCTGGCCGCTATGGTTGACGCAGTTGCGCCGCACAATCCGGTTTTCGTCCTTCCTGCCTCTTCATCCTTCTTTGAAAGATTGACGCGGCAAGGGCCCATGGAACAGTGTTTACAGCAGCTCCCAACGGAACCGATGGGACAGGGTTTCATATCCTCAGCCCTGTCGAAAATTGTAAGGACACCGTCCCTTCTCGACTTTTCTATCATCTGTACTGTTGCTTTATCAACACTATACACTTTATCTTCTGCCATTATTTTGTCCTCCTATATTTATTCTGGAGAAGAAAGATCTTTGATCATCTTTTTGATAAGAGTGATCGATTCAGGGTGACGCATGATGAGTATATCGGCGCCGGCCATCAGCAGAGACATAGCCGTTACGCACTCGATCATGATTCCTCTTTTCTTTGCATCACCGAGCTTTGGATCTTCCTGCTCTTTTAATTTTGATTCCTTAATTTTCCATGTCTCAACACCCACATTACATATGATGGGATATTGAAGTTTTTCATCTTCCTGCGTAAGGGCAGCCATCCTGTCCCTTTCCATAACCGAATACGTATATTCCAGCCCGTATCCCAGGGCACCGGTTGTTGGATCGACCAGTATCTGGCCTTCCCCCACACCAAGGTTCCCGAGCAGAATGTTCAGCTGTTTCGCAAGGTTAATGTCGATGGGCGAGGACGCGATAACCAGATGCTTGTAGGCTATTGCTCCGGCGCCTATCTGCTTGTAATCCCCTTCCTCTACAGGGCCAAGGGACAGCCTCTTTCCTTCACATTTCTCAGCTATGAGCCTGAGCACTTCAGTGTCCTTCTCATGGTTCGCGACGCCCCAGAGTATTACCGGAACACTTACCGCATCTATTACCTTGACTGCAATCTCGGCAGCCTCCTTTGCGCTCCTGTTCAGCCCGTTGGGATCGATGCTCTTGAGCTGGAGCGTGATAAGCTCTGCCCCATATTCATTTACGCATTTTTTTGCCCATGCTACCGGATCGCCGATAACATCTTTAAATGGCTCAACTGCAGCTTCGGCCCAGTCATCCGGTTGGTAGTCCCATACTTCCATTGAAATCTTCGGCAGATTCGGCATCTTGCCTTCAAAGAGATAAAATGGGAAGCAGCTTGCACCGCCGACCTTTACAGCCTTGTCTCCGCTGCCGAGTGTTATTTCTCTAATCTTTCCGGAATAATCGATTTTTGGAATATCAAAAGCCATTAATCTCCTCCTACGTGTTATAAAATATTTTTATCTTTTCTTTTCACTTCCATACCAGTCTGTACTGTACCAGTAGCGCTGGGATGTTTTAAGAAACATCATGTTTAAATCCCTGCTTAAAATTTTGGTTCTCCAGTTGTCGCGTCCGGTTGGTGATCCCGGTTCGTATGTCTCACCAAGAACCTTAACCATCTTTCCGCTGAAATCCTTTTTTTCCACTATCTGATCTGCCATTAATCTACCTCCTTGACAGTTTCTTAATCTTAATAGATATATTAATATAAAAACGGCCTGAAAACCGGCCACTTTTAATATTCTTAATTGAGTCCTGCCCTGCTGTCAATTTACCTCGTTGCTGATAATTGTACACATCAGTACTAACTGATCACCCTGCCCAGCATCTCGTCCAGTTTTATTACGGAAATGGAGTCATCAGGAAGGGTTGTTAATGGTATCCCCTTCACATCATAATCAGCAATCATGCTGTCCATGGCGATATGTCCGAGGAAAGGGATGCCGATTTTTTCGATTTCACTTAAAAATTTACTGTCCAGGACCTCGGGGGCCTGATTTACAAGGACATATCTTTTCTTTATATTTAATTTTAAATCATCAACCATTGTAGAAAGCCGCTCAACGGTCTTGAGTCCCTTGAGTGAATAATTAGTGCAGAAAATGAGAAGGTCGATTTCAGCAGTGGTCTTTCTGCTGAAATGCTCCATGCCAGCTTCGTTGTCCACGACAACGTATTTATAGTTCTTTTTCAAATCATCAAAATAGCTCTTTAAAATTGCATTTGCGCCGCAATAGCATCCCGATCCCTCCGGGCACCCCATTACAAGAACATCCATGTTTCTGTCTTCTTTAATAATCTGGTGCAGTTTCATCTCAAGATAGGCCTGTTTGGTCATGCCCTGGGGTATGGAAATTCTGTCTTTCATGTATTCGGAGAGGACTGAACCAATGGAATTTTGTACGTCTACTCCGATGGAATTTGGAAGGTTTGTATTTGGATCTGCATCTACGGCAAGAATCGGAAATTTTCCACTTTTCAGCAAAAACCTTATTATGAGTGAAGAGACAGTTGATTTTCCCGTCCCCCCCTTCCCGGCTACTGCTATGACATAGCTCATAAACACTTCCTGATCAGCATTTCAATTATGAACCTCTCACAATCATGAACAACGTACTGCTCAACGGGGCTGATAATTTATGTTATCCGGCATCAGCCTCTTAAAACCCGGGAGTATAAGATACAGCGGATAACGGATACTCCCATGGTGCCGGGCCTTGCCAATTTCACGTTAAACATTACTTTTAACAATCATTAAAAGGCACTAAAAAAATAAAGCAGTTTTTTGCAAAGAACCATATTTATTAAATATTCTGTTTTCAGCCGGAGAATACTCCGGCTGAAAACATGAAATTAAACTGATTTAAAAAACTCCGGTAACTTTTCTTCTCTTAACATCAACATCAACCCTTCTGTATGCAGGGTCCGATGCTGTTCCCGGCATAAGGGTTATTGCTCCTGCAACAGGAACAACAAATCCGGCGCCCCTGTACATTAATATATCCCGTATAGGCAGAGTCCAGCCCTTTGGCGCGCCTTTCAGCGTCGGGTCATGGGAAAGGCTTAAATGGGTCTTTACCATGCATGTGCCGAGCTTCGAGGTTTCAGGATCCTTCTCGAGTTTCGTAAGTTTGATCTGCGCATCCGGTGTATAACTGACTCCGTCGGCTCCGTAAACTTCTTTTGCTATGAGTTCTATCCTCTTGCTCAGGGGAACACTAAGCTCATAGAGAAATTTAAAGTCATTCTTCTCTTCGCATGCATCGATAACCGCATCGGTGAGCTCCAGCGCCCCTTCTCCGCCTTTCAGCCAGTGGTCAGATACTGCACATCTGGCGCCTGCTGCCTCAACATTTTTCTTGATAATGGCGATTTCGGCCTTCGTGTCAGTGAAAAAAGAGTTTATGCAGACAACGGGATTGATCCCGGCCTTCTTCACTGTCTCAATATGCTTCAATAAATTTGTGCATCCCTTATCTACGAGACCTACATTTTCTGTTTTGTATACCGGATCAAGCGGTTTTCCCGGAGGAACGGCAGGTCCGCCGCCGTGGCTCTTCAATGCCCTGACCGTGGCAACGATTACTGCGCAATGGGGCTTAAGCCCGCTGAAACGGCATTTTAAATTCCAGAATTTCTCAAAACCGATATCAGCTCCGAAACCGCTTTCGGTGACATGGTAGTCGCCAAGCTTCAGCGCGAGCCTGTCGGCAACGATGGAAGACTGGCCTATTGCTATGTTTGCAAAAGGTCCGGCGTGAACGAATACCGGCTGCCCTTCAATTGTCTGAAGTAGGTTCGGGTTGATGGCGTTGAACATCCATGCGGTCATTGCGCCGTCAACTTCCAGATCTTTTGTGGTTACAGGCTCACCCTTTTTACTGTACGCTACAACAACCTTACCCATTCTCTCCCTCATGTCTGCAAGGCTTGTGGCAACGGCGAGTATGGCCATGAGCTCTGAGCTGACGGCAATGGCAAATCCCGATTTCATCATGAGTCCGTTTTTAGGCCCGCCCATCCCTATTGTCATTTCGCGGAGCGATTGGGCACAGAAGTCTATAATCCATTTCATCTCAACATTGTGCGGATCAATATCAAGGCGCTTCAGTTTCTTTGACGAGAGCATTGCGTCATCGTAGTTGAATTCATGCTGCATCCTCGATGTGAGGGCAACCATTCCCAGGTTGTGCGCGTTCATGATGTCATTGATGTCGCCTGTGAGGCCCAGTGAAAAGGGTGTGAGGGGAATACACTGAGACAATCCGCCGCCTGCCGCGCTTCCTTTCACATTCATTGTCGGTCCGCCGGAAGGCTGCCTGATGGCGCCGGTAACCAGTTTACCCCTTTTTCCGAACCCCTGTACGAGGCCCATGGTGGAAGTGCTCTTCCCTTCGCCGAGGGGAGTGGGAGTAATCGCTGTTACATCGATGTACTTCCCATCGGGCCTGTTTTTTAATCTTTCAAGAACTGCTTCAAAATCTACTTTGCCAAAATAATGGCCGTACGGTATTAACTCTTCATTTTTAATTCCCAATCCTTCTGCAAGCTGGTAAACAGTTTTCATCTCTTTTTCTGCTTCTTCTGCTACCTGCCAGTCAGCAAGTTTGGTTGGGTCAAGTTTAGCCACACTCATTATCTCTCCTCCTAAATATTATATTATTACGGTTAAAAAAAATGAAAAAGGCCAAATAGTAAAAAATGTTATATTATATTAAATTAGACAAATTTAAAATATTGTCTTCATTATATCCCTGACTATTGATAAATCTATATTATCCGCAACCATTTGTTGAAACCAATAGTCTGATATGTGAATTTTTAATCAACAATTTTTTTCTTTTGAATTCCTTTAAATTTTAAATAAGTACTTTCCCTTAACATTTTTTTTAAAAATCAAAATATGAAGAGACATAACCCCCTTTTTTTATTAAATATTAAAGCATATTTATATGATAGGATATTATAACTCATTTGTTACAAAAATTATATTGTTTGATATATTTAATATAAAGCAATATCCCTAAACCTCTATGTCACCCTATAAAATGAAAAAATAGCGCCTGTGTATGAAACCTTAAAATTATGACTGTAACACCTAAAAATTCTTGACGGACTATGCCAATGTAATACAACTTGTATTACATATCAATGGAGGAAATATGATATCTTTAAGATTACCGGCAAAAATTGAAAAGCAATTAAATGAAATTGCGCGAAAGGAACATTTATCAAAATCAGCAATAATCAAAGACGCGCTGAATCTATTTTTCATGGAATATGACAATAAACTTTCACCCTTTGATCTGGGAAGAGACCTCTTCGGCAGACATGGAAGTAATAATGGCAATCTATCGGTTCAATACAAAAAACTGCTTAAAGAAAAGTTAAATGAAAAATTCTCTCATTGATGCAGGTCCATTAATAGCTCTTTTTGACAGGGATGACTTCTATCATGAAATTGTAAAAACTTTCTTAAAAAATTTTAAAGGGAAACTTTTTACCACCTGGCCGGTAATTACCGAGGCTTCCCATATGTTAAGCTACAATCTGAATGCCCAGATAAATTTTCTGGAATGGCTCAACCGAAAAGCAGTCGGCATTATTGATATTGAATTTGACCATATAGAAAGGATCATTGAATTGTCAAAAAAATATTCCGATGTGCCCATGGATCTGGCAGACAGCTCATTAATTGTAATTTCCGAAATTACAGGAATCACGGAAATAATAACAATTGATTCCGATTATTACATTTACAGAACAAAATCCAGAGGCACATTGAATAATCTATTAGAAAAAAAATTGAGGAAAGTGAAAAAATAACCATGATTTTCATGATTTAAGGATTGGCTTGATTTCTGTATCATACAGCTCAAACTGTTGAGACAAAATTCTTCTTTTCTTAAAACCTTTAAATTGTCCTTCGGCCCGAATTTAAACATCAATTTTCATTTTTCAGTATGATTATATACTTTTAAATCTTTTTATCAAGGTAATCCTTAAATCAAGATAATCAAGGTTCCGATTTTGAGGTTTTTACGTGCAGGGATAGTTATCTGATGCTCACCATTATACGAGGTGGTTAACCGTATATGACTTCCGGTCTGGCTGGTAATTGCATATCCCAAACCGGAAAATTTTTTTGCAAGTGTCTGCCCGCTTTCATTCCGGGGCAGTTTCAAAGAGCGATTGCCTCTTCGCGGACAAAATGGAGCCTGATGATTTGAGGCATATCGGCTTCATTGAAATGACACCGTACAGCATCACGGATACTCTCCTTTAATTCATCAATTGTATCGCCTTCTGTGAAAAGGGATGCCCCAAGCGCCCTGGCTTCATATCCACCTTCCATAGATTCTTCGATGTAAAAAATAATCTCATTTTTCATTATAGTTTATTCCTTCAATAGTATGACATGATAATCTCATATTATATTTATACTAATATTATGTTAATAAAATCAATAAAAAAAATCAGATTTGTCGAGGAAATATTAAATATACTTAATTCCCCCATCTGTCTGAACCATGATTTTCATGATTAAGGGATTGGCTTGATTACAGTATCATATAATTGGTTTTAAAAATCTACTTACCCATTGCACTGCACGATTATGTACACTACCGAATCTCTTAATCACGTTAATCCTTTAATCCTTATAATCATGGTTCAGACGTTTTCCCTGAACTTTCCAGCCCCTAAACCTATTTTCCTCTCAGCACCTCAACCCCGAAAATCGAAGGCACTTCCAGCATGCTCCCCTGAAACATCACCTTTTCCTTTGAGATGTATGTACCTTTGATGATGACAATGTTTTCATCCTTGATGGAGTCCTTTTCAATTTTTTTCAGGTCATAGATTTTGGCATACCAGAGGTAACCGTCGGTTTTTAGCAACAATCCCACGGGAAAGGATACGCTTATTACTTTTTCAATCTTCCCGGTCCAGATTATTTTTTTGCCGAAAGTCCCCAGGGGGTCGGAGTAGATTTCGTTTATGGAGACTTCGTTTTTTAAAGGGATGTCTTGGGCTTGGAGGGGAAGGATGCTTATGAGGGTAAGCTTACAAATTAGAATAAAAATTTCATTCTTTCAATTCTTTAACGCATTGAATATTTTTTAAATAACCAAATAACCTACGGTCCGGAAACACAACGAACATAACTGCTACTCGTCGTCTTAAGCATGCTGGCCACGAAGCCGTTGATAAACCTAACGTCCCATGCGTAGGCCGTAAAGAGAACGTCGATACTGGAAGACCAGTAGCTCAACGGCGTAGTTTCAGGGAAATATGTTCCGTTGATAGCAGGATTGTATGTACTATAATCAATAATACTTTTCAGTTCATTTATATTTGGAAGTCTCCAGTTGCTTCTTTCGGCAAAGGTTAATCCTTCACAATATGTAAGTGCATTTTCCCATGTATAAGTTGATGCTGTTCCTGTTATACAATTTGTCCCGGATTTTCCTGCTGAACACTTCTGCCATAAAAGCCCTGTTCCATTATCTGAAATTGTTTCATTCCCATTATCTGTAAAACGGGTCCAGGAGAAAAGGATTGAAGCAGATATTACTATTGAAATAATTAAAAATATTATTCTATTCATTTATTTCCTCTATTCATTTATAATTTTAAATTACGTGTATCTAATAAAAGATATCAAACATGATTTTTACTCTAATCATGAAATTGTCTGAACCTTGATTTACATGATTAAAAGATTCACTTGATTGTCTTTCATTTAATCTCCAATTAAATATAAGCTATCATTGTCCTGAAATTTACACGATACTGAATGATTATAAATTGTTAAATCAATCCTAACTTTTAAAATATACTTTTCTAATGTTTAAAACCAGATATTTCTTATAATATGATTAATGGATAAAAATCCCAAAAATCCTTAAATCATGCAAATCATGGTTCAAACATTTTCTGGCATCATTAGGATCTCAACTCCTCCAATAAATAATTCAAAACTCAACATTCATAATTCTCTTCTTATGGTCCGGAAACACAACGAACATAGTAGTTAGACGTCTTAATGGAGTCGTACACGTAGCCGGCGTTAAACTTAACGGACCACGCGTAGCTGGTAGCGTTGACGTAGGTACTGGACGACCAGTAGAAGGACGTAATTGTTCCTGGAAAATACATCAAATTAATTGCCGGATTAATAGTTCCAGAATCGGGCAATGTATTCAATTCCTCAATCATCGGAAGCCTCCAGTCTTTTCTACCATAATATCCATTACTACTATTGACTGAATTAAGGTTAGTACACGCCGTTACAGCATTCGCCCAGGTATACGTTGTTGCTGTACCTGTCCCGCAATCCGCCCCTGACTGCCCCTCACTGCAGGTTTTCCATATAAGCCCAGTCACATTGTCCCTGGTAGTATAATCACTGGTATAGGTTCCATGCTGGGTAGGCCCGGTAAAGCTCCTCGCATTTGGGACATCCACATAATCGTGGTCTTCCCCGAAAGTAGCGGTATAGCTTGTAGTCTGTCCTGTATCGGCAATGGGCGTCAAGATTGTGATAAAAGATATAGTAGATGAACCTGTAATGGCTGCACTGTCAGAAAGTGCTGCAAAGCCTGTAAGACTCACATTTACCAGTTTAACAGTAAAATCAGTAGTCGGATTTATTGTCAGGGCATTCCCGCTCCACGAGGTGGTTGTTGTTGAGTTTTTATCATAAACCGCACTGTTCACAGTGACGTTCCATGAATTGCCCGTATTCATTGCCTCGCTGAAGGTTAATACAATATTTGTTTCGGGAAAAACATCAATTGTGCCATTTACAGGAGAAAATGTTACCGTAGGCAAGGCCAATACGGTAAAGGAAAAGGATGTTGTCCCGCCATAAGATGCGTTGTCAACCACAGCGGCAAAACCGGAAAGGGAGACTGATACACTGGCACTCCTTCCAAAGGTACCTGTCGGGTTAATGGTAAGCGCGTTTCCGCTCCATGAAGTTGTTGTTGAGTTTTTATCATACACAGTCCCTCCCACATTGACGCTCCAGGAATTCGACTGGTTCATTGACTCACTGAAGGTAACCACGATGTTTGAATCGGGATTCACACCAGTTACCCCATTTAGAGGTGAAAAAGTCGCTGTCGGGGCGCCTGTTGTTCCAAAGGAAAGTGTTGTTGACCCGGCATAGGCAGCACCATCCAGGGCGGCAGTAAAACCCGAAAGTGTCACTGACACACTGGAGCTTCTCCCGTAAGTGAATGAAGGATTCACTGTAAGATTATTGCCGCTCCAGGAGGTACTTGTGGAATTCTTGTCAAAAACGGTGCCATTCACATTTATGCTCCATGAATTGGTCTGGTTCGTGGCCTCGGTGAAATATATGGTAATGTCAGCTCCGGTTCCAAGATTTGATGCACCGTTTGCAGGATTAAAAGTTGCCCCGGGCGGTGCAATGGTGGTGAAGGAAAGGGATGGTGTCCCTGCAAAGGCGGCATTATCCAGGCTCGCGGTAAATCCGGTCAATGACACGGCAACATTGGCGCTCCTGGCAAAAGTGCCGGGAGGATTAATTGTCAGGGTATTCCCGCTCCAGGAAATACCGGAAGAATTTTTATCATATAACGTTCCACCCGCACTTACGCTCCAGGAATTTGCCTGGTTCATGGCTTCACTGAAAGCGATGACAAGATTTGAATCAGGAGTTATATTTGCAGCGGCATTGGCCGGAGTGATTACAGCAGTGGGCCCGGATTTAACCTTAAATGTAAATTTTGTGTTTACTCTTAACTCAGCAATATAACCTGCTTCAGAGCAAATAAAATCCTTTAATTCTACTGTCACAGTTGTATCCCTTGGTAAAAATCCGGTTGGCTGAATCGTTAATATTTTCCCAGTAATGTCGAAAGTCCCTGATGAATAGGGTGTTCCATGTATGGTTACCGTCCAACCTGTTTGAACCACTGCCCTGTCAAAGGTGATTACTATGGGCGTATTTGAAGAAGCATTTATAGACCCGTCAGTAGGAGAAAATGTGGCATTTACGTTTTTATACGAAGTCCCGCCCCTGTCATATGGGCTATTGTATTTGATCTCCTTTAATGGCATGTCGCATGAAATCAAGGTAATAGATGCAATAGAAATTAGGAATAATATTTTTTTCATGATGCCCTCTGTAAAATTAAAATTATTACATATGTATTGTAATGTTTCCAATCAATTGTCAGAACCATGATTTTCATGATTTAAGGATTGGCTTGATTTCTGTTTCATATGTTTCATGTTCATATAAAATCTGATATCCTCATATATTAATCGACGATTCCGTTTAATTTTTATCATTACTCTACCACTTAATCAAGATAGTCCTTTAATCATGTAAATCATGATCCAGCTTGTTATTATGCACTCTTTTGAATTGAAGGCTTTTTGAACCGAAATTAATCAGCAATCCAATTTTCACTTTATATACTTCCAGATAATTCATGGCCTGAGCAAGATGGACATTTTCCATTTTAATCAATGCCTTCAATTCCACCATGACCAGGCCTTCAACGAAAAAATCTGTTCTTCGTGTCCCTATCTTGAAATCCCTATAATAAATGGGCATTTCCATCTCGCGAACAAAATTCAATCCATAGTATTTCATTTCAATTTCCATGGCACGCTGATATATTACTTCTTGAAATCCATTCCCAAGAGAGGAATGTACTTTCATTGAACAGCCGATGATCCTCTTTGTCAAATCCTCATGCAACATCATTATTCTTACCTATATACTTTCTCATAGCATAGGTCAGAACCATGATTTTCATGATTTAAGGATTGGCTTGATTTCCCTATCATATATTTAAAATTTTTTATCTCTCTCTATCTCTTAATCACGATAATCCTTTCATCAAACAAATCACGGTTCAGACAATTTATATACGAACGAACATGTATCATGTTTAACAATTTATTCCCCATCAAAACCTCATCATCATTACTGCCCCTAAAAAATATTCCCTTTCATTTGAATTATAGGTGCTCACAGTTCCGTAATTATATGATATCAACGGCATGAAAAATATATCTTGGTTCCATGCAGATTTAATATCGCTCTCTGCGGATTTATAGGTAAAAAATTGATACGTAAAATAAGATGCAACTCCCAGGAAGCCGGCCCCTGCCCCGTAAAATATATTTCTATATAACGTAACTTTATCAGCCTCCTTCTTCCTGGCTTTCATGTCATTGTGATATTTCGTTGCCTCATCAAAGTTGGTTGATGACTTGTATTTTGCCGCAAGTGAATTATAATCCTTTGTGATGGTCTGGAGCTGTGAATTGTAATAAAATCCGCCATAAAACGACAGGGCTGAAACGCTATAAAAACTCAGGGAATAAATTCCATAGTTGGTCTCACGGCCTTTTTTATAGAATTCAGTTTTACCGCTGATATCGCCTTCATGGCCTACAAGCCTTCCATATTCATCATACATGGCTTTGATGTTCCCGTTCATGAACAGGCTGTTGGCGCTTATAATCCAACCTGCCTTATCCAGCACCTTTCTCGCGTCGCCTTTTTTGTCCCGTATGTTGAAATATTCCGCCTGGTCGCAGTAAGACCTCACCTTGTTCTCAAGCCAGGAAGTCCCTGTCTCCATGCATATTCTCTTTTTTTTATCAAGGTGGGTAATTCTTTCCCGGACTTTATCCGATCCACCGCCTGCATCGGCCAATTTTTTTAATCCATCATTATATAATTCAATGGCCTTGCTGAATTTAAATTCATTGTAAAAAGCATCCCCCTCCTTTTCAAATAGAGACGACCATGCGAGAAAAAGAGAATTTATCCTTTCTTTCAATGCAGTATCAAGTTCTTGAAGGGATTCTTTTTCATTGGCGGGAATTGAATCAAGTTTGACGATAATTTCTCTATATTTTTCTATACCGGATAAAATGATATCAGAATCCAGGGTCCCTTTTAATTTCAACTGATTATCGACACTGTCTATTCTAATTTTAATCTCATTGTAATGAGTCGATTCTATTCTTTTTTTCACGCTATCAATTAAATAGCTGATTTTATTCCGCTTCGATTCCACAATCTGAGTGTTTATCTTGTTTATCACATCTTTGTATGTAATCCTGCTCTGAGCATAATTTTTTTTCTTAAAGAGTTCATCTCCGCTCTCAATGAGTTCTTTCAGGAAGTCCAGAATTTTACTGATGCTTTCATCGCTCGATTTAAAATTCATTACTGATATATCAACACCCTTGACTTTGTCCAAATCAACAGCCGCTACCTCAAATTTACCGCTCACGGCAACCGGCGCTTTCTCAGGGTCAATAGTATATTCAGGGTCGATGAGCTTCTTAGCAATCTCCTTTGAGTACCACTCAAGCTGGCTTTCATAAAAATGCTCGCTCACCTGTGACTTTTTATCGATACTGAGGGATTTGGCATCTCTTTTCAGATTCTGAATTATTAACCTGATTTTTCCTTCGTCACGTTTCATAGTTCCATAGATGATCTCATCGGCGTTGATGGCCTCGGCTATCTGGAGGACGCAGGTCTGTGCATCGCATCCCGATGCCTGGAGGTCGGCAGCCTTCTTATACATCATTTTAATGTCTTCATCGGTTATAATCTGATAATCGGATTTAAAATTCTCAAAAATCGAGAGGCTTAAAAAATCTTTAGCCTTTGCAGCCATGGCCTGTGATACACCTGACTCAGCGGCAATATCATTTATAAAAAGCTTTAATTTTTTGGCTTCAGCATTGGCCGTAGCTGTGATAATAAATATAAAAATTATTAATCCATTTTTAATCCCTATTTTCATTGGTATCCTCTTTAATAATTTTTTATAAATTCAGAAAGCCTGGCTATATTTTCAGCGGAATAACCCGTTATGACGGCCCTGATGTTATTATTTTTATCTATGACAATGGTGGCTGGAATATTGCTGACATTGAATTTTAATGCGACTGACTTGAGAGGGTCAACGCAGACTGTATTCCTGATTCCTATTTCCGCGGCGCTCTCTTCTATCTTCCTTGAGTCACTATCCGTATATACAATCCAGAGTTTTACCTTGCCTCTGAATTTCTCTTCGATTAATTCAAGTTCGGGAATCTCCTTTTTACAGGGGATGCATGTAAAGGATGTAAAATTTATAATCATGAGCCCCTTTTCAGGGAGCAGGGAGAGTTCATTAAATAAAATTTTTCTTTCGCTGTTTTTTAACGTGAAAATAGCAAAATTAGGGGCTGAACGGTTAAATAATGAAAAACCGGGTTCACCGGAATAGGATGGATTACCTGAAAGGATACATAATAGAAAAAATACTATAAATTTTGGGATTCCTATTACTGGTTTTGTGGAAGCACATCTACATCTAATTGCAGCTAAATATTTAAATTGATAAAATTTTGACCGATTGACCGATTGACCGATTGACCGAAATTCCGGAATAGGGGTGAAGCATTATTATTCCTATAATTCTTCCCATTTAATTTATTGACATTGAAATTATGTTATTTAATTAATAGAATTGAAAAGTTCACATCACAAAGCTTAATGTATATTCATACTGAAAATAGTCAAGAAAAAAAATTTGATACTTAATGTCCTGACAATCGTAATAAACTTAATTTCATTGGCAGATAGAAAACATTATGAAATACAACTGGTATGCATCAAAAGACGGGCGGCAGTACTGGGTAACCGTAGATGAGCAAAAAGGGATGATTGAACTCTCATCGGATACGAACTCCCCTTTCGCCGGTGGGGGATATTCCGAATACCTGGCCGAAGAAAAATTCAGGGATAAAAACTTCATCCAATATATGGAAAGCATTTTCGGTGAAGAAATCACCGGGGAAATGATTGCCGCCCTGCTGACGGTAAAGGCGCTCCCCGGGGAAAAGGATAAATCCGGAGATGAACTTCTGAAGAAAAGAGATATTTTTTTCTATGAGGAACTGGAACGGATAACAAAATTAAGAATGGACCGGCTGAAGTCCCCCGGCAGACCGGGCCCTGCCGGAAAGTAAAAAAACCGGATCAGGAAACTGATTTTAGTGCATCAGCTATTATTTTCCTGAGAAGGGCATCAACCATCCCTGCCTCGAAAGTCCGTCTGAGTAAATAATCACTTTCACTTATTTTCTTAAGCAGAGTCCCCCTTGCAGATGAAGTGAGGCCGGAAAAGTCGGTGTCGGATTTCAGCAGTTCCCTTATCCGGCCCAGGCCTTCAAGAACCGGGCCAATATCATCGGGAATATGGGCCTCCAGTTCACGTCTCAGCCTTGCAGACATTGCCGGAGAGGCCCCGCCGGTGGAGACAGCTACAAGGAGGCCACCTTTTCTGAAATAGGAAGGCACGTGAAAGGTGCATTTCCCCGGATCATCTCCGCTGTTTATTAATATATTTTTTCCGTCGGCTTCAAGATGGACTCTCCGGCTCACCTCAGGGTCATCTGAAGCTGAAAAAACAATGAAAGCTCCATCCAGATCCCCCGGCCTGTATTCCCGTTCATCAATGGCAATACGCCCGGGAAATTCAGCAGCAAGTTTCTTTATCACCCCGCTCACTCCCGGCGCTATGACCCTCACAAGGGCCCCTGTTTCTGCGAGACCACGTATTTTCCTCTCTGCCACCCCACCCCCGCCGATGACTGTTACCGGCTTATCCCGCAAATCAAGCATGACAGGGTAGAGTTTCATCACCTGCTCTTTTTCGGAACAAATACGCAGTAAGGCTCCTCATCAAGGTAATCGTTGCTGGTATAATAGGCCCGGGCCCTGCATCCCCCGCAGACAACCCGGTACTCGCAGTCGCCGCATTTCCCCTTGAGTTGTTCAACATCCCTGAGAGATTTGAACAGTTCCGACTCCTCCCAGATATTCCTGAATGGTGTGCTGAGCACATTGCCGGCAGATTCAGGAAGGTATCCGCAGGGCTGCACTTCGCCGCTGTGCGATATGAAGCAGACGCCGCTCCCGGCAAGGCAGCCCCGTGTCATAGCAGCCATGCCGTCGGACTCGAAGGTGATCTTGCGGCCTTCATCATGGGCGCGCTGCCTGATGATCCGGTAATAGTGAGGGGCGCATGTCGCCTTGAATTCCATGTCTGTATCCTTTGACCTGTCATAGAACCAGTTGAGCGCCTCTTCATATTTTTCCGAGGAGATCATATCCGTTTCGGCAATCTCGACTCCGCAGCCAACGGGTACGAGCATGAACAGGTGGAGCGCCCTGGCACCCTCCTTTTCCGCGAGGGCAAGGATATCATCCATCCTCTCCACATTCCTCTTTGTAATGGTTGTATTGAACTGGAATTCCACGCCCGCGTCTTTCAGCAGCCTGGCGCCCCTCAGTGCGGCATCATAGGAACCGGCAACTCCGCGGAAACTGTCATGGGACTGCGCGTCCCAGCCGTCAAGGGAAATGCTCACCCTGGCGATGCCGGCTTTTTTTATTCTCGCGGCATTCTCTTTTGTGATAAGGGTCCCGTTTGTAGCCAGCGCGGGCCGTAATCCCATTTCCACGGCATATTCGGCAATTTCAAATATGTCCTGCCGGTAAAGGGGCTCACCGCCCGTTAAGACAAGAATGGGTTTTGCGATTTCAACGATATTATCTATTACCTTTTTAATCTGTTCAAGGCTCAATTCTCCGTAAAATTCATTGTTTTCCGCTTCGGCCCTGCAGTGAACGCAGGACAGGTTGCATCTCTTTGTAAGTTCCCAGAAGATGAGCCTGGGTATATTGGGCATTTTCATAGAAACCTCTGCATCATAGTGATATAGTCAGTTCTCTATCTGATAAAAAAAAGAGTAACAGGCTACCAGATATTATTTTGCAAAATTATAATCAGCAATTGCCGAGGCAACCGATTTTTTTGTGAAATGGGGAAATAATAGGGGAAAATCCTGCAGGGACGGGTGTGTAAAAAAAAAGAAAGGAATTTGCCACAGAGGCACAGAGACGCAGAGGAATGATATTAATTTAAATATAATTAAAATATATCAATGGAATTGATATAACATTACAAATTATTAAAAATTAATTATGCAATACTCCGTGCCTCTGTGTCTCTGTGGCTGACTTTTTTTAATATTACTACCTGAAAAATGTATACCGTCTATTTCTCGGCAGCTATGGTTGCGCCTTCCATTATAACTTTATAAACATACCCTGGCCCAAAAGTCTTGTCAGCGGCCATTTTCCCCTTTACGAGAACCGTCTGGCCCACTTCGGCTTTTTCCATGCTGGTAACGGTGAGGTCATTGGTCCCTTCCTTGCCGGTGCCGTCCTGTATATGGAGCCAGTTCCTGCTCATGATGTCGCCGTTGAATTTTACGACCTTTCCCCTTACTGCAATGGTTTTATCTTTTATCTGGTCCTTCATGGAGAAGCACTCTTCCACGGTATATCCGCCGTCAGCCTTTTTTATTGATCCCTGCTTAATATCCATTTTTGACTGGGTATCGATTTTTGGATGCTGCTCCACAACATCACCGGACTTTCCCTTGTCCTTGCACCCTGAAATTATTAGGGCTGATGCCGCAACGCAGAAAATTACGATTTTTATAACTTTCACTTTATTAACTCCTTTTTAATATGATAAAACTGATTTGTATAAATAGATTTGAATTTATACCATCGATGACAAAATCATATATTACCTGAAATAATATCAAGAAAAAAAATTGATATTTATGAAATATCATTCTGCCGGAAAACCGGCTTTATTCATTCCAGATTAATTAAAATTGTAACATTTCGACTTAAAACATTTGCTCACGGATTAACACGGATATTCACGGATTTTTTTGTATTTTTAATATTGATATCATAGACATTTCTTCTATATCTCAGTTTTATCAGTATTCATCCGTGAAATCCGTGAGCATAATCTTTTTTACTTAATTGATTATTTGAAAAAATCAGGTTATCCTATAAAATCAATTTCAAGGATTCCTTTACTGCATCAGCTGTCTTTGATAAATCTTCGTCACTGTGCACAGTTGAGAGAAAACCGACTTCATAACCCGACGGCGCCAGGTAAATACCCCTGGAAAGCATTTCGAAGTGAAAGCGCGCATAGAGCTTCATATCGCAGCTCTTGATCTGGTCCACTGATGAAATTGATTTCAGATCAGTGAAAGAAAAGGTAAAAATCGATTCCAGCTGCTGGAACAGTACTTTTCCGCTGTATGTATCCAGCGTACTTTTCAGCTTCTCCCTGAAAAATGCAGCGCTTTTTCTCATTCTGGCATAGGCACTCCTGTCGCTCAGCTTTTTCAATGTTGCAATGCCCGCGGCCATGGCCAGGGGGTTTCCGGAGAGCGTCCCTGCCTGGTAAACGGGGCCATCGGGCGCCACCTTATCCATGATCTCCTTTCTTCCGCCGTAAGCCCCTACCGGGAGCCCCCCGCCGATTATTTTTCCCAGAGCAGTGAGGTCGGCCTTTATTCCGTAATACTCCTGCGCCCCGCCGAGGGCAAGGCGGAATCCGTTGATTACCTCGTCAAAAATCAGCACGATGCCGTACCTGGTGCAGAGCTCTCTCACTTTCGCCAGGTACCCCTCTCCCGGGAGAATGAGCCCGTAGTTGCATGGTACCGGTTCGAGGATAAGAGCAGCTGTGTTCATGCCTTCCTTTAAGAGGGTATCTTCAAGCTTTTTAATATCATTGAAAGGGACAATGAGTGTATCCTTTGCATTGTCTTTTGTCACACCGGCAGAATCGGGAGTACCGAAGGTGGCCAGGCCCGACCCGGCAGCCACAAGGAGAAAGTCGGCATGGCCGTGATAGCAGCCGTCGAACTTTATGATTTTATCCCTGCCGGTAAATCCCCTGGCCAGCCGTATTGCCGACATGGTTGCCTCTGTGCCGGAATTCACAAACCTCAGCTTTTCAATGGATGGGAAGGCATCTATTACCATCCTTGCCAACTCCACCTCGTGGCGGTTGGGTGTCCCGAAGCTCGTTCCTTTGAGAGCTGTTTTGCTTATGGTTTCGACAACATCCCTGTCGGCATGGCCGAAGATGAGAGGGCCCCAGGACATGCAGTAATCAATGAAATTGTTTCCGTCCTCGTCAATGAAATGGGAGCCCATCCCTTCACGGATAAATATGGGAGTGCCGCCGACCGACCTGAATGCCCTCACTGGCGAGTTGACCCCTGCGGGCATTAACTTCAGGGCTTCACTGTAAAGTTTTTCCGAATTATCTCTTTTCATAAAATCCTCACCGGTATAAAATAAATTTCATCAGTCTACTAGAGCTATATAAAATGTCTGCCACAAAGCCAATAGAGTAGGCTCTGGTCGGATATCCGAAATAGGGAGAGGGGTGAAAGTATTCAAGACATGAATAAAAACCCTCGCCCTACCGGGAGAGGGTGCGCAGAGCGCGGGCGAGGGCATAAAGTTTTAATACCGGGCAGGATTAAACATCTCCCATCCGCGGGGGAGTGAAATCCTGCCTATTATTTCCGGATCAGTGGTATATTCTGCCTCGATCCTGATAATGTCATTCAATGAAAAATAGGCGAATTCCCACCGCCTCGAATCAACAACACCATAGTATACAATATCATCCTTATCCCGGTTCTCAACCCTGAGGCCGAACCATTCGATTCCCGGCGGGGTCTTTGTGGCAAAAAAAATGCAGGTGTGTATCTCGCCGTCGGGCGATTTGATTTCAGGATAGGGAGGCTGCTTTCTCATTTTCAGCACAGATGTTATCTGTATCTGCTTTTTATCGCCCCCCGGTACAGGGATGTTCTTCTTCATTCCCATGGCAAAATGATTGACATCGGATATTATTTTACCGAACGGTTCTGGTACCTGAGGGTATTTGTTGCATCGCCTTTACCGTCCCCGCCGGCTGCATTGGGGAAATCAGACTCATTGCGGAGAGAGCATGCAGCGAGCGCCGCTGCCAGGATAAGGGAGAGCAGGGCTATGAAATAATATCTGAATTTTAAGGACACGGTTTTTCTCCGGAAAATGTAAATATAGTTTCAGCATGGTCTGTTCATATTACTGATCCATGAATAATTTTATAAATTACAATCCAGCCGAATAAAATCAACCATTTTATTTGAAATGAAGATATTATTTTTAGTTATTCAACTGCAATCGCTTCGAGATCAGCCAGATCTTTTTTTCTGCCGATAGATTTCTTATTTTTAATAAACTGCGCGCGGCCGATGTAGTGGACCTTGATATCACCGTATTCCCCTTCAACCCAGCCTTTATAGGATTCTTCCCAGTCAACCCCTGTCAGGGAGGTAAGGATATCTATTCTAACAGGAGGATTCCCCAACTGAACAACCTTGCCGGGTATACTGAAATCATCGGCTGAAATATTCAGGGAGCCAAAGCCGAAATCGGCAAGGGCTTTTAAAATTTTTTCAGCATTTATCCGGTCGGGCCGGACGAAGATATCCATGTCACCCGTATAACGGGGAGCTCCATGATAGGCCAGCGCATAGGATCCAACGATTATATAATCAACCCTATACCTGTTGAATAATTCTAACAGTTCTTTGAAGTCCTGCTGTATTTCCACTGTATTGCCTGCGTAAAATTTGAACTGCTGAAACCCGCTCTACCGGAGTGTGAGATAGCCAAAATTGAAGGTCCGAATGTTCAGAATTGTTGTTTTTCAGATTAAATTTCCGGACAACTTTTTCAATCATAATACATATGATGAACTATGATGAGAAATTTGTCAATTGCTAATTATATCCACGACCTGTTTTTCTCATTTATTTGCGGAGATCCATAAATCTTAAAACTACTAAACATTTGTTGACATATTCAGCTGTCCCGGATACAATGGCATGTCTCAGCAAAGGGGCGGGAAAAGGCCCCCGGACGCCTGATCTTGAAACTGCCTGATATCCATGATACCGGAGGTATGCATGAACGCCGTGAACCTGAAAAAAGACGGATCCATAGAATTGATACTCCCCATTGAACCGGGGCCGGGGCAGCTGCTCCCCCTCTTCTCCAACAGCATCTCCGCCGGATTCCCTTCGCCCGCCGACGACTACATAGACCGGCGGCTCGACCTGAACGACCTCCTCATACGGCACCCGTCGGCCACATTCTTTGTAAAGGCATCGGGCGATTCCATGACCGGCGCCGGCATATCCTCCGGGGACATTCTCATCGTGGACAGGGCAGAGACTGCGGGAAACAACAGCATCGTGATTGCCGCGCTCAACGGCGAGCTCACGGTGAAACGCCTCATTAAAGAGAAGGGCGCCATCGGCCTTGCCCCGGAGAACCCGGAATATCAGCCCATATGGATATCCCCGGACGCGGAATTCGAGGTATGGGGCGTTGTGATCCATGTGATCCGCACGCTCAGGTAGGAGGCTGCCGTGTTTGCCCTGGTGGACTGCAATAACTTCTACATATCATGCGAGCGGGTCTTCAACCCTTCCCTCTGGAACATCCCGGTAGTGGTGCTCTCGAACAATGACGGCAACGTGGTGGCCAGGTCCGACGAGGCAAAAAAGCTGGGCCTCCCCTTCGGCGCCCCCTTCTTCAAACTGAAGCACCTCATAGAGAGGCACGGCATTGCCGTGTTCTCATCCAACTACACCCTCTACGGCGACATGTCGAGACGGGTAATGGAATGCCTCGAGCATTTCGCAACGGACATGGAGGTCTACTCCATTGACGAGGCATTCCTCTCATTCAGCGGGTTCGGCAGGGACCGGGACAGAGCCGCGTCTTACGGATCGGAAATAAGGACGATGGTGAAAAAATGGACCGGCATCCCGGTATCAGTGGGGATAGGCCCGACGAAAACCCTGTCGAAGCTGGCCAACAAAATAGCGAAGAGGGATCCGTCGCTGGGCGGCGTATTCTCCCTTGACGGCAAAAGCAGCATGGAACCGGTGCTCGGCAGCATAGGCGTGGAGGATGTGTGGGGCGTGGGGAGTCAGTACACGAAGCTCCTCAATAAAAACGGCATATACACAGCCCTTGGCCTCAGGGACGCCCCGGACAAGTGGATAAAAAAAAACATGACCATCACCGGCCTCCGCACGGTGCATGAGCTCAGGGGATTTTCATGCATCCCCCTTGACCAGGCCCCGCCTCCTAAAAAGGGGATCGTGAACTCCCGCTCCTTCGGAAAACCCGTCGAGGGAATAGAAGGCCTCATGGAGTCAGTGGCATCCCATGCCTCGCGGGGCGGTGAGAAGCTCCGGCTCGATAAAAGCGCCGCATCCTTCCTCACGGTCTTCATCACCACAAACCCCTTCAGGCAGGAGCCCCAGTATTCCGGAGCCGGGAGCGTGAGGATCCCTGTCCCCACCTCCCACACCCCGGTTCTCATAGGCTGCGCCCTGGGAATCCTTGAAAAAATATACCGCCCCGGATTCCGCTACAAGAAGGCCGGGGTTATGCTCACGGAAATAATCCCCGAGTGCGATGTGCAGCCCTCCCTCTTCCACTCCTTCAGGGGAATGGAAAAAGGGAGGTCACTCATGGAGGCCGTGGACAGGATCAACAGGTCCATGGGGAGGAGGAGTATCCGCTTTGCCGCCGAGGGGATGGAAAGGGAGTGGGAGATGAGGAGGGCCTTCCTTTCGAAGAATTTCACCACGGACTGGGGAGAGATCCCCCTGGTAAAGGCATGATACCATGGGCACAATGATCTCTTCACAATTTTTATCATCATTCATATTTTCTTCTTGATTAAAAATCCCTTTTTTGAATTGAATTATTCATTGTGAAAATCAGATACAAACTCATAATCACCTTTACCCTGATAACCATCTTATCCACCCTGCCCCTTTCTTTTATTATCCTCAACCGGCAGGAGAAGGAGAGGATTGAACTCCTTGTCCGCGACGGAGAGGCTGCGGTGGGAATACTTTCAAGGGCCATTTTGAACATCCTTACCATAAATGGCGGCGATATACAGACGTCACGCATAGACTCAATGGAATTCATAAAATTCATGGAACCCTATGAAAAAAACGGCCTTATATACGCCGATGTAATCCTCATCTCTTTAAAAAAGGATTACAACGGAATACTACTGGCAAAATACAAAAATCCTTCAAAGCAATATTCAGCCATTTTCAATGATGAACGGGTCAGTGATGAGACCACTGACGAGTTGATATACCAGGCCTCTTTTATGGAGGTGTATCTTCCCGGAACAAAGGGGAAGCACTACCGTTTCACATCAACGGCCTCCCTTGCGAATTCCCAGCCCCTTTGCGTTGGGAGGCTCATATTTGACGAATCGTTTATCATAGAGCCGATAAACAGGCTCAGAAAAATCATACTCTTTACCGCGGCCGGTGTCATAGCATCCCTGGCAGTCGTTGGAATATACCTGAGCAGGCTCATCTCCAGGCCTCTCTCAGGCCTGGCCGGCGCAGTCCAGGGCATGGAAAACAGCGATTACGCGATCGATTTCAGGTATGACGGAAATGATGAGATTGGAATACTGTCAAAGTCCATCGGGGATTTGGGAAAGATGATAAGGCTCAGAGTTTCTGAGCTCGTGGCCATGAACATGAGGCTCATCGAGATGGACAGGGTTAAAGACGAATTTCTCGCGAACATAACCCATGAACTCCGCACCCCGCTCTACGGGATATCGGGAATTACCGAAACCTTGCTTGAAGGGAAAAGCGCCGGGGATAGGGAAAACCTGAACCTCATTCTTACCAGCAGCCGGCGCCTGGGATCAATGGTGAACGACATACTCGATTTCTCAAAGCTGAAGAATCACGATCTTGTTATGGACAGGACCTCTGTCTCCCTGAGGGCCGTAATCCTCCATGTGCTCTCGATTCTGCAGCCGATGATTAAAAAGAAAGGGCTTGCAGTGAATAACTGGCTCGCTGAAGATGTATATGTATGGGGCGACGTGAACAGGCTGATGCAGGTGATGTTCAATCTCATAGAAAATGCCATCAAATATACCGATTCCGGGACCATAACGGTCTCCGCCCAGCACAATACCGGATCTGAAGATGTTACGGTAGTAACTGAGGACACGGGAATAGGCATCCCTGCGGAAAGGCTTGAGCTCATCTTTGAACCCTTTGAGCAGGGAGGGATCAATGCATCACCGAGGCGGGGTGGTACGGGACTGGGGCTCACCATATCAAAAAAAATCATCGAGCTCATGGGCGGAAGAATATGGGCGGAATCGTCGGCAGGCAGGGGTTCCAGGCTGCAATTCACCCTTAAACGGTCCCATGAACACCCCTCATCATTGAACGGGCTGCCATCAAACTGGGGTAACGTGATAGAGGACAAGGCTTCCCTTTACACCACTGCTATTCCGGATATCCATGACGAAACTGCCGGTTCGGATGAAGCATACGGAAAATTAATCCTCATTGTCGACGATGAGCCGGTGAACCTCCACATACTCACAGGTCAACTTAAACTGGAGGGATACAGGACCATCTCAGCCTCCAGCGGAAAGGCGGCCATGGAGGCGCTGGCAAAAAGGCCGGCCCCGGACCTCGCCCTTGTGGATGTAATGCTCCCGGACATTTCCGGGTATGATCTATGCAGAAAAATACGTGAGAACTTTTACCAGCATGAACTCCCGGTCCTCATGATCACGGCGAAGGGCCTGCCAGGGGACATAGTCATGGGATTTGACGCCGGGGCCAGCGACTACATAATAAAACCGGTGAACAGGGAGGAACTGGCTGCAAGGGTCAAAAATCTGATTACATTGAAAGAGTCGGTAATAAACTGGAACACGCTGAGTAAACTCAACGATGAGCTTGCCATAGCCACTGAAATTCAGAGGTCCATACTCCCCCCATCAGCCCCGCACCATGAAAACATTGAAATTGCCCTCCGGTACATTCCGGCAATGGCAATCGGAGGCGATTATTTCAACTTTAATGTCATCGACTCCATGCGTATGGGGGTCCTCATAGCAGATGCCATAGGGCATGGGATCCCTGCGGCAATGATGTGCTCCATGATGGATGTGGCCTTCACCTTCTGCAAGGAATTCGCCATGGAGCCCGCACGTCTCTTTGAACAAATCAACAACATCATGAGCAGGTATGACTATTCCAATTATTTCACTGCAATGTATATTTACATCGATCTTGAAAAAAAAATAATGCTTATGTCCAACGCGGGTCACAAACCCTTGTTTATCATGAAGGCGGGTGATAAGGAAGCCATCCCCAGGCACATCAATGGGCTCCCATTGGGGATATTCAACGATGCCGTCTATGGTTTAATGGAGATTCCACTGGAGGACGGTGACAGGATTGTCCTCTACACCGACGGGCTCACGGATATCAAAATAAAAAAAGAGGTCAGCGACAAGACAGAAATTTTAAAAACAATAATAGAATCCGGCACAGGGATGACGCCGGGAAGGCTTGCAAGCAAGATAATAGAGACGCTGCAGAATCCAGGGACCATTACCGAAAAGGAACATTTTTTTGATGATGTAACACTGATCATCATGGACATCAATATTCCGGTTTGAATATCAGAAGATACCTCAAATATACCTGAAATGATTTATTGCCTCCGACTCCATGTTGAAAATTTTTATGAATTTTTCAAGCTTTACTATGCTAAAAATTTTTTTCACATCCTGTGATACATTGAAAAATATCAAATCCCCTTTCCCGGTCCTGAGGAGCTTTGCGGAATTTATCAAAATTCCGATCCCCGAACTGTCTATATATTCGAGTTTATCCATGTTCACCATGATTTTCAGAGAGCCGCCGTCAATGATGGTTTTAAAAAATATCCAGAGTTCATTCGAATTTTCAATATCAACCCTTTTCGGCATATCGACCTTGAATACCAATATGGAATAATCTATCTCGGGATAGGTCCTTGATGTCCTTGGCGAAATTTTAATAATATCAAAATTAATATTCATAACTCTCCAGAATCTATGTTGCAAACCGGTTCCATCAGTCTATACGGAAAAAATTCACAGCATCCCTTATATTATTAAACCTGCTGATAAACCTATTCATATTCAGTGGCCTGAAAATCGTATCAATCCTCTGAGGCACATTCAGAAGGGCCATGTCCCCCTGGAACGATCTGACGAGCTTGGCTGAATTAATCAATATACTGATGCCCTGGCTGTCAATAAAGTCAAGGGAATCCATATCAATCACAATTTTTCTCGCGCCGCCTTTTATAAGAGTCGACAGAATTATCCAGATATCCTCTGTTTTGTTCATATCAAATATGCGCGCCGCACCAATTTTCAAAACCACGGAGCCGATACCGGTACTTTTACTGTTCATTTTTTTAATCTCAATAATATCTATAATCATGGATTACATGGAAAAATTTATCTAAAATTTGCTGTTTTCTGTCCACGGCCTTGACACCATCATATTGTACAATATTTAAATGTATTAAATATTTTCCAGTTTTCCAACTACTTTTTTAATACCGCCGTTTTTTATATTCCTGAAAATCAAACATTTCCCCGGGATTTGAAATAAATTCCACATCCATAATATCTATATTTTTTTTCACCTGTACCCGGGGACCGTTAAAAGCTATATCAGGATTATACCGATTTTTCAGCCGATAATATCCACCATCAGCAGTGTAGCATCATCCTCCAGGCTCTCAGCCCGGGTTGGCCCTTGCCAAAGGCCCAGCGAATCCATTATTTTGTCCGATAACTCCCCAGGTTCCAGATCACAGTTACCCTCCATCAAAGAACAGAAGTTGTCGAGCCCGAGCATTTTCCCTTCATTGTTTCTTGCCTCGATTATACCGTCAGTATAAAGAATAACCCGGTCTCCTTTTTCCAGGTCAAATTTCATGTTTTCATATTCCGGTCCCTCAACCATTCCAAAGGGCATGCCATTCTCTTCATTAATCAGAAATGAACCGGAACCTCCTTTCCATAATAAGACAGGCCAATGCCCGGCGTTTGCCTGGATCATTACCCTGGCCCCGAGGTCAATGAAAGCATAACAGGCAGTTATAAAATAGTCTCCAAGGTAATTGTAAATGGACCGGTTTACCGATTTCAGCATCTCAGCCGGGTTGCCGGCGCTGCCGGAATTAAAGGAAATGGCCATTTTCAGCATGGCGCACATTATTGCAGCCGAGATGCCATGGCCCGAGACATCGGAGAGAAATATTCCGAAACGGCGATCATCGATCTTTATAATGTCATAAAAGTCGCCCCCCAGTTCCTGCATGGGCCTGAACCGCAGGGTGAACCGGACATTATCTATATGCGGGATCTCCTGTATTACTGCCGAATGGTGTATCTCATGGGCGATATGAATCTCCCTTTTAATGAGATTCAACTCATTAAAGCGGGCGACGGATTCCCCCAGGGATATAAGGCTGGCCACCCTGGCAAGGAGTTCCTCCCTTGCCGCGGGTTTGCCGATATAGTCATTGGCGCCTGAACGGATCCCTGCGGCGATGTCCTCAGGCCTGTTCCTCGCGGTGAGCATTATCACCGGAAGCTCATACTGCGAATGGCTCCTGCGAATAATGGAACAGACATCATACCCCGACATCCCGGGGAGCATAACATCAAGGAGAATGAGATCGGGCATGATATTTTTCTTCAACATTTCAAGGGCCTCCACGCCGTCCCCTGCTGTCTCGACGTCATACCCGTCCATGGAAAGAAAATTCATCAGCACCCTCAGGCTTACCGGGTCATCATCCACGGCAAGGATTCTTTTGTTTTTACTCCCTGCAGCAGATTCATGATGCAGAGGGTTTACGATAAAATTATCGTTAAACAATCCGATCACCGGGTATTGCCCTTCAGAATCGCCAGGGAGGCCTTTGTCAGCTCCTGCACTGTCCGAAACCTTCAGGGTAAAAGTAAAGGCCGAACCCCGCCCCTCAATTGATTCGGCTCTGATCTCCCCGCCATGAAGCTCCACAAGTTTTTTTGTAATGGCAAGGCCCAGGCCCGTTCCGCCATACCTCCTTGCTATGGATCCATCGGCCTGTTCAAAGGACTCAAATATACTTTCAGTCCTGCCTGCCGGAATCCCGATTCCTGAATCTGTCACGGTCACAACCACCATCCCGCTCCCGGCATCAGCGGCCGATGCATCTATTGTGATACTCCCCTCATCAGTGAACTTCACCGCATTGCCTATAATATTCATCATTATCTGCTGCAGCCTTCCGTCGTCCCCGAGTACCGGTACTCCGGTAGGGTCAATCCTGTTTAACACATTGAGCCCTTTTTTTTCAATGAGGGGCCTGAGCACCGAAATTACAAATTCAGCGACGGAATGGAGGTCCACTGCTATCATCCTAATTTCCACATCGCTGTTCTTCAACCTGGCGAAATCAAGAATGTCATCAACAATGGAGGAGAGCCTCCTCCCGCTCCTTGCAATCAGATCCAGATTCTGTTGCCCGTCGCCGCTGATTTCACCTGAAACACCGCCCATGAGAGATTCTGCAAGTCCTATAATACCGGAGAGCGGCGTCTTCAATTCATGGGAGATGTTGGCGAGAAACTCATCCTTGAGCCTGTCGAGCCTTTTCAGGTTCATGTTGACGCTGACGAGCTCGGCTATTTCAAGGTTGATGGTCCTGACCATGTGGTTAAAGGTATTTGCCAGCTTCCCTATTTCATCCCTTGATCGTACCTTGATAGGCGGAGACTTTGCGATCAGCTCAATGGATGATACCGCCTCGGTGAGTTCATCAATGGGTTTCGATATATAACGGCTGAGAAAAAGCCCCAGGAGCCCCACTGCCGCGATGGCCACAGCAGTTGCGGTATAGGATATTCTTCTCATCCTTGCCGCATCTTTCAGAATCATTGACCTGGAATATACAAGCCTCCCGAGGGCAAGGGGCGGACCGGACTGGGCCGAAGCGGTATTGACGAATTCATAGCAGACCATTCCGCCCCGCATAATCTCCCGTGCGCCGGAACTCCTGGTTAAATCATCAACATCTTCCCCTGAAATCCGTGAATTACCCTGCATGAAACGTGCATCCGCAAAAAACGAGGCAATAACCATGCCGTTATATATTTTCCTCGAGGAAAGGAGTATCGCATCGGCATATACAAGACCGTCGTTGACCAGGGGGGCCAGCATCCTCATCATGGCCCCGGCATCCACCCGTGAGGCCTCCACATCTCCGCCATTCATGAGGAGTATGTTCATGACTGCATGAGAAAGAATCCTGCTCTGGACCTCCCCCTGGTGAAGAAGGAGCCTTATTTTTTCCTTCTCCTGGCTGTCTAATATGAACAGGGTCAATGGAAGAGATGCGGTAATAATGACAAGGGCCATTACGATTATGATCTTATACTTTATTTTCATAGCATGATTTCCGGACTGCATGCCCTATACCGGTGGTAATCTGACCGGGACATGGATTATCTGAATTTCTCTATTGTCTGCTGGTGTTTCCTTGCACGCGAGAGGTAGATTTTCGCGCTGGCGTTTTCCGGATCGATAAGGAGAATCCTCTCGAATAACTCGATGCATTTCAAGTACTCCTTCCTGTCAAAGAAGGATATCCCGTCCCTTTCCATGCCGGGTACCGACCTGGAGAGCTCCCTGCGCAGTCGAGCAAGCTCAGTCCTGGCCTCGGGCTTCAGGTTCGATGATGCTTCAAAGAGGGGAATAGCGCCGTAAAAATCCCCTGCTTTCACCATTGCCAGTCCCTTTTTGTAAAGAACCTCTGACTCTTCGATATTCCTGATATAGTTCCCTGCCTCTCTGTGGCCGGGATTAAGCAAAAAAACTTTCATGAAATGTTCCCGGGCAGAGGCCGTCTTCCCTGCGTTGAATTCGCTCACCCCGTCGGCGTATTCCTTTTCAATCAGCTCAAAATGTGATATCCTCTTTTTTGCATCAATAAATTCCCTGCTCTCCTTTTTCTCCCTGAAAAAACGGAGATTGTACTGCAGGCCGGCATGGACCGATTCCCTGTTCATGGATTTTCCGGAAACCCGTATCTGTGAAAATTCAGCGCTGACCCGCGCAGTAATCCTGTCGATGAGGGGGATAAAGAGCCCGCCCTTGAGGGCAAACCCGGGCTTGTATGCATGCTCCTGGCGGTTTATGTTCGCGGCATTGAGGCTGATGTAATCACCGCCCAGGGAAAATCCGCAGTACAACCTGAAAGAATCCGTCACGGGGTAGGTGATCAGGGGGCCTGCATAAGCCGAAAGGGCGGCAAGGTTGGACCCTCCCCCGGTTGTGACCCCGTAATCAGCCATGGCAAAATTGATTTCCCCTTTCAGATACCTGCCGTCAAAGGGGACGGCATAAAAGCCGTAAAGGGGGGCATTGTCGAATTTTCCGCCGTAATAGCCGGATATGCGGGAATAGCCTCCATAAAAACCGAAGGAGATTTTATAGGCAACCTCCTCTTCGCCATGAACCGGTATTGCCAGGGAGACTGCCAGGAATACAATGAGGCCCGGGACCAGTCTTGAAATAGAGAGGTTCATCGAATCTGTATTGTCACAGAGATACCCTTCCCTTTGCAGCCGCGGTTTCACGTTGATGAACATTTTTTATCCGATACCCATTCATGAGTGACATACCCTGCAATGCCCCTGCTGTTCATAGTGCCTATGAACCACGGGAATGATTCAAATTTTCTATGAGAAAAATATCACCAGCATAGGTAGAGGAGCTGCCTCTGCGTATTGCAGTTGGAAGTATTCCCTTTTATCCAGTCCGTGTCAATGCTGTTATGGGCCCCGTTGCGCCCGTCAAAGGAGTTGGAGCCGTCGATCCATCCATTGCAGCTGTTCAGGGGATCGAAAGAGCCGTCTTCGTTTGACCCGGACCACCAGAAGCCCGGGGTTGTCCCTGCGGAATTCAGCCTGAGATTAATCGATCCGTCAAGGAGGTCGGCCCAGGAGTATCCTATGACCGCCCCTGAAGGGCCGGTCACCTGCCAGTTCTCGGGGACGCCGTAGAGCGCAGGGAAATTCATTATTGAATCTCCTGCGCTCATGCTGATGAAGGCCCGGATGTTCGAACAGACGAGGGCCGGGTAGAGGGACTCCCTGCTCAGCCTGACTATGGCGTCGATATCACTCCTGGGATTCAGGGATGAAGGCGGAATCATGTCACCGCTGAATTTGTCTGCCGGCAGGAGGTATATCCCGCCGGGCGTTATGATGGACACCGGGACATAGGCCTTTATGCTGCCATTTTTGTTTCTCATAAGAATATTGAAGAAGTATGCGGTATTTTTCCCGAGACCCGGTATCGTCGCCGAACCGGCGCCGCTCATCCACCCTGTCACCGGAGTTCCATTGGCCTCTGCATCATCAGGGCTTGTAATATTATTAGCGAAGGAGATGTAAATCCTGTAGGTCAGTTCTGCCGGGGCCGTTGTTTCATCAACCCCACTTGTCCATAGGAGTTTCACCGCACCCCCGCTCAGAGGTATAATGCTGATGGCTCCCCTGTTCCCTGGTTCCGGCAGAAGTTTATCAGGAGTCGTCCCACGGGATTTGTTTATGTCGCTGGTTAGTGAACTGTCGATATTGTCCTTATCACAGCCCGAAATCAGGGAGATAAAAATGATCGTTATTAAGAGAATGTAATGTATGTTTTTCATACCGCTTGATCCCTCCCGGTTAAATCCACAAAATGGACTCCCAGCCGGTTACAAAGACTATTTTGACACGGTATACCCTTATCGATGGTAACCAGAGGAATATACTGATTTGAAAAGCGGAAATCAAAAAAAAAATCAAAAAAAACAAATTTTTTTCAGCCCCTCAAAATCCTCCTGAGAAAAGGGACCTTCAGGTGTATGGCACTTTCGGGACAGACTTCCTGGCAGCAGTAGCACCGTATGCATGTATCATAATCATATACCGGGGGCATCGATGTGCCTTTCCTGCCCCAGGCCAGCGCTTTCGGCTCTGCAGGGCAGATGTCCACGCAGATACCGCATTTTTCGCATTTATCTTCAATGATATAGGGCCTGGAAATAATCCGGTTATTGATGAATCTTGATATACCCTTTCCGCTGAAATGCTTTTTCGGGAGCCGTTTTATATCAAACCTGTCATTGAAAAACTGCCCGAGGTCGTCGCCGGCAAGTTCAATCTCATCTTCGAGAAAGGTACCCATACCTGAATCCATACCTGCCTTCATGGTTGGAACAAATTCCGGATCCATGCCGAGCATCCTGCAGACAACGGCGTCCAGTGCCACCGGGTCTTCTGAAAGGAGGAGCACATTCATCTTTACCGGCTTCCCGCCCCGGGGGCCGTTCCCTTCCATGGCCTGGATGCCGTCCATGATGTAGAGCCTGGGCTTTACAAACATGTTCAGGTCCACGAGCATCTGTGCAAAGTTAAAGGGGTCGGGAATCTTCAGGTGAAACTCGGCCTTCAGGGTCCCGGGGATGCATCCGAACTGGTTCTTCACCGCGCCCGTGAATCTCATGAGTCCGTGGGTCTTGAGTTTCGGTAGGCTGATAACACCTTCACTTTCAAGTATCCCCCGGGCGATGGTAAACTTTTTGTTCTGCCTCCCCTTATCGAAAACTATCTCTTCGCCGTTCTTGAAATCGGCAAGTGCGATGCCCAGGTCCTCTGCCACTGCGGCAAGGCCCGCCTTTTTCGCAGCTCCTGCCGTACTCCCGATTGACGGGGAATCGCCGTAGGAGAGGATGGCCCCGGTTGATAAAAAAATCTCCGCTGCGGCCCTGAATACCGACGGATGGGTGGTGACGCATTTTTCCGGCGGGTCTGCTATGAGGAGGTTGGGCTTCAGGAGAATTTTTTCACCTTTCCCGGCAAACCTGCCTGCGCCGCCCAGGAGGTCAATCCCCCTCTGGACCGAATTCCTGACCTCAGCAAAGTCATAACTGCCGCACCTGATTATTGCCACCCTTGACATATAAAACACCCCCTGTTCTCCATGATTATGGGGTTGAAAAGAAGTCAGCCACAGAGACACTGAGGCACAGAGGCTGACATTTCTCCGCACCTCTGAGCCTCTGCGGCCATTTATTCTTTTTGAACAATCCCTATTTAAAAAAAATTATTCTATTCAGGAATATTCTATTGGGGTCAATAAAATTAAGCTATATCCTGAAAAATTCTATCTTCCTTTTGAGCTCTTCAGCCATGGTATTCACGGTAATGGAATTCGCAGACATCTCCTCGGCGCCCGAGGCATTGGCCTGGGTGGTTTCATTGATTGTCGATATGGACCTTACGATCTCAATAACCGCATTCTTCTGCTCTTCTGTTGCCGTCTTGATCTCATTGGAACTTAACTTTACCTCATCGGCCATGAATGTCACGCTCCTGTTGGTTTCGAGCTGCTTTTTCATGTTGCCATAGACATTGTTAATCATCTCCTTTATGGAACTCACCCCCTTGATTATGATGCTGGTATTCTCCACAGTTTCATTTACGTTCCTCAGGCCCTTCTGAATCTCATCGTCATTGGCTTTTATCAATTTGCTTATCTCGTTGATGCTCGTTGCCGTCTTATCGGCGAGTTTTGATATTTCATCGGCAACCACGGCAAACCCCCTTCCGGCATCCCCTGCCCTTGCTGCCTCAATGGCGGCATTGAGGGAAAGGAGGTTAATCTGGTCCGAAATGGTGTTGATGATATTCACAATGATTGACATCTCCTTGGAGCTGTCGCCGATCTTTGACATGCTCTGGCTCATGCCCTTCAGTGACTCCTCACCCCTGTGGGCCCTGGATGTGATATCGGTTACCATGTCCTGGGTCTCCTGAATCCTGCTCCCCATGTCATTTATCAGCTTCGAGAGATCGGTTATCTGGCTGATGAGCTGTGTAAGTTTCCCGAACTGATTTTCGGCTCCGGTCGCGATATTGTCCATCCCTGCAGAGACCTCCTCCACGGTGGCCGTGATCTCTTCAACCGAGGCTGACTGGTTCTGAGCATTATCCGAGAAGGAGAGGGTAGCGGAATTCATCTCCTCCGATGAAACTGCCAGTTCATCGGCAATGAGCTTGATGCTTTTCACAACATCGCCGATGCTCTTCACAAATTCATTGAAGCTGCCGGCAAACCTGCTTTCTGACCCCTTTTTTACATCAAGGCACACCCCCAGGTCGCCCCCCGTCACCTTGCGGAGAATATTGGAGACATCTGCCGGTTCACCGCCTATCTGCATCATAAGCCATTTAACCGTTGTATAGGCAAAAATCAGAGAAATAACAATGGCAACGATGCTGATTATGATTATCGCGTTGCGGGCAAATTCCGACTGGCCCTGCACAACCTCCATTTCGTTTTCATTCAGTCTTTTTACATAGTGCAGATAGTTTTTTACATTATCCATCCGTTTATCATAGACGGGGGTGGCAATTTTCATAAAATATTCAGCCGCTTCCTTGTCCTTATTTAACAGAGCAAGCTCTAACATTTTGTCATTGGCCTTTTTTACATCCTCCCGCACGGACTTGATATCGGATAATATTTTTTTCTCGATTTCATCAATGGGCAGCTTCTCAAGCTTTTCCTGGCTTTTCCCGATATTGCTCCTGCTTGTGTCGAAATTCTTTTTTTCATTATCAAGCTGATCTTTATCGGATAACATGACCATGGTTTTAATGGTGTTGGACAAAAGATAAATATGCTCCGTCATTTCCCATGCCGTGTTTATTTTGACATTGCCTACCTTCACAATTTTTTCTATTTTATTATGAATGGACTGTATGCTCAAAATCCCTATCAGAACAACGCCTGAAATCATGACTACGATGATGCTGAAAACAATACCCAGACGGGCCCCGAGTTTCATATTTTTGAAAGCCATATGCAATATTTTCTCCTTTTCATGTTAAACGTATCTTATCGTAAATTGTATATACATGCAATATAGGTAATTAACATTAACCCGGTAATATAAAAAAAATTCAAAATCACAGGGAAAAATACATATTTTACTTATATAAGCTAAAAATTGTCAATATTTTAATGATAATTTCTCAACAGCATTGATGGGCCTCCTTTCCCCATATGCTTGCCTTCACCTGTTGGATGGATATCAGTTTTGATGAGGTTTTGTCCGGAAACCTGCCGGCCCGGCCGGAATATATTGTAAAAATAATTGACAGGTGAACAGGGATATGAAATTATATGATAAGCTTTAATCAGCCATTCTTCAAAACAGAGAACAAAAGAAAAAAATACAGGCAAATCATCTGCGGGGCAGCAATATGAAGGAACAAAAAAGAAAAAGCTCGTTAAAAATAACCCTGGCCCTTATCGGGAGCGTAACCTTTGCATCGTGCGGCGAGGACGGCTACAGGAATATCTACAAAAACATTGGTGACTGCACAACGGAATGGGGTGCCGGAAGATGCGAGGGAATTTCATCGGACTCCGGTGATTATTCATCAGGCCATTATTACGGGCCCTTTGTATCAAGGCGTTCCGGGATAAGCCAGGCAACAAGGGCAACCAGGTCGTCGGGAATTTCTTCTGTCACAAGGGGAGGTTTCGGGGGCTCATCCATGTCGCACAGCAGCAGCGGAAGAAGCTGAACGGTGAAAAGGCTGGAGATAGAGAGGAGAGAGGGATGGGCGCAGAAGTGCGAGTCCGCGGGGATGAACTATCATACCATTGACGGCGAAGCCTACTGGGATGAGTCGGCGTGCTACGAGTTCATGTCGGCCCAGGTGGACAAACTGGACAAGGCCACGGGAGAACTCCATGACATGTGCATAGAAGCCGCCGGAAATGTCATAGAAAACAACCGGTTCAATGAACTGCGGATCCCCGAGAGGTTCCGGAACTATATCGTAAACTCATGGGAGACCGACTCCCCTTCAATGTACGGACGCTTCGATTTTTCATGGGACGGAACAGGCGACCCCAGGATGCTTGAGTACAATGCCGACACTCCCACTTCCCTCCTCGAGGCCTCGGTGGTGCAGTGGTACTGGATGAAGGATGTCTACCCGGACTGCGACCAGTTCAACTCGATCCATGAAAAGCTGATGGATTTCTGGAAGGCGCAGGAGTTCAAGGGGATGATACACTTCGCCTGCCTCCATGACACCGAGGAGGACTTCGGCAACGCCGAGTATGTGCGGGACACGGCATTCCAGGCAGGGTTTGAAACAAAACAGGTTTTCATGGAGGACATCGGATGGGCCGGGAGCGAGTACTGCTTTGTCGACCTTGACAATGAGCCCATTGACGTACTGTTTAAGCTGTACCCCTGGGAATGGATCTTCACCGATAAGTTCGGAGAGAACGTCCCGGGAAGCGGGGCAAAAATTATTGAGCCGGCGTGGAAATGCATCCTGAGCAATAAGGGGATAATGGCAATACTCTGGGAGCTCTATCCCGATCATCCCAACCTCCTCCCGACATATTTTGACAACCGGTTCAGCAGTGATTACGTGAAAAAGCCCTTCCTCTCCCGGGAAGGCGGGAGCGTCATCATCCACAAGGGAGGCGGAACTGTCGGCACTCCGGGGACCTATGGAGCAGAGGGGTTTATCTATCAGCAATATGCCCCGATGCCTCAGTTCGGCGGCAATTTCGCATCCATCGGGTCATGGATAATTAATGGAATACCGGCAGGTATCGGCATCCGCGAGGACAGCCAGGAGATAACATCCAATACCAGCAGATTCATACCACATTTTTTTAAATATTAAATAAAGGGGGATTACATGGAAAGTACAATACTTCAGTCATTAAACGGATTAAGCGCCTTCGGACAATATTTCATAGGGTCGATTATTCTTCTCGTCATCTTCATCGCATTATACGGCCTCATAACGCCATATAATGAATACAAGCTCATACGCGAGGGGAAAACGGCTCCGGCAATCAGCTTCGGCGGGTCTGTCCTGGGATACACCTTTCCCATGTGCAGCGCCATTACTCACAGCGTCAGCCTCATTGACATGGTACTATGGGCGGTAATTGCGATGGTTGTGCAGATACTGGTTTTCCTGGCCATGAAACTCTTATTCAACCGGCTGATCATCGATGTGGTTGAAGATAAACTGGGCCCTGCCATCCTTCTTGCCATTTTATCCATATCTGCGGGACTCATCAATGCAGCCTGCATGACATACTGATTTCAGATATCATGCCCGGTATAAATTTTTCAAAAGAATGAAACCGTAGATAACAAGAGCACTGCCATTCCGGCTTTAGCCCCGGTATAATAACCGGGGCTAAAGCCGGAATCTCATGAAAAAAATTCAATGCGATCCGCAATCACATTACATATCATGTAAAACTGTATATTTTTATTAATCAATTGCATAAAAAAAAATTCTGAATCATTATTCTCATGATGAACTCAATGAGATATAAAATCTCTATTCCCAATTTATCCTTGACAAAATGCACGATGATCCATAATTTATAAAACAGCAGAGTGATAAATACAAACTTTTTTTCAAAGCAAGAATACATAGATGCGCCGTCATCTATCGTTAACATAATGGCCATTAAAAAATGAAAACAATTCTCCTTGTTGAAGATGAAGCGGTTATCGCTTTGAAATTGGAACGCCTTTTAAAGAAGAACCCCTACGATGTAAAGATAGCATATTCAGGAGAGGAGGCAGTTGCCATTATCGACAGCGATGATTCAATAGATCTTGTACTCATTGACATCGACCTTGGCAGGCACATGGACGGCACGGCAGCAGCGGAAATTATCATGAAAAAACGGCCGCTGCCCGTTGTATTTTTATCGAACCACACCGATCCTGAAATAGTTGAAAGGACATATAAAATAACATCCTACGGGTACATAGTAAAAAATTCCGGCGACACCGTCCTCCTGGCATCGCTGGAAATGACCTTCCGCCTTTATGAGGCACGCAAACTCCTTGATGAAAAAAATGAAAAACTCATCACCGCAAATGAGATTCTGCAGGCAACTGTTGAAGAGCTCGAAGATATAGGGGGGAAAAAGATCTCCCATTCCGAAACCATTCTCACAAGCCTCTTTGAAGGCGCAAATGACGGCATCCTGGTCGCAGACATGGAGACAAAAAAATTCGTCATGTGCAACGGATCTTTCTCAAAAATGACCGGGTACAGCCGGGAAGAAACAATGTACCTGAAGGTAGATGACCTGCACCCGAAAGAAGATCTGGAATATGTCATTGCCCAGTTTGAGGAACAGGGAAGGGGCGAAATTGACATAGCTGCCGATATCCCTGTTCTGAAAAAAGACGGGTCAGTATTTTACTGCGATATAAATTCCTCGGCAATAATGCTTAACGGCAGAATGCATCTCATGGGGGTCTTCCGCGATGTTATGGTACGGAGAAATATGGATGAAGCCCTGAAAAAAGCCATAAAGGAAAAAGCCTCCCTCCTGAGCGAACTCCAGCACCGGATGAAAAACAGCATGGCTGTCATTATCAGCATCATATCCCTTGAAATGGAGAAAAATGACAACCCCGGGGTGCAGGAAATCCTTGATAACATCAGCAACAGGATTTCCGTTCTTTCCATCCTCTATGACATGCTTTCCCAGGCCGGCGGCGCAGGGCCGATCAACATAAATGCATACTTCTCGTTTATTATACAATCAGTAACAAACACCTTCCCTGGGACTGGAGGAATATCTATTGAGAACAAGATCGAAGAGGTTTATATTGAAGTTAAAAACGCCACGTCATTGGGGATAATCCTGAACGAGCTCCTTACCAACATTTTCAAGTACGCCTTCCCTGCCGGCATGGTAGGGAGGGTATTCATATACCTGAAACGCCAGGGCGATACCATCATCCTGGATGTGGGGGATAACGGTATACCAATGCCTGCCGGATTCAGCCTTGACTCCGTGGAAACATTGGGCCTCAGCATAACCAGGGACATTATAAACCAGATGGACGGAACAATAGAATTACTCCCTGGAGCAGAGAAAATATTCAGGATCATGATACCGTTGGCTATTTCAGATTAATACCTCCCTGTGTGGCTGTTTAAAAAGTCAGCCACGGAGACACAGAGGCACGGAGTATTGCAATATTAATATTAAATTGAAAAAATCTCAATAAATTGATAAATAATTTATTCATTTTATATAATTAACTATTGTTTCTCTGTGACTCTGAGCCTCTGTGGCAAAATTTTTTTCTTTTTGGACAGTCCCCACGGATTTCGTATCTTATTGCAATAACCTCCTGAAAAATTCTGTTTCAAATAATTATATCAGCACAGGCGTTATCTCAGGGGGAGGGGGCATTATAAAATAAATGATTCTCATTATTTTTTATTAAATCTATATATTCTCAATTGGCCTGATTTTTTATATAAATATTAACTTACAGTAAACATTTAAAAATTAAACAATATTTATAAAAAGTCTGATTTCTTCTTGATTTTTTTAATAATATTAGTACCTATGTTAATAATATCAATCCGAGGGGAATAATATGAAAATAAAAGGGAAAATCCTTATCAGCTTTACCGGTGTTCTTTCGATTGTCATCATCATTTTCCTGATTTCAGTAATAATTCTTACAAAAAACATAACCCTTACCGAAAGTGTTCAGAATATAAATTTTCCCAGGGCCATGTCCTTCATGGAGCTTCAGAAGGAGGTGCTTCAGATTCATAACGGGCTCATCAGCGCTGCAAATTCAAGGGGAGGCCAGGGATATAATCTCAGCATTGCCGAAGCAGAAAAATACTATGCGCTTACTGTCAAGCTTACTGACCAGCTGACACAGCAATGCAGCGATGATGCTGAAATACTGAACAATTTGAAGTCATTTAAAAAGATCCTCGATGAATACTATTCCATAGGCAAACAAATGGCCAATGACTACCTTACCAGGGGAACCGATGCCGGGAACCTGGCAATGTACAATTTTGAGATCACCAGCGATAAACTGCTGACTTCCATGATGTTCTCTGTGGATGTCCAGAAAAAAAAACTTGAAGAGAACATCCAGAATGTCAATGACAGGACAAAATTCGTCCAGCTCTTTTTCATCATTACCGGGATAGTAATAACCGGCCTTTCCATATTTTCCGCTTTCATAATGTCAAACATCATTGTGAAGCCCCTGAATATTCTGCATGCAAGGCTCAAGGACATTGCCACTGGAGAGGGGGACCTCACGGCGCGGGTGGTGATAGATACCAGGGATGAACTCTATGACATATCCCTCTATTTCAACCAGTTTGTTGAAAAGATCCAGACGGTAATTGCAAACATCTATTCCATAGCGAACGAGCTTGTGTCGTCATCGCAGATGCTCTCATCAGCGTCGTCGGCATTTTCCGAGAACACCCAGGGAGAAGCGGCATCAGTGGAGGAGATTACTGCCACCATAGAAGAAATTTCATCAGGGATGGAGAACATTTCCGATAACACGGTTAAGCAGTACGGCTCCCTCACCTCGCTCATGGAGAAAATGGATGAGCTCACCAGGATCATCAGGGAGATGGGAATTGTCACCGTGGAGTCCACGCTTCAGACCCAGCGGATCAATGAATTCGCCAAGACCGGGAAGGAGACCCTCACACGCATGAGCACAACGATTCAGAAAATCGAGTCGAGCTCGAAGGAGATGAAAAATATCATCTCCATCATAAGCGATATTTCGGACAAGATAAATCTGCTCTCCCTGAATGCCGCCATAGAATCGGCCAGGGCAGGCGATGCCGGGAGGGGATTTGCCGTTGTTGCGGACGAGATATCGAAACTTGCAGACCAGACGGCAAGGAGCATCAACAGCATCGATTCTCTCATAAAGATCAACAACGAGGAGATCGGAGCGGGCATGAACAATGTCACGGAGTCGATTAATAAAATTCAGATAATCATTGACGGGGTCATTGTAATCGACCAGATGATGGTGAAAATCAAAGACCTCATGAAAAATCAGACAGATATGAACGACATTGTATCTTCCGAGGCAGGCCGGGTGAAAATACTCTCAGATGAGATTAAGAACGCCACGAACGAGCAGAAGACCGCTTCCAGTGAAATTGTGAAGTCAATATCCACCATCAATGACCTCATCCAGACCAATGCCGGCGGCGCCGTGGAGGTTGCCGGCACTTCAGAAAAAGTGGCCTCCATTGCCGAAACATTAAAACAGAAGGTGGACTTCTTTAAAATTTGACCGCAGGCACTTTAAAATCAGCCACAGAGACACAGAGACACAGAGGTTAATAAAAATATTATTCAATATTTTATCAGCTTTTTTGATAACCCCCTCAGTTCCCTTCTACTGCTATCCAGGTGGCGCCGAAGCCGATATTATTGGATGTGTATTCAATCCATATATACCCGTTTTCGCCCCAGCCTGTGCCCCATGAATTTTTTATAAGAAATGCCTTTTTATTTTCGTCCCAGCCAACAATTGTAATGGCATGATTTATGTCCTCATCCCCGGTCACCGAGGCATGTTCATCGAAAATCCCGCCCACATAGGCCTGGAATGCCGGTGTCACCTTTACGCATGCAGCAAGCGGGCCGTATCTGCACAGGGCCTCCTTGATCTCCCTGACCGTGGGTTTCCCTGCATCGCTCCTCACATATCCCCATGCCACTATTTTGGCTGTAACCCTGGACGGGGCACCGGGACTGCAGAAGGAATCCTTTGTCTTGTAAGGGACCTTGTCCTCTGTAGCCGGCCCCCTGTCCTTGAAAAAATCGAATACACCGCCGTACCAGCCGCCATTGCAGCTCCCGGCCTTCTGGCCGTCCTTCCCCTTGGCGCAGTCAAGCACAAACTGCTCTGACAGGTCCTCCAGCAGGTTCTTCTTTATCATGAGGTTTGCCTCAAGCACTGCCATGGATGCGAAAGCCCAGCAGCTGCCGCATGCGCCCTGGTGCTTTACAGGTGAGACCTTGTTCCTGTCCACCCAGGAAAAGGCCACAAGGTCCGACGTTGGGGCATCCTTTATGTCGGTCTTTTTCTGTTCATTGAGCTTTTTCTTCTCTTCCGCCAGTTTTCTTGCATCTTCCTCATTTCTTTTCCTGTCTTCCTCAAGCTTCTTCTCTCTATCGATTCTCAACCTCTCCTCGGCAAGGTTATCCTCCCTCTCCTTTTTATCCTTTTCCGCCTTCAGGGCATTATCCTCCTCTTCCAGGCGTCTTTTCTCATCGTTTATCCTTTTCTCATCATTATTGATCTTTTTTTCCTTATCCCTGCTGACGTTGTCAATGAACCTGCTGTATTTGTCCATGTACCTGTCCCAGTCTTTTTTCCCCTGGCCGAATTGTACGCTGGCCTTATCCTTGTGGTCTTTCGGGAAAACAGAACCGGTAATCTCGCTTATTTTATATTTCATTGCCTCGGTTATGCCTACCCTGAATTTCAGGTTTTTCTGCTTAATAGTATCCAGTGTTTCCGCCATAAGCTTCTTAACTTCATTGGGATCCCTCATAATCCTGCTCTTGTCGCTTTCAAATTTCGTGCGGATATCATCCCTGGAACTCCCTGAACCTCCATCGGCTGCAAAAAGTGTGGTATCTATCCCGCCGGCCGGCCTGTCTCCGGTTTTATAGTAAACAATCGACGCGGCTAAAAACAGGGTGAAAAAAAACAGGGAAATTCCTTTGGATGTATGTTTTTTCTGCATAATATTCTCCTCAAATATAATTACTTTAAACGTTACAGTATCTGAAATTCCATGTATCTGGCAACAGGAATTAAAATACAGAATTATCTTTTAAAAAACAACATTTTTTTATAAAAATACCTTACTTCTGCCTGTATATTAATTATTTATTATCCCCTTAATCTCTCTTTCTCATCACCCTATCTCCATCGTTTTTACCCGCGGGTTAGAATAAGTACTTAAAATAATTTATGGAGATGGGGGGATAGGAAAATGTGATTGGGAGATGGGATAATTATTTATATCAGTTTTTACTTTTGTTTTCCCTGTTGATACCGGACAGGATCTTGTCGCAGGGGTTGTTTTCTGCCATGAGGTTCCGGTTATTATCCTTCATTGATGGATGAAGGGAAACATGGCTGATGTCGGTGTTTTCATGGACAAATTCTATCATCCTCCTGTCGCTGTCGTCCATTTTCTGCGTAACAACCGTATTGGATATGGTGTACTTGCTGTCCGTTGCGGCATTGACATCCTGTCCGCCGGAACCTTTGGGACTGAAATCCAGATGGCCGCTGGACATGAAGAGCATGGTCTTATCCCTGTTAACCGAAAGTAAAAATTCAGTGTCAGCGGACTTGAATTCCATATTGGGCGTTAAAAAGGCCAGGTCATACTTTGATTTATCCAGATCCCTTGAAAGGACAACTCCGTCAATGAGGCTGAAGGCAAAATTGAAAATGTTTTTCCTTGCGTCAAAGAGGGCCTTTTCAATCTTCAGCGTGGTGTTGCATGTTATCTTTATATAAAAAAGGCCGTCAAAGGCGACTTCAGCAATGGAATCCTCCCCGGTTGTAATGACGCTCGATTCGTTCAGTTTCATCGGCCCCCGGGCCATTATGTTATCAACCAGTACATTGCCCCTGATATTTTTGAATGTGACTGATACATTTTTATCGGGCCTGGAAATTTTCATTTGTTCATATATGAAAGACATGAAAAGGATGACACACACTGCGGCAGCGGAAATTAAAAAGGGCCTGAAAAACTTTTTTGCTCCCGGTTTGGATTCCAGGGCAATTTCCCCATAGGATTGAATTATCCTGCTCTCCACTATTGAAGAGGGTTCAACCTCCCTGTTCCCGGAAGGAGTGTAAATCATTTTTACTATTTCAAGGTCCCTTCTGCATTCGCTGCATTCATTGATATGGGCAGTAAAACTATCATCTGAAAACCTGTCAGAAGAAACCGATATATTTCGAAGAAATTTCCTGCAGTCCCTTTTTTTTCCCATTAACATAACCCCCATTTTGCCAATCAAGCGTCCGGAATAAACTTCTTACGCTCATGAACCTTCCAAGATTTTCTATCTGTCTAGCCTGGCACGGTAATTCCGGCAATCCATGCTTTATCGGCTTATTTCACCTTATATTTCTGAATATTCAGTGAAAACAGGATGTGCCAAGGCATCAAGCGCAAATATCTTCACCCTGTTATAAATATACAAATGATGGATATATAATTGACATGTTTTATTAAAAATTTCAGATAAAATCAGTTTTTTTCAGCTCTTCCACTATATATTTAACAGCCTTCTGAAGCTTTCTCCTCACCGTCCTTTCGGAAAAACCGGTATTAATCCCTATTTCACCCAGGCTGAGGTTCAGCTCTTTTTTCATTACAAAAATTGATCTGGAAAGGGGGTCCATGGTGTTGATGATACTGTAAATTTTTTCGTTCAGATCCCTGGTGAAGATTTCATCAACGGTATTATCCTCCCCGATAATGTTGCCGCCCCCCTTCTCCTCGATTGAAGAGAATTCGAACCTGCTGCTCCTTTTAAGAAAGTTTATGCTGATATTATGCGCTGTCTTGTATAAAAAAGCCCTGACGCTTAATTCATTTATTTCATGGTCCTGTGAATATTTTATGAGGTTGATAAAGCAGTCGTGAAGTATGTCCTCTGAATTTTCCTGGGATCCGGTGAACCTGTATATATAGATATACAGCTCTTTTTTAAAATTCCTGTAATATTCGATTATTCTATCCTTCTCAAGCATAACAGGCATCATCCGGGATTTTTACATTTCAGATTTTTCAGAACAGGGTTGTTATTATTTTATATGTTCACTATGTCAATTGAAAAATATGTTACATGCCGGCAATCGGGACAGGCAATAATTTTTCCTCATATAGTTTTAGATTTTTTATTGACAAAAAAGAAGTAAAAAAATTGTATTATTGTTAATACAAAGATACATTAGTATGATATTACATTTATAATCATTATGTATTATTTGAATATAAACTTAATTTCACTGCAATATAAGTGAAAAATGTAACAGGGGCTTAAAAAGCTTGACTGATTGAGATTGAAATGAATTGTTTTTATAAATATGAAACAGCTCTCATTTATAACGATATTATTAATCCGTGAATATCTGTGTGTATCCGTGAGCAGATATTTATAGTTGAATAAATAGCTGAATAGATACAAATTTTTAAAATATTACAAACCAGAGAAGGTGACAGATGGAAAAATTAAATATCAGCAGACTGAAAGAGATTGTCGGCGAAAAGAATGTAAAGGATGACCCGGCCGATCTATATATTTACGGCACCGATGCCTCGGTCCACCAGGCCATGCCCTGGGCCGTGGTGAGGCCTGAAAATGCCGGGCAGGTACAGGAGATTATGCGGTATGCCAACTCGGAAAAAATTCCGGTGATACCGAGGGGTTCGGGCTCGGGCATGTGCGGCCAGACAGTCCCGGTGAACGGCGGCATCATCCTCGACATGAAGAGGATGAACAAGATCCTGGAGATCAACCTTGAGGATGTCTACTGCCGCGTGGAACCCGGCGTCATCGACGATGATTTAAACAAGGCCCTGAAGCCCTACAATGTATTCTTCCCGCCAACGCCTGCATCGAGCATCATTGCCACAATCGGCGGCGAAATAGCGAACAACGCGAGCGGCGTGCGATCGGTGAAGTACGGCGCGGCAAGGGATTCCCTGCTCGGGGTCAAACTGGTCCTGGCAAGCGGGGACATGATCTCCTTCGGCACAACCACAAGGGTTGAAGCGTCGGGCTACCAGATAGAAAGGATCATCGCGGGCTCCGAGGGGACACTGGGGGTCATCGTTGAGGCTACGCTCAAATTCGTTCCGCTCCCCACGATCAGGTGCCTGGGCATGACAAATTTCAACAAGCTCGAGGAGGCCGGCGATTCAATATCGGAAATCATGGCCAGCGGCTGCACCCCGTCCATGCTGGAACTCGTGGACAACGTTGCCATAAAGGCCATAAATAACGCCCTGAAACTCAATCTCCCCGATGTTGACGCCATCCTGATATTTGAGGCCGACGGAATGGTCAAGGAGGCCGTTGATTTTGAAATCACCAAGATAAAGGATATATGCGAAACGCACGGCGGCTTCGGCACGGAGCTGAGCTTTGATGAAAAGGAGAGGGAGAGGATTTACACCGGCAGAAAAAAGCTGTTTCCGTCGCTCTCCAAATACAAGGAGCTCATGCCCAGCACATCGCTGGCAGACGACATGACCGTCCCCTACTCCAAGATGGCCGAAACTACCCGTAAAATCCACGAGATCGCCAAACAGAACAACATCATCATGTCAGCATATGGCCACTGCGGTTCCGGGTGCATGCACACTAAGATACTCATGGACACGACTAAAAGCGAGTCCTGGAAGGCCGCGGAAAAGGCCGTGGCCCAGATATATGAATACGTCAATTCCGTTGGAGGCACCACATCGGCGGAACACGGGATCGGGATATCCAAGGCGCCGGCGTTCAAAATAGAAAAGGCCGCATCCCTGGAACTCATGCGCGGCATAAAAAAGGCCTTTGACCCGAATAACATCCTCAATCCCGGGAAGCTCCAGGACGCCTCCGACGACTGGCTGAATGCGACAAAACTTAGATATACGGTGAGTGATAAATGTGAATAAACCAAAGATAAAACTGAACCGGCTTGAAAAATGGAAAGGGAGCCTTGATGTGTGCATCAGGTGCGGATACTGCTTTGCCCACTGCCCTATTTACAAGGATACGAGATGGGAAACTGATGCCCCCCGGGGGAAAATGACCCTGATCTACGGGCTCATCAACGGCGAAGTTGAGCCCACCGATTATGTGGCAGAAAAATTGCTTGAGTGCTTCTACTGCAAGAGGTGCGAAAATAACTGTTCATCAAGCCTCCCCATCACCCAGATTTTCACCGACGCCCAGGCAGACCTCCTGGAGGCAGGGTTCGATGTAAAGGGGACCACCTCGGTGACCAACAGGGGCCAGTGCACCCTCTGCCTGGAATGCGTGAGGCTCTGCAAGCACGAGGCACGGAGCTATGACGGCAGAATAGTTGTAGATACGGTTAAGTGCCAGAGCTGCGGCTCGTGCATTGACAGCTGCCCCAGGATGGCCATCAGCATGAACCTGGGCTTCGGCACAAACCCCGACGAAATGAGGAGCGAAATTACAGGATTTTTAAAGGATGATAAACGGAAAAACGCCAAGGCAATAGTCTTCTGCTGCAACTGGTCAAACTACCCCGGATTTCAGGTGGCCGAACTGGTATCAGAGGATCCGGACCCGGAATACAAGATCCTGGTCACCATGTGTTCAGGAAGGGTACAGAGCCAGGTTATCATGGAGGCCTTCGCCCAGGGAGCATGGGGCGTTCTTGTAACCATGTGCCCCGAGGATAAATGCGAGCACGACGGGAACGTGAGGACCAAGATGAGGATCAACTCCCTTAAAAAGGCCATTCATGAACTCGGCATAGGCCCGGAGAGGGTCCAGCTTGAAATTGTCGAAAAGGGGAACCAGAAACAGTTTCAGGACGGCGTGAAGAAATTCATGAAAGAGATTAAGGATGCAGGCCCGTTAAAAAGAGGTTAAGCCATGAAAATCAGAGTGCCCTACGGCAAAGATGAAGAGATGAACGTTGAGATAAGCGACAGCCGTGTTGCCGGCCTCGTTGAGCCCAATGAGGTTACGATCAGTGACGAGACGCTTACAATCATGAACGCGGTTAAAAACCCGATCAACTCAAAGAGCTTCAGAGAATTCATAAAGGATGCCAGTGACCTCCTGTTTATCGTAAACGATGCCACAAGGCCCACACCCACGGCCCGTGTCCTGGACATCATCATGGACGACATAAAGGGCCATACTATAAAGTTCATCATTGCCACCGGCTGCCACAGGGCGCCAACTGAGGAGGAATTCATTCAGATATTCGGGAAACACTATGCCGTGTTCAAAGAAAAAATATATTCCCATAACTCAAAAAATGAAGGCGACATGGTTTTTCTCGGCAAATCAAAAAACGGCACCGAGATGTATGTCAACAGGCTCGGCATTGATGCCCACAAGATAGTCATCATCGGATCAGTGGAGCCCCATTACTTCGCCGGGTACACCGGCGGAAGAAAGGCCTACCTGCCCGGCATCGCGTCGCATAAGACCATAGAGCAGAACCACAAACTGGCGCTCAGCCCGAAGGCCAGGAGCCTTGCGCTTGAAGGAAATCCTGTGCACGAGGACATGATCGATGCGCTGAAGACCGTGAAAAAGGAGATATTCTCCATACAGACAGTCCTTGACAAGCACCACAGGATCTATGCCGCAACGGCCGGCGAGATCACCGACTCTTTTCTTGCAGCCATCGACAGGGCTAACGAGGTCTTTGCAGTGAGGATAAAGGAGAAGGCTGATATCGTTGTTTCCGTGGTGAAATTCCCCGGCGATATCGACCTCTACCAGTCGCAAAAAGGGATCGATAACGCCAAGCTTGCATTGAATGACAAGGGCATCCTCATCCTCGTATCGAAATGCAGGTTCGGAGTCGGTGAGGAGTCCTTTGTAAAGCTGCTGAGTTCATGCTCCTCGCCGGCAGAGAGCCTGGAAAAAATCAAGGAAAAATATGTCCTTGGTTACCACAAGGCCGCAAAAATGGCCGAAGTTGGCCTCTGGGCAGAGACATGGGGAGTAACCGGCCTTGACCCTGAACTGCTGAAAAGCATATTCATCAAGCCCTTTACATCCCTGCAGGAGGCCGTTGACGCTGCGATGAAGCAAAAGGGTGAAAATGCAAAGGTGCTCTTTCTCATGGACGGCGGCCTCACCGTACCGCTCGTGGGATGATGCCGCTGCCCCTCATCTGGGAAAACAGAGTACCATTCTCACGTATAACTCTAATGCCCTCACCCGGTAGGGCTGAGTTCTATCCACATCTTTCGTAGCAGCCCCCGGCCGATGGTACTTTTTATATTGTATTAAAATTTTCCGGCCACCCCCGGAGGGGGTTGATAAAAAAATGTTTTTATACAATCAAAAATATGATTTCAATTAGTTTTATGCAAATATTTTACAACGATACGTTCTCTAATATTGAAAAAACGCTGTCCTAAACCCCCTCCGGGGGTGGCGGCAGCATGTAATAACCAAACATTGAATATATCCGCCGGGGGCATGCGCTGAAGTGTTACTCTTGCTGAAATGCGTGTAGTTAGCCCGGTAGGACGAGGGTTTATTATACTGAAATTCTCAGTGTCCCCGCTCCCCGGGCGAAGTCGAGGTGAGGGCATTTTTTATCAACCCAAAAAAAACGAAACTCTATCTGGACATTCAGGGTCTGCTTAGTAAAGATATTTTTATTGACTTTTATATCTATGAAAGCATCTAACGAATGAATAAGTACTTTCACTTGGCTTCGACTCCGCTCAGCCAGCGGAAAAGCCCGATCCCTGAGCGGAGTCGAAGGGATGGGGTAAATGTATGTACAAATTCATTCGGGAACTGCCATAATCCAAGAAAAAAATATTTGCTCGCGTATAAACACTGATTAACAAATAAAAAATCTGTGAACATCCGTGATAATCCGTGAACTGATATTTTATATTGATTAATTTCCATATATTACATCAGACAGAACTTGGCGCCTCAACCAGAATTTTATGAAAAATGAAAATTGCTTCGGAAATCTAACCGGCAGAAGGAGATTATACATGAAATACTGCTTAACGGGATTGATGGCCTGCATGCTCATTGCCCCGGTCAATTCCATCAGCGAAAGCATGATAAAAGAGGGCCAGGTGCTGTCCATCAACGACTGCATCAACATAGCAAGGAAGAGCCATCCGTCAGTCATTGCATCGATGAATTCAATATCCATCAGCGAAAGCCGCGTGGGAGAGGCTCAGTCCAATTATTATCCCCAGATATCGGGTTCTGCAGGATACAACAGGGCTTCTCTGCCTGCATCCTACGGAAAAAGTGCATCAGACAATATCTCCATGGACAATTCGGCAAACCAGTACAGCGCCGGAGTAACACTGAACCAGACTATCTTCGATTTCTGGAAGACCCCTGCCCAGGTAAAGATCATGAAGTTCGGCGTCGACTCAGCGCGTTGGGACTTTGAATATTCCACTATCCAGATTGAATATAATGTCAAAGTGGCCTATTTCAACCTTTTGCAGGCGATAAAAAACAGGGAGGTTGCAAAGGAGATTGTTGAGCAGAATACCCATCACCTCAACCAGGCCAGGGGATATTACGAGGTTAAAATGAAGCCGAAATATGATCTCATAGCCGCAGAGGTAAACCTGAGCAATGCCAGACTGAACCTTATAAAATCGGAAAATGCAATAAGGAACGCCAGGGCTGTACTGAACAATGCCCTCGGGATAAATGGAAATCCCGATTATATTATAGAAGAAAGCCTGACTTATTCAAAGGCCGTCCATGATACGCTTGAAAATCTCATCCTTACGGCTTTCAAAAACAGGCCCGATTTCCGTTCTTTCCAGACCCGGACAAGGGCTGCAGAGGAGAACATAACCCTTGCCAGGACAGGATACATGCCGGTGCTATCCGGAAGCGCGGCGTACAACCGCAGCGGCGCCGCCTTCCCCCTGCCAAGCGAATGGCACGCGGGACTATCGGTATCCATGCCGCTGTTCAGCGGATTTCTTACAACGAACCAGGTGAGGGAGGCAAAGGCAAATCTGAACCTGGTAAAATCGAACGAGGACATACTGAAAAACCAGATAGTCCTCGATGTACAGCAGGCGGTGATAGGCATACGGGAAGCCGAAGAGACCATCCCCACTGCCGAGCTTGCAGTGTCACAGGCCAGGGAAAATCTTGATATCGCAAACGGCAGGTACCAGGCAGGCGTCGGTAGCCCGGTGGAGGTTTCCGATGCCCAGGTCTCCTACATTAATGCAAAACAGTCGCACATACAGGCCCTGGTGAGCTACAACATAGCGCGGGCAGGCCTCGAAAAGGCCATCGGAGTTAAAAAATGAAAATGAATAAAAAGATCATCATAGCATGTTTTGCCCTGGCTACTGTTCTGTTCATAACGTTCAGGCTGCTGTCATCAAAAAACAGCGAAGAAAAGTACAGGATGGAAAAGGTGCTGAAGGGTGAACTGGTTGAATCCATAACGGCAACAGGCACAGTGAACGCGATTACAACGGTTAATGTGGGGACCCAGGTTTCAGGGACGATACAAAAACTCCATGCGGATTTCAATTCCAGGGTGACACGGGGCCAGGTCATTGCACGTATCGATCCCACCATGTTCGAGGCCCAGGTGGACCAGGCGAAAGCAAACCTCAATTCGGCAAAGGCAAACCTTGCAAGGACTGAAATTTCCGTTATCGATACAAAAAGGACCATGGATAGGAACAGCGAGCTGCTGAAAAAAAATCTCATCGCCCAGAGCGACCTGGACACTGCTGAAACAAATTATCTCACGGCCAAGTCCCAGGTTGACGTTGCAAAAGCACAGGTGGAGCAGATGGAGGCTTCGCTGAAAGTGGCTGCAACTAATTTACAGTACACCAGAATAGTCTCCCCGGTAAACGGAATTATCATATCCAGGAACGTGGACGTGGGACAGACCGTTGCCGCGAGCTTTCAGACACCCACGCTGTTCATGATTGCCGAGGACCTGACCAAGATGCAGATAGATTCCAATGTCAACGAAGCAGACATAGGGAAGATCAGGGAAAAACAGAGTGTCACCTTTTCCGTGGACGCCTACCCCGAGTTTCTGTTCAAGGGGAAGGTCCAGCAGATACGGAACGCGCCAATCATCGTGCAGAACGTGGTCACCTATGACGTTGTTATTTTCGTCGATAATTCCGACATGAAGCTGAAACCGGGCATGACAGCCAATGCATCGATAATAACAAACACAAAATCCGATGTACTGAAAATACCCAACTCCGCGCTCCGTTTCAAGCCCTCGGGAATTCCGGATAGGGCGCAGGGGAAAGAGGCCCAGAAAAGCCCTGCCCCCTATGGCGGCCAAAGCGTATGGATTCTCGAAAAAAACATCCCCAAAAGGGTGAGGATAAAAACAGGCATCAATGACGGGGCCTTCACCGAAGTAGTTTCAGGGGAGCTGGCCGAAGGGCAGGAGCTCATTGTCGACACAATCGGGCTGCAGAAAAAGCAGGCCCCCGCGTCCGGGCCGCCGAGAATGTTCTGAACATGGATATGCTCATCAAAGTCGAAAATATCACGAAGATATACAGGGTCGGCGATGTTGAGGTCCCGGCCATCAGGGGTGTTTCCTTCACGATCAAAAGCGGTGAATTCGTATCAATCATGGGCCACTCCGGCTCGGGCAAGTCCACCATTATGAACATCCTCGGGTGCCTGGACAAGCCTACGGAGGGAAGTTACATGCTCGACGGAGTAGATACAAAAAACCTGGCCAGGGACCAGCTGGCGGATATACGAAGCAGGAAAATTGGTTTTGTTTTCCAGGGATTCAACCTCCTTGCCAGGACCTCGGCACTGGAAAACGTTGAGCTCCCCATGTTTTACAGCGGCGTCAGCGTGGCGGAAAGAAAACGGAAATCCCGATATGCCCTTTCAATCGTCGGCCTCGACGACAGGGGGCATCACCACCCGAGCCAGCTTTCAGGCGGGCAGCAGCAGAGGGTGGCCATTGCAAGGGCCCTGGTGAACAATGCCCCGGTCATCCTGGCCGATGAACCCACAGGAAACCTGGACTCAAAAACGAGCAATGAGATCATGGATCTCTTTACAAGGCTTAACCGGGAGTCGAATATTACCATAATTCTTGTTACCCATGAAGAGGATATAGCAAAGTACAGCAGGAGAATCATCAGGTTTCTTGACGGCCTCATCGTCAGCGACGAAAAAGTGAAGAAAGCCGGGAGAAAAAAATGATAAGCATTCCTTCAGCATTTAAAATTTCCTTCAGGGCCCTCAGGGTAAACAAGATGCGGTCGGTGCTGACAATGCTCGGCATGATCATAGGCGTGGGGGCAGTCATCACCATGCTGGCGGTGGGCACCGGGGCAAGCATGAAAATCGCGGAACAGATATCGAGCATGGGGAGCAACCTGCTTATCATCCTTCCTGGATCATCAACCTCCGGCGGAGTAAGGGCCGGCGCCGGTTCCGTGCCTACCCTCTCCGTATCCGACTACGAGGCAATTCTGAAGGAGTGTACATCGGTGGAGGATGCTGCGCCGATCCTGAACGGCATAGCCCAGATAGTCTACTCAAACCAGAACTGGTCCACCATAGTTATTGGAACCACTCCCGGTTTCCTCAATGTCAGGGACTGGCCCCTGGATTCAGGCCGGGCTTTTACCGAGCAGGAGGTCAAAACAGCAGCAAAAGTTGCATTACTGGGACAGACCGTGGCCGGCAACCTCTTCAGCGATGCCAATCCCGTAGGCCAGATTATACGGATAAAAAATGTCCCCTTTATCATCATCGGGACCCTCTCTTCCAAGGGGCAGTCGACTCAGGGCCAGGACCAGGACGACACCATACTCATACCCGTAACCACCGCACAGAAAAAAATTTTCGGAACGGCCTTCCCGGGCATGGTGAGGATCATCATGGTGAAGGCAAAAAGCAGCGATGATTTAATACGGGCCGAAATACAGCTGAATACGCTGCTCAGGCAGCGTCACCACATATCCCAGAAACAGGACAACGATTTTACCGTGAGAAACCTGACCCAGCTCATGCAGACTGCTGAGCAGTCGGCTAAGGTCATGACGCTGCTCCTCGGCGCCATCGCCTCGGTATCGCTCATTGTAGGCGGGATAGGGATTATGAACATCATGCTGGTTTCCGTAACCGAAAGGACCAGGGAGATAGGCATCCGCATGTCTGTAGGCGCCAAAACCTGGGACATCAGGATGCAGTTTATCATAGAGGCAGTTTCCCTGTCGCTCATGGGAGGCGCCACTGGAATTATTTTCGGACTTGCCGGTTCGCAGATGCTTACTTCATTGGTAGGATGGCCCACCATTGTATCAATACTGTCAATCGTGCTTGCCTTCAGTTTTTCCGGTTTCGTAGGCATATTCTTCGGATTTTATCCCGCGTACAAGGCATCCCTCCTCGATCCCATAGAGGCCCTGAGGTATGAATAAAACAGAGTTTTTATTGTTGATTTTTTATTGAAACCGTAATATCATTAATGTAGTATGTGGATGAGCCTGTTAAAAAAGCAGAAAATATTTTGCCACAGAGGCTCAGAGACACAGAGAAAGATTAGGATATTGTTCTAAATTTGAGAAAATAAAATTAATTTATCAGTATAGTTTATATAATAAAAATAAAATATTAATCATTAATCCTATAACACTCTGTGACTCTGTGTCTCTGTGGCAGATTTATAAACAGTTTATGAATTTCGGAGATATCATGTGTTGAAAATTATTAAGTTTCCAGGCAGTAAAATGAAAAAATATATTTTAATATCTGTTGTTCTACTCACCCATTCTCTCTCCTACGGCGGGGAAGAGGCCGCGGAAAGGGAATACGTATGGCACGACTGCATTATGATTGCACGGAAGAATAATCCGGAACTTCTCTCTGCAAGGGAAAAGATAGACCAGTACAGGGCCGATGAGGGTACTATCAGAAGCTCAATGCTCCCCCAGGTGAGCACTGATGTAAGCAGGTCACAATCAGGCGGCAGCAGCGTGAAAAAGAGCGACAATTTCGCCTACGGGATTACCGGAAAACAGCTCCTTTTCGACGGAATGAAAACCTATTACGACACGAAACAGGCAGGCAAAAAGGTTGACTACTTCCTTTATGAATACAGGGTCACCGAATCAAACGTCCGCCTGAATTTACGAAGCGCATTTATCCAGCTTTTAAAAAGCCAGGAATCCCTGAGCATTAAAAATGAAATCGCCGGGAGAAGAAATCAGAACCTGGAACTTGTAAAGCTGAGGCACATAGCCGGGCGCGAGCACATCGGATCCCTCCTCATGGCCAGGGCCGACCTTGCCAGGGCCGAATTTGAGCTGTCACAGGCTAAAAGAAACATAACGCTTTTCCAGAGGCTCCTCTCCAGGGAGATGGGGCTGAAGGAATTTATGCCCCTCCGGGTTTCCGGTGATTTTAAGATCAATGAGCCCCTGTTCCCGAAGCCCGATTTCAGCAGGCTGATTAAAACCAATCCCCTCCTTGCCCAGATGATACAGCTCAGGGAATCTGCCGGATATAACCTCAAGTCGGCAATTTCCGGCAATTCGCCCAGGGTCTATGGATCGCTTGCCATGGGCCGTACCGGAAACCAGTGGCCTCCATCGGAAAAGGAATGGTCCATGGGGCTGGAGATGACCTTTTCCCTGTTCGAGGGAGGCAGGCAATATTACGGTCTATCAAAGGCGGAGTCGGAGCTGAGGCAGATAGAACAGGATGCCAGGAGCGTCAGGGACAAAGTCCTTTTTACACTTGAAGAAAAATGGACGCGGTACAAGAATGGCATGGAATATGTTGATGTCCAGTCCCAGTACCTGAAGGCGGCAGAGGAGAGATCCAAAATCGCATCAGCGCAATACTCGGTGGGACTCATATCCTTTGACAACTGGGTAATCATTGAAGATGCCCTTGTAAACGCGATGAACAACTACCTGGAGGCAAGAACACAATCATTGACCGGCGAAGCTGAATGGATACAGGCGAAAGGAGAAACCCTTGAATATGACAGGTAAAAAAATAAAAATCACCGCTGCCATTACAGCTGCGGCGTTGATAGCCGGCCTATCCTATTATATCTTTAAAAAAAAGGGGCCGGGCAATTATGATATCATCGAGATCATTCCTAAAAAAGATACAATCAGGTCTTATATAACCAGCACCGGCACGGTCCTTCCGCAGAACAGGCTCGAAATTAAACCTCCCGTAAACGGCAGGATCGAAAAAATATTCGTGAATGAAGGCCAGAAAGTTTTTACCGGGCAGGTGCTCACTGAAATAAGCTCAATCGAAAGGGCGGCGCTCATAGATGCGGCCCGCTCCCAGGGGAGTAAGACCCTGAAATACTGGGAGGACGCGTACAAGCCCATTCTCCTCATTGCCCCCATAAACGGCACCGTGATAGTCCGGTCGGTTGAACCCGGGCAGACGGTAATATCCTCCATGCCGGTCCTTGTCCTGTCCGACATCCTCATTGTGAAAGCTTCCGTTGATGAGACCGATATCGGGAAGATCAAGGTGGGGAACCCGTCAATGATCAGCCTTGATGCGTACCCGTCGGTGAAGGTAAACGGAAAGGTGGGGCACATATCATACGAATCAAAAGTAGTAAATAACGTCACCATGTATGAAGTGAACATCATTCCCGAATCAGTCCCAGAGGTATTCCGTTCGGGAATGAGCTCAAATATCCAGATAATATATGAGGTGAAAGATAACATCCTTGTTATCCCCAGCGAAGCAATCAAGAGCAGCGCCGACGGGACCTATGTGATGGTGAAGATAGGGGTGAGTGAAAAAACAGAAAAACGTTTTGTGAAGACCGGAATCACCGATGATAAAATGACCGAGATAATATCGGGCCTGTCGCCCGGGGACACCGTGATCTTAAAAAAGAAAAAGTTTAACCCTTCTTCGAAAAATGATGAAGGCGTAAACCCCTTCGGGCCCCAGACCCGCCCGAGAAGATAACATGGCAGACAATACGCCGATTATCGAACTTAAAAACATCAGCAGAACCTATGACACCGGGAAGGTGAAAGTCACTGCCCTCAAAGAGACGGACATATCAATCAATCCAGGCGAATTCGTAGCAATCATGGGCCATTCGGGGTCGGGAAAATCAACACTGCTGAGCATTCTTGGATTTCTCGACAGGCCCGATACAGGCAAATATTATTTTATGGGTGAGGATATTACCAGCCTGGGCGACGATGACCTGTCCCTTTTAAGAAATCATGCTGCCGGTTTCATATTCCAGCAGTTTCACCTCCTCCCGAGGATGACGGTACTAGAGAATACCGGACTCCCGATGCTCTATGCCGGGAAGAAGGATATGAAGATGGCAGCCGGCGAAAAAATCGACATCGTCGGACTGTCACACCGGAAAGGGCACTACTCCAACGAGCTGTCCGGCGGCGAGCAGCAGCGCGTTGCCATTGCACGATCCATTGTAAACGAGCCGCTTATTCTTTTTGCCGATGAACCTACGGGAAACCTCGATTCTAAAAGGGGGGATGAGATCATTGAGATCCTGAAAGGCCTGAACAGAAAAGGAAAGACCATCATCATGGTAACCCATGCCATGGACATCGCCCTGAATGCAGACAGGATTATATCCATGCTCGACGGTGAAATTATCTCCGATGTAAAAACATGCAACTGGAAGGATGCTGATGCCGGAGGGAAGCCCGGAATTCATCTGAAGGATATCATATCAAGGCCGGATAAAATGTACCAGAAAGCCAGGTTCAGCGACTACATGAAACAGGCAATCGGATCCATTTCCTCGCACAAGCTGCGATCCTTTCTCTCAATGCTCGGGATTCTCATAGGAGTGGCCGCAGTCATTTCCATGCTTGCCATTGGTCAGGGCGCAAAGGATGCCATAACACAGCAGCTCAGCGCCCTGGGTTCCAACCTGCTCATGGTGAGGCCCGGATCCACCCGCTCCCACGGAGTATCCCTGGAAGCGGGCACGGTAACCCGTCTCACTCTCAATGATGCCAGGGCAATAGCGAACCTGGATGAAGTGGCCGGGGTCGCGCCGGTTGTTAACGGTGGAGGCCAGGTTGTTCATGGAAATAAAAACTGGGGAACGAGGATAATGGGTGTGGGAACGGAGCATGAAAAACTCAGGGCCGCAAAACCCGTGACCGGAAGATTTTTCAGTGAAGAGGAGCTCAGGATGCGGAGCAAGGTTGCCCTCCTCGGGCTCACGGTGGCGCGGGAGCTCTTCGGTGAAGAAGATCCCGTGGGTAAAACCATAAAAATAAACAGGATAAATTTCACGATACTGGGGATTCTTCCCACAAGGGGGGCTTCCACATACAGGGACCAGGATGACATCCTGATAATGCCGGTGACAACGGCTATGTACAGGCTCATGGGGAAGGAGTACGTGGACTACATAGACGTGGAGATCAAATCACCGGAAATCATAGACAGGGCCAAGGTATCCATAACAAATCTCATCATTAAAAGGCACCTCCTCTCTGAACGGGAGGTGGATTCATTCAATATACGGGACATGACCGAAATCAGGGACGCCCTCACCAGCACCACGAAAACCATGGGCTGGCTCCTCGGGGCAGTGGCGGCCATTTCCCTACTGGTAGGCGGAATCGGCATCATGAATATCATGCTCGTCACAGTCAAGGAAAGGACCCGGGAGATTGGCCTCCGGAAGGCCATAGGAGCAACACGAAGGGATATACTCATCCAGTTCCTTATCGAATCGGCCTTCCTCACATTTGCAGGCGGCCTGACAGGGATAATCCTGGGCGCGGGAATAACGGTCCTCCTTGCAAAGATTGCAAACTGGTCTGTGAAAATATCCTTCTTTTCAATCATCCTCTCCACATTCTTTTCCATTATTGTGGGAATCACCTTCGGCCTTTGGCCTGCAATACAGGCCTCGAAACTGAAACCAGTTGAGGCGCTCCGCTACGAATGAGGCAGACAGACCACATAGATCAATGTATCATTGTATACATTTCTTCTGAATGATGAAAGAGTTGCTCACGGATGTACACGGATCTGCACAGATAAATTAAAAAAATTTGAAATAATGGCTGATCTTGTCAATAATCAAAAATCCCTGTTCATCTGTGTTAATCCGTGAGCAAATAAAAAATGCTCTGCAGCTGAATGTGAACGCCATTAAAATACCCGGCAGGATGAAATAATTCTTTACAAAAAAAATCAGTATTTTTCTTTATTACCATAATGCAAAATAGGAGTTATCCAATATGAAAATGACAGCCTTGAAGATGTACGATCCCCAGATTTATGAACTGATAAACCAGGAAGAGGCAAGGCAGAGCGGCACCCTCAGGATGATCCCCTCGGAAAACTATGTTTCCAAGGCCGTCATGGAGGCCACGGGAAGCTGCCTTACGAACAAGTATGCCGAAGGTTATCCTGGAAAAAGATACTATGAAGGCCAGCAGGTGACCGACCTCATAGAGACCCTGGCCATCGAAAGGGGGAAAAAAATATTCAAGGCCGACCACTGCAATGTACAGGCATACTCCGGGTCCGTAGCCAACCTTGCCGTGTACAACGGGCTCATAGAACCGGGCGATACACTCATGGGGCTCTCCCTCACCGACGGCGGCCACCTGACCCATGGATGGAAGGTGAGCATTACCAGCAGGATATACAAATCAGTGAGTTACAAGGTGAGGCCCGATACGGGCCTGCTCGACTTCAACGAGATCGAGGACCTGGCAAAAAAACATAAACCAAAACTGATTATCTCAGGGGCCACGGCCTATCCCAGGGAGATTGACTTTACAAAATTTGAGGCCATCGCAAAAAAAGTCGGGGCTTACCACGTGAGCGACATCGCACACATCTCGGGCCTCGTAGTGGCGGGAATCCACATGAGCCCGGTCCCCTACTCCGATGTGGTGTCCACGACAACCCACAAGACACTCAGGGGCCCCAGGGGAGGTCTCCTTCTATCAAAACAGGAACATGCGGATAAAATCGACAAGGCCATATTCCCCGGGCAGCAGGGCGGGCCCCATATGCATACAATAACCGCAATAGCAGTGGCACTGGCTGAGGCCGACACGCCGGAATTCATGGCCTATGCCAGACAGATTGTAAAAAATTCAAAGCGCCTTGCATCAAAGCTCATGGAAGTGGGATTCAACCTGGTAACGGGAGGTACGGACAATCACCTGATCCTCATGGATCTCAGGAACAGAAACATTCCGGGGAAAAAATTCGCCAAGGCCCTGGACAGGGCGAGGATTGTCACGAACTACAATACCATACCCGGCGATACGGCTCCTCCGGCGAACCCGAGCGGGCTCCGGATCGGTACGCCGGCCATCACATCGCGCGGGATGAAAGAGGATCAGATGGATATCATTGCCGGGTTCATGAACAGGGTCGCGGAAAACATCGACAACGAATCGGTAATAGAACAGGTGGAGAAGGAGGCGCTTATGCTCTGTTCCATGTTCCCCATACCCGAGCACTTCATCATACAACATAGGGAGAACTGAACGGGATTTAGCCCGCATGAAGAGGTGTAAGATTCTGGAGATAGGGGGATGAGGATAAAGAGAGATATGGGGATATAATTATTCTGGATTAAAATATTCCAATTTTAAATGACGAATAAAAAAGACTACCATTTAAGATCGCGAATGGCAGGATTCTCCTGTAAATTGAAAGTCTTCTTTATGCTAATAGTAATGAGCAGGTGAAAAGAAACATTAATCGTTTTCCATCGGATTTCATGTTCCATCTCACCGCTGATGAAAAAACCGAGGTGGTCGCAAATTGCGACCACCTCACAGGTCTCAAATTCTCAAAAACTCTTCCCTATGTTTTTACGGAACATGGGGCCATCATGGCAGCAAATGTTCTTAACTCAATCCAGGCCGTTGAAATGTGTGTTTTTATAGTGCGGGCCTTTGTGAAAATTAGGGAAGTTCTCTCTTCAAATACTATTCTTGCCAAAAAACTAAAGGAACTGGAACAGAAAGTCGGGAATCATGGTGAGGCAATAAAAGCGATTATTCTTACGATTTCATTGCATTTCATCTCAGATTTTTAATGACATTCTCTATCTTTGAGACATTGTCAGAACTATAGCCTGACTGGTAGTAGATAACTTTTCCCTCCCTGTTTATGATATAAACCGTCGGGTACCTGGTTACATTGAATTCCTTCACCACATCGGAATATTTATCCAGGAGCACATCGATTCTGATATTCATCATATCCACGTAGGGCTTAACTGCATCATATCCTTCCTTGTCAGTGGCTACATGGAACATCCGGATATTATCCCTGTACTTATCATTCAGCGCCTCAAGTTCCGGGATCTCCTTTTTGCATGGGACACAGGCGGTGAAAAAGAAATTAACCAGCACAGGCTTCTTCTTTAAAATGTCTCTGCCTATTATGAGCCTGTTGTTCAGATCTCTCAGGTTGATATTTGGGGCAACATCGCCGGTCTTTATCTCTTTTACGGGAATTTCCTCAGATGAAAGGTAAAGGGACAAAGAGAGAAGTCCTGTTAAACAAAAAAAGTATTTCATGATAACACCTTTGGGAAAACATAAAATTTTCCCGTCTTAAACTGAATGCCCTCACCCGCGCTCTGCGCACCCTCTCCCAATAGGGCGAGGGTTTATAATACAAAACTTACAGTCATCTCTCTTAACATCAACCCATTTATGTTATCAGCTCCCCTCTCCCTGTTCCAGGCTGACTCCTACCGTCATCTTTCGAATCAGCCCCCGGCCGATGATACTTAATATGTCATTAATATTTTCCGGCCACCCCCGGAGGGGTTAATAAAAATAATAAAAATCGATGTTCATAACCACCTCCGGGGGTGGCGGCAGTATATAATAATCAAACATTGAGTCTATCCGCCGGGGGCTTAAGTTTGGGCGTTACTCATGTTGAAATATTGGTAGAAGTGAGCCCTATTCCGTTCCCCGAGCGGAGTCGAGGGGCGGGAGGGGCATTATCTCAACTGGCCTTAATTATCCCCATAGGAAGTCCTTAATGTTACTCCAGAGTATACGGAATACCCATCGACATTTCTCTTTTTCCCAAAAATTTCAACAGGATTATAACCGTATGTTCCTTCAATAAAAGCGCCAAAGTATGATGAAAAGCCTATTTCAATACCAGCGCCTCCTAAAATGCCGAAAGGAGATGTATTAGATTTACTTTTTTGCATACCATTTAAAATGCCTGAACCAGTAACCCCAGCACTTGTTTCACCCCACATATATTGATAAGCTCCCGAGATATAGGCTTGCCATTGAACACCCATTATATAAAAACCTGTGATATAACGCGTCCCAATGTTAATACGATTACTAATCATTTCCCCCGTATCCAATTTCCTTCTTGGATCTGTGGCGGTTGGATCTTTAGGCATCATTAGAATAATCCATTCTTGCTGCTTATTATTTTTTACATCAAATTTTTGTATCACACCACGTGAAAAAAAATCAAAGCCATTTCCATTTACGTTCCTTTCTCTCCATAAAAAGAGATCAAGAAAAATATTATTAGTAAATGTTTGATTTTTTGTTTCAATTACATCATTCAGTGTACTATCAGCCAAGGTAGTATTTACCGCTCTTGCAAGCCTTATAAACGGCGCCCTGCCGACAATATTATTTTTCCGTCCCACGAGTTTGTTGGGACTATTTGTATCCACCTCCCTCCCGCTGATATAATTCTCAAACTCTTTCAGCGCGACATCGCTCCCTGTAACGATAAACTCCCCCAGGGCCTTTGAACCCTTTTCAATCCAGTCCCTCTTCGTGAACTTTATGGTCTTCACCCTGGCAAGCACCACGGAGCCGCTCGTCCGGTCCAGTATCTTTGCGGTGATGAAATACTTCTTGTCAACAAGCGATATGCTTCCGTAAATTATGTAGTCGGTCTTGATGCTCTGCATGAGCTTCTTGATGCAGGCGTCGTCGTAGCAGACGTCGAGGCTCATCTTCAGCTCCTCGCTCTTCATGACCTGCTGCACCTCGTCGTCGGATATTATCGAGAATCCGCCCTTTTCGATGATTATTTCCGAGATATAATCCTTGATGAGATGTTTGGCAGGGTCGCTTTCGGGAAGTCCCTGCACGATGCCGAAAGGCTTAATGTAGATGGTTTTATTTGCCGCGGAAAGAGGTGCGGTTGCTGATACTACAAATAATAATAATAATGAGATAAGATGAGACAAAATATGCCGAAGGCCGGGGAGCGGCTGCGACGAAGAGTATAGGATAATTCATTTGCTATTTTCACCCCTCATTTAATCATTTTTTTCAGTTAACAATCCTGAATTGTATTTATGTATTATACTGGCTATCAAAGTCTGATAAGGCAGTCCCTGCTTAATTGCATTTTTTTGAATATCTTTAAGATCTTTCTCTGAAATTCTTATATTGATTCTTTTTTCTTTTTTTAAATGTACTTTTGCGATACTTTGATATTTAGTAATTCTTTGTGAAACATTTTTAACTGATTTCCATTCATTGTCTTCATATGATTTAATAATGTCTTTTTCATATTTATCTATTTTTTTCATTTTCCCCACTCCTTTCCTAAATATTCTTTCGTTGCTTTTCGGCTTGGATAAATTGTTTTCAAAAAAACTTCTTCATCATTTTCAACAAATGGGACAATATATGCATAAGAATTTATTTCTATTATAAAAATAAATTGATTTTGATATTTATCATTTTTCTGGTTTTCAATAACATCCAAAACCGCTCCACTTGAGATATAATAAACTATTTCTTCAAATGAAATTCCTCTAAGTTTTTTGAGTTTAATATTTTTATCTTTATCCCAATTGAAAATTTGCACATGTACCCCATAAATGACAATGTATGCCTAATATAATCACCTGGTTATTATTTTTCAACAAAAATTTCTAAATATAAAAAAAATTAATATTATGTCAGAATCGCAAGGAGATAATTTCATATATCAACTTCATCCCAAGCATTTTCTGTTGCAAACTTGCGGAGGCAAAATGCGTCTATGAACGGGGAGCATCATCGACGAAGAGGTTAAGCTCTGTTAGAAGCTGTTTTGGAGTTCTATTTTTTATTTATAATGATACCTGCATGAAATAATTCGTAATTCTTTTTTTACTATTTCATAAACAATTCGATGCTCCTGGTCTATCCGTCTTGACCAGCATCCCTGTAATTGAAATTTTAGTGGTTCCGGTTTTCCAATTCCCGAAAAGGGATCGCGTCGAATTTCTTTAATTAATTGATTAATTCTTTTAAATATCTTTTTATCCTTCGATTGCCAATAAACATAATCTTCCCATGACTCTTCAGTAAAAAGAATATTCATTCTTCAAATAAATCCTTTTTCAGAAGTTCACCATGACGAGCTTTTTCAAGCGACCGCATCAGTCTTTTAGAGTTATGAATATTCGATAGAAGATAATTTGTTTCAATTAAAGCATTATATTCTTCAATTGACAGTAGTACAATATTTTGATTATTTTTCCGAGTTACAATCAGAGGTTCATGATCATCATATACTTGATCAAAATAATCTTTCAATTTCTTTCTCAATTCAGAATAATTTACCGCATTCATATTGAATACTCCTTTATGTACAATATATTGTACATATTTGAAAAAGTCAAGATAAAATTTTTATCATAATAACACTTTTCTTATCCCCCTCATCTCGACTATCCCCCCATCCCCCTTCTTACACACTTATAAGAAGTAATGGAGAGCTGCAAGTGCCAGGGATCACCTCCCGGCAATGACTATTGACGCGTTGACGAGTTCAATGCTGCACCGGAAGTTCAGGAGCTCACGGCACTTTGCAAGCTGATCCTCCTTCTCCCTGGCTGTCTCTGCGATTCGGGTCTTCGTCCTTGTTATGGCGCTCTTCATATCCTTATCGAACCACTTCATCTGGCAGACCTGGTACTCAAGCTGTTTTTCATACTCGCCTATTTTCTTGTCGTAGGAATCGGTAATCTTTTCCATTTCTCCGGCAACACCGCCGTTCATCGATCGATATAGCGAGGAATATCTTTTCTGTATCTTATCCATGAGCCTCTTCCGTGCATCGGTTGTGTGCATTTCCAAAGTCATCCTTACCCTTTCCAGGTCCCTGCCGTGACAGCCTCTGCGGTTGAACTCAACTTTTTCAAATCCGGGAAGGCCCTCCTCCATTGATGCAGTAATATCATCATCCACAGGGGAGAGGGGCGAAGAAAAAACCGGTATGAGCTCCTGGAATTCCGACCCGGCCCTGAAGGTGACAAGATAGTTGATGAGCATGCCGAAAAACCGCTCTTTATGCCTGATAACTGCAATCCCCCCATTCCTGCCGAACGAAACGCTCCTGCAGCGCTGAAATACGGCATCTACAATGGGATTGCCGAAAGCCAGGAAATCAAGCCTGTCGTTTTCCAGGGCCTTTTCACTGTCAAAGGTCCCGTACCGTCCGGGCTCCACATCGCCCGCCGGCGAGGCCTTGATTTTATAGAGCCGGGAACCCTCGTTCTTCCGGCCCAGGTACAGGTCTACAACCGGATCCACGCTCCTGACCCTGTTCACGAAATTTTCTATCCTCTCATTTGAATAGCGCCTCTCCTTCAGGGTGACCCGGTAATATTCATCGTAGTTGAAGTCCATGGTCTTGATAACCGAGAGGTCTGCAAGTTTTTCATAATTCCTTTTAGCGGCATCGATCTTCTGGTCCAGTTCCGCGCTCACCCTCCTGACGCTCTTGCCTGCAGCCATCTCCATGAAGACCCGGTTGAAGTTCAGCTCCTCCTCGATCTGCCCGAGGAGAATGTCCGGCGTGCCGATGGACTCTTCAAAGAGCTTCAGCTTTTTTGTAAGCACCTCAAGGACACGCTGGGAAATGGTATTTTTCACCGAGAAGTTGTAGATTGACACGTCCCTGGTCTGGCCGAACCTGTGGATCCTGCCGATCCTCTGCTCGATTTTCAGCGGGGACCATGGAAGGTCATAGTTTACCAGGATGCTGCAGAACTGGAGGTTCCTCCCCTCGCCCCCTGCTTCAGTGGAGATGAGGATGTCCGAGTCCCCCTTAAAATTTGCGATGGCCTCCTCCTTCCGGGCCCTGTCCATGGAACCGTTGAATATCTCCACACGTAAACCGGAAAGAATGGCGCATAAATAGTCCTGGGTGGTTCTGAACTGGGTAAAAATTAATATCTTCTTCTTTTTCGCAGCGTTGATTTTTTCAATCAGCTCCCTGAGCTTTACCCCTTTTTTGGTCTCTGTCACTTTTTCAGCAAGGGAAATGAGCCTGCCCAGGGTACGTATCTCCTTCTCCGTCTCGGCTATCCCCTTCTTCCATATCTCTTCCACGGAATCTGCATCATCGTCAAAGTCATCGAGGAGCCTGAGATGCAGGCGGAAATCCTTTTCTATGATGCTCCCCTTTCCTGTTCCGTTCTTCATCGTCTCAAGCACCTGCTCAAGCCTTCCCTTCCGTTTTAGCAGCGCCGAATTAAGCGCCGCGCAGGAGGAATCGAGGAGCTTCTGGAATACGGTCATGACAAAGCCCACGGCCCGGTTTTCCGTCTGCATGGCCAGGTTGAACTCCTCAATCACATAGCTGGTTGTCGCATCATAGAGGGCCCTCTCCTCGGGGTAAAATTCGAACTGGATGGTCCGTGCGTGCCTCCGGGTAAAACCGCCCACCTCCTTCTTTGTTCTCCTGATAATGACAGAAGAGAGCTTCTCCTTGAGCTCGGACATGTTGGAGTTGTTAAGGCAATAGCTGTTGGAAAAGGTCTGGAATGGCCCGAGAAGATTTTTGTCGATAAGGCGGACCAGGTAATAGAGCTCTTCGAGTTTCCCCCTGAAGGGCGTCGCGGTAAGGAGGAGCAGGGATTTAGTTTTCGCCGATAAAATTTTTGCCGCATTGTAGGAAAGTGTCGATTTAAGAAAGTCCCTCCTGAGACGGTGGGCTTCATCGAAAATTATCATATCCCAGTCGATGTCTTTTAGGTACTCCATGTTCGCCGTGCTTTTGATGAAATCGATGGAGCATATAATTTTCCTGTTCACCTCCCAGGGATTCACCTTCCCGTTCCCGCGGCCCCTGATCGCTTTCATGACAATGCCCCTGTCCATGATGAGGAACGCCTCATTGAACTTGCTCTGGAGCTCGTTCTGCCACTGGAAAAGGAGCGACGCGGGGCATATGATGAGTATCCGTGAATATCCGTTCCTGAATATGAGCTCCTTGATTACCAGTCCGGCTTCGATGGTCTTGCCCAGGCCCACCTCGTCGGCTATCATGAAGCGGTGGCTCAGGGCATTTATGATCCTGTGGGTGGACTCCACCTGGTGAGCCAGGATCTGGGTCCGGGAATTTGACAGTGACAGGAGCTTGTCCTGGGCATAGGCAAGCTGGAGTATGCATGCCTCTGTCTTAAGATCAAAGGCCGGGTCATTGGGGGTTATCTCTATGCTGAAAATTTCATCTATTTTCTCATCAACAGCTATTTCATTATTGTTTATATCCCCGGCAGACTCCCCTGCAGCGGGGAAAAGAGGCTCTTCAGTTAATGTTCCTGATTCCAATAGGGATCTCCTGAATACTGTCTTAGGGCCGTTTTTTCTTAATCAGCCATCATATGTTATTACGCCGCATACCCTTCAGGTTGAGTATGATAAAGATCCGGTACCGGAGCGGCCTCGGGAGGCTCAACATCAATTATCCTGCATATAATTATCCACCCGATATATGAGACATAATTCATAAGGGATTTAAAACTTCAAGAATTTTTTTTATTTTAGAAAGCCCCAATATTTCAATTGACCGTATATCTCTTTTCCATGAAGAAGGGGAAAAACAAGAGATCCCATAATCCCGATTTACCATGCCTTTTTACGGCGGAATCTCCAGCGGATGATAATTGCCACCAGCGTCATGCCAAGAACTATGACGATAAGAACAAGGGCTGTTCCATATTGAATGTTCGCGTTCAGACCGGGAATCTGCGTGGAAATGACATAAAGATGATAGGGTAATGCCATGACCTGGTCAAAAATAGATCTGGGGAGATGGGGCAGATAAAATGCCGCTGCTGTCAGCAGTATCGGGGCTGTTTCACCGGCTGCTCTCCCTATCCCCAGAATTGCTCCGGTAAGAATTCCCGGCAATGCCGAAGGCAGAACAATATTCCAGATTGTCTGCCATTTTGTGGCGCCGAGAGCGAGCGATGCCTCGCGGAATTCCTTAGGGACAGCACTCAATGCCTCCTCGGTGGCGGATATTATCACCGGCAATATCATCAAAGACAGGGTGAGAGATCCGGCAACCATTGAAGTTCCAAAATTCAGGAGTATTACGAATAATCCTAATCCGAACAGCCCGAAGACAATGGAAGGAACACCGGCAAGATTGATGATTGCCATTTGCACCAGCCTGGTAAATATATTTTTCCTCGCATATTCGGTGAGATATATTGCCGACATGATACCGAAGGGCAGGGATATGAGGATGGCGCCGGTCACCAGGTACATTGTCCCGACAATCGCAGGGAAAATGCCTCCTGAATGCATCCCGTTTGTCGGCATTTCAGTGAGGAACGCCCAGGAAATTGCAGGAAATCCCTTAATGAAAATATAAACTATTATGCAGACGATAGGCAGCACAACCACAAGTGCCGAAAGAGTAAGAACGACCATTGCCACTTTCTGGGCTATCCTGGGACTTAAAAGTCTCACTTTTTAATTCTCCTGATTAAAAAATCACCCACCTGATTTATGATAAAAGTCGTTGTAAATAAAACCGCCCCGATGGCGAAAAGGGCGAAATAATGATCGCTGTAGTGCACGGTATCACCCATTTCCGCGGCGATAGTGGCGGTCATTGTCCGGACGGGCTGCAGAAAACTTGTCGGCAGTACTGCCGCATTTCCTGTGACCATCATCACCGCCATGGTTTCACCCATAATGCGCCCGAATCCAAGCATCACCGCGGCTATAATACCCGATGATGCCGCCGGGACAACCACCTTTACGATCGTCTGCCACTTTGTAGCGCCCAGGGCATAGGAAGCCTCTTTCAATGTTGAAGGAACGGTATTCAGCGCGTCCTCCGTAAGGCTGACAATAGCCGGAATTGCCATGAATGCAAGCATAATTGAGCCTGTCATGGCAGTGAGCCCGGTAGATAAATTGAATACATTTTTTACAAATGGCACAATGGTAATGACGCCGATGAATCCAAGTACAACCGAAGGAATAGCCGCCAGCAGTTCAATAATCGGTTTCAGAACCTCTCCCACGGCTCTCGGGGCAACTTCCTTGATATAAATGGCACAGGCAATTCCCAGGGGCACCGAAATTACAATTGCCCCCAGGGTAATGAGCAATGATCCAAGAAACAAGGGAAGGATCCCGAATTGTGCCGGATCTGAAATCGGATACCAGTTTTTTCCAAGGAAAAAATCAAAAAAATTTATCGTCCTGAATAAACTTGCACTGTCCTTGATGAGGAAAGCAAATATCAGGGCGACAAGAATAATCATCATCGCACCTGATAATAAAATTATCCGTTCAATAATAAATTCCTGTATCCGTTTAAAAATTTTCTGTGTCATTGAAATATTTTTTAATGTAAATTTTTTTCATGCTGTTAACGGACCGGGACAAAATCGAGACGCTTGACAACTTCCTGACCTTCCGGGGAAAGCACGAAATCAACATATTTTTTCACCAGCCCCTTCGGTTCTCCCACGGTGTAAAAAAACATGGGCCGGGAAATCGGATAGGACCCGTTTTTTACATTTTCATTAGCAGGCTTGACGAACGTTTTCCCATCTTTTGAAATTTCCAGCGCCTTCTGTTTCGGGCTGATATACCCCATGCCATAATATCCAATGGCTGATTTATTCTGCGCCACTTCGTCTGCTATGGCCTGGGAAGATGTCATCAGCAGGGCATGTGAGGCAAATTCCTCGGGGCCTTTTTCATTTCCTTTTCTCACAACATGTTCTTTAAAATAAACATGAGTTCCCGAGTTCACCTCGCGGGATAGAAGGACAATTTTTGAATCAGTACCGCCAACCTGTTTCCAATTTGTGATAGAACCGGTATAAATAGACGCCAGCTGGTCGATCGTGAGTTTACTTACCGGATTGGATGGATGAACGACCACGGCGAGCCCATCCAGTCCAACGATGAATTCAACCGCTTCATGGCCTTTTGCCTTTGCCATTTCCTTTTCCTTATCCTTCATGATCCTGGAGCTTTCAGCAATATCACAGGTGCCGTTGATTAACGCAGCAATTCCAGTTCCGGAACCGCCGCCCGTGACCGCAATATTGGTTCCCTGGTTTTTCTTCATAAAAGCCTCGGCCCATGCCTGGCCCAGGTTTACCATGGTATCAGAACCTTTGACCTGCATACTTCCGGTTGATTTCCCCGCATTATCGGGCCGGCCGCAGCCGATAAGTGCAACAAAAAACAAAATCAAAAAACAAGTGAGTCTTCTAAACATTTCACCATCTCCTTTAATAAATATATCTATAAAATATTAGTTAAGTAAATATAAATTCAGGCCTGTAAAGAAAATATGAAGATTATATTTAATTAAAGTTAATAATTCAAGCTGTCATCGCCACCCCTGAGCCCCTGGAACCTGGTAGAAATGGCCTTTCAGAGTATTGAAGATTTTTATAAAACAAACTCAAATAAATTTATAACTTAGATTCAACAATTTTGTCAACAAAATTAAAATAAAGCCCACACACATGACCGGTGGAATTTTTATTTATTATTAATATTTTCCTGTTTGTTAAATCGATTCTTTTTCATGGAAAAAAATTATTTCAGACTCAAATGTTAATAATAATTTCATAAATAATTCATACAAAATTAACAAGACAGCGGTAGATTCAAGATAATTAAAATACTTAAAATAAGGAGGATCAAGTGGAATACAGGGTTATAGTATTGAAAACCCAAACTGTCATTAAGGTCATAGGGCCATTTATGAGGAGTTCAATTTATACAGTCAGCTCATTCCTGAAACCGCTGATTAATAATAGTGCTCCGAGTATCTGCCTGGATATAGATGGCCTGTCAGATGAAGGAGGAAATATGATTTTTTACGTAGGCCTGTTAAACGCATTCAAAAAAGAAATTAAACAGGCAGGTGGAACATTATGTATACAGGCAAGCAGGCCGAAGGTTAAATCTTTTTTTCAGAAATACAGGCTGGATAAAATGTTTAATTTTATCCAGGACAAACAAATATTAATTCAAATATAGATGAACGGGTGATAACGCATGATAATTGACAACATTTTAGAAGTTCAGGACAACATCTTTATGATACGGGGAGTCAAAAACAGCAGCCACAGTTATGTCATAAAAGGAATCAGGGGCAACATCCTCATTGATTCAGGGATAGACAGCAATTTTCATTATCTTCAGTCAAAACTTATCCAGCTGGGATTGAAAGTCAGGGATATCGATATTGTAATAAATACCCATGAACATTTCGATCACATCGGGGCAAACAGGTATTTTCAGGAGCATGCCACCATAGCCGCACACCGGTTCGCCGCCAACAAAATATCACTGAATGACAGGTATGTAACCATGTATGAATCAGGTGATCTCAACACCCTGCCGCTCCATGTACATCTTTGGCAGGAGAGCAAAAGCAGGTTTGATGTCGGCAATTACGTCCTCGATATCATACATACGCCCGGGCATACTTCCGGGTCTATCTGCATCTATGAACCGGTAAAAAAATTTCTTTTTACCGGCGACATGCTTTTTGCCGGAGGTGTACTGTCGCATATCTCTGAATCAGGGAGCGTGGGAGATTATATAAACTCCTTAATGTCGCTTAATACCAGGCAAATACAGGAGATATATCCCGGTCATGGTGACATATCAAAAAATCCGGCTGAAGATCTGCGAATGGCGATAGAAAGCGCAAGGGAATTCTTAAATGAAAAAGAGACCGTCAGCGTCACCTATGTCTGCAATGAATGATTGGATGAAAGAATGACGGGATAGAAACGATGATAATGTTTTGCCAAATATTTTAAAACAATGAAATTTGCAATAATGATTACCGTATATGTCCTCCTTAATTCTTTTGGACAGATCCTGATTAAAACCGGTACCCCTGAAAATATGAAAGGACTGGATATCAGAGAATTATTAAATATCCGGCTGCTGTCAGGGGCATTACTTTTCGGTTTAAGTTTTTTAGCCTGGATTTTTATCCTTTCTAAGACCAATTTATCCTATTCATTTCCATTTGCAGTAGGATTTGGCTATACAAGCGTGATAGTATTGTCATATTTTATTTTAAAAGAAGATATTGCGCCTCTGCAGATTTTGGGGATTATTATTGTTGGCCTGGGATTAACCTTGATTTTTTTAAACAGAACGTCAGCATAGTCAGAAATGTAAATACAATACAGTAATTAAACTTACCTGAAAATACCCCTTGCAAATTGTCCAATTTTTCGGAGTGATTATAATATTCTTGACAAAAAATTTACAAAAAACCAAATAAATCTATATAAAAAGGAGTAAATCATGAAATTAAAAATAGTAATAAAAGTCATTATTTTTGCTATAATCGCAGGTTTTTCCCTGCAGGCATGCGGAAAAAATAAATTATCAATCACAGTCGCCGGCTCAACCGCTTTTCAGCCATTTGCTGAAAAACTGGCAGGCCTCTACATGGCGGAAAAACCCAATACCCATATAACCATCCAGGGTGGCGGCTCAGCGGTGGGAATCCAGTCGGTACTCTCCGGCGCCGCGAATATCGGAATGGCGGACCTGGTGCAATTGCCGCCCGAAGCAAAGGATTTGAACTCCTATATCGTTGCACGTGATGGAATAGTTATGATTGTAAATCCGAAAAATTCCGTTAAAAATCTTGAAGTCAGCCAGATACGGGACATCTATAACGGCAAAATCAAAAACTGGAAAGAGCTTGGCGGAAATGATCATAAAATAAACGTCGTTTCCCGGGAGGCCGGTTCAGGGACCAGGTCATCATACGAGGCGATTATCCAGAATATAACCCTGGTAAAAGAGGCCATTATTCAGGATTCAAACGGTACCGTCAGGGAAACCGTTGCAAATGACGCGAATGCCATAGGGTATATCTCCCATGGCATCATCAATGATAAAATAAAAGCCCTTACAATCAATGGCGTTTCCTGTACGACAGAAGAAATAGTGAATAAAAAATATATGCTCGTGAGGCCCATTTTTTTACTTACCAAGGGTGCGCCCCAGGACAGGGTAAAGGCATTCATCGATTATGTCCTCTCCAAAAATGGACAGGATATTATCAAGGCGAATGGATTGATTCCTGCTATTTAACAGGTTAAAAGAGCCCCGGAAAGGGCTTCAGTAAAAATTATCCTTGGTAAAATATTAATGAAAATATTCGGTGAAAACAGCATTAAAAACCTCCTGATAGTGATCGCCTTTTCCGCATTAACTGCTCTTTTCCTCATACTGGCATTCATCCTTCTGGAAGGGCTTCCATTTATTTTCAATATTGGCATTAAGAACTTTCTCCTGTCATCGGACTGGCAGCCCATGGCTGGCAAATACGGGATCTTTGCCATGATTGTCGGCTCTCTATGGGTGACCCTCGGTGCCATTATCGTGGGAGTCCCCCTGGGGCTTGCAGGCGCCATTTTCCTCGCGGAGTTTCTTCCGCGCTGGATGATGAGAATCATAAAGCCTGCCATTGAGCTTCTTGCGGGCATCCCTTCGGTCGTATATGGATTCATCGGGGTCATGGTGCTTGCTCCCCTCATCAGGGATTACATCGGCGGGCCCGGCCTTTCAATCATGGCGGCATCCATCATCCTCGGCATAATGATTCTGCCGACTATCCTGAGCATATCGATAGATTCAATAAAGGCCGTTCCTCAATCGTACCGGGAAGGCGCCTTCTCCCTGGGAGCCACACACTGGCAGACCATTCACATGGCCACCCTGCCCGCAGCCAAGTCCGGGATCATTGCCGGTATAATCCTCGGCCTCGGGAGGGCCATCGGGGAGACGATGGCTGTGATCATGGTTGCAGGCAACGCGGTAATACTTCCCGGCTCACCCCTTGATTCAGTGAGGACCCTTACCGCGAATATCGCCCTTGAAATGGGATATGCCACGGGGATGCACCGACAGGCACTTTTTGCCACGGGCGTGGTACTCCTTCTCATCATCATGGTATTGAACTATGCCGCGACAATCTCAATTAGAAACATGAACAGGAAGGTATGATGATAAATCCCCGGTTTACCCAGGTCATAGCAGTTCTGCTTTTAGCTTTGGCGACGCTGTTTACCCTTGCAATTCTTGTCTTTATCATAGGCTTTATCCTCAGCAAGGGACTCGCCCATGTTGACATTGACTTTATTCTTTCCAATCCCGAGGATATGGGACGGGCAGGAGGCATTTACCCCACGATCATCGGAACGCTGATTCTTTCAACCCTGTCCATACTCATCGCCGCGCCCTTCGGCATAGGGACTGCTGTTTTCCTTACGGAATACACGCGGGAATCGCGGGTCACGCGGATCATCCGGTTCGGCGCGGACTGCCTTGCCGGCATCCCCTCGATTATATTCGGCCTTTTCGGGTTCATCTTTTTCGTCACCACTCTCGGGATGAGCTGGTCAATTCTGTCCGGATCCCTGACCCTGGCATTCATGATACTCCCCACCATCATCCGGACAAGCGAGGAAGCGATTAAATCCGTACCCTATGCATACCGCGATGTGAGCTTCTCGCTGGGGGCCACCCTCTGGCAAACTGTCCGGAAAGTCGTTCTGCCCAATGCGCTGCCCGGCATCCTGACGGGAATTATGCTGAGCCTGGGGCGATCCATCGGGGAAACGGCAGTGGTCATATTTACCGCCGGTTCATCGCTGAGAACGCCGCAATCCCTTTTCGATTCAATACGTACGATGTCGGTTCATTTCTATATACTCGCCCGAGAGGGCCTGTCCAATGAGAAAGCCTACGCGACGGCAACGGTGCTTATTATATCGATTTTAGCCATAAATCTGATATCTTACTGGCTCATGATCAGGTTTATTTCCAAGAGATCAGGATAGCATAACTCAAATAATGAAAATGATTGCCGCCCGTCAGCCGGCTATTCCTATCATCGGCTGGATAAAATAGTTTCAGGTATAAAATGGAAGATACAGTAAAATTCAAAATAGAGAATCTCAACGTATACTGGAGCGGATCCCATGTGCTGAAATCCATCTCAATGGATATCGGCGCGAATAAAATTCTCGGCATCATAGGCCCATCGGGATCGGGAAAGACGGTATTTTTACGGACACTGAACAGGCTGAATGACATGGAACTCCAGATCAGGATAGAAGGGGGGGTGCTTCTTGACGGGAAGGATATTTTTGCCCCCGGGATGGATCCTGTCATGTTGAGAAAAAAGATAGGGATGGTTTTCGCACTTCCCATCCCCCTGCCGGCAAGTATCTACAACAACATTATTTATGGCCCTTCCCTTTCCGGCATAACCAATAAAAACAGGCTTGATGAGATCGTAGTCAAAAGCCTGAAATCCGCTTTTCTGTGGGACGAGGTAAAGGACAGGCTGAAAACCTCGGCCATGCGCCTTTCCGGCGGACAACAGCAGCGGCTATGCCTTGCGCGTACCCTGGCAATGGAGCCCGAGGTGATACTCCTTGATGAACCCTGCTCCGGCCTTGACCCCATTTCAACGACCCAGATCGAGTACGCCCTCAAAGAACTGAAAAAAAATTATACCATTGTACTGGTTACGAATAACACCAAACAGGCCGCCAGGGTTGCCGATAACACCGCCTTTTTCCTCATGAACGAACTCATTGAATATGGTCCCACCGGCACAATTTTCACCGTCCCGGGAGATATCAGGACGATGGATTACATTACAGGAAGATTTGGATAAAAAATGGCCGATAAAATTGAAATAAGGAACCTCAATTTATTTTACGATAAATTTCATGCCCTGAAATCCGTCAACATGGTTGTGAGAGATAAAAATATCATCGCCCTCATAGGCCCGTCCGGATGCGGAAAATCGACGCTGCTGCGCTCCATCAACAGAATGAATGACCTCATTGACGGCGTACGTATCAACGGCGAGGTTTTACTCGATGGAAGAGATATATACAATTCAGGCCTGGATATATATAAACTCCGGAAAAGGGTGGGCATGGTTTTTCAAAGACCCAACTCCTTTGCAAAATCAATATTTGAAAATGTCGCCTTCGGTTTGAGGGTGGCACGGCTCGCGAATAAAAAAAAGATTTCCGAAATAGTGGAGACGAGCCTCCGGACAGCGGGGCTGTGGGATGACCTGAAGGATAAACTGGGTACATCCGCTCTGGAATTGCCCCTCTATCACCAGCAGAGATTATGCATCGCACGGCTTCTCGCCGTGGAACCGGAGGTTATCCTGATGGATGAGCCCTGTTCCACTCTGGATCCCATAGCCACTATGAAAATCGAAGAGATGATGATAGAACTGAAGAAGAAATTCAATATCATCATCGTGACGCACAATATGCAGCAGGCGGCACGCGTCTCCGACCAGTGCGGTTACATGCTGCTGGGAGACATGGTCGAATTCAATAAAACATCCGAGATATTTACAAATCCCAGGGATAAACGGACCCAGGATTATATAACAGGAAGATTCGGGTGACAGCGAAAAATTTTTTTAAATAATGGACTTGCCGGAGGAATACATGGCACAACATCTTGACCGCAATTTTGATATAGCACTTGAATCGGTAAAGAGTGATATACTTAAGATGGGTGATATAGTCGAATTTATGCTTGGAGATACTCTCAAGGCACTCATGGAACGGAATCTCAATGTCATTGAAAGGATAAAAGAAAATGAAGTGATAGTAAATAAAATGCAGATAGAGATAGATGAACTCTGCCTGAAAATTATCGCTTTGCATCAGCCCACGGCCATCGATCTTAGATTTCTCATGGGAGTGACAAAAATCAATACCGCCCTTGAAAGGATCGGCGATCATGCCATCAACATTTGCAACTGCATTAACAGGATACTGCAGTACAAGCAGATGAAACCCTATGTCGATCTGCCGGAACTGTTTAAAATCGCAAGAGAGATGTTCATGGAGAGCCTGAACGCCTTTATCAATCTCAATACTGAAAATGCCCGTTCTATCCTGCTGCGGGATGACCAGGTTGACAGTCTAAGAGACAAAATAGTTCAGGAATGTATTAATTATATGATTAAGGATTCCTCCAATGTTAACATAGCCGTAAACATTATTCTCCTGGCGAACAATCTCGAAAAGATCGCGGATCACGCCACAAATATTTCGGAAATTGTCATATTTGTCGCACAGGGAAAGGATGTCAGGCATCAATCAGAATAGCAGGCAGGGGCTGGCGCCCCCCGTGGGTGAAGTTTCTTAAAATGGCTGCCTTTAGTATCAGGCTGTTTTTATCCTGATAAAAAACGATGTCCCGTTTATATCAGACTGCGCATCAATGGTCCATTTCAGAAGCTCTGCAGCATGCTTCACGATTGAAAGCCCGAGGCCCGTCCCCCCGGTATCCCTGGACCTGCTTTTATCCACCCGGTAGAACCGTTCAAATATCCGGTCCAGGGACTCCCGCGGTATGCCGATACCCGTGTCCCGTATCTCCAGAGTGATAAGGCTGTCGGACTCAGCGGTACGAATGTTAATTTTCCCGCCCCTGGTATTATAGTTTATGGCATTGTCTACAATATTGAATATCACCTCCTCTGCCAGGAATCTGTTGCAGGAGAACAACCTGTCCAGGTCCCTGATATCCGAGGTTATTTCCAGGTTTATGTTATCCGCTTTCGGTTTTAAGAGGCTGATGCAGGTTTCAACAACCTCGGCGAGGTTTATCTTTTCCATGTAAAAATCATGGGACTTTTCGAGCCGGTTGAGCTTCAATATGTCATTAATCAGGGTGTTCTGGCGGTCGACATTGGCAATGGCCTTCCCGAGAATATCCATGGACATCTTCCTGTCACCCAGGTACTGCCCCATTGTCTCCAGGTACCCCTTGAGGATAGCTACGGGCGTCTTGAGCTCGTGGGACATGTTCCCGATGAGATCGGCCTTAATCTCGTCGATTTTTTTTCTTTCCGTGATATCGTGAAGGCTGAGGAGGATCCCCTGGATTCCGCTGTAGTCGCTTATTGGTATAATCAGTATCTCACACGAGGTGCCGTTGAGCAGGGTTATTTCCCTGCAGCCGGGCTGGCCGCTCTCCAGGGAGAGTTCGATGATGGCATTCAGGGGGCTGCTTCTGATTACCTGGAAATATACCCCCCGGGCTGAATCGGTGTCGATGTCGAGGATACGCCGGAACGATGCATTCATGATCTGGATCCACCGGCCGGTATCGATGAGGGCGATGCCGTCGTGGATGCTGTCGATGGTGAGTTCAAGTTTTTTCTGTTCCAGAAGAAGGCTGTTGATCTTGCCGACGATGGTATCCGCAAGCTTGTTCAGGGACTTCTGTAAAGTTCCGATATCATCATCGGAGTAGTTCATGATCCGTTTCGAGAAATCGCCGTTTGAGAAGATTTGGGCGAAATTTATTGCCTCCCCTATGGGCCTGCTGATCTTGTTTGAAAAGTATATGACAAGGATGATGGATATGATGCCGGCCATGATACCTGAAATGATAATCTTATACCGTATATCCGTCAGGCTGGAATTAATATCATACAGCGGTTTCGCAATTCTGATAATGTAGTCTCCTGACAATTTCGCAACATAGAGCATATCAATCCCCAGAGTATCACTGTACCGGATGGACCTCCCCCTGCCCGATTCCATGGCGTTCATTATTTCCTCCCGGTCCCTGTGGTTGTCCATGGAGGAGATATCCCTGACATCGGAATCGTAAACCACTTTTCCCTTCCTGTCAACAACGGTTATTCTCTGGCCAAGGACATGGGAGATATCAGTGAAAAACTTTCTGTCAGCCTCCTGTAAAACCGCTTTTTTACCTGACGCAAAAGGCCCGTTTGAATGTTCCATGAGATTGAGTTTCAGCACCATCTCCTTTTCCAGTATGCCCAGGTGCGACTGATACACGCTTGCGGTTATGAACCACAGGAAAAAGAAAACCATAAAAATCAGGATGAATGATGAGTAGAGTATAATCTTATTTCTTACTTTTTTTGTCTTCATCTCCAATCTCCCTGAAGCCGTATCCCATGCCCGAGATGGTCCGTATCATATTTTTATATGCACCCAGCTTTTTTCTCAGGTTCATGATATGCACGTCAATGGTTCTGTCTATGACGTAGATATCGTCTCCCCGTATGCTGTCTATGATGTTGTCCCTGGTGAAGATTTTCCCGGGGTTTTTGAGGAAGAGATAGAGTATGTTGAATTCGGTCTTGGTAAGTGATACATCCATTCCGTCAACGGTGAGTGAAAAATGCCCGGGGTTGAGTTCTACGCCCAGGCAGCGGATAATTCCATTTTGAGGAGACACTCCGTCATCCCCCTGAATTCCCCTCCGCAAAACAGCTTTTACCCTGGACTTGAGCTCCTTCATGCCGAAGGGTTTTGCGATGTAGTCATCACCGCCGAGCTCAAGGCCCAGCACCTTGTCGAATTCCTCGGACTTTGCCGAAAGAAAAATTACCGGAATATTTCTGTAATGATCTTCGCCCCGCAACTTCCGGCAGAATTCATATCCGTCCATTCCCGGCATCATGACGTCCAGAAGGATGATGTCGGGCTTTTTTTTCGCCAGCATTTTATAGGCATCCTCGCCCGAAGAGAATCCCGCCACCTCAAAACCATCGCCGGTAAAATTCAGCCTGATGATATCCTGGATATCCTTTTCATCATCGATGATGTATAACACCTTCCTCATCGGGTAATTTCCAGATGGGCAGAATTATTCATGGCTGATGTTAATGCCATCGATATAGTAGACCACCCGTTCCGCGATATTCTTGGCATGGTCGCCAATCCTCTCCATGGCCTTTGATACCATGATAAGGCCCAGGGCCCCGGAAATGATATGTGGGGATTCGGTAATGTAACTGAATAATTCGCGGTAAATCTGTATATTGAGCTCATCAATCTGTTTATCCATCGCAAGGACCTCCTTGGCAAGGGCGGAATTTTTTTCGCTGAAGGCCCTGAAGCATTTTTTCAGCATGCTTATGGCTATATCAGCCATCCTGGGGATATCGATAAGGGGTTTCAATGCAGGTTTCCCGTCGAGGCGCAGGGTTTCCTTTGCAATGCTGGTGCAGAGATCGGCTATCCTTTCAAGATCTGTATTGATTTTAAGAAAGGCAAGAACCATGCGCAAGTGTATGGCTGCAGGCTGTTTTGTGACCAGTATTTTTATACAGTCATCGTCAATCTCCACCTCCAGCCTGTCCATCTCGGAATCACTTTCCACTACTCTGGCGGCCAGTTTCGTATCAGAGTTCTTCAGGGATTCCACGGAATTATGGATGAATTCCATGGACATGTCAGCCATCCTATATACTTTGGAAGTAAGCTGGGAAAGCTCCATTTCCAGGTGTGTTGCCATGTATTTCTCCTTATCTTCTAAAACTATTTAACCGAATTTACCTATGATATAATTTTCGGTCATCTCCCTGTCGGGATTGGTGAAAATTTTTTCCGTCATGTTTTTTTCAATTAATTCGCCCATGTAGAAAAAAGCCGTTTCATCGCTCACCCTGGCTGCCTGCTGCATATTATGGGTGACGATGATAATGGTGTACCTGGATTTAAGATCATGGATGAGCTCCTCGATCTTCTGCGTGGATATGGGGTCCAGGGCCGATGCCGGCTCGTCCATGAGTATCACCTCGGGCTCAATGGCGATTGCCCGTGCGATACAGAGCCTCTGCTGCTGCCCGCCGGAAAGTCCCAGGGCCGAGCTTCCGAGCCTGTCTTTCACCTCGTCCCAGAGGGCAGTCCTTTTCAGGGCTGTTTCCACCCTGCTGTCGATGTCATACCGGCTGCTGATCCCCTTTATCCTGAGGCCGAAGGCTACGTTCTCATAAATGGATTTTGGGAAGGGATTGGATTTCTGAAAGACCATACCCACCCTTCGCCGGAGATCCGTCACATCATACCCGTTCTGGAAAATGGACTCACCCTCAATCTCTATGTCGCCTTCAACTTTTATATCCTGGATGATATCGTTCATCCGGTTGATGCATTTTATAAACGTGGACTTTCCGCACCCCGAGGGCCCTATGAGGGCCAGGACGCTGTTCTCACAGATCTCCATGGATATGTTTTTTATCGCCGGATTTGCTCCGTAATAAAATGTGAGGTCATTGACTTTAATTTTTATTTTCATGGTTCTCGCTGTTACTTACTTTTTTCTGAATTAATATGCCCTCACCGCGCTCTGCGCGCCCTCTCCCGGTAGGGCGTGGGCTTCTTATTAAAAACCTGAATGTTTCCAACTCCCCTCTCCCTATTCCGGCAGAGGCGGTGCACTGAGCCTGTCGAAGTGGGCCGGAGGTGAGGGCATTCAAAATTTATCATACTATACTATAATTACGAATCTAAATTTTATATAATGAAAATATAAAGATATTGTAAAGATAATCAAAATTTCAAGCAAAAATAATCAATTATAATTAACTAAAAGGCCCTATTTTTTCAATTATCGTCGCCTCATAGGGATCAAGGGAAAATTTCAGATTCGTGTAATGTGTATGAAGGGATTTATGGGTGGAGAGGAGATTTTTCCATTGCGCCCGGTTATGTATGTTTATATTTTTTATCTTCCCGGTAAAATTGAGGGCAACAAATATCACTTCCTCGCCAAAAACACGGTAATAGGCAATAATCCCATTATACCCCTTCATCACCGGAACCCAATCACCTTGTTGCAGGGCTTTCTTTTGTTTTCTTATTTCTATTAAATCCCGGTAAAAATTTAAGAGTGAAAATTTATCCTCCATCTGATTCTTAACATTTATTGTTTTATAATCAACCCCCACGGGAAGCCATGATCTTCCTACGGTGAACCCCCCATTGTTCTCCGGGGACCACTGCATGGGCGTCCGTGATGAATCCCTGCCTCTGAAAAGTGGCCAGAACTTTTTCCCGAAGGGATCCTGGATATCCTTTCTTCCTATCCTGCTGTTTTTCATCCCTATCTCCTCACCGTAATATATAAACGGTGTCCCCTTCAATGTCAGGAGTAGGGCAGCGGCCACGGGGGATCTCTTCCCCCCCTCGTTCCCCCAGTTGTATCTCCACATGCTCCTCGGCTGGTCATGGTTTGAAAGCACATGGCATGGCCAGCCATTGACGGGAATTGCATTCATCCATCTTTCAATGCACTTGTAATACGAACGGGCGCTCCACAACCTGAATATCAGGGAAAAGTCAAAGGCCAGGTGAAGTTCATCCTCTCCGCTGCCGAGATACCCTGCCGAGAGTTCCGGTTCCCCCGGCGGCGGCATGAATATCTCCCCCACGGACATTGTATCGTTATACTGATCAAGTATTTTCCTGACCTCCCTCAGAAGGCCATGGAGCTCTTTCCGGTTCCGGTTATATTTGTTCTTCTGGAACAGGGGGATACCGAACCGCACCGGGTTATTTCGTAATTTCAGATCTTTTATCAGGAGGTTGATTACATCGAGCCGGAAACCGTCCACCCCGAGATCAAGCCAGAACCGTATCATGTCAAACATGGCCTCCTTCAGGCCGGGATTCCGCCAGTTCAGATCCGGTTGTTCCTCCATAAAGGAATGATAATAATATTCACCGGTAGATGAATCATACTTCCAGGCTGAACTTCCGAAGATTGATATCCAGTTATTCGGCGGCCTGCCGCCATCTCCTTTATCCCAGATATACCAGTCCCTTTTCGGGTTATCTGTTGAAGACCTGGATTCAACAAACCACGGATGGAGGTGCGACGTATGGTTCAGGACAAGGTCCATAATCACATGGATGCCTCTCGTATGCGATTCATCAATGAGGGTCCGGTAGTCACTCATGGTTCCGAACACCGGATCGATTTCATTATAATTGCTTATGTCATAGCCGAAGTCAAACATCGGTGACGTATTTACCGGTGAGAGCCAAATGGCGTCAACACCGAGATGGGACAGGTAGTCCAGTTTTTCAATGACGCCGGGAATATCCCCTATGCCGTCGCCGTTTGAATCATAAAAACTCCTGGGATAGATCTGGTATACTACTCCATACTTCCACCAGCCGTCACTTTTTATCAATGTGATTTCCTTCTCCATAGGGAAGATTTATGTCTTTCATTAATTTTCTGATAATGGTATCGGGCCGGTATTGATTTGCCCGTTCAAGGGCCCTCTTTTTAAAAACTTTTCTCATCTTTTCACTGCTGAAAAAATGTATAATCATGTCAGCCATTTCCGATTTTGTTTTTACCAGGAAGCCGTTTTTGTCATGGATGATAATGTCCTTGGGCCCCTTTGTTTTGTACGCAATGACAGGGAGTCCGCAGCTCATCGCCTCAAGTACGACACATCCGAAGGTATCGAACCGTGACGGCAGAATGAGGAGGTCCGCTGCTGAATATATTCCGGGAAGCTTGTCATGATCAACCCAGCCCAGGTACACGGCATCGGGTATGGCCTTTTTCAGTTCCCCTTCAGCAGGGCCCGCTCCTGCTACAACAAGTTTGATATCCGGATAGACTTCCCTGACCCTCTGGTATATTTGCGGAATTTCCATGACCCCCTTTTCATTACTGACCCTTCCGGCAAAGAGCAGGACATGTTCGTTCTCCCTGATATTAAACAATTCCAAACGCGATGATTTTTTTTCTTCAAAACCGTCATCAACCCAGTGGGCAGTCTGATGAACAACGGACTTGCTGAATCCCATTTCCCTTCCTGTGAGCCACTTATGCTGGTCGGTGTTAAGAACGAAGAGGCCGTCAAAGGAGCCGTAGAAAGCCCTGAGAATCCGCCTCATCCTGCTCTGGTTGTGCCTGTCAAGCTCAAGTACCTTTTTTGCGAACATGATCCAGTCCGTATGTATGTAAAAGTATGCGGGCACCTGGTAGGCTTTTTTCAGAAAAATGGACACGAGGCCCATGGGCCCCTCTGTTGAGCATATGAGCCTGTCGTATTCCCTTTCCCTGAAAATATTATGCACCTCAAGCAGATTGGGAATCCTGAGCGGCTGCTGTTCGTAAAAAGGGAACGTGAATTCGAATATGGGAGGCACCACAACCAGGTGATCCCCGGATTTCAGCGTGCTGCTGCAGACAAGGAGATCAATGGGAAGGTTCCGGATCCTGATCTCATTCAATACGGATTTTAAAACAATAGATACCCCGTTATTGTCCTCAAAGGTATCCGTAAGCCATAACATCCTTTTGGGATGCCTGAGTACCCCGAGCTTTTCAGAAAATTCGGTAAGAAGATTCCTCGAATTATATAAGACCCTTGCGCTGGCAAATGACGCACCGGCTATAATCGAAGATGCCAGGAAGGGAAAAGAAAGCCCGTCCAGGAACTTTACCATCTCGATTCCCTTTGAGCCTTTGACAGAACTTTTCCTGGAATTTCCCGTATAACTCCTGACGCTGCTCGGGAGTTCCAGATTTTCTATCAACCCCTTTAAATCCCCGGGGGATTTCAGTCTTTCCTGTATAAATAAATCAAGTTTTACCTTGAGCCGGTTGAAAAATAGGGTATAAAGCTCCTTGTAGATATATTCAACAGATTCTTTTAATTTCGGCACTGCATCTATGGGATTATCGCGCATGACAACGGCCATACCCTGGACCTGGTCAAAAATTTTTTTATAATCCTTTTTAATGAACAGCTTCTTGGCAAATCCCGGGGCATTCCCCATGAGACTCTGATGAAAAGTTTCAAGAAATTTCATCGTCACCGAGTGCTGCTTAATTTCCGAAAAGGCATTTGCCAGTACAAGCCCCTGAAATTTTTCCCTTGGTGTGCCTTTGTGCAATAGCAGCCGTAAAATCCCGGGGTCCTTCATATACATGGCAATCTGGCAGAAGTAATCGAGAAGCGCAGTTGTAAGCTTTTCAGTCTCGTTCAGTGTGCCGTAAGGCGCCATGTCGCACCGCCTGATTGCCTCAAGGGCCAGGCCTGCCCTGGACATGGTCTTCAGCTTTCCAGCCAATTGAGGTACGTGGAGTTTTGTCCCTGTCAGCCCGGCATAGATCCCCATGTGGCAGTCGGAACCTCCGCTCATGGCCTTGTGAAAGGGGCTGCGGCAGAAATCACCGGGGGCTATGCCCGTTTCCGATGAGATTTCCCTGATCCTCTCCTCGGTAAGGCTTTCAATCCAAATCTTTGTGAGCATATTATGCCATGTGTCGCGCTGCCCGTTTATAACTTCAAACCGTTCAAACATGAGGGCTGTTTTATTAAAAAATGAAAGTGGCAGCTCACCTTTTAAGCTGTAGCAGTATAACGGGTGCGCCCATATTGTAGGGATATCATTTTCCATGGCATACCGCTGGAACAGGTAAAGGTCACCGCGGAGCTTGTTCAGCTTTTTCTCCTGGTCCCGGGTGAACCCGAATGTAAGGACATGGATGCTGGTTTTGTACTCGGGAATGTGGCAGCTGAATTCAGCGCCTGGCAGGATATCCACACCTTTCTCCATGAGATCAAAGCAGGACCTGGCATTGTCATGGTTGGTTATGGTATAGGTGTCAGAGCCGTTTCTTTTCAATATATCCATAAGCTCCTGGGTTTTCAGCCAGGTTTCCGGCACGTTCAGCAGCCTGCCGATAAGTTCATCGGTTTCATCGCTGTTGTAATCGTGGCAGTGCAGGTCTATGGCCAGGGTATCTTCCGGGCTGAACCGGTTTGCCTGTATATCGACGAACTTTTTAAATTCATCCTCCACACTTTTCTGGAAAGGCTTTTCATAATTCATATATTTTTCCTATGTATGTAATCGTATCATGACCGGTTATGCATTCCACATCAGTTCATATCCTGCATCTGATGATTAAATCTTATTTTGTTAATGTAACCGGTTACACATAATATGTAAAATTTATATTTAATGATAATATATGAATTTTATAAAGAAATTGTAAATTTTCAGATACCGGTATCCTCATGAGATTACTTTCTCAGCATGCATATATCATCAGATAAGATCAACATCGGTAAAGCTGAAAACAGATATCTTGTTTTTCGATTCTTTTGCCTTCTTCTTTATTTCAGCCATTTTTAATGAGATGATATCCTGGAACTCACCGTCATTAAATTCACTCAGCAAATTCACTTCAACTACTGCTGCATAGGCTGTGAGCAACGGAAATTCCCTGACATTCCCATCCCTGTCCCTTGAGGAATAAATCCCGGATAAATACTCCTCTTCACTAAAGAGAGAGATGATGCTGTCAAGAAAACTTTCCAGAACACTGGCAGTCAATTCACGGATGTCTTCAAGAGTACTCTCACCGGAACAATACCCCACCATAAAATCATCCCCTCCGATATGGCCGATAAAGAATTTTTTCAGAAAAAAAATCTTCCTCAGGATATCAGCGAAAATTAATATGACCCTGTCGCCCTGCCTGAACCCGTACCTGTCATTGAAGGGCTTGAAGTTTTCAAAATCGAAATATATGTAATACTGGAATATATTGAAATTCAACCTGCAGTTATTTATATACTTCATTATCAAAATATTTCCAGGAAGTTTCGTGAGGGGGTTCAATTCCCGCGCGTTGGTCAGGTTTTTTTCATTTATAATTTTAAGGAGCGAATGGGGCGTCAGGAAACCTGAATATTTCATCTCGCCGGTAACAATGACCCCGTCTATATCCGGATAGTGCATGAGATTCTCAAGTATGGTCTCCTGGGGCGTATTGATATCAACGATGGGGCATTTCACAACAAATTTGTTTATGGTGTTTGATATTGACTTGTTTGTTAAAATATTATATCCGAACGGCGAATAGACATATTTTTTAATTTCCCTTTCATGAATAATCCCGAGCGGATACCCATTGTCGTCAAGAACAGGGAAAAAAGAAGAGCCGATATTATTATGAAATTTTTTAATCAGATCTTCAAAGCTGTCGTTTTCATTTACTGTTTCAATAGTTTTAATCTCACTCATTAATAATTCAGAGTCGTTTGAAATTTTTCTCTTATCATTCTTATTATGGTTATTGACATTGCAGTTAACCATTTCTATTGATGCGGCGTTAACATCGGGCTTTTGAATGTAATATCCCTGCACCAAGTCAAAACCGAGTCTCTTGCATATGTCAAATTCCTTTTCTGTTTCAACGCCTTCAGCTATGCACATAACCCCAAAAAGTTTTGCCAGGCTCAGCAGATGGGAGCAGAATGCCCTTTTTTTCGGGTCGCTGTCCAGGTCAGATATGAGGAACCGGTCAAACTTCAGGAAATCAGGTTCCGAGTTATAGAAAAGCTCCAGGCTTGAAAAACCTACGCCGAAATCATCCAGGGCAATCCTGAAACCCCTCTGCTTCATGTTTTCAAAGGTGCTTTTAAATACATTAAAGGGTTCAAACTTGTATTTTTCACTGAGTTCAAGGCAGATAATTTCATTTTTTAAATCCATCTCTTTAAGAATGTTCTCGGTGGCGCCGAACTGGTAATTGTCCATGATATGGACTCTGGGATCGTAGTTGTAAAAAATTTTTATTTTTTTGTAAAAATCAATTTTTTTGAATTTACCAACTGCCTTTTTCCTGAGTTCCACATCAATGGTAAACAGGACCGATGCATAGTATGCGGAATCAAAAAATTCTTCTATAGACTTAAAACCCGCTGACTGGGTGTTTCTCCGAAGAACCTCCACTGCATAGGTCATGCCGGTATATGGATTCACTATCGGCTGGAATGCGAAATCAAGAATTCCCAGAACCCAGGCCCAGTCAATTTCATGGTTAATATTTTCTTTGTAGTCCATTTCTAAATCACCCGCAATATTCATGTTTTATTTTCTCCGTCCGTGTATCAAATTTTAACCTGTTAAATTGTCTGCCTTCATAGCCTGTGTTACTCACATGGAGGGATGGGTAAACAAGAATCAGGCTATGAGGCAGCGCTTTTTGGAAGCAGTGTCATGTTACAAAGCTATTGTAAATTTTTGATAAATATAAAGTAAAATTATCATTAATTATGAGGAAAGAGATTACCTAGAGTCATCACTATTTACAAATAATTCATAAATTTTTTATATTAAAAAAATAATTTTAGCATTCATTGTTATTATTCATTGATATTTACAATAATTTTCAATACCATAATGGGCTGGAAGATGGTTGAGAAACATTGAATATCGAAAAGATTATATTTTGTCATTCGGATTTAACATTATGAATATGCCGCTAAAAAACAGAAAAATATCATCCCCATTACTGGGAAAATCGAAACTCTCCACAATAAAAATAAAAATCCCCGAGAATCTCAGCGGCAACATCATCGGAAAGATTGCAAGCAGCAATTATTATGTACACGAGGATACGCTCATCAGCGAATTGACGGACGACCTGATAATCGGGGATTCAATACAGATGGTAGCCGTGACCGATGATGACGGGAACTTCACTCATGGCAAGCGAGGTGGGCGGGGACTTTTATACCATAAAAAAAATCGATGGAAACAGGTGGCTCCTCTGCATATGTGATATTTCGGGCAAGGGCATGTCCGCAGCCATGGTGGCAACTCTCCTCGGGGGGACTATTATTTTCTACGATTTTACCGCTGGATTAAGGAATTTTCTTGAGACGCTGAACACCTATATCAATAAATTTCTCAACAACGAAAGATTCATAACCGGGACCTTCATTATTTATGATGAAAAAGATTCATCAGTGGAGCTGTTTGATATGGGTCACTCCTATACATATATTTTGAGAAACGGAAAATGCGTAAAACCGAAATCAGACGACAAATCGATACCTCTTGGAATCACAGAAATCATAAATCCGGTTCCCGTAAAATTCAAACTGAAAAAAGGGGACGTAATGGTGATTATCACCGACGGGATAGAGGAACAGATAAATCCCAGAGGTGAGCGGTATGGAATAAAGAGAGTGCTCAACTCCATAGCTGGCGGCATGAATGAAAAACTTGATTCAATGAAGCATGTACTCTTTGAAGATATTAAAACTTTCAAGGAAAACCAGGCACAGTCGGATGACATGACCATGATACTGCTGAGGCAAAATCAATAAATATCAGTCCACTTGTAATGTAATTTTTTTTAACTGCCGATCCGGCAGGGGTCATTTCACATTGACGGAATCAGATAAGAGTGATATTATTTATTCTTCAGCCACACTCCACCATTCATCGGAACTCCTGTCTATGACGATAACTCGTGGATATTTTTTCAGTCTGCTTATGGCATTGAATCTATTTTTAATCAGATATGTGTGAGTAAGCGAATCATACCTTCTGTAGCACTTTTCAACAATAAATTTTATTTTTTTCAGATTCTTTGAATTATGAAAAAAATAATCCAGACAATCAGGTATCAATTCCTTTTTCATAAATCTCCCAGGATAGTGAAATCCTCCTTGATTTTTTTCAGATATAAATACAAAAACATATAAACTATTACAGACAGCACCGAGTACATTACAATATTCCACAGCTTTAAAAACATGTTTTTCTCATCCTGAATATATGATGCCTCTCAATAACAAATGACCCTATGCACCAGCGGGCATGAGTGTCAGTCTCCTAATCTGCATTGTTAAATTTTAATATCATGTGCATTAAGAACATGAATAATACAAAATTGTATAAAAATATTAAAAATTCCATAGATATATTATACATTCATGTTAATTCATGGATTCTAATAATGAGGGCATTTTTTTAATAAAAGATACCATCTCATCCCTGACCCGCCTGTAAAAAACCATAGCTTCATCTTCATTGGATGCATTTTTTGCAAGAGCCGGAGGGTCATCAAAACCAGCATGCACTTTTTTTGTTTTCCCCGGAAAAACCGGGCACGTCTCGTTTGCATGCCCGCAGAGAGTGATGACATAGTCAAAGTCAATCCCCGCTAGTTCATTCAGGTGTTTTGAACGTTGCCCCGATATATCAATGCCTATTTCTTTCATTGTCTTTACAGCCAGGGGGTCAATCCCCTTAGGCGCTGTCCCTGCTGAATATGCAGTAATGGCATACCCCTTAAGAGCTGCTGCAAGTCCTTCAGCCATCTGACTGCGACATGAATTTCCTGTGCATAAAAAGAGTATATTTAATGTACTGATATTTGTCATATACGCTTCCTTTTAATATCCAGAAATGCGCGGCTGATACCGGGCATTTCTGGATAATTTACAAAAGTTGCTGCCTGTCGGATGTTCCTTCTAAATTTGCTCATTCTTTTTACCCAATGCCCTGAACCATTTTTTCCAGAATCCTATTCAGCAGCAGCCGGAAATAATTATTTCTTTTCTTCTTCAAATTTTGCTTCTGTTCCAAAAACATAGGTGATATTAACCTCTGCTGCCCAGCTGGCTGTTGAGTTGCCGGTAATCAGGAAAGGCCCGTTTGTCAGGAAGCTTCTCTGAACCAATGCTTCCAGTGACCAGTGTCCCATCTTGTACTGAAGGCCGAACGTGCCATTGGCATTTCCGTTCGCAGCGCCGGAATCCTTCAATTGTTCTTTTTTATCCTGGCCGGTAGCCTTGGTTGTGATACCCTGGTCCCATACCCTGTTTGCGCCAAGGGTCATAGACAGGTTTTTCGTTAGGTTGGCCTGAGCGCCCATAGTGAATCCAAGGTTTGCTGTATCGATAGTAGTTTTTGAACCGGTGATTTTTTTCTCTTCGGAGATCATCTCGTAGAGAAAACCGAAATAGGCAAAGGCATTTCCCGCGAATTTTAATTCATCGGAAATACCGGCGCTGGTTTTATTGATGGTATAGGTAGTTTTCACTCCGGCAAGTTTATCTGTCCTGTCCATAGGGTTGTACCTCAGCCATACATGGACACTGTTGGTCTGGCTAAGTGCCATGTTGAAACGGGCAGTAATGTCACTGTCGGAAGTGGCTGCCTTATATTCATTGCCGGCAACGGCAGTTCCTTTCTGATCGTAAGCATAATTGGTCATTTTGTATGCCACGTCAAAGTCCATTCCGCTGCCAAGATCCATGAAGAAGCCGGCCTGGTAGGTATCAACGGCCTTTTCATTTGTTGTATTTGCCGTTACATTCTTGTCCAGCCTGTCAGCTGTTCCGTACCTGAAGCCAACACCCATGGGGCCCATTTTGTAGGCGGCGTTTACATTGTAATTCTCCCGCACTGCCATGTTTGTTGAGTTCAATGCAGCAGGTAACTGCTGAAACTGGTTGTATGCTGTAGTACCGGCATCGCCATTAGATAATGAAGCTCCATTGGCATTAATAACAACCATCAGATCATCCACCGGTTTAACATAAATGTTGGCTGTTGAAACCCCTGCAGAAGTTTCATTGAAAGATGCCCTGCTGGTAAACTGTACATAGTACGAAGGATTAAAATTCGCATACGCCGTATCCTTCTGCAGCATCCAGTAGGTATCCGAAGTCATACCCAGTGATTTCATCCTTGTGCCCGAAGCGAAGGATGTTTTTACACCGGACATTATTACCGAAAAGGTAAAAATAAACATTGAAATTCTTAATGAATTTTTCATTAAAAATAAACCTCCAAATATTGTTTATAACAATAATAATTTTATCAGCCTATACAAGCTGATTATGTATAATAACGATAATCAAACTGCTGCATATCTGATGAGCAAAGTTATAGCTTAAGTCTTCTGCCCATTTTTCAGTTTTTTTATCAGTTATTACCGTTAATGAATTACATAATAATATGTTTTTTTTAAGCTATTTATGAATTTTTTATGAATATTTAGAGCCCATTGCCCTATTCATGGAGGGGGATTACAATGAGCCTGCCAATGTGGGCCGGGGTTATGGGCATACAATTCGGAAATACCGGCAATCCGATAAACTGGTGATCCTTGATGACGATAATTAATTAATGTAAAAATTAATCTTGCCAATGGGGTATCAATATCAGATAGTACCCACCTGATCAGAAATAACATTATTTTTAAGGAGAATAAAATGAAACACAAAATATCTTACCTTGCCCCGGCCCTTTTCCTCATTATGTTCTCAAGCTGTTCAAAAGGGGACCATCAATCCCACGGCGGGAGCCATGGAACCATGGGTACAACGCAGCCAGCCAACATAAAAATAGTCCTGGTGGACAATATCCAGGCAGCCTTTGAGCTCTACGATAAAGCAAAGCATGATGCCATGGAAAAGGATATGAAGGTAAAGAGTACCGCTGACAGCACCTCGGATCATTTCATTGTTATAAGCCTGATGAACAAGACAACAAATTCAGTGATAAAAAATGGTTCCATTGACGTAGAAGTCATGTCTCCCGATAAAAGCATGGCAAAGAAAAAGGCCCATGTCATGGAAGGACAGGGGATGTTCCACTATGCCGCGGGTTTTCAGATGAAGGCACCGGGAAAATATTTAATCAATGCCGTGATTACCCTGGACGGGAAAAAGTTTACCGCAATGGCGGATTTCTCCATATAACAGAAATACTGGTTATTGGGAATCAATTATGAATAAATAATTTAACCACGAAAATCAAGAAAAATACGAAAAAATATTAACCTCCTTTTTTCGTAGCGTTCGTGCCTTTCGTGGTTATTCTTTTTGTTAAAACAACGAAGTCAAATTCAGTTCACTTTGCGGCTCCAGTTATATACCTGTTTCATAAAGCCTCTTCCATCTCCTCTCCTCCCTCTCCATAAAGGTCCTGAACTTTACCGGCTCATCAATTTTTACATTCACCGGGACCCCGGAAACAGGATGGACGAATGAGAGTTCAACAGCTGCCAGAAACAGCCCCTTCCCGCGGTAGAGATCATTTTCAGCGCAGTACAGTTTATCACCGATAACCGGATATCCGGCCCCGGCCATGTGCCTGCGGAGCTGATGAGTCCTCCCGGTCCCGGGGAAAAGATCGGCCAGTGTCACCCAGCCGTTTTTTATCGACCTCACACTTTTAAGAGGGGCATACTCTGTTTCGGAATACCGTTCGTCTATGTCTGCAACGATCCTGCCCGGGCTTTCGATTCTCCCCTTGACCACGGCCCTGTACCTCTTTTTGATTTTCCTGGCTTCAAACTGCATCCCGAGATTAACCTGGGCGCAGATTGTCTTTGCAACAAGGAGGAGGCCGCTTGTCTGCAGGTCAAGTCGGTGTACCGGTCCGGGCCTTTTAAGGGCATCATGTTCCGATGATTTAATCAGATTATACGGAAGGGCATGTTCAATGGTTTTAAACCTGTTGCCGCTCACCGCCATTCCGGCAGGTTTATTAACAACGGCGATATGATCATCTTCATATACTGTAGTCAATTCTGCGCGGTAAACGGGGACATCAGCCCTGTCCGATTCGCGAAGTTCAATGGTCTGGCCCGGTTTCACCCATGTCCCTGTTTCAGCCTGGACCCCATCAATATAAAAATCACCCCGCTTGATGGCTTTCTTGATGCCGTTCCGCGAGGGGATGATGGTGAAGATCTTGATAGAATATTCGCTGAACCGTGCAGGTTCAATTCCTTCAGGAACCCTGTGTATATTTACAAATTTTGTCAATTATGCACATGCTTCACTTGAGATAGAAGAGCGATGAGCCCATGTGTTAATGCCGTACATGCAAGCATGATCCCGGCAATTCTGTGTAACTGATTTTTAATTTTAATAATATGGAACCCCGATAAAATCTGGAATAGTATTAAAATGAAATTCACAATTCCCAGAAGTAATAGTATTGTCATTCTTGAATCTCCTTGATTAAATTTTTCTGATTCTCTCCGTTTCGCCGGTATCCCTCATCAATCCGCCACACCCTTCTTCTTCCATAACAGGTACACTGCCGGATAGACCATGAGCTCCATAATAAAAGAAGTAAAAAGCCCGCCGATCATGGGAGCGGCAATCCTCTTCATCACATCGGCCCCCTCGCCCAGTGACCACATGATGGGAAGGAGGCCCATTGAAGCCGCTGCAACGGTCATGATCTTCGGCCGTATGCGCTTCACCGCCCCGTGGACAATGGCCTCCTTGAGATCGGTAAGAGTTTTCATTTTCTTATTCTTCACGGCATCATTGTATGAAAGATCGAGAAAAAGAAGCATGAACACGCCGGTCTCGGCGTCAAGGCCCATGAGGGCAATCATCCCCACCCATGACGCGATTGATGTGTTGTACCCGAGTATATACATGAGCCATATGGCCCCCACAAGGGAAAAGGGTACTGCAGACATGACAAGGGCTGTCTTGAATACGGACTTGGTATTCATGTAGAGGAGCAGGAAAATGAGAAATATGGTTATCGGGAGTATTATCTTCAGCCTCTCCGTAACCCTCTGCATGTTTTCATACTGCCCGCTCCAGACGATGGTGTACCCGGGACCGGTTTTGATATTCTTCTTCACTATCTCCTTAGCCTCTTCCACGTAACCCCCGATGTCCCTCCCTGTTATGTCGACATAGACATATCCTGCCAGCATGCCGTTTTCATCGCGTATCATTGACGGGCCGTAATTCAGTTTTATATCGGCCACCTGCATGACAGGTATATTCTGCCCGTCCATGGTGGTTAACAGCACCCTCTGAAGCGAGTTTATATCGGTGCGGAGGTCCCTGGGATAACGGACATTTACGGAATACCTCTCCCTCCCCTCTACGGTAGTTGTGATGGTCTCTCCGCCAATGGCGCTTTGAATTACCATCTGCAGATCTTCAATCGAGAGGCCGTACCGCGCCAGGTCCTCCCTCCTTGGAATAAAATCTACATAGTACCCGCCCCCCACCCTCTCGGCATAAACACTCCTGGTCCCCTTGAGGCCCTTGAGCAGTGTCTCTATCTCCATACCGATGCGCTGGATTTCATTCAGGTCGGACCCGAATATCTTTATCCCGATGGGAGTCCTCACGCCCGTGGTAAGCATGTCGATTCGCCCCTTTATGGGCATTGTCCAGGCATTGGTGTTGCCCGGGATCTGCACCGCCGCATCCATGAGGTTGATGAGCTCTTCGTAGGATATGCGGTCGGGCCAGATATGCCTTAGAAAAGCCTTGAAAAATCCCGGCGCCCAGGACGAGTACCATCTTGGTTTCTCCCTCCACTCCTCCTTGGGCTTCAACACTATGGTGGACTCCATCATGGAAAAGGGGGCCGGGTCCGTTGATGTTTCAGCCCGGCCTGCCTTGCCGAAAACCGTGACGACCTCAGGGAAGGACTTGATGATCCTGTCCTGGATCATGAGGAGGTTTCGGGCCTCGGTGACCGAAATGCCCGGAGGCGTTGTGGGCATGTAGAGTATTGTCCCCTCATTCAGGGGCGGCATGAACTCGGAGCCCAGCTTCAAATAAACAGGAACGGTGAGAGCCATGATAAGGATTGCTATCCAGATCATTTTAACCGGATGCTCCAGTACCCAGCGGCACGGTTTGTCATAGAGCCTGAATAAAACAACGCTGATGGGGTGTTTTTCTTCGGGATAATATTTCCCCACTGCCACGGTATTGACTATTTTCGCAACCCATGCCGGCTTTATCTTAAAGGGGTCCACCCTGCTGAAGAGCATGCGGATTGCCGGGTCCAGGGTAACCGCAAGGAGCGCGGCCAGGCCAATGGCCAGTGTCTTGGTCCATGCAAGGGGGGTAAAGAGCCTCCCCTCCTGATCGACAAGGGTAAAAACCGGCAGAAAGGATACGGCAATTACCAGGAGGGAGAAAAAAACCGACGGCCCCACCTCCATGAGGGCCTCAAGGCGCACTTCGTGAAAATCGCCAATGCGCCCCCCCTCAATCCAGAGCTCGATTTTCTTATAGGCATTTTCCACTTCTACAATCGCCCCGTCCACAAGCACTCCGATTGAAATGGCGATGCCTGCAAGGCTCATGATGTTCGATGAGATCCCCATGAAGTACATGGGGATGAATGCCAGGACTACGGATATAGGAATCGTCACTATGGGCACCAGCGCCGATGGGAAGTGCCAGAGGAAAAAAAGGATAACAATGCTCACCACGGCCATCTCCATGAGGAGCTCCCCCTTTAAATTATCAATAGACTTATTGATAAGTTCGGACCTGTCATAGGCGATGACCACCTCAACGCCCTCGGGGAGCGAAGACTTGAGGTCCGCGATTTTTGCCTTTACGTTTTTAATGACATTAAGGGCATTTTCTCCCTGGCGCATGACAACGATGCCCCCCACGGCATCGCCCAGGCCGTTAAAATCCAGGAGCCCCCTCCGTATCTGCGGGCCCAGGGAAATATTCGCCACGTTTTCAAGATAGATGGGCGTCCCTTTTACATTCTTCACGGAAATTTTCTTAAGATCAGACACATTCTTTACATAGCCCTTGGTCCTGACCATGTACTCCTTGCCCGACCATTCAATGAGGCGGCCCCCCATTTCATTATTATTTTTTTTGATGGCATCAATTACATTGAGAAGGGAGAGGCCGTAGGACGCGAGCCTGTTGGGGTCTACGGTGATCTGGTACTGCTTCTCAAAACCTCCGATGGACGCAACCTCGGAAACTCCGGGGACGCTCTGGAGGGCCAGCTTGAAATACCAGTCCTGGTAGGTGCGTATGTCGGCAAGGCTCTTCCTTCCGCTCTTATCAATCAGGGCATACTGGAAGACCCAGCCCACCCCGGTGGCGTCGGGGCCTATCTCGGTCTTAACCCCCTGGGGCAGGTTCCCCTGTATCTTCGAGAGGTACTCCACCACCCTGCTCCTTGCCCAGTAGACGTCGGTACCGTCGTTAAATATCACGTAGATATAGGAGTAACCAAAGTCGCTGTATCCCCGAATGGCCTTTACCCTGGGCGCACCGAGGAGGGACGATATGATGGGGTAGGTCACCTGGTCCTCGATGATGTCCGGGCTCCTGTCCCACCGCGAATAGATGATTACCTGGGTGTCGCTGAGGTCCGGGATCGCGTCAAGGGGGATGTTGTTCATGGCATAAACAGAGAACATCATGACCGTCACGAGCATAAAAATTACAAGCAGCCTGTTGTGCGCTGAAAAGTATATAAGTTTTTTTATCATTGTTTATGCCCCGAGTGGTCCGTTGTGCCGGATGATGACTTTGGTGATGTTTTGGATGATGATCCTGAAATTGTATCGGCAGCTGAATCCGTTGCCGCCTTGAAAACGGCCTTGAGGGATGATTCGGAATCTATGAGAAAATTGGCTGTGGTTACCACCATGTCGCCGGGGCTCAGCCCTGACATCACCTGGTAATAACCGTCATGGCTCAGGGGCCCGATTTTTATCTCCACCGGGATGATGCTGTCTTCGCTCCCCTCTTTGAACACATAGTCCCTGGTGCCGCTCCGTATGACCGCTGATTCAGGGACAGCGGTGGTGTTTCCCAGGCTGTATTTTATCGTGGCATCGGCAAACATCTGCGGTTTCAGTATGAACCCGGGATTAGGGATCTCGAGCCTTGCCTTGTTGGTCCTGGAATCCTTGTCAAGAAAGGGGAGGATGAAGGTTATCCTGCCGTTGAATTTTCTGTCCTGCCAGTAGGGAAGCGTCAGCTCGGCATGGAGCCCCTTTGTCACATAGGGGAGGTCCGATTCATAGATGTCTATCTCCCCCCAGACAACTGAAAGGTCCGAAATGGTCATGAGGGAATCGTTCATCATGACCTTCTGGCCCGGGAGGATCATCTTCTCAATGACAAAGCCCGACACCGGCGAATAGAGCATCATGTAACGGTCGATCTGACCCGATTTCTCCAGTTTCATTATCTGCCCGTCGGTTATGTCCAGGAGCTTGAGCTTTTCCCTGGCCGAGTGTTTGAGGTCCTCAAAGGTATCCTTCATGGAGGAGTCTTTCAGCGTTTTGTACCTGTCTGCCGCTTTTAAAGACGAGAGATATTCCTGCTGCGCGCTCAAAAGGTCGGGGCTGTAAATTTTAAGGAGGGGGTCCCCTTTTTTGATGTACATCCCGGTCTGGTTCGCATAGAGTTCCTCTGCCCAGCCGCTCACCTTTGTCGTCACCTTGTACATCCTGGTTTCATCTGCCACGATCTTCGTGGTTGACCTTATCTCGCGGTAAAGGTCCCTCCGCGCCACTGCCTCAAATTTCAGGCCAAGGAGGGCGCGCTTGTCCGAAGCAACATGAATGGACGAGAGGCCCGCCGGTCCTCGGTCACTATCGTCCACCACAAAGGGGACCATCTCCATGCCCATGGAATCCTTCCCGGCCCTTTCGCTCACCTCGCCGGGGTTCATGGTGGACTTGTACATGGTTCTCTTCTTTTTCTCCACCCTCACTGCAGAGTCGTCCTTCTTCAGCGGCACAAGAGTCATGCCGCATATGGGGCAGCTCCCGGGCTTGTCCTGCACTATCTGCGGGTGCATGGGGCAGTAATATTTCACCTCACCCCCCTTGTCATGGACATGGAGTTTTTCCGCGTACCTGGCAGTGAAATAGGCCCCTGTGCCCAGGATAACTATCACCATTAAAAATTTTATCCATTTATTCATTTTTTTTATTGTTCTCATTTGAGTATCTCCCCGCCCGTGAGCATATGTAATTCAGACATATCAGCATAATATTCCTTCTTAACCATGCTCATGTCTATTTTATATTTCAACAGCATCCTGATCCCGTCAATGACGCTCATAAACTCCCTGGTGCCGGCCATGTGCTGGCTGTGGCTCGTCTCCACGGAGAGCTCGGCCTGGGGAATGATCTGGTCCTTATATAAAACGTACAGCGACGACCACTTATTCAGCCTGGACGTGATTGAATCGACACTGTATACAAGCGAGTTTTTCCTGTCGCTCAGAAGGTTCTGGCTCATGGCAAGCTTATTCTTCATCTCCTCGACCATGGGCCTGTTCTTTGACAGGCTCCACACCGGGATGTTGAAAATAACCATGGCTGAAAACATGTCGTCTCCCTTGCTCATGGGCGTCTTTTCCCTCTGCATGTACGAGAACCCGAATTCCATGTCGGGAACATATTCACGGGTCTTCAGGCTCACGTCATCCTGGCTAATCTCCTTTTCAAGGGCCAGTATCTTCATGTCAGGATTGGACGACAGCACCCCTGCTGCCTGGTCCCCGGCCTTAATCTCTTTGAGTACATCATCATGGAGGTTCATCCCTTCGATGGACACTGGGCTCCCGGCAAGGTAATCGATCTTCGACGTTACATCCCTCTCCTTCTGTTTGAGGGAGATGAGCCCTTCATCAACCATGTTATATTCGATATTTGCCTTGATAACGTTTGACAGGCTCCCGGTGCCCGATTTATTGGCGGCGATTTCGCTATCGACAAAGAGCTTGATCTGGGACTTTATCTCTTCCATAATTTTTATGGATTCGCGGATGTAGAGGAGCTCATAGATGTTCATCCTGGCCATGTGGAGGAGTTCCGCTTTTTCCTTTCTCAATCTTTCCTGGGCAATCTTATATTTTTTTTCCGCGATGGCGCTCTTGAGCCCGAGCTTCCCGCCCAGCGGTATCATCTGTGAGATTCCAATCTCCTTGGAGGTCATGGAATCCATCTTAAATCCCGGATTCGTGATAGGCACATTGTTCACCCCGAGCTTGAGTTTGGGATCCTCCAGCGCGGAACTGGATGATATCTGGTTCCGGTACATGTGGACCTCCTGCTCCATGGCCTTTATCTTCGAATTATTGGCCAGCACGGTTTTCTGGATTTCCTGGAATTGTTCCGCGTCGCCGGCGAAGGCGGCGGTAAAAATCAGGACAAAAAAAATGGGAATGATTCTGAAATACATACATTTTTCCTTTTTTTATTTTCACTCAACCGGTATAACCCGGTTTAAAAAACTGATTATACCCTATTACTTAACCGTAAAATCCGTCTCGGCTTTTATTTTTTTGCCGTTCAGATTTATCTCGGCTATGACTTTGTAATTGCCAGCCTGGTTCATCTGAAAATCGGAAGCATAATGGGACATCCCGCCCCCTTCCATTGCATGGGCCTTCTTCTTTATCCTGGCAAAACCTGGCGTAGTTATTTCAACCTCCACAGAGGCATTTTTAATCACTTTCATCTCTGATTTATCCATGAGGCTGATTATCACAAAATGGCTTGAATTCCTGTCAGCCGGTGATTTACCCATATTCATCGATTTTGCCATTTCATTATACTTCGCCTTGTCATAGATTTCAAAGGCAGCCTGGATATTTCCAACTATAACGATTTTCACTGCATCTGCGGCATCGTCATGGCTTCCGTGGCCCCCTCCGCCATGTGAATGCTGGGCATTTACTAATTTTGAACTTAAAGAGAAGACAAATAATAGAATTATCATAGATTGTGTAAAAGTATGCTTTTTCATTTTTTCCTCATAATATTATTAAATTTATTGAATCAAAAGTACTTATTTAAATAAAAATTTGCAAAAAAAATTTCAATTAATTCCAAACTGATTTTTACAACTCCTGTTATTATAAAAATAAAAACGGCTCACTACCGGAAAATTATGCGTTTAACTTTTCAAGCTTCAGATCATAATTCGCAAGCTTCCCGTCGGATAATTCAATAATCCTGCCGGCAAAGGCTGCGCATTCATGGTTGTGGGTCACCATCACGATGGTCATCCCCTCTTCATTTAATGACTTCAGAAGCGACATCACTTCCATGGTTGTGGCGGTGTCAAGGTTTCCCGTGGGCTCATCGGCAAGAAGAATGGGGGGTTCATTTACAATTGCGCGTGCTATTGCAACCCTCTCCTTCTCACCGCCTGACAAGGCATTCGGGAGCCTCCCCTCTTTCCCTTTCAGTCCAACCCTTGCAAGGGTCTCATCAGCCATTTCCATTTTTTCCTTTTTACTGAAGTTCGTGGTTGTCAGGGGGAGCATGACATTTTCCCTTGCGGTAAGGTATGGCATCAGATGAAAACTCTGAAAGACAAACCCGAGGAACTCCTTCCTGAAATCGGCCTTCTGGTCCATGGACAGTGAGTATATATCCATTCCGTCAATAATCAGATTTCCCTCTGTGGGGCTGTTCATCGCGCCTAATATAGAAAGAATTGTCGACTTTCCCGAACCTGATTCACCCATGATTCCGATGAATTCGCCGCTTTCGATCTTAAAGGATATCCCGGAAACCGCCTTTACCGCGGCCTCGCCTGTTCCATATTTTTTTACCAGATTTTCTGCTAATATATAACTCATAATAATTCTCCTATAATGATCTCAACGCTTCACACGGGTCAAGCTTTGCCGCTACAAGTGCCGGGTATATGGTCGCTCCAAGGCCTATCACAAGCGCCAGTATAAGCGCACCTGCTGCCGTTTCAGGCTGGATGGGAACCTGCATACCATGACCCTCGGAAAAAACCTTCACCGCGCCCATGGTCAGTGCAAGCCCGATAAAATAGCCCAAAATGCCTGCCACTCCCGATACAATTCCTGCTTCGATGAATATGATCTTCATCACGTGGCTCCTCCGGAATCCTATGGCCCTGAATATGCCGATCTCGTCGGTCCTCTCCTTTACGCTCCCCATCATTGTAACGAGCACAACAAGGCTCCCGATAAGCAGGATCACGATAGATACGCTGTAGGAAAATTTTTTGAACTGGTTCACTGTCTCCATCCGGCCCTTCACCACCTGCTGTATTGCCATTACCCTTGCGCCGGGCAGGACCTCGGAGATCTGGCTCACCATGTCTTCCACCGGGCAGGCATTGCACAGGGCCGCAACCTCGGCCATGGTAATCCTTCCTTCCTTGTTGAGAATTTTCTGGGCTGTTCCAAGCTTTGTAAAAATGAGCTGGTCGTCCTGGGAACCCGTGGACTGGACTGTTCCGGTCACGGCCATTTTTCTCCCCTTGATGTCGATGGTATCACCCGTTTTCAGGCCTACAAGCTGGGAGACTGTTGAACCAAGGATGACTTCATTGTCGCCGGGTATTTTCCCGTCAATTTTCCACCAGGGTTTGAGGATTTTTGTTTCATCAAACTTTACTCCGGCCATGAGCACTTTTCTGCCGTTCACGGTTACGACACCGAGAACCATGGGGCCTGCGGCAGCAATATTTGAGGCATCTTTTATACCTGAAATTTTTGCCAGATCTTTTTCATGAATCTCTTCCGTGTCAAAAGAAACTCCGCCAATAGAAACCTCGCCATAGGAGAGTGCGAGATTTTCGGTTTTGGGAACAATCAGAATGTTTGCCCCGTACCTGTCCAGCTTGTGTGAAATATCATTTTCCATGATGTCGCCGTAGGTCACGATAGCCACTACGGTTGCCACTCCGATGAGAAGCCCGGTGAGGAGAAATGCCGCCCTGGCTTTTCTCCTCAGCAGGTTTTTTACTGCAATATCTTTCAGCTTCATTATGCTATCCTCTCCTTGCAAAGTTGAAATACTTTGCCCCTTTAAGGACTTCATCCTGTTTTACTGCAATCTTCCCGTTCTGTACTGATACGACCAGGGTTCCCGGGTTGCATCCTCCTGTTATCACATTGATCTTGTTCGAGGGGAACCTGTTCCCGCAATTAATGCATATCATGTTATCGCCTTTCTGAGTATAACCTTTCCCCTCTCTCCAGCAAACGTCGCAGGCATCAAAGGCTGCCCTGATCTTGCCGTCTGCGCTTTTCATGATGAAATATTTGATATTGATATTTCCATTCTGATATTGATATTGGAAAAATTTTGCCTTCTCATCATCAAAAGATGATAAATCATAAACCACGTCTTTCGAACCAGAATCTGTCAGATTAGTCATTTGAACCGGTACATTCTGCCTGGATGAACGATCATCCGCCTGAAAACTACTCTTACCCTTGTCAATGTTGCTTATAATAAATGCTGCCCCAGCAGCGATAATAAGCGCGATTGTGATTATATGAAACATTGATATTTTTGACTTCTCTTTTAAGATGCTATCTTTCTTTGATTGTATCCTCTCCTCATTATTTTTTGGATTGTTGATATTCTTTGCCATTACATTACTCCTTTTTTTAAAGAAATTTAATTTAATCATAAAATAATTTTTTAGAAACTATTATTAACCCAGGATATAAAATTAGCCATGCGCGCCTGGCTAAATATTCAAATTTAGACATCTGCCGGCTAATTTTTTGGTTATGATGATGTAATGAAGGATTTAAATCAGAAAAGAAGAATGCTTGATATGGAGGTCGTCTGTGAAGATTGATCGCAACAAGAGATAATACTTTGTATTAAAACTTCCGTTACTATGTAAGTCGATATTTGACAGTACTTTATTCCCATCGGAAAAAATATTAAACGTATCATGAAATTTCTGTTTTTCATTAAGGGAATAGGAATCTGATATACCGGTTATGAGCTGAATTTCATATTTACCTTCTCCGCAGCAGCATGAATTTTTAAGAACAAAATTATTCTTTGTCTCCTGCTTCTGAGAAGATTGGGAACAGCCATGATGAATGTTTTTCTTCTCTGAAATGCCGGAATCAGCAGCGCAGAAACAGACATGCCCCATAGACATGATTAAAATCACGCCCACCAGCGCGGCCGTTAATATGTTTCTCTTTAATTTTATATTAAATACATTTATCATAAGGCAAATCTTTTATAAATAAGTCATCATGGCCTGACATTATGAAAGGTCAACCAATAAATTGTTACAATTAATTTTAATAATGAATTCCTTGACAAAAAGTCATGATTTTGAATTATATAAAATTGATTTTAATATTTCATGAAGTTGCACAATTCAAGTTGTTCAATGAAATATATTACCAATTTTATTAAATGTATAAAATAAAGGCAGCAAATTGCATAAAAATATCAAAAAAAAACTGATAATCAGGCTGGGATTTGTATGGATAGGACTGTCTTTGATTTTAGGTACAGCTGTATATTTTCTGGAACACAAAAAAATTGATTTTTATATTAAGAATCTGGCCCATGAAGAAGTAAACAAATTCGTCACAACGGATGCACTGCATCTTATTGATAATCCGGGAAATGAAAAAATTCTCAACGACATAAAAAAATATTTTGAAAGGAGCAATTTTACAATAGCGAAAATACAGGGTAAAAATAAAGAACAAATCATCAAATTAACTAAAACAGAGGTTTATTCATTAGAAAACATTTTGAATAAACATAAGCATGACCTTTTGACCAGCAATGATTTCCAGCATGACAGTATCCACAGCTCCGGAAAAATGTATGTACATGTTTCAGCACCATTAAACAATAACGGTAGTTTAACCGGTTATTTTGAAGGCATATTTAAAGTAGAATCTGGAATCATGTCTGATATAAATTCCAGAATTTTATTTTCCCAGATCATGGTAATAACAATCATCCTCATAGTAACTGTCGTTTTTTATCCCATCGTTATTTATCTCAATAAAAATTTAGTAAAATTTTCTATTGATTTATCACATGCGAATATCGGGATGCTTGAGGTTCTCGGCAACGCCATAGCAAAGAGGGACAGTGATACCAATATACATAACTACAGGGTAACATTATATTCAATAAAACTCGGGGAGTCGATTGGTTTAAACAATGATGAGATGAGAGAATTAATTAAAGGGGCTTTTCTGCACGACGTGGGAAAGATAGCAATTAGCGACACAATACTACTCAAATCAGGAAAATTGACAGATCCGGAATTTGAAATAATGAAAACCCACGTAACCCATGGAGAGGAAATCATAAATGATTATGAATGGCTCAAGGATGCCGTTAACATTGTCCGTTATCATCATGAAAAATTCAATGGTTCAGGCTACATGCAGGGTTTGAAAGAAGATGATATCCCAGTGACCGTAAGAATATTTTCTATATCCGATGTTTTTGACGCGCTCACATCAAAAAGGCCATATAAAGAATCCTTATCCCTGGAAAAGTCGTTGAACATTTTGAGTGATGGAAGAGGAACTCACTTTGATCCTGAACTGCTCGACTGTTTCATGAAAATTGCCCAAGACCTCTACTCAAGTTTCCATGACTCCGGCGAAAAATTTTTAAAAAAAACACTGCAGGATCATTTATTAACATATTTTTCTTACGAATTTTCTTTATAGGTTATTGTGAAATAATACAAAATCTTTTGATAATAATCATATTAAATTTTATATCCCGCAAACCCGTTTTTATCCATTTTCGTTACTCTGATGCTAGTGACTTTGTCATGCTGATAATAATTTACATCAACCTTGTCTTTATCCGTTTTTGAATAGGCTGATGTCATCTCTGCGCAAAGCCTCACTGAATCCGGATTCGCCTCACCCTGAAGTATTGCCGAAGGGCTCATGCAGCCGGCTGCTTCAAAAAAAAGATCATTGGAATTTTTTATCCTTTTCAATGCGTCATTTTCCTGTTCATTTCTGCCTAAAATAATTTTGTTTTTATTCCACCTGAAATGTCTTCCAATTTTCAACAGGGCAATATCCGAATAGGTGATATCTTCATTATATGAAAGGAAATCCCTGATTTTTCCTGCAAAATTTTTATCCGTGAGAAGACAGCCGCCTGCAGGGCATGAGAAATTATTTATATTGTACTTTTTAGCAAGCTTAAACTGCTCCCGCCTCCCGCGCCCCTGGATATTCAGCAACATCGCCCTGTCGACCCATCCCGATTTCTCAGCTTCGGTTTCCGGCAGATATTTGGCGCAGAGGGGCCGGAGCAGCTTCCCTTCCAGCCCGGCCTCCCTCTCAATTATTTCAAGCGCCTTCCGGTGCTGGCTCATGGGCCTCTGGCCGAGGACCTCTCCGGTGAATACGAAATCCGCACCGGTGATTTCAGCGTATTCCCTGGCCTTTGTAAGTATAAATATCCTGCAATCTATGCATGGATTGATCCCTGAGCCGTAACCATGCTTTGGATTTTTTATGATTTCGAGATACTCCTCTCCCTTGGCCATGGTCTTAATCGGGATGTTGAACTCTCTCGCCACTTCATTTGAATAGCACCTGCCGTTATTATCGCACTGGCAGAAGGGCGAGGTGAACTTCAGGGCTTCCACATCAATCCCCTGGTCAAGGATGATGCGGACAGCAAGGGTTGAATCAAGGCCGCCGGAAAGAAGGGCTATTGCTTTCATCGTTTATGTTAATCCTTTACATCAAAATTTATTTATGACTAAAAGTCCATCGTCAAATATTAATCTAACATTATCATATCAGCAATTTACTCCTTCCCGGCATTTAGAAATACCATATTCAGGACTGCTTTTACTAAAGCCTATAAAGGCATTCCCTCTGACTTCCCGCGCTGCAACATGTTTTAAAATATCCCCGCCTGGAGCGCGATGGTCCCCGTAACACCTCCCAGGTTTTTATCGCTGATCCCGCCCGTTGCGCCCCCGTATATGAAACGGTACCCGACACCGACGGAAAATCTTAAATTTTTGATAATATTGACCACCAGGTTAACTTCCGGCTCCGCTACGAAAAAACGATTAAAGTTTCCTCCCATCATGTAACCATTGCTGTTGCCACTGGTATTGGTATTGGTATTGGTATTCGTCCCCGTTCCGCCCCCTCCGATGAGCGCTGATAATGAAAAGTGGACCAGTTTATCCGGGTTTATGATGTATTCGATCAGACCACCCATGTATCCCATGTATATCCTGTTGTTGTTCTCATCTTTTATTGAATCCGGGCTGTTGAATAGCATGTTTCCGCTAAAACCAATCGAAAATGAGTGGTTTATTATCCAGCCGAGTTTCCAACCGCCGAATATCCCAAGTTCCTTGTTGATCTGAGAGAATTTCAATACCGGGGCTATGTAGCCTCCATTTTCAATTTCTGATTTTATCAGGGTATCGGGTTCAGCATGCAGCAATGAGGCTGCGAATAGAAATGTAAATGTTGCGAGTATGATTTTCTTTTTCATCGAAATCTCCTTTAATTTTAATATTAATCAATACAGTAATTCTGAAAATACTTTGATTTATAATTATCAATCAAACACTCCCTACCTGAAACAGTAAATATTTTTTAGCATAAATATTTTCCCTCCGATTTTATTCTTTCCACTTGTTTATCACCGCCAAATATGAATTTTTATGAATAAAACACAATGTATCCGGCAAATTCATTAAAACCATTTTACGATACCCAGATCAATGCCGAAATCCGGACTGCTTTTGTTCAAGCCTTTAAAGGCGCTCCCTCTAACCGCGTAATCCATGTTTAATACATGGAAAATTCCTATGGTAATCTCCCGGGCATTTTGATTGCCAGGGATTGCGGATCTCCTTTCAACAAAAGATACTGAAATATCGGTGCTCCCGAAGACCCTTGATATTTCAAATCCATAGAGATAAATATCATTGTAATTAATATCAGCTGTGTCGCCAATTTTTATATACCCGCCTACAAGCGAAAATTTTAATTTCATTAGTACCTGATTCATCTTTACGAATGAACCATAATCAGCTTCCCCGGTACCAAGACCCTTAGTATTGTCGGCAGTCGGCAGCTTGACTGCCAAAGCCCAATAGAGAGAAAAACCGGATTCCCCTTCCGGGACTATTGAACTGCCTCCCCTCAGGATGATATCTCCAAGGCCGTACTCAGAAGTATTTTGGCTGTTAATTTTATTCATGATTAATAGATAAGGTATATTAACACTGATATCGTACCGGGGCTCACCATATCCAATGATCGATGAGAGATAATAGAGGTTCGATGTTGTTGGAGTGCCGAAATCACCGGTTTTATAACCTCCGCCCAGGTCAATATACCCGCGTCCCATATTTGCCGAAGCAGCCAAAGGAACCAATATGACGCTGAACAAAAAAATGAACAGAACATAAACGGCCAATCTAAAAATTCTGTGATCCGGAAAACCGGTCCCCGAAAACATCTTCATTTTTTTTGGTCTCATTTACATCCTGCCCGAAAAAAATAGTCTTTTACTCCATGCTTCATTTTATTTATCGCCTTTCTGCATATTATCCATCATCTGATTCATGGTTTTCATCCGCTCCTGCATTTTTGTCATCATGGCCGGGTCTGCCGTTCCCTTGTCCATCTGCCCGGACATTTCTTTCATGGTTACGGACATATCATTCATCATCTTCGACATGTCCTTCATCCTGGAATGGTCCATGCCCTGCTTTTGATCCATCCCGACGGACATCTTCTGCATCATGTCGTTCATTCGTCCCATCATTCCGGACATATCACGCATCATCTGCTGATTCATCATCTGGCCGCCCATCATCTTTGAGGACTGATGAGAACCCATGCTACCGCCCATTTGCGAAAAAACGGCAGTCACTGTAATACCAAAAACCATCAAAGTCATTACCAGAATTTTTTTCATAACTATTTCTCCTTTTGTTATGTTAAATTTTAATTACGTATAAGCTTATAGTCCATTATACTTTCATTATACTTGAATATATTCAGCTGCAAAAAGATTGTCAAAAATATCTCACTCAAAAATTTAATTGTTTTCCCGGGCTCTTTGATTTTTAACTCCTTTTATAATCCTTGCTGCGCCGAACAAAGCAGGCACTTCCTCTTTAATATAAATACCGGAATTTTCGATGAAATCACGAAGATCGCTTTTAATGAATTTTTTGTAATATTCTCCCTCATATAAACTGATAATATGATAGATCAGAAATTTTCCAATTTTATTCTTCGGAAGGAAGTAATCCACGATCACAATGTTTCCTTCCGGTTTCGTAACACGGGCCATTTCAGCCAGTACCCTTTCCCTTATCGATAAAGGCATATCGTGCAGGGCGAAAGATATACTCACAACATCAAAACTGCCGGAATCAAATTCAAGCTTCGTCGCGTCCGCGATTTCGAATTTCACGTTGGGAAATTTATTTTTCCTTCTAGCGACAGAGAGCATGGATTCGGTGATATCAACACCGGTCACCGCGTATCCCTTTTTCGCGAATGCGAAAGCCTGTTTGCCTGTCCCTGTAGCCACGTCGAGTATCTTTGCGGCATTACCCGCACCCGTTAATTCAGCAACCCTATCCCTCAGTCCGGAAAAAGGGAACACCGCCGCGTCGTAGAAAGGCGCCAGGAAATCGAAGGCCTTCCTGGTCAGGTCATAATACTTTTTTTCCTCATCAGGGATCACGTTCATGTTATGCCTCTTGAAATTTACAATCGCTGCTTTTGGACGAACCATAGCGAAAAATCCACTATCGATCAATATTACTGTTGTGATGTTATTAATCATTGTACATAGAGTCGCTTTTCATCCAATAATGTTACTTTAAACTTAACTGTATGCGAAAATTTTTAATGATTCCCGTGTTCGATCTGGAAATATATCCTCCAGTCGTATTCCCTGTCTCTCTTAACCGGAGCTTCATAACCGATACCTATAAAGTGGTTCTCAATAAGGTTATATTTCAAAGACGGCAGCAGATACACTATCTTTTCTTTACCAATGGTTGCGCGACCCTCCAGCCCCGCGAAAAATTTCGGGAATAACCTGATAAGGATTCCACTCTCAGGTATCATGTGTTTTTCGGTGAAATCGTAATGCAGGTTTGCGGTCCACCTGAACCAGTCAGCAGGGGTCAGCTGCCACGAGACCCCCAGTATGTATGATAATTCCGCATGGTGGCCATCGGCAGGCTGCTTGGTGGGTATTCCTGCAATTGCAAGCAGCGAAAGGCCGTTCTGTTTTGCAGAATCATTAACAAGTCCAACCATTGCTATGATTTCAGCAGTTGGCGCGGTGCGCGCTCCAGGACTCCTGAAATGAATGCCGCCCCAGTCGAAGAGTCCCAGGCTCGCATGAGCGCCGGCATCAAGTTTATTCTCACCGTCTTTTTGCTGAAGGAACGGGGTTAGCTGCACGTTATAAGACCAGGGAGGGCCGGGTATCGCCATAGGCAGTAAGAACGAATGCGGAAACGGATCCGAATCATGGAATGTATGCAGCTCTTCTGCATAAACCATGTGAACAAGCCCCATTATGAATATAACAGCTGTTAAGTATTTCAATTTTATCATTTTCTTTTCCCCTATTCTTTAATATTCCTTACCATAACGTAATCATATTTCTTGGCTGAGATAAGTTATATTGTATCTGTATTAATATTTATAACATGAATCATTTTCGTTATCCCTGTTGTTTTTTTGATCAAAAATTGATTTACTCCTTGCTTACCCCCTGTTGAAAAAAAAGTTTGAACAGAAAGTCCGGTTATGAAGTCTAACTTTATTGACATAGCACACGGTTTCCTAAACAATTCTAACGAAAACACTGGCAATTTCATGCGGCTGAAATCTGCACGGTAAATGTATTTCGATATAAATCTTTTCGCTCCGTTCTCACGCATTCGGCCCATATTTCCCCACCCATCATTTTTGTGAATGTATATGCCAGTGGAAGTCCGAAACCAGTTCCACGCTCCCCGGTTACGCCGGCGGATGAAATATTTTCCCCCTCTTGAAAAAGATTCTCTATTTTTTTCACTGGAATTTCCGGCCCTGTATTAGTTACTGAAACAATAACTTTGGAACTTTCATTAAAAATGACAATCTCAATACTCTCATTCGATTTTGAAAATTTTACTGCGTTGCTCAGAATATTGCCAAGAATAGAGTTCTGAAAAATAACAGGGTCAACATACGCAAAACATGTTTCATCGGATGGGATTTTCAAATCAATAACAATACCCCTTGAAGAACACTTAAATTCAAAAAGCAAGAGTACATCTTTTACTAATGCAATCATGTCAGATTTATCAATAGCCAATGTAAGCTTTCCGGATTGAAGGGCTATAATATTCTTCGCGGTTTCCATCAAAGCAATTGCCTGTTTTAGAGAAGTTGCAATACACATAAATTCTCTTGATTTAGAAAAAGGAACTTCTTTGTACCCAAGCAATCGAACGTATCCCGATGCCGCACCCACACTATTATTCAGGTCGTGCGACAGTATGCGCAACAGAGAGTTGCGTTCAGTTATTCTTTCATTTAATTGAACATTCTGGACTCTCAATACGCTGCGAAAAACTCCGCTCAAAAGTCCAATGCACATACCCAAAAGAGTAAAATATATGCTCATTGGGCTGAGAAAAAAATAAATAAACTTTGAGGAAAAATGGCCCTCCCCATGCTCATAAAATGACGAACCTGTAATGAGCATGGCCACAGGGTGGAGTATGAAAAAGCCGAGTAGAATTCCACAGAGAATGTCAGGCACTATCTTAATAAGATAAGACATTTGAAATTTTATACGCATATAACGGCTCCTTCTTGTTTCATATATTATTTACAAAATATACTCGAATAAAAATTTTCATTTGTTTTTTCCCGTCACTGGGATCAGCATCGGCACCCGCTCCCGGTAATTCCTGTAATCATCACCAAAAATTTTTACCAGGTCCCGTTCCTCAAATTGTATCCCTATCAACATATAAGCGGTCATAACCGCAGAAAACATAAGATGCCCGGCGGTCATTTTTGGCGCTGCCCAGAATGAAATAGCCATACTCATCACCTTCTCTCCATTCATCGCCTGTTACAGCACTGATTCCCCTTCCCGCAACATGAAGCACCCGTCCCGTTATTTCCCTCTGATCCGTTTTCATTGCCGCTTTTCAGAGATCCGCCTGCTCCAGGACAGACACCCTGCAATCTTTCCCTGTCAATGCCTTTTGACATTACGGAACTCTTGAAATCTGACAAGACGAATGCCAGCCCGATTAATCCAACAACTCCGGTTATAATTATGTACTTACGCATGGAATAACCCCCTTATCTATATTTATGATCAGTCTTTACCGGGCTTTCAATGACCATGGTGTGAATCTCCATGACCGCCATTATTGCCCTTCATTCCTTTCATCATATCATGAAGATAGGAGGTGTCGCTCATCATATCATTATATGTGGTCTTTAATGCTGTGTCAAAGGAGGTAAGAGTCCCTCCATTTTCATTAATGAAGGCCTGGGCATCCTCTTTTTTTTCAAATGCCCACTTGGGATTTTTTGTCATCACCCCTTTTACCTTACCTCCGATTACCCAGTACGCTTTCCCGGCATCAATAAGGTTCTTTGTCTTATAGTCGCCGGCTTTCATGGATTTGACTTTCCTGGTAAAATTGATTGCCAGATCGATTGAAGCGCACCTGAGGCTTCCGGTCCCCACAGACGACCCATCGTCATATACCACGAGAATTCTGCTATGGGCGAATTTCTCCCTGTCCATCCCGGAATATTTGCACTTCGGATGATGTTGAATATCTTCATAAGCCATTAGATTCCCACTCATTCCCGCAATAAAAGCAGCGACAAGCAAACATGATTTGATTCTCATTTTTTTTCTCCTTTTTTTCTGGTTTAAAACGTTTATTCAATACATCAATATATTAAAACACTCAACTCAGGACTTTATAGTTATCTGACATGTACCGGTATCAATTGAACCCAGTTATCTTTTTATTTTTTTATGGTAAAATCCGTTTCGGCTTTTAAATCTTTCCCGTCGATATTAATCACTGCGCTCACCTTATAGGTCCCCCTGGTATTCATCGTAAAGTCTACGGCATAATGGAACATGCCGCCCCCTTCCATTGCATAGGCCTTCTTCTTTGCGCTTCCCGTATAGGGAGACATGAGTTCAACTTCAATTGAAGCATTTTTTATCTGCTTCATGTCCGGCCTGTTCATAAGGCTTATGATGATAAAATGGCTGGAATTATTATCTGCATGGACCTTTCTGACTTTCATCGAATCCGCCATTTCATTATATTTTGCTTTGCTGTAGATTTCAAAGGCAGCCTGGATATTATCTACAACAACCATTTTTACATCACCGGAATCTACATCATCCTTGTTTTTCTGATCAGATATGACATGATTCCCGTGACCCGACATATTATTACTTCCACGACCGCTCCCGCCGTGAGAATGCTGTGCCATGAGTATTTTTGAACTGGGTGCCAGGACAAAAAGAAGAATTGCCAGCGGCACTAATTTATTAAAGTTTTTCATTTATTTCTCGCAGATAAAATTAAATTTTTAATCAACCTGAACATTTTTTCTTATCATCAGTTGTACTCTCCTTTTCAGTGCACGGCTGATTGAATATGGCAAATACATACCATAAAGAAATGAATGCCTTCATGACACTAATGTAAAAGAATAAATAGATCTTACAGGTGAATTTAAATCAGAAAAGAAGAATGCTTGATATGGAGGTCGTCAGTGAATATCGATCGTAATGAGAGATAATACTTTATGTTAAAAATTCCGGTATTTTGTATTTTAGTACCTGATAATAATATATTCCTGTCTGAAAAAATAAAAAATGAATCATGAAATTTCTGTTTATTCTCAAGGGAGTATGAGCCTGATGGACTGGTGATAAGCTGAATTTCATATTTTCCTTCACCGCAGCAGCATGAATTTTTAAGAACAAAATTATTCTTTGTCTCCTGCTTCTGAGCAGATTGGGAACAGCCGTGATGAATGTTTTTCTTCTCTGAAATCCCGGAATCAGCAGCACAGAAACAGAGATGCCCCATGGATATGACAAAAATTACGCTCACCAGTGCGGCCGTTAAAATGTTTCTCTTCATTTTAGTATTATATATATTTATCATAAGGCAAATCTTTTATAGATTAGTCATCATGGCCTGACATTATGAAAGGTCAATCAAAAAATTGTTACATTTTAATATATATGTATTCATGATAAATCTTTTAAAAATATGAATCAATGAAAGGGTTGAAATATGAACAGGCCCGCGCTACCTCATGAACTTCCTGAGGGTTACAATCAATTCATCCATGACATCATCCTTCCCATCGCGGATCTGCTCAATGATGCAGCTCCTCAGGTGGGCCTCGAGGAGTACGGTCTTGACACCGTCCAGCGCCGATTCAACCGATGATATCTGCTGAAGCACGTCGTTGCAGTAGGTATTCTCATTGACCATCCTCGAGATCCCGCGTATCTGACCCTCTATCCTGCCGAGCCTTTTGAGTATGTTATCCTTCAGCTCCCCAGAATGATGGGCCGTCCTTTCAGCATTCACGCCATGTGTATCCTTTTTATTCATATACATGTACTCCCTAAGAGTATCATAAAGGAACAGGGGTTGAATGTCAAGCTTTTTTGTGGAGATAGGGGGAGAAGAAAGAGAGATTATGGGGATAATAAAAAAATTTAAATTATTATCTCATCCCCCTATCACATTTTCTTATCCCCACATCTCCCTATCTCTATTCTTGAACATGATGATTTTTTACAGAAAACCGCTTTTCAAGCGGAGGGACATAATTTTATTCTTGCAATTTTCAATAAAGAATATATAATCCTTTTCAGAAAGGATTATATATTTATATTTTGCAACACTAGGCAGGCATACATGAACCGCGATAGTGAATATGATTACGACTTTATAATAATAGGCTCGGGATTCGGCGGGAGCGTTTCAGCAATGAGGCTGTCGCAGAAGGGATACAAAGTTGCAGTCCTTGAAGCCGGCAGAAGGTACAGGCCTGAAGATTTTCCCAAAACCAACTGGAACCTTCGAAAGTACCTCTTCGTCCCGTCACTCTTTCTCTACGGCACGTGGAGGATAAAGTTTCTCAGGGACGTGGCAATTCTCGCAGGCGCCGGTGTGGGCGGCGGCAGCCTGAACTACGCCAACACCCTCTACCTACCGTTGCCGGAATTCTTTGAAAATTCTACGGTAAAAAAAATGGGCGGGAAAAAGGGCCTCCTCCCCTACTATGAGCTGGCAAAGCGGATGCTCGGGGCCATTCAGAATCCCCACCTGAGCGAGGTGGATGAACTCATGAAAAAAACAGCAGGGGAGTTCGGCGCAGAAAAAACATTCACCCCCACGGAAATCGGCATATTCACCGGCGACCCCGACGTCAGGGTAAAGGACCCCTATTTCATGGGCGACGGGCCCGACAGGACAGGATGCAACTTCTGCGGAGGGTGCATGGTGGGCTGCAGGTTCGACGCCAAGAACACCCTGGACAAGAACTACCTCTACTTCGCGGAAAAACTCGGCGCCGCCGTTATCAGCGAAACCACGGTGACAGGGATTCGGCCCCTGTCGGAAGACGGCTCAGCCGGATACGAGGTGACGGCAAAAGGCACAACGGGCCTTTCGATAATAAAAAGAAAAAAATTCAGAGCGAAAGGGATTGTCCTTTCAGCCGGTGTACTGGGCACGGTGAACCTTCTCCTCAGGATGAAGGGTAAGGGGATCATGCCCGGCATCTCCCCTGCACTGGGGTTGAGCACCAGGACCAACAGCGAGACGCTCCTGGGAGTATATTCAAAAAACAGGACCATCGATTTCTCCCGTGGCCCGGCAATAACATCGAGCGTCCACCCCGACAGTCATACCCACATAGAGCCTGTCAGGTTCTCAAAGGGCTCCGACGCCATGGGATTCATATCAAGCTCGATTATGACCGACGGCGACAGAAAGACCCCGAGGTGGATTCAATATTTAGCCGGGATTTTGAAACATCCCGTGAGATGGCTCAGGTGGATATTCCCCCTGGACTTTGCCAGAAGGACAATAATCCTCCTGGTCATGCAGACCTATGACAACAGAATCAGGCTCATGCTGAGGCGCGGATTCCTGAATCCCTTTAAAAAAACCCTGACCTCAGGCGACGAACCGGGGTTCAAAAAAATTCCCTCGCACATCCCCGTTGCCAACACCTTTGCCAGGGCTCTGGCAAAAAATATCGATGGATATCCAGGCAGTTCCATCAACGAGGCCCTGTTCAACATCCCCCTCACGGCCCATATCCTTGGAGGCTGCTCCATTGGTCCCACGGTTGATGAAGGGGTAATCGACATGTCCAACAGGGTATACGGATACAAAAACATGTGGGTCTGCGACGGGTCCATGATCCCTGCCAACCTGGGCGTGAACCCCTCGCTTTCCATAACCGCAATCACCGAAAGGGCCATGTCAATGGTCCCGCCTGCGGAATCCGCAGAGAAAAAGGGGATACGCCTTTTCAATTTCGAAAAAAAGTGGAAGGTTGATAAAATCATCACCGGTAATAAAAAAACAGGATAAAAGCCTGATTTTCCACACCCCTTCTCCCTGCCGGCTGATTTCTACCCACATCTTATGTAGCAGCCCCCGGCCGAGGGAATTTTTATGATGTGTTAATCTTTTCCGGCCACCCCCGGAGGGGGTTAATAAAAAAAGTATTTTTTATGCAGTGAAATACATTAATTCAGATATTTTTATATAAATAGTTTGTGAAAAACGTTTTCTGGAATGAAAAAAATGGTAATAAACCCCCTCCGGGGGTGGCGGCAGTATGTTATAATCAAGAATTGATTCTATCCGCCGGGGGCTTAGGTTAAAGTGCTTCTTTTACAGAAATGTGGGTAGAAGTCAGCCTTGCCGGGAGAAGGGGCCGGGCGGTGCACTGAGCTTGTCGAAGTTGATGAGGGCATAAAGACATTCACTACAAGGAGTTACTATGGACAGGTCAATTAATTTCCTGGAGGAGCACGTCATCTTCCGCGAAACATTCAGGAGGTTCATTGCACGGGAGGCCGCGGATCACTACAGCTCGTGGGAATCGGCAGGGATGGTCCCGCGTGAAATCTGGAAAAAATTCGGCGACAGCGGCTACCTGGTGCCCTGGGCCGATGAAACCTACGGCGGGAACGGGGCCGATTTCCTCTACTCGGTCATCATCGCAGAGGAGATCGCACGGTCCGGCTTCGGGAGCCTTTTCATTGCAATGCATAATGACATCGTGGCCCCCTATATCGCATCTTATGGAACGGAAGAGCAGAAGATGCGCTGGCTCCCCCGGTGCACAAGCGGCGACGCCATCCTTGCCGTGGCCATGACCGAGCCCGAAACCGGTTCCGACCTTGCGTCAATGAGAACACGGGCCGTAAAAAACGGCGATTCATGGGTGCTGAACGGCCAGAAGACCTTCATATCAAACGGCCTCATTTCCGACATCATTGTCGTTGCGGCAAAGACCGGCACCGGTGATACGCCGCTCCACAAGTCCATGAGCCTCTTTGTCGTGGAGAGGGATGCGCCGGGATTTTCACGGAATGGCCCCATAAAAAAAATAGGCCTCCACGCCCAGGACACGGCAGAACTCTTCTTTGATGACTGCATCATCCCTTCGGAAAACCTCCTCGGCATGGAGGGAATGGGCTTCATCTATCTCATGCAGAAACTTCAGCAGGAAAGGCTGGTATGCGCCATGGGCGCCCAGGCCGCTGCCGAGAGGTGCCTGGAGATTACCCTGGACTACGTGAAAGAGAGAAGCGCCTTCGGGAAAAAGTTATCCCGGTTCCAGAACACGCAGTTTGTCCTGGCTGAAACTGCGGCAGAAATCGCCGTGGGCAGGAGCTTTACCGACGACCTCATAAAAAATCACATGGCAGGCAAAGATGTGACTCAGGAGACCTCCATGGCCAAACTCTGGGTATGCGAAATGCTGAAACGGGTGACCGACAGGTGTCTGCAGCTCTTCGGAGGCTACGGATACTGCGCCGAATATCCTATTTCAAGATTTTATGCTGATGCCAGGATACAGACCATCTATGCAGGGACATCGGAAATCATGAAATTGATTATATCCAAGGGGCTGGGGCTGTAACAGCAGGGGAAAATTACGGTACTGGACAGTGATGCAGCTATTTGCAGGGGCCACCGGAAATTGAATGCCGGGACTGCCGCGGGCCCCTGTGATGAATTGCTTCAAAGAATTTTATCAACAATACAAAATTCTAATCATTTTTCCTGGATAAAACATTTTCATATATATCGGTTATTTCATCATTGACAATGACCAGCATCATTGTCAATGAATCATGGATATCCTGCCGGGTTACCCTGTGCTTAAGCTTTGGCGCCAGTCTTCTCACCAGGATTTCATTGAAGGCGGATACAAGCTGCTTTGCCTCACCGGGCTCAATACCGCTGTCAAAATGATGAAAACAGAAATAGCATATGTAATTAAACAGGATTATCCTGTCGTTTATCTGCACCGATGACATGAGTACATCATAAATTTCATTGATCTCATTTTCAAGCTCGCCGGGATTGATTTTGTTGAGAGTTTTAAAAATCTGCCTGTTTCCAGGCCCGAGAATGTGCCCGATAATCTCCCTGACAAAAATATCTTTTGATATTGCCATTTCTTCTGAAATCAGGAGGTTCGGCCTCAGGGCTATCCGCTTAAGTGCTGCTTCATTTTTTGCAATCCATGTATCCGGCTCTGTTTTCAGCTTTGCAATCATATAGAGGAGCCTGCTGGAAATGTCAGACCGCGGATTCGGTTCCCAACCCAGGGTCTTCGACGTGTATGATGAATCGACATCCAGCTTGTGATCAATATATTTCAGCATCCATGGCTTTTCAAAGGGAGGGACTCCTTTCAGTGAACCGATGATATTCCTCAAGTACACTCCCGGATATGCCAGTGTCACAGGAATCTTTAAAGGCTTTATTTTCCCCCCGTAAAAATACTCTGTGGCACGGCTGAAAAGTTCTCCATGGGATGTACAGCCGCTTGGGCTGGCAATATAGGTGTCGATGTTTAAAAGGGAGTCACTTTTTTCCAGGATAGTGTTAATGAGACTGATCAGTTCCGAGATATAAATATAACTCACTGCCGATTCCCCCCTCCCCCCCAGGATCCTCGCGTTCCATCTCTGCGAGAGCCATGTCGAGAGAAAAACATAGAGCGGCGGGTACTGGCACCAGTCGCTGAACACCGCGGCAAACCTTACAATGGACGCCGGGACCCATGCTGAATATTCCTTTACCAGTTCCTCACCCTTTCTCTTGCTCACCGCGTAGGGATAGTCGGCATCGGGGGGAGTCGACTCCGTTATCTTTTCCTTAATGTTGATAAAGTTTGATATCGCCAGGGAGCTGGAAAATATGAAGCGTTTGATAGAAAGCATCCTGGCCAGGAGAAGCATATTCTTTGTTCCCACCACATTGGTCAATTCGTATTCAGGGTTGTCCTGCATCGAAAAATCATAATATCCTGCCAGGTGGAAAATATAATCAGCCCCCCCGTCATTCATTATCTTGTGTGCCAGTACTTTCAGCGATGTCCAGTTGGATATATCGATCTGCATCCAGGTGATATTGTCGTGCAGCTTGATGCCGGCCTCTTTCTGTGACCGCCGGGCAATGGCATATATCCTGTATGTATCCTTTGCCGAATCGAGAAAATAGCTCCCGATAAAGCCGGAAGCGCCGGTTACAATAATTGAAGGCCGCCTGTTGTTCATGCATTCCTCTTCGATCAGAAATAGGTATAAAACATCATACCGATCCCCCGGATAATTGAGCAGCATATCATGCATGAAACCCAAATACTCCCGCGGGGGAACCTGAAAACAGAACTGATTCAATACGTTCAACCAGTAATGATATATAAAAATAATCTGTCACCTTGAAAAATGCAATGTAAAATATCGAACAAAATTATTACACGAGGCATCAACTCTTGAAAAAAAATAATATATTATGCCGGTGATGTCAACACAAATTCCATTGCACCGGCACATTTTATTAACAATGAAAATTCAAACTCACGATCCTCCTTTTCATATCCTCCCCTCGCGGGCAAGCTTCTTCAGATGGGCCCGTATATTCCAACGTGCAAAAATTTTCATCGACTCATCAATCTGCCCGTAGGCGCTGAAAAGAATACCGTCCTCGTCTTTCCCCTCGAGGTGGAGCTTCAGCATGAGTTCCTCCCTCTCCAGCCTGGCCTTCAGAGTATCCCTGATTGGAAAGATTGTCCCCAGGGGCATCCCATGGGACGGGATTATGATACCGGGGTTGAGATCAATTACGTGTTGAAGGGATGAGATGTAGCTTCCCATATCCCCTTCCTTTTCAGGTATTACAACACCGAGGATATTCCAGTTTGATGCCTGAATGAGGTCCCCAACGAGAAACCACTCCATTCCGTCAGGCGCTATCCCAATCTGACCGCGGTCATGTCCCGGAAGACTGTAAACGCGAATAGCCTGGCCGAGCCACATGGTGAGGACATCCCCCTCGTCAATGGGAATGACTTCACAATTGCTGAAGCAGCCGGCGCCGTAACGTTCCTTCATGAGCACAATGGTTTCCGGGCTGCACCTTACCGGGAGCCCCAGTTCCCCGGCGATGGCAAAGGCATTTTCATGGTGATCCGGGTGATGATGGGTGATGAGGATGCCTTTCAGGGCGAAGGGCTTGATGGTATAGAGGACCCGTGCCAGCTCTTCCGGCGACGACGGCGAAGGGTCAATGAGATAGGGAGGGTCGCCGACGATGAGTGCGTTAGTCTTCTGCACGGGCTTGAAGGTTCGCGACTCGATGAAGAGCAGGCGTACACCGCGAATGAGCTCGAGGATGGGGACCTCCACAGAGGAATCACATACGGCGTTGAGCTTTTCAATGGGCCCGGCATGTATATCCCTTGCCAGCTCTTCAATCACCCTGATTGTTGGAATTACCGCAAGAAACTTCCCCAGGTTAAACATCTCATAAAGGTCTACGGCTCTTTCCCAGCCGGAACTGAAGGCCTCATTGGGGTCAACGGTAAAATCAATTTTTCTATTGAGGAGAATCTTGAAATGATGGGAGGAAAACCTTCCCATTGCCGGCGTCGGCGGTTTTGCCAGGCCAAGGTACATGACATCTTTCACATCCCCGGCCTGGATAGCGCCGACGAGGTCGAATTGAAGCTCTTCATTCAGCTCCCTGCAGAGCGCATGGAGCAGCCTGGGGGGATGCCTCTGGAGCATGGGGCTAAGAAATGGCGTTTCCTGTTCTCCTTCATCGATCTTCCCGCCGGGAAATGCCAGGTACCCGGGAAAAGCATTGAGGTTCAGCTGCCTCCTGATATGAAACAGATGGTCCCCATGGACCAGGACTGCGGCAACAGATTCAATCATTCTTAAACAGCGGTTTCATATTCTTCTTCACCATATCGTCTCACATTATTATTTTATTTTGCTGAAAGGCTTCAGCTCAAAAACAAATATTTGTTCACGGATTTTCACGGATAGTCACGGATTATTTATTTCTTAAAGCTACTCTCAAATATATTCCCATCAATTGAAGGATTATTTTCAAAATTTTACCGTGAACTAATCCCTATTATTTCTCCTATTAAAATAAAAATTCTTTTATATTCAATATTATCCCTTTTTATCCGTGCAAATCCGTGAGCGAAATTTTTTATTCCCATTTAAGCATTTACACAAAAAAACATTTGTCAATTAAAAAAACTGTATGTCATTTTTTAAAACATCCTCAAACAAATTTGTTGACAAATGGAAACATCTATAAAAAGGGTATTGCAGCAGGTGAGACATAATAAAAATTCTGGAGCAGTATATGAAATCAATTGCCGGTATGTTGCTGATCATTTCAATAATTTTCTCTGCCGGATGCGGCAAGTCAGACAAACAGCAGGGAGATGCAAATAAAAATGATATGAAAGCCGATTCCAGGTATGTAACGGCAAAGGGCGGCCTCCGGCTCAGGGATAAACCCGATACGGCAGGCGCCGTTCTTGTTACCATCCCCGAAGGCGACAGGGTGGACCTCATTGAGGAGACCGGGAACAGCATGACAATAACCGGAGCAACCGGCAGGTGGAGTAAAATTAAATGGAAGGATAAGACTGGCTGGGGATTCGGAGGATACCTGTCCGGGGCCGTAAAAACCTCTGGCGGCATGGCATTGCCCGCTGCCCTGTTGAAGACATATCATGCCACCGGCCCGGTGATGGCAGGGTCCGCCCCTTCAAGGATAAAGCTGGATAAAAAAATCATCGCCAAATACTACGGGGGCTCGATGAGCAGCCACTCCTACTGCATTATTGACAGCATTGAGGTTATGAATAATAAATATTCGATCCTCTGTTCCCCGAGAAACCCCACCGATGCCGAGAGCAAAGAATATGCGCTTGAGGGAAATGCGGAAAAAATAAAAAATATGATAATAACCAGTGAACCGCAGGGCAACATCACTTCAGAAGGGACGCTGTATAAACTGGGCAGCGGGCTGTAACAATATTATTATATCTGAGCTGATTAAAAAGCAGCCACAGAGACACTGAGGCACGGAGAAAGTTAGGATTATTTATCAATAGTATCTATATACTTAGTAAAATTCTTATATTGATCCTTCTTTAACACATTCAATATAATACTCCTGTGTCTCTGATCCCCGGTGGCAATCTATTCTTTTATATATTTCAAGACTGCTTCTTCTTCCATAAAAAAAGCTTGTGCCTGTACAAAGTCCATGATAAAAGTGCATGATAACAAGGAGACCTTATGAAACCCTGTAAAATTCATGCAATCCTCCTGGCTTTCATCCTGATCTTTTATACAAGCCTTCTACCCGCAGAAGCGAAACATGAAAATGACAGCCTGTTCTCCGGGATTAAAAAAGACCTGATACCGCCCGGCAGTGATTATACATTCACCTATGGGAATATTGAACAGTTCAGCATCGACCTTATAGTCTATTACTGGCTCAACGGCCGCACTGCGGCAGAAGGCAGGATCAAGTCCGCCGGCGCAGGGAAAAAATATGCCGATTACGGCTCCATACTCCTTGCTGCGCTGGACAGGGGGCGCTGGTCCCTTAAAAACCATATTGATAGTTCCGGTGATGAGACAAAAAAACTATTTCCCCGGGGAATGGTCCTCTGGATGACTGGCTTTGCATCCTTTTCCGAAATTAATACGATACCCGGGATCATGGGGCCGTTGAACTACCTCCTGGGCTGCGAATCCATCAGAAAAGGCGATTACAAAACTGCGGCCCGGCTCTTTGCCCGTGCCATGGCAGGAATACCCCTGAAAGAGAAAAAAAATATCACCTTCAATTCAGTGATGGCCGGGCTCCATGACCTGGCCATCGGTTATGATGCCCTGATAAATATGGAGAAAACAGGCGCAGCATCACTCCAAAAGGATATTCCGGCTTTGCCTCTGCTCTTCCCGGATATAAAAAAATCGAATCCGGGCATTCATAGTGCAATAAAGCATATGTTCCCCGATATCGGCATGTCATTCAAGAACACAATTGAGTTAAGGAAAAAAATAAAAGAATGGATCAGGGCCACTGCCAATCCGGCCTTCCAGGAGGGGGCATTAATATTCGGCAGCCCTGTCACGGAAATTTCCTACATGAAGGACGGCGAGGATAATTCATCAGCCATAAAAATAGGGGGGGCCACGGTGATGTTGTCCAGGAACGAACAGATCTTCTGGATAAGCGGTGAAAAAAAATTCATGACCAGGAGGACCTATTCGGAATACAGGCCTGTAACCCATTATCTGAACCTGAACATCTCCTTCAGCGAATCCGACATGGGCAACAACCTCGACTTTTCATTTTCACTTGGAACAGCCCGGAAATTCAGCATCAACTGGGACGGTCTGTGGCGCATGTTACTTGATCAGCCCGGCCTCTCCATGGAATCATCAGGGGTGAGCAGGATCAACCAGGTATCATTCACCAACCCCTTTAAATCATACATCTTTGACATCGCCGTTTCAGGCGGACTCCCGTCAGGCGTTGCAATGAAGGCCCTCCTGGAAGACGTTACCCATTTTGCATTCAGGGACCTTACATTCGGGAAAGGCGCTGCCAGAACCGATGCCGGAAAAACAGGCACCCTTGTTTCATCTGTCCCGGAACTGGAATATCCCCTCCCCCTCGTACTCATGCAGAGGGCCATGCTGACCCATATCTATTCAAGCCAGGACAAAAAAGGAGATACAGGGACAGGCTCCGGAGGGGACATCTCCGTGATGAAAAAGAGCTTTGAAGAGATATCGAATCTATCCAGGCTCAGCGCAGATGAACTTTCCAGGCTGGCAGAACGGTATGAAAAGGAGGGGCTTTCCAAACCGGAACTGGCCGGGCACCTGGTCTTTTCCTCCCATGTCCATACCCGGTCATACAGGTTCGGCGATTCCAGAAGGGTCCTTGAAAAATATTTTGCCGCCAGGGAGGGCATGGAGAATCCCGATCAGCTTAAATTTTCACTGTTCAAGGAATATGAAATTGATGACATGTACATTGACACCCTCATCAACCTTGGGGACCTGGAACATGCTGAAAAATTCGCCAGGAGAAAGGCGCAGCAGGCAAAGGTCACAAACAACAGGGAAAGGGAGTTCCTCCTGGACTTTTATATCTCAGACATTTTAGTTCGTGCGGGAAAATGGGAGCAGTCAGTTACACTCCTGAACAGCGTCATTGCCGACGGCAGGTTTTCAGGCCTCAATGCCTTGAACAGAACAGGGGAATTCCTTAAAACAATAAACAACTTCTATTCTGTAAAAAACCAGAATGCCGGGGAGCGTTACCGCCTGAAATTCAAACCGGGTATGGGCTACCAGGGGAAAAGCTACTGCGCGCCCATAGCAGTCCAATTTATCCTCAGGCATTACGGAGACTACTCAACCTCGCAGAAAAATATTGCCGATGCAATGGGCACCGGCCATGAAGCAGGCGGGACACAGCTCAACAGGATAACTGAATATTTCACAGGCAAAGGGTACATGCCGGTCCCGGTTGAAAGCATGGCATCTGCCCTTAACCTCCTGAAGCAGGGTGTCCCCATGCTCACCCTCCTGCGCCTCCCGGGCGTGAACCAGGCGCATATCTCGGCTGTGGTCGGGTACGATAAAAAGGATGATACCGTTTACCTCTACGAACCAGGATCAAAGCCGGTTTTCCTTTCAATGGAGGGCGCTGTCCTGGCAAAATACCAGTTTGAGTTCGGGCCCATATTCCTTGCTGTAGTCCCCAAAAAAAAGGAGGGGGAATACGCATGGGATAAAACAAGTGCGGCGCAGGCCATCTTTAATTATCTTGATCAAAACAGCCTTGGTGCAGAATCCGTAAAGCTGCGCGCTTTGCTCGGGGAAATTGAAAAAAAAGGGCCCGACAGGGACAGGGAGGATTTCCTTGTTCACCACCGCCTGAGGATACTTGCGGAACTTTCAAGGAGAAAGGAACTGAGCGGCGGGGATATGAGTTTGATAAAATCCGTTATGGAAAAAAACAATTCCGATCCAAAGGCCTATGACAACCACCTGACACAGCTCCAGATCGCCGAAATCGCAATACAATTAAAAGATGTAAAATCTGCGAAAACAGCCCTTGTGAAGGCCCTGGCCAGCGACAAAGGCCTCATCCTCCCCCATCTTGCCCTTGCCGATATAGCGTACATGGAAAACGATTACCAGGAAACGCGGGATGAACTCCTCAGGGCCCTGGGCAGCCTGAACAATGACTACACGGGCCAGATTGATCCAAGGGCCATTTTACAGAAGCTCTTCCAGATCAGCGCCAAAATGGAAAATTATGCCGACGCAATCCATTACCTGATCCAGCATGCCGACTTCACCGCAAAGGACGAGCCCTACCTGATGCTCCGAAACGCCTTTGAGCAGAATAAAGATGGGAAAATACTGGAATTCATGAAGGCATTTATAAAATGAAAATAAGATTGCATCAATAACAAACATAATGTAAAATTGAAAAGTCATTCGAAAAAAAAAAGTGGGAATCCTGAAATTGAGGGAAAAACATGGGTAAATATGTATCTTATGCAGGCTTACTTCTAATACTCGCAGCATCGTACATTGTCAGCAGAAATAATTATTTATTATTTCACGGATTTGCCGAATTATTCAGTGTAGTAATATCAAGCTGTATATTTATCATTGCGTGGATTTCAAGAAATAAAACCGGACAAAACCATTTTGTCTTCTTAGGGGTTGTCTATCTCTTTGTAGGCGTCATTGATTTCTTCCATACCTTATCATATAAAGGTATGATGATTTTCAGTTCGGATATATTTTATGCGAATCAGTTATGGATATGCGCCAGGGGAATAGAAAGTATATCTTTATTGATATTCACCCTATTTATCAAGCGGCAATTTAAAGTGCATGCCAATGTTATTTTTGTCGTATATTTCAGCATTACCGCTTCTGCATTATTGTCTGTATTCTATTTTAAAATATTTCCTTTATGCTTCATAGAAGGACAGGGACAGACACAATTTAAAATAGTATCCGAATATATTATATGTTTTATATTATTCCTCTCCCTGGGGTTTTTGATAAAATATAAAAAATCTGTGAATGAAAAGACGTATAAATATTTAGTAGCATCCATCATCACCACGATACTGAGTGAATTCTGCTTTACGCTCTATACCGATAATTATGGATTGACAAATGTTTTTGGGCATCTATTAAAAATTATCTCATTTTATTTTATCTATCGATCAATCGTTCTTGTCAGCATTGAAGAACCCTATGCCACGGTATTCTCAGATTTAAATTTTCAGTTAGCCGAAGTTTCAAGATTAAATACAAAAATTCAAATTAGTGAGACCAGGTATAAACAGCTATCCCTACAGCTTGAAGCAATACTTGATCATATCCCGGGACTGATTTTCTATAAAGATAAAAATAATAATTTTATAATGGTTAACAAATTCATGGCTGCTGCACAGGAAAAAGAGAAGTCAGAACTGGAAAATAAAAGCCTCTATGACCTCTATCCTAAAGAGATTGCTGAAAAATATTATCAGGATGATCTATCGGTGATAAACTCAGGTAAACCGAAAATCAATATTGAAGAACCCTGGGAAACCAAAACCGGTACTAAATGGGTGAATACGAGTAAAATTCCCTTTGTAAATGATGAAGGTGAAATAATCGGAATCATTGGTATATCAATGGACATAACCGATAGAAAAAAAGCTGAAGAAAAAATACATTCTCTGCTTAACGAAAAAGAACTCATTCTCAAAGAAGTCCATCACCGGCTGAAGAATAACCTCACCACTGTGCATGCAATTTTAAATCTTCAGACACATACTCTGAAAGATCCTCTGGCAATCAAAGCCCTGGAAGATACTGCAAAACGTGTTCTCAGCATGTCAATACTCTATGATAAAATTTACCGTTCAGAAAATGTTACAGCGGTAAATCTTGCAGATTATCTCCCTTCCCTGATTGAACATATTCTCAGTAACTTCCCAAATAGCGGGTCAGTGCAGACTGAACAAAATATACAAAATATTGTTATTAATGCTAAAACAACACAGCTTCTCGGAATTATTATTAATGAACTGCTGACAAATGTTATGAAATATGCCTTTCCTGATGATGCAGAAGGGGTAATAACTGTGACCGCAGCACAGAAAAATGGGCACGTAACAGTTATCATTCAGGATAACGGAAAAGGGTATCCAAATACGGGTAACATCAATGAATCATCAGGATTTGGCACTATGCTTGTCAATCTTCTGGTAAAGGAAGTAAAAGGCAGAATAAAAATTGAACAGGAACATGGTACAAAGGTTACTTTTGAATTTGACTTAATTACGTGAAAAAAAAACAATTTCTTTTAAGTTACTTTTATACAATCATGAAGTAATTCAATCGACTAGAACAATTCGAGAATTTTTAAGCAATTTACTGTTGCCATTGTGAATGGAAAAAATCGATACTACTATTATCTGCGCCTGGCAGGAATTGAACCTGCACACCTGGTTCCGGAGACCAGTGCTCTATCCTTTGAGCTACAGGCGCCTGAGCATGAACATCTCTTTGAGCACCATATTCCCCGGTGAAGGTTTTTGTCAATATATTTACAGGTTACATGAATTCCATCGGGCCGGGTGTAAATTATTTTTCGGAAAAATAGAACCCTTCCCCATAACTCTATTGCTCCCTCTTGACAAGCTATCCATTACCCATCCGAAAAAGGCCCCCTAAATCCCCCAAAGGGGGACTTGAAGAAACGTAGTTATAAAATTAAATTCTTTTTAATATCAGCTAAAACATAGTTTATATTGTGAATTACTACCTTCATTTGTAAATCGTAAAGTAGATATTCCAACCAATTTTTTATTCTTCAATTTTTTCCATAAAACTTTTTCAGATGGCGTCAAATTAAGTCTCATTTTTCTGGCGAGCTCAATAACATACTTTAGGGGGCCGGAATGCAATAGATGTGGGCAATTATTAAATTGACAGGGATGCCGGAGTATTTCCCAATTTACTTGACGAATTTTAATTCACGTCCTTCTGAATCCCTTATTTTCTTCTAAAAAGTAATTGACTATTTGAAAACAATGAATAGAGTATACGTATCAATCTCAACTTCTAAGAATTAATAGATATTTCGGTTATGGGGGAAAATATTTGATTCTGCCATTAATTCGATACTTTATGGCAGAATACTGGCCAGGTATACACTATGACAACTGATGAAAAAAAAACAATCCTCCTTGTAGAAGATGAGCCGTTCATAGCAATGGCCCAGTCAAAAGCCATAAAACGTTTCGGATATGAAGTGATTACAACGGAATCCGGGGAGAAGGCTGTCACCATTGCCTCCACAGACCTCTCTATCAGCCTCATACTCATGGATATCGATCTGGGAAAGGGGATTGACGGGACCGAGGCTGCCAGGAGGATCCTTGAAAAGAGGTGTCTCCCCATAGTGTTTCTCACCTCCCATATAGAGCGGGAAATGGTGGAAAAAGTCCGCCACATTACACGGTACGGATACATCATAAAAAATTCGGGAAATTTTGTGCTCCAGTCATCAATCGAAATGGCCTTTGAACTTTTCGATGCCCATACCGGACTGAAGGAGAGGGAGGAGAAGCTGATCCGGGCAGACACGGATATGAAGGCCACCCTGGCTGCAATTCCCGACCTGATGTTCGAGGTCGACCGGGAGGGGCGCATCTATGACTACCGGGCTCCGACATACAGCAACCTCTATGCGCCGCCGGAAACATTCATGGGAAGGCGCATGAGCGAGGTGCTGCCGCCCGATGCTGCTGAAGTTATAGACAAAGCCCTCGCCGATGCAGCACAAAAGGGGTGGCACACCGGCTCTGTTTACTCCCTTGATCTGCCTGATGGGAAAAAATGGTTTGAAATGTCTATAGCCGAAAAGAGAGATAGAATTTCCGGCAATACAAGGTTCGTGGTGCTCGCCAGGGATGTCACCGATCGCATAAAGGCCGGAGAAGCGCTGAAGGAAAGCGAATGGAGGACCAAAATCATATCCGAGCTTACCACGGACTATATTTTTGTCGTGGATATTCAGCCGGATGGCGGATTGAAACTGAGGTGGGCTTCGGATAACATGTCCCTGGCCACTGGACGGACCGTGGATGATATCCCGGGGCCAGAGGAGTGGAATAAAACCATTCACCCCGGTGACAGGGCTTTATTTGCCGAATTTATGAAAAAAATGCTGCAGTCCGATGAATCAGGAACATTTGAGTGCAGATCAATAAGAAAATCAGGTACAGAGAGGTGGATCAGAATTTTTGCAAACCCGAAAAAGAGCAGTGAAGGCTCTCTTTCAATGGTAGGCGCCGTCAAAGACATTACAGAAAGCAAGAGAGCGGAAATATCACTCCGGGATAGTGAAGAAAAATACCGTATACTGGTGGAAAACATCAACGTAGGAATTTTCCAGAGCACATTTGATGGAAAATTTTTAAGCGTCAACTCGGCCATTGCCCAGATGGCCGGTTATGAAAACATAGAGCAATTCATGGCCATGCCGGCCGGCAATCTCTATGCCGACGCCGTTGACAGGGTATCATTTATTGCTGATTTAAATGCAAAAGGGCATGTGAGAAACAGGGAAGTGAAATCGGTAAGAAAGGACGGCATGCACTACTGGATTTCCCTGAACGCGGTAATTTTAAAAAGCAGCGATGGGAACCCTGTTTCGATCCTTGGAAGCGTCATGGATATCACTGAAAGAAGGCTCATGGAGGAGGTGCTCCGCTGGAGCGAGGATAAAAACCGATCATTTATTCAATCCGCAATGGACGGCTTCTTCCAGGTGGACATGAAGGGGGGGCTGCTGCAGGTGAACGAAGCCTTCTCAAAAATGAGCGGATACAGTGAATATGAGCTGTTGAAAATGAGCATTAATGACCTGGAAGCAGTTGAGACCAGAAAAGATACCAGGAACCATATTCAAATAATCATTTCAATGGGCAGTGACAGATTTGAAAGCAGGCACCGCCGAAAGGATGGGACGCTCTACGATGTGGAGATAAGCGCCAGGCACCTTCCCGGTCAAAACGGCTCCATTGTGGGATTTATCCGGGACATCACAGAAAGAAAAAAAATCGAGGCGCTCCTCCGTGAGAGCGAAGAGCAGTTCAGGAATATCTTTGAAAGGAGCCCCATGGGAATGAGTATTGTGGGAGCTGACCTCCGGTTCCTGCAAGTCAACGATTCATACTGCGAAATGCTCGGCTATGATGAAGAGGAGCTGTGCAGGCTCACCATAAAGGACGTGACACTCCCCGACCGGATAAACAGGGACATTGAATCAATCAGGAAACTTTACCTCGGTGAATTACCGATATATCATACCGAAAAGCAGTATATAAAAAAGGACGGGGCCCTGGTATGGGGCTCGCTTACGGTGAGCAAAATGGCGGACAACAGGGGAAACTTCCTCTACTACTTTGCCATGGTTGAAAACATTGCCGGCCGTAAAATTGCCGAAGACAGGGTCCTGGCCCTGCTTCATGAGAAGGAAATGCTGCTGAAAGAGGTGCACCACCGGATTAAAAACAACATGAATGTCATTGAAAACATACTTTCGATGCAGGAAGATTCTATCATGGACCATGCTGCGCTTCAATCGATCCAGACAGCCAGGAGCCGTATTCAGAGCATGGGAATCCTCTATGACAAGCTCTACCGCGCGGACAACTACAGGGAAATACCCATTAACGAGTATCTCAATGATCTGGCAGATGAAATTATATCCATGTTCCCGGATCATGGAAAAATAAAAATTGAAAAAAGTTTTGATGATATTATCCTCCATGCCAGGCTGATCTTCCCGCTGGGGATCATAGTCAATGAATTGCTGACGAACATAATGAAACATGCCTTTGCCGGCAGGAAGAAAGGATTAATCCGGATCATCGGATCAAAAAATGGCAACATGGTATCACTCACAATTCATGATAACGGAGTCGGAATTCCTGAAGGCTACCAAATTGATGACTTAAAAGGTTTCGGGCTTGTACTTGTGGATAGCCTGGCCAGGCAGGTAAATGGAACTTTCAGAATTGAGAGGGGTGACGGCACAAGCTGTATCCTGGAATTTGAAGCATAATATAGATGGAGCATGCAAAAAAGGCTTTAGCCGAGTTGCGACCAGGTGGAGGTATTGGAACAGGTCATCATAAACCTAAAAAATTCAATGAAATAGTTATTAATTCTGATTTTTTTTTACTCTTTTCCCTTTCATGCATGTATATATAATTAATGATCCTGTAAACGAAAAGGATATAAAGATTAACACATTTTACAAAAATGAACAGAAAAGAGAAAAAAATTTTGATTACCCGGATGAATTAATTATGTTTCCAAAAAATTTTGAAATTTATAAAACCGGTGATACAGCAGTTATCAAGGTATTGTTAAATGAACTTGGGCTCTCCAATTCACAGGTTTTCATGAAATCCATAGAAGCCGACATGGAAGACCTGGATGGTTTGAACCTGATACTGGACCTGGATGATTTAAACTCTATTGATTCCGCAGGGATAACCTTTCTCTACTCATTCAATAAAATGCACTCAAAAAGATTTAAATCACTTTCAGTTGTATGCAAGTCAGACAGAATTCACAAAATGTTTTCGGTTTTTGAAATGGAGAAATACATCCCCATATTTGCAAGCATGGATCTATTTAAACAGACCAGGGTTACTATGTAAAGCGCCTCTAAAAATCAGAAATATCGAGTTTCCAGTAGGGCCCTTCCTGGACTAAAAGCAGTTTCATACCGTTTTCCGATACTATTGATGCAAATTTCCCCGAAACGGTAATTGAATAAATATTATATTTCACCGCAGCTCTCACATCATTCCTATCAGACCTGGCATATAATAAAAATAAGTCCCTGCCGCTGATGTTTTTGAACCTCTCCGGCGTTGTGCCGTAAATCCCGGCGGAATAGGAAAGCTGGGCATCATTCATGCCGGAAACCATACCAGCAGTCTTTTTCAGTTTCTCCCTGCTCCCGGAAGAAAGGATACCGTAAACCGCCTCATAATCAGATGAACCGAAAGCCGCCCTTATTTTCATAAAGGCATCGCCCGGGGTAAGGGGAGCCCTTGGCGCGCATGACCATGAAATAAAAACCGCAAAAACAGCGCAGAAAAACCGGGATTGTCTCAGTATATGCATTTTACCTTACCGTCCATGTACTCAATTATCATATTGTCAATAAGCCGCGTTGTCCCGAAATATGCAGCCACTGCAAGGACCGATTTTTCCCTGAGCGTATCCACAGGCGAGAGATCGCTGAACCTGGCCATGGTGTAATATTCAATCTTTTCCGGGGATCCCTGTCTTAAAATTTCCATGGCCTCTGAAGTTATCATTCCCTGGCCCCTCTCCCCGGACATGATAAGCTCTTCGCACCTTTTCAGACTCTTGCAGATCAGTGCAGCTCCTGCCCTGTTTCCGGCATCAAGGTGCTTGTTCCTGGAACTCATGGCAAGCCCGTCCTCTTCCCTCACAATAGGTGAAATTATTATTTCAACAGGGAAGTTCAAATCCAGAACCATTTTTTTTATTCCCAGGGCCTGCTGAATATCCTTCTGGCCGAAAACTGCAATATCTGGCTGGATGATATTAAAAAGCTTGCTGACGACAAGGAATACGCCGTCGAAATGGCCGGGCCTGTGTGCGCCGCAGAGATGTTCCGTGATCACATTGAGGTGGACTGATGTCAGGCTTTCATGGTACATTTCCCTGTCATCGGGCATATAGACCATATCGACCCCGCCCGCCTCTGCCAATTCAAGATCCCTTGAGGTGTCCTTCGGGTATGTGTCGAAATCATGTATATTGTTAAACTGTTTCCTGTTGACGAATATGCTCATTACCTGGAAATCGGAATGCAGTGCCGACTCCTTTACAAGGCTGATATGCCCCCTGTGGAGGTACCCCATTGTGGGGACAAAACCCACGGTCCTGTTCTCCCTCCTGGCCAGGCCTATCCATTCCCTTGCCTCTTGTATGCTGCCCGTTACTTTCATCAGCCCCCTCCGCGAACGTTACCCTGCTTTGCAGGCGCCTATGATCATCATGTCGCCCATGTAGAACTCCTTTGCCATAAAATCGGCGCCCTTTTTTAAAAGGGACCTCCCGCTCCCGATACCGCTCCCGTAGGTCCTGTACCCTGTCATGGTGAAACCCTTCATCGACAAAAGCCTTCCCATTGTCTTCATCGAAAAAAAATAGAGATGCTCGGGAAAATTGTAGAACCTCCACCCCTTTCCGAAAAGCGACTTGAAGTTCATACCCCCGGTCCTGCATGTTGACAGGTATAGCCTGCCGCCGTCATCCAGGTCATCACGTATCTTTTCAAGAAACATATCGGGCCTGTGGAGGTGTTCCAGGGACGCCCAGAGGGTGATGAGGCTGAACTTTTTTTCAAATTTCACATCCAGGTAGTTCCCGTTTATCACATGAAGCCCGTTGGAAACCGCAAAGTCGACACATTCCCCTGACACATCGATCCCCATGGAATCCCAGCCCCGGTCTTTCATGTAGCCGACAAAGTATCCTGCTGCGCAGCCTATGTCGAGGCACCTCTTATCAGGCTGAAGCCCATGCTCAAAGGGAAAAAATCCCAGGTCGGCAAGGTTCATGCGGAAGACCCGTTCAATCTCCCCCCTCACCTTCCCTGAAAAATAATTGTCGTAGCCCCGTTCGGTCCTCTTGCAGAAGTAGCCCGTACCGTAATACTCCTTCATCTCCTCGAGCGAGGGCCTCGGAGATATATACTCCAGGCCGCACCCGCTGCACTTCATGAGGGTAAACAGTTCCCCCCTTTCCGATGCCTTGGCGAACAGGGCCCCGGCATCCTCGCTGCCGCAGATTATGCAATCTACTGTTTCCATATATCAATTCCCTATCATCAACCGCATGATACCTCTATTCACCTTATAGGTAATTCCATAATCCCCTGCATCCTGTCAAATTTTAAAAAATTTTTCCATTGAAAAAAGTAAGAAATGCCATACAAAAAAAGTTACTACTCAGCTATAAATAATAGCTCAGGTCTTCACGCGGATATTCACGGATTTTTTTAATATCATTATTAGAAACTTATTCTCATTTTAGGTTTATTTTTTTAATGAGATAATACATTTTCATTATTATCTCATTTTTATCAGTGTTTATCCGTGCTAAGACCTGAGCAAAATTTTTTTCCTATTTTCTGGCTGAGTAGTTACCAAAAAAACTTGTAATTATAATGAAATATATTCTTATTGTATTATGGATAAAACCAGATCAAAAAAAATAATCTCTATCCTCTCGTCTTATTACGGCGATGTCAAGCCGGGACTGGACTACGTGGACCTCTACCAGCTCACGATTTCCGTTATCCTGTCGGCCCAGACCACTGACAGGCAGGTCAATACCGTTACTCCGGTCCTGTTTAAAAAATATCCCGGCTTCCATGAACTCTCAAAGGCGAGGATCAGTGATGTTGAAAAAATAATACGGAGCACCGGCTTTTTCAGAAATAAGTCGAAGAATATTGTTTACGGCTCCAGACATATCATGGATAAGCACGGCGGCAGGCTGCCGGAAAATATTGATGAGCTCATGTCCATCCCGGGAGTGGGCAGAAAATCGGCAAACGTAATTATTTCCATGGGCTTTCACCGGCCTGCGATGGCAGTGGACACCCATGTTCTCAGGTTATCGAACAGGCTCGGTTATGCCGGGACATCCAGCCCCCTTGAAGCAGAGAAGGCGCTCCAGTCCGCCATCCCCGCAAAAAACTGGATCCTGGCCCACCTCCTCCTCATTAAGCATGGCAGAACCCTTTGCAGGGCAAGGAACCCGCTGTGCGGCCAATGCCCGGTCAGTCATCTTTGCGAAGCATTTGGTAATACTCCTTATATGCCCTGACCACTGCAGGAGAATTTATCTTAATGCCGTACTTCTTTGCAGCATCCATCTTTGTAATCTTTGCAATGGACCTGAAAGCCTCCTCTGAGATGCTCAGGTTAAGATCGGTAAGTTTGTCAATGAGGAATGGTATTGACTTTACCACCTCGGCATCTCCAATTACTTTGAGCACCCAGATCTTGAAATGGAAATTATGCCTTTTATACCTTGCAAAAAAATCATCCATGAATTCCTCAAAATACTTCGAGGAATATTTGATGAAACGCCCGGCGTTTATGAGCTCCTCTCCAGAGGTCCTGGAATTCATCTCCGCGAAAGCAATGAGGCTTTTATATGAAACGCTCTTTATCTTGTCCAGGAGGTACATGGATATCAGGTCTGTCCTCTGAACCGTTCCGGAAAACATAAGATCCTCCCACTCCTCTATGCTGAAATCAATCTCTCTGTTGTATTTCCTGGAATAGTATATGAGGTGATGTATCAGCTGGAATTTCGAATGTTTGATAATCGCATTCCTGAGCTTCACCAGTGGAAAGGAAAAGCCCATTTTCAGCAGAAAAGTTGAGGACCTGACCTCTCCATAGGAAGCCGGTTTAGAATACCTGTTTATGGAGTATAAACAGCCCACGACAATAAAATGCAGCGCCAGGGCAATACTGACCGTATGAATTGAAATCTTCAGGAGATTGCTCCTGTCATAAAAAAATTCGAACAGGAGAATAAAAATGACTATGATGAAATTAAGAATTTTAAGCAACGTCGTCAGAATTCCGGCCGGGGAATAGAAATAGACCACCTTATAAAGAATGAAATATAAAACAGCGAATATCAAAAACATGGGTACCGTTACCCTGGGGCTCTTCTTCATATTGAGGATCAGAAGCAGGATCAGCGAATAGATAAGCGTATTGGAATATCTCCCGTTAAGAATATTTAAGATCGGCTCCGCAGGCCAGTCAGGGGATCCGATATAATTGATAAATGTAAGGATTATTATGGTGAAATAAATAAAAAGAAACGGAAAGACCCTGGCCTGGGAAAACAGTATAAAAATCCCCTTCCGGCCGTACATGTCATGGTACTTTGCCTTAAGCCCGTCAATGTCCATCATTGAAAAGGTATAAATTATATAGAAAGCAAAAATGAAAAGATAAATCCTGAGGATTATTGATACTCCCTCCCATCTGAAATTAAAATTAAAAATGACTGCGCCGATGAAAAGGGCAATAAGGATATATATAAACGTGGAAAATTTTCTGAGCTGTTGAAAAAAAATATTCATGGGGACCGGCCTGTACTCTTTTTTTATTGTTTCAGAACCGCCATTCTCGGCAGTCCGGCATGGTCGTTCATAACAGAAATGTCGAATCCTGCCTTACCTGCCGTGACAGTCAGAAAATCCTTCATGTCATAGCCTATTTCAATTATCATCATACCCCGGGGCGACAGGTATTTCCTCCCCTCGCCGATTATACCGCGCATCATCTCCCTCCCCCTGTCCATTGAGAAAAGGGCGATGGGGGGCTCAAAAGCAAGCTCCTTCTGTAACGTGCCGGCTATTTCAGGATTAATATAGGGAGGATTGGATACAATAACGTCAAAATGATTTGAATCAAACGGCTCGAACCCGGGGCCATGAAAAAATCTGACTGCCCCGGGGCCCAGGATTGCCTTTGCATTTTTTTTCGCGACTTTCAGCGCCTCCTGTGATATGTCCGAGGCAAAGATCTCAATATCCGGGCGGCAATGCTTGATTGACACAGCGATGGCGCCGGAGCCGGTCCCCAGGTCCAGGACCCTGCTGTTCCTGTCGGCATAATAAATGGCCAGGTCAACGGCAAGTTCGGTTTCGGGCCTGGGAATGAGCACGTCCCTGGTTACGGCAAATGGGAGCGAATAAAATTCCTTGAAGCCGGTGATATATGCCACGGGCTCATGGGTCAGCCTCCTGCTGACGAGCTTTTTAATCTTCCGGAGCTGTTGCGGTGTGACGTTGAGGTCCCTTTCAACCGCCACCAGGTAGGGCTCCATATCCAGGACATGGGAAATCAAAATCCTGGCATCGAGGAGCGGGCTCTCTATGCCGGCCACATTAAAATTGTCCACGATGTGTAATAATAATTCCGATATCTGCAAAACTTTACCTTCATCATTTATAAAATATACTGTCTCATCAACAAAATAAAAAAAACATACTCTTTTTCCTCATTTCTGTGTTGTCTTCAAGAGCTGTTCGATCTCATGCTTCTTCAGCGGTTCTATGAGAACATCTATATTGCCGTCCAGTATTGAATCCAGGGAGTAAAGCGTGAGGCCAATCCTGTGGTCCGTCACCCTTGACTGGGGAAAATTGTATGTCCGTATCCGTTCACTCCTGTCTCCGGAACCGATCTGCGCTTTTCTGAGTTCCGATTCCCTGGCCATTTTTTCCTTCAACTCCTTTTCATACAGGCGGGCCCTGAGAACGCGGAGCGCCTTGGCCTTGTTCTTCAGCTGCGACTTTTCGTCCTGGCATGTCACCACCATTCCCGATGGAATATGAGTAAGCCGCACCGCAGAATCGGTGGTATTCACAGACTGGCCTCCGTGACCCGACGACCTGTAGACATCTATCCTGATATCGTTGGGATCTATCACAACGTCGTTGTCCTCTGCCTCGGCAAGGACAACAACGGTAACGGCCGATGTGTGTATCCTCCCGCCCGATTCTGTCGTGGGGATCCTCTGCACCCTGTGCACCCCTGATTCATATTTCATCATATCATAGGCTTCGGCGTTCTTAATGGAGAAAACCACCTCCTTATACCCGCCGATGCCGGTATAATTGGCATCGATAAATTCAAACTTCCACCCCTTGATATCCACATACCTGGAGTACATTCTAAAAAGGACAGCGGCAAACAGGGCAGCCTCCTCGCCTCCGGTGCCGGCCCGTATCTCTATCAGCAGGTCCTTCCCTGAATTCGGGTCTTTGGGAAGGAGCATGAAAAGAAGTTTTTCTTCCAGATCGGATATCTTCTTCTGGAGCTCGGCAACATCGGCCTTGAGCATCTCCTTCATCTCTTCATCCTTCTCGGTCTCCAGAAGCCCGGACGAATTTTTATATTCCCCTTTCAGGCGTTTATATTCGACAAAGCTGTGTATGATCGGCGCAAGCAGCGACCTCTCCTTTGTGAGGTTTCTGAATTGGTTCACGTCCGAAATTATCTCGGGCCTGCTCATCCTCTCTTCAATGTCATGAAATTTCGCGGAAATTTCATTAAGTTTGTTTTCCATATGTCTCCGGTCTTTTTTCTATAATGATCGGGTATGATATAAAGAAACGGTACTCAACCATTTCACTCAATGAGGCACATTACCGGTTTTGAGTCAATAAATTTAATGTAACAGTTTATCGGATTCCTTTTGTAAACTTTCCGGCCGGGTAAAATATCAGGAAATTGGTTCAGCTTGGAATGATTAAATTGCTGGCAGAAAGCATAATTCCGACATTTAACAATTTATGCCTACAAATTATATACTATTTGTATCTTCGCTCCCGAGAGGACTCGAACCTCTGGCACATAGTTTAGGAAACTACTGCTCTATCCACCTGAGCTACGGGAGCAATATTGCGGCTAAGCGCTCATGTTTTTGCGTTTGGAAGCAACTACGCGCTGAAAGTCTCTTATATTTCTGACAACAATTCTGTCAACATAAAGTTCAATTTTGTTCATCTTGTTTAAATGTGTCAATACTTTTTGAACCTCCGGCTCAGCCATACCGGCCCAGCTGGCCACCTGCTCCGAGGTGATGGAAAGTGATATTTCATCCTGAAAATCGAGGTGAGGGTCCTGCTCTGCAAGCATGTTGAGAACATCCATAACCTTGAGCTGAGGCTCGTCAAGAAGGAGAATCATGAGCCTCCTCTTGGCATCATAGATCCTTTTGGAAAAAATGAGGAGGAGTTTATATGCAAGCTGGGGGTTTCCAAGGAGGAGGGTATCGAAATTATCCCTGTGAAATTTCAGAAGTTTCACGTGGGTCATTGCAATTGCTGTGGCGGACCTGGGCTCGGACTCAAGAATAGCCATCTCACCGAAAACATCTCCGTCGCTGAGCACGTCAATTGTCTTTTCCCTGTCCTTAATGAGTTTTGTAATTTTTACCTTGCCTGACTGCACAAAGTAGAATTCATATCCCGGCTCAAATTCACAGAATATTATATCACTGGGGGAATATTCAACACCGAATTTCCCGAAAAAACTGTTATCTAACAACATTTTTTGTTTTCCTGAACCTGTATTGTATTGTTTAGCTTAATTTATTTTCAGCCTCTTTGCTTATCGCATCTTTCGGCGGCATTGAGGCAACCTTTTTAAAATAGGTCTGCGCCTTGTCATCCTGGCTGCTTGCCTCAAATACGGTTCCCATGTAAAACAGCGCCTTTTTCAGATTGGCTGATTTGGGATAATTTTTAATAAAAAACGAAAGGGTCTCCAGGGCCTCCCTGTTTTTGCCAAGGTTAATGTAGGACCTTCCCTTTTCAATATATGAGTCCTCCAGTAATTTTCCCTCCAGACTGTCTCCCTGGTCCGCACCGTCAATCACTTTGCTGAACATTTCAACTGCATCATCAAAATTTTCATCTGAAAAATTCTTCACGCCCTGTTTATAGAGCTTTTCAAATTTATTTCCTCCCGATTTGGGATCTTCCGTAAGAAAATCATCCATGGCGCTGGAAGAATCGCCGGAAAGAAAGTCATCCATTTCGTTCGTCAGCGATGACTTTGACCCGGAACTTTCATTACTGAAAAAATCATCAGGACCCGAACCTCCGGCTAAATCCGGGCTGTCGTCTTTGCTCTCTTTATCATCAAAGCTGAAATCATCCAGGTCAGCCGGGCCCTCATCAATCGGCGCATTGTCCATTTGAATATCTTTGGGAGCCTCTTTTTTTGATACGGTATTCATGTTGAACCCCGTATCCCCGGCGACGGCTTCACCTGAATCTATAGCCTTAATCCTCTGCATGGCTGTCTTCGCATAATTTCCGTCGGGATAATATTCCATGTACCTCTTGAATGCGTACTGCGCCTGGCGGAAAACACCGGTCTTGTAATAGTATTCACCTATCCTGAAAAGCTCAGCATCGGGGTTAAGGTTGTCGCTGTCGCCCAGGACAGACCTTACCATTTTCCCGATTCTCCTCAGCTGGTTGCTGAATACGCTCAGCATTTTCCGTACAACTTCGACATTCTTGGAAATAAGCTTTTCGAAATCAACAAGCCCGAGGACGAGGACTATGGTTTCGCCTACGGTCTGGGCGGTCTCTTCCCTGGGATATTTGCCCAGTGATGACTTTACTCCGAAAAATTCACCTCTGCGCACATCCTCCTTGATCTCTGCGCCGGTATCGGGTTTGATTGAAGTAAGGATGACCCTTCCGGACTTTAGTATATAGATCTTTTCACTCTTGTCGCCGGCAAAATATATTATTGATCCGGATTTATAGACCCGTGTAATTATGCCGCTCGCTTTTGGAACCCCATTAGACATTCTCTTTCCCCCGGAGCTTAAAAATCAAAATCAACTGGAATAAATGGAAATTCTTTCTTAAAACCAACCGCCCTGCTAATTCTGCGTAAAAGGCCAATCAGGTCGCCTATAATTATTTTTTTCGAGCCTTTTAATGTAATCTCCTGGTATTCTATTTTAAAATAATCAAATAATTCAGAGAAATCCGAGGCCCCGTAGACAGGTTTGCCGTCTATGACAACAAGGAGGATGTCCTCCATCTCAGCATTTATCACTGAGCGGTAGGCAGTACTCTCCCGGTATCTGAAAATCACAAAATCAGCCTGAAAATTTTCTTTAATCTGCCCGAGGTTTTTGAACCTGAATGCCCTGGCGGGATTATCGGTTATCATCCTGAAAATTGTCTTATCGGAAAGCTCCTCACCGTATATCTCTTCATAGAGGGACTTGTCAAATTTTATCTCACTTAAAATGTTGAGCCCGCCGGACATGGGGGAGTCGGTTCCGATGCAGACATTTATTCCCTTGTCCAGGAGCATCTTAATATTCGTTGTCTCATTGAACATGAACCAGTTTGAATCGGCGCACCAGACAACAGAGGCCTTTCTCACCTTTATCAGATTCATGTCGGACTCTGAAAAGGCAATACCATGGACTAAAACAGAATGATCTCCCAGGCCGCCCGATTTATCTATTGTCCTGATTGCGTTTATCGTTTCCTCGTCAAATCCCTCTGAAATATGTGTGATAAAAGGAATATCCTCTTTCAGGGCCTTTTTATATTCTGCTTCAACGCCATCGCCCCAGGCAAGGGCAAAAGAGCCGATGGAATGGGCAAGCGCATATTTCGATATGGCCTTCATGGGAAGCATGCTGTAAAACGGCTGTCCCACAAAATGCGGAATATGGTCGGAGACCGTGGTTACACCGGAGATAAGGTTCCGGTAACCGCCAAGGAGGTAGAGATCGCGGCTCTCAATCTGCTGCCTCTCCCTGTAAACAGGGGAGCTTTTCAGATCATTGTCCCAGGGGAGCCAGTTTTCATAAGGGCCGTTCCCCACCTTTGGATAGTAGGTCCCGAGGAGGTGGTCATGGCTGTTGATGAGACCCGGCACTATGATGGAATTATCCATATTTATAGAAATTTCCCCTTCCAGCTTCTTCCCGGGTGATACTTTCTCAATTTTATCCTTATTGATGAGGATACTCCCTTCATCAATTTTTGAATCAGCCGTTAAAATGGAAGCGCCTGAAATCGACCAGTTTTTCATTCTTACATCCTTGTTATAATTCCAGATTTTATCCGGCAGTTTTTAAGGGCTATCACAAAAACCGGTATTTTTCAATTAATTGAAATGGGAAAATACCGGTTTTTACTTAAAAAACCCCAAAGCAAATTATAAAAACCTTATTTTTTGTACCGGCCTTAATATTATACTTAAAATAATATGCGTCAAGTAAAATATAAACACCCTTTTAAAAATCAGGCCGCTGTTTTTATTCACCAAAAAAAGCCCCTACATATATTATCGGGGATGGATAGTTAAAATTGAATATTTTTTATACTCTCTTAATCCAGGGACTGATAACCGGCCGGGAGCATGTATTTTTCCGGTTTATCTTTTAAAAGGGTGATGACCCTGAGGCCGCCGAACTCCCTGATCCCGTAAATACTTGCATCGGGATGATTTTTTACCACTCTTTTCAGATGCAAATCAGCTTCCTTGATGATTTTCAGCCTGTATCCGAAATCCAGTGCCCCGGTTATACAGGCCCCGACACAGGCAGGGATATCCCTGGTATTGACGGTGCAGGCATTGCATTTATATGCCCTGTCCTTTGAAATTACTTTTTTCCCGGAATTGTCATCATGGGATATTATGCTCACCATGGGCACTTTATACGGGCATTCCTCAGCGCATTTCCCGCAGCCGATGCATCTTTCCTGGTCTATGATATTCCAGCCGTCCACTGTTGATATTGCCTTTACCGGGCAGACATCAATACATTTCGCCTTTTTGCAGTGGTTGCACTTTTTATGGACAATATTCCAGCTGTCCCGCCCGGGGATATTCCTCACAAATGGATAAAAGACCACATGGTTCCATGTAATCGCAGACAGTTTCCCGGGGCCGGTAATTTCGGGCCCCTGGAAAAAATCTACTGCTTCGCCAGGAAGGCTGTTCCACTCCTTGCACGCAGACTGGCATGACCTGCATCCGGTGCACTTTGTTGTATCCACAAAAAATGCCTTATCAGGCATTATTATACCCTCCTTTCCCTGACCTTTTCAACATTAACAAGAAAGGCCTTGGATTCAGGCGCGCCGCTGACAGGATCGGTAAAAATATGCGCAAGCCCTGAAGGTCCGCCAGTATTGCAGAAATCGACAATAGCTACGAGTTCAATTTTCCTGTCCCTGTATTCCCAGGGAAACACCCTCGCGGTTACAAGGGCCCTCATTGAAATTGCACCGCGCCGTGATATTATTTTAACCATGTCGCCGCTTTCAATCCCCTTCATGGCGGCAAGCCCCGGACTGATTTCGCAATATATCAGCGGAAACATCTCCCTGGCGCGCTGCAGGGAATTGAGGAGCTTCCCTCCCGGGCCAGAGCTGAATGTAGTTGCCGCATGGGGAAATTTTTCTGTGCTGCCGGCGCTGTTTTTCATTTCCTTTGCCGCGACGCCAATGGGGTTGAAACCGGCGGAATTCATGATATTCTTCAGAGGCCCCTCCATGGGCTCATAATATTCCGGGAATGGGCCGTCTCCCATGGCGCTGCAGAAAATTCTTGCCACTCCCTCATCGAGCATGATAAAAGGATTTTTAACACCCGGTTCCCCGTCGCCGTCGGGTACATCCCCTGTCCAGTTTTTCCCGTCCCAGTTGACACTGTACTTTTTTTTATCCCAGGGTTCCCCTTTCACGTCTGTCCCTGCCCTGTTGTAGAGGATGCGTCTGTTCTGGGGCCACGACCATGCCCACCCGGGAAATATTCCGGAACTGCCAGGCTGCCGGGAATCCCTGCGGGTCATCATGTTTTCACCGGAAGCCATGCATCCGCTGTAGAGCCAGTTGCCGCAGGCTGTAGTACCATCGGGCTCAAGGGAATTGAAGCCGCCGAGAAATTTCCCGCTGCCGGTAAAATACCCGTTTATCTCCCTGGCTACCGCAAGGGGATTTGCCCCTTCTCCCCGTGATGCATCTCTATAATTCCACTCCGCCCTGGCAATGGGCTCCGGGAACTCACCGGTGTTCATCGCCGGATTTTTTCTTATGTGCATAAAAAGCCTGTCCACATATTCAAGCGCTGAAATGGCCATGCCTGCAGGGCTCACGGCCCCGCTGCTCCACTGCACTGTCCTGGCTGCATCCGTAAGGCTCCCGTCCTTTTCCAGTGGGAGCGCCATGGGAAGCAGGAATACCTCGGTCTTCACATCTTTGGGATGTATCCCGTCCCTCTTCCAGAATGAGGATATTTCCGGCTCAGAGGTATCTGCGCAGACCAGCCATTCAAGATTTTTCAAAGAATCAAGCGCCTTTCCCTGGTTCGGCAGCAGCGCCAGGGGATCAGTGTGAAAGAGCATGAGGCCCTTTATGCTCCCCATCTGCGCCTCCCTGAATACCGCGGGATACGTGAAGGAATCGTCCCTTTTGGGCAGCCAGTCATAGCAGAAATTATTTCCAGCTGTGGCATTTCCCCCGAACCATGCTTTCAGGAGGCTCACAATGTACCTCCTGGTATTAGGCGCGCCCTTGCCTCCCGGGTCAGCGCCTAACCAGTTTATGCTCATTGGATCATTGCTCTTCGGGGTCCTGTTTTTCAGGTATGCCGTAAGGTTTGAGTCGCTGTAAATATCGGGCGCCTGCAGGCAGCCCGGAAGAATACCGCTGTACAGGCCCTGGTCAAAGGCGCCCTGCCCGCCTCCCCCCGAAGGCAGGGGAGAGATGCCCCCGCCGGGCCTGCCTATGTTGCCGAGAAGGAGCTGAAGTATGATCAGCGCCCTCGTCCCCTGTGTCCCGGTTGAATGCTGGAATATCCCCCTTCCGCATACCACCGCGCCGGAATTTTCATTGCTGAATGTTGATGTAAAAACTTCCGCGGCGCTGATAAACAGATCCCTCGGGCAGCCGGTTATCTCCGACACCCTGTCGGGCGTATAACGCGCGGCATGTTTTTTCAGCAGCTGATATACCGTGTCGGGCCCGTTCATGGCGCGGTCCTTTCTCGGGATGCCCTTCGCGTCTATGACATAGCTCCACGTAGTGCTGTCGTACTCCCTGTCCTCCCTGTTATATCCTGAAAACAGCCCGTCTTTCAGCGAGAAACCGCTGTTTACAAGATAAGGGGCATTTGTATAATTTGCAAGATACTCCCTGTTCACCCTGCCGCTGCCAAGGGCATGGTTTATTATTCCCAGGATAAAAGCCGTATCGGTGCCCGGCCGGATGGGAATATGATAGTCAGAAACGGCAGCAGTCCCGGTGAAGCGCGGGTCTGCGCAAATTATTTTACAGCCTTTCTCTTTTGCCGCCATGATGTGCCTCATGGCCATCGGGTGGTTAAGGGCCGGGTTACTCCCTATTATAAGCAGCGCATTGGACCTGGAAATGTCGTGCCATGTATTTGTCATGCCGCCATAACCCAGGCTGTTCATGAGCGCGGTTTTCGATGGAAAATCGTCGAGCCTCCCTTCATGGTCACGCCTGCTTATGCCCGTAAGGGCGGCAAATTTTGAAATCAGGTAGGATTCCTCGTTGTTAAGGCCCTCGCCGGTGAGAAGGGCTATATCCATGGATGCAGGGACCGCCTGGTCCTTTTTTATCTTCTGCAGTGAGAGTTCCCTGGTTTTGATAAACCTGTCGGCAATCTTTTTCAAAGCCTCGTCCCAGGTGATCTCCTCCCATGCATCGGCGCCCGGCTTTCTATAAAGCGGCCTGGTTATGCGCGCGGTAAATGAGGGCTGATAAAGGCCGGACATGGAACTCCCTGCGGCGCAGAGCATTCCCCTGTTCAACGGATGTTCCGGGTCCCCGTCAATCCCTGAGATCCTCCCGTCCTTTACCGAAACAACTATCCCGCATCCTGCGCTGCACAGGGGGCATATGCCTGAAGTCCCGCTGGAACTGCCGCTCCTCCCCTTTTTACCCGTGCAGCGGGTAAAAAGCAACGGGCTCCCGAAGAGCGCGGCGGTTGATGCCAGTCCGGTGATTTTAAGGAAATCCCTCCGGGTAATAGTCATCAAAAATCCTCCAGAAAAATCCCGGCGTTCATCTTCTCCCCTCATCCTTCTCCATAAGCTCATATTCATTGATGAACTTGTAAATTTCCCATAAGGAGAAGAACAGGGTCAGGAGCAGCGGGCCGACGATGACCCCCGCGATGCCGAAAGCCTGTATGCTTCCGAGAATAAGAAAAAAGAAAACCATGGGATGAAAGTTGAGTCTCCTGCCGAAAATCTTAGGTTTTACGATATTTTCCAGAAGGAGGTACCACAACATTGACCAGATCCCGACAAATATGGCGCTTATATAATAACCCTTGAAAAAAAGATAGAGTGCGCCGGGGAGCCAGATGAGCGTAGTCCCCACAACAGGGATGAGCGACAGGACAGCAGCAAAGCTCCCCCATAGAAGAGGCATGTCAATGCCGGCTAAGAAAAATCCCAGGCCCAGGCCCAGGCCCTGGAGGGACATGATGATAAGGTTACCGGCAAGAAGCACCTTTATGACATCTTTGAGCCTCAGAACGATCTTCTTTTCAATATCGTCGGGGAAAGGGAGTATTCTGTAAAAAGCTCCTCCAAGCCTGTGCCCGTCTTTCAGGAGGAAGAAGAGGATCATAATCATGAAAAGAAAATTCATGGTAAAACTTATCTGGAAAGATATCAGTTTTGTCAGGTTCATGAATGCGGTGACAGCCGTTTTCTCCAGAAATTCAGCCGCCTTTTTTATGAGATTGGTGCTATGGATCTGGAAATATTCCATTGCCTGTTTAATTATCCCGATGTCATTGAAATCGCCCTTCTCCACCTTCTCCTGGATGATATTATAGAGCTGGTAGCTCTGGTTGGCGAGGTTCATAACCAGATAAAAAAACGGGACAATAATTATTATAAATAAAATTACGATTACTGCAATAGTACTCAATGTCCTGTTTCTCATATGGGCAAGGAGCTTTTCCTGAACCGGCCTCAAAGCAATATAAAGGATCAGGGCGAAGAGAAATGGCCAGAAAAAATATTGGAAAATATAAAGTATGCCGGCTGTTATGATAAAAAAAAGGACAAAGAAAATGACCTTCATTTTTTTATCGTTCCTTATTGCGAAATATGAACTCTTTTCAACCATGAATAAAAATTGATACTTTATTTTCCCCTGTCAACATCTTATTATCCGCAATAATAAATTTTAATAGAGCCTTAAATAACTGATACAGGCGGTTCCCTTGAGTGGATACGTATTGATTCGATTACAGGCATGAGGGCCATGTTAAATCAAAAAAATGATCTGCCCCTTTATCATTTCCCTGAAATTAAAAGGGGCAGACCATTATTTTATTTGGTTTGATCAAGAATATCAATCATCAATTATACAATTGATGATGACATCAAGATAATAACATTACTTTGTAAGATAATGGGATAAATCAGTGGCAATTTTAGAAATTGCTTGATCAAGATAAGTATTGTTTGAAATCTTTTCTCTATATTCAAGAATCTTTTTCTGATCAGCCTTGCCATTACCCGGTTTTATCTCACGATCCTCCTTTTTCATGAGATTATCCATAGCAACCTCCATGGTTATTCCGTTCCTCCATGAACAGATTTGTATAACCAATATTGAATTCGGCAGAATTTTCACTTAAATAAAGATATTAATTAATATTTACATCAGTATCCTGTAATTTTTCATTATGCGCTTAAAAATCTTATTTTTTGATATTACTCAATCCTTCCAACTGAAGTCATGGTTTCACTTTTTTTATTGACAACTATCATAAAATTTTATATTTTTGTTTACTTTTTATATATTTCAGGAAACAGTCAAAGTCCAGGATCAGGGGATTATTCCGGATAAAATCTTCGCCTGCATTTTTGCTTTGAATGATGTTAAACAAATACGGGTGAAGAATAAAAAAATACCATTGGAAAAAATGAACAATAAAAAAGACAGCAGAGACCTTAACGAATTCCAGATACGGAACATACGGATCTTATCGCATCTCCTGGTTCACAATGCCATTGATGATGATATCGTTGAACTTTTGAGAAGATCGGAGCTCGATTATTTCTCAATCGTGGACAAGCTGAGTCTCATGGAGCAGAAAATCAATATTGATGAAAAGACAAATTTATTAAAATACAAAAAGGACTATCTCACAAACATCATCAAGACTGCGTCCAGGATATACTATGGCGGAAAAGTGACATCCTATCATATCACCCTGATAAGGCTTGATATTGACGATTTTTCCCTGTTCAACAACAAGTATAGCCATGAAGCAGGGGACAGGGTACTGAAACGTATCGCAGATATTATAAAAGAGAATTCAAGGCCGACAGACTATGCCATACGCTTCGGCGGGGAGGAAATGGACGTTCTACTGCCATCCACGGACATGGACGGCGCAAAAATATTTTTAAACAACCTCTATGAAAAAATAAGAAAAACCTGTGTCATGTACGACGGAAAGGAATTACAGGTGACGGTGAGCGCCGGAGCCTCAATATATGAATATATCTTCAACAACGGAAAAAAAATTGTGGACCAGGAGATTGAGGATATTTTCATAAAGATGCAGTGCAGGGCCGACGACGCGCTCTATGACGCAAAAGACCAGGGAAAAAACAGGTTCTGTTTCTATAAAAAAGAGAAGGGACCGGAGTATACAGCGATACGGGAGAGCTATACGAAAAAAAGAAACCCCCAATAATCACTTCTTCTTTAGAACAGCTGAAATTCCGTCCCTCCCCGGATTCTCAATGACGCCGGCCTCGGTGATGATTGCGGTAATATTGGCCGCAGGCGTGACATCAAATGCCGGGTTCCGGACAGAAATCCCCTCGGGAGCGATCTGATATGACCCTATGTACACCACTTCGTCCATGCTCCTCTCTTCAATCGGTATACTGTCCCCTGACGGCGTATCTGCATCCAGCGTCGACAGCGGAGCCGCTATGTAAAATGGAATACGGTGGTTTTTTGCAAGAACCGAATGGGTGTATGTCCCGATCTTGTTTGCTGTGTCGCCGTTGGCCGCTATCCTGTCCGCCCCGACGATGACCTTCTTTATCACGCCGGACTTCATGAAATAGCCGGACATGCTGTCTGTTATGAGCGTCACCGGAATATTATCCTGTAAGAGTTCCCATGCCGTCAGCCTGGCGCCCTGAAGATAGGGCCTGGTTTCACAGGCATAGACCTCGATTTTTTTCCCCTCCTCAACCGCTGCCCGTATGACTCCAAGGGCAGTGCCGTATCCGGCCGTGGCAAGGGCTCCTGCGTTGCAGTGTGTCATGACAACATCCCCATCGTTAAGGAACCTGCTGCCGTTTTTGCCGATCCTCCTGTTGATATCTATATCCTCATCATACATCTTTATGGCCTCCTTTTCCAGGAGATCAACCATTCCCGGAACATCGGACCTGTCTTTAATTATTCCCCTCATCCTGTTTATGGCCCAGAACAGGTTCACCGCCGTGGGCCTGGTACCGGCAAAAAGGGTAAAAACAGAATTCATCTTTTCCCTGAATTCTTCGGCCCTGCCGCCAATCATACTTTTCGCGGCAAGGGCTATCCCCATGGCGGCCGCAATTCCGATGGCCGGAGCGCCCCGTATCTCCATGTCCCGTATGGAAGAGGCAACGTCATAGTAGTTGGTATATGTGTTGTATGCCTCTTCAAGAGGAAGCCTCCTCTGGTCGAGAATTTTAACAGAATCTCCATTCCACTTTATTGACATCATAATATCTCCTCCTGGTACTTTATACCGTTCCTCTCTATTTTATTCTTTTTCAGCCTCACGATGTTCCCCCTGCCGACCCATTCAACTTCATCCATGTGGATCCTGATGATAAGGAGCCCCCTGCCGCTCTCCTTGAAAAAATTTTCAGGGTCCCTGGGATCCGGCAGTGAATGGTAATTAAAGCCCGGGCCCTCGTCTTCGATGATGTATTCAACATATTCCTTTGTGAGGTGGTAGCTTATTTTTATAAAACGGTTCATGTAGGCGCTGTCATTTTTCCTGCGCTCCACTTCTTCATTAAATTTTTTTATTCCCCCTTCCTCCCTGATATCCGATGAAATCTCAAGGGTCCCGTGATACATGGCGTTGCTGATAGCCTCTACAAGGGCAAGGGATAAGTTTTCAGAAGTATTATTGTTGCACAGGCCTGATGCCACAAGATTTCTCGTGAGCCTGTATGCCAGCGGATTAATAATAGATATATCGGGCGGTATCCTGAATTCAGCTTTTTCAAAGTCGGCATACTGGGAAAAATTATCGGCCAGCTCCTTCTCATCCCTGCTCCGGAGTATGGCCCTCACCGATGATGCTATCTCGTTAATGTCAAAGGGCTTTCTAATGAAATCGCTGGCCCCGAAACGGAGAGCCCGTATGGCATCCTCGACATTGCCGTGCCCGGTTATGATCATCACCGGTATGGGATCATCCAGGTTCCTGATGCGCCTGAGAAGTTCTATGCCGTCCATCTTCCTGAGTTTGATGTCGGTGATGATGAGGTCTATCTTCTGCCCGCCGTTTTTAACAAGATAGAGGACATCCTCCGCTTTTTCAAGGGATATGACATTGTATCCTATCCTTGAAAGCTTCTTCTGAAGAGCATACCTGATAATGTCCTCGTCATCAACAATAAGTATTGTTGCGTGACTTTCGTTCATCCTTTTTTTCCCGGGGTGTGGTTCAGTATCAGATGGCCGAGCTTGTCGCGCTTGGTTTCAAGATACCGGTAATTATCTCTCTGAGGGATTATCTCGATGGGAACCCTTTCGCTTATCTCCAGGCCATAGCCTTCAAGGCCTATGATTTTCTTCGGATTATTTGTAAGGAGCTTAATCTTATGGAGCCCCAGGTCAACGAGTATCTGGGCTCCGATTCCGTAATCGCGGAGGTCTTCTGGAAAGCCCAGCTCAAGGTTTGCCTCGACCGTGTCGAGCCCCTTATCCTGGAGGCAGTAGGCCTTTATCTTATTTCCCAGTCCAATCCCCCTCCCCTCCTGTCTCATGTACAGGATGACGCCCGTACCTGCGGCCTCGATCATCTCCATGGCCCGGTGGAGCTGGCTTCCGCAGTCGCACCTCCTGGACGCAAAGACATCCCCGGTGAGGCATTCAGAGTGGACCCGGACAAGGACATCCTCTTTACTGTCCACATCGCCCTTGACAATGGCCACGTGGGTCGTGTCTGCGATTTCGGTCTCGTATGCTATGATGGTGAATTCGCCATGGTCAGTGGGGAGCGTTGCCGATGATATCCTCTTCACAAGCCTATCCTTGTGCTGCCTGTGCTTGATGAGGTCCGCGATGGTTCCCACCTTGACTCCATGTTTTGATGCAAAGGCGTCAATGTCGGTCCTGCGGGCCATGGTGCCGTCATCATTGAGTATTTCACAGATTACCCCTGCGGGCTTCAGGCCTGCAAGTTTTGCAAGGTCCACGGCCCCCTCCGAATGCCCTGCCCGGACCAGCACACCGCCGTTTCTCGCTGCAAGGGGAAATATATGGCCGGGCCTGCGGAAATCCCCGGGGCCGGATTTTTCATCGATCATGGCATGGACGGTTTTAGCCCTGTCGTGTGCCGAGATGCCTGTTGTGGTCCCCTCTTTGGCATCGATGGTCACGGTAAATGCCGTGCCGAACTTATCGCTGTTGTCCGCAACCATGAGGACAAGGCCCAACCGGCCTGCTATCTCCTGGGAAACAGGCGCGCATATGAGGCCCCTGCCGTAGGTTGCCATAAAATTTATGGTCTCCGGTGTACAGTGCTCCGCTGCAATAATCAGGTCGCCTTCATTCTCCCTGTCTTCATTGTCCACAAGGATGACCATTTTTCCGTTTCTTATATCATCTATTATTTCAGGTATTGTGCTTGATTTCACGGCATTACCCCTCACATAGCGCTTTCAGGTGAATCCCGGATTAATCAGGATTTCCCATTTGATTTGACATTAAATTTCGCAATAGAGTATAGTCAAGATATTAATATGACGGGATTTTCCGCTCCACCATATCAGAAATTTGACATTCTAAACTCTTCCCCGGGCACATTAAATATATTTATCAATAAAAAAATAGAACCACGAAAAACATGAAATAAAAAAATTTTTCCTTTCGTGTTGTTCGTGCCTTTCGTGGTAAATCTTCTGAATTAAAAAAATTCAAAAAATCATTGACTTGCAATAAAATATCTTTTAGAGTAAAAAAGGATTACTAATACATTCATTGACTAGGTGTGCCTGCATATGAAATCAAAAAAATCACTTGTTGTTTTAATACTGCTCATTTCCCTTACAGGAACGGCGCAGAACCGGAAAAAAGACGTGGTGGACTACTTTTTGCTCCTTCCGGAAGAGGCTCTAAACTGGAGTGTTGATTCAAGAAAGACTGCGCTGAACCGGAAACCTGCGGCTGAAGGACAATGCGGCTTTGTCGATATTGACAGGGCCAATGGCTATTTATACTTTAAATGCCCGGGCTTGAGCGGCGGCAGCGCCCTGGAGATTGCATTGTGGACTGAGCCGGGCAAACCGGATATCATCGGCGTCAACAGCATGACATGCGGGCAGGGCTCATGTTACATGGATCACATCCGTTTTTTTGAATTCAGGAATAATGCATTTACCGATGTTACCAAATCGGTATTTCCCGGTATTTCCCCATCCGATTTCCAGGGGCCCGATGCTGTAATCAGAGGTATGATCTTCTGTAACCTGCCCAAAGTCGGTATGAATATCATATGCAGAAATGATAAAAACTCGGAAGTTCAGTATGTGTGGGACAAGGGGAGATTCCATAAATAGGAGGGTTTATATTCACGGGCCGCACGTTGCGTATGCGGCCCGGAATGTATGGTAATTATTAACTGGCTTTTTTCTGATCCTCGTCAACCACCTCATACTCGGCATCATAGACCTTTCCGTCGCCCGGGTTTTTTCCTCCTTCACTAAAGCTGCCGTTCCCCGCAGCCCCTTCCTGGCCGTTTCCTGCCTGTGAAGCATGGCCTGCCCTGCCGGCATATTCATGGAGTACCTTTTCAAGCTCTGATTTAGCGCTCCGAATGGCATCTATATCGTTTGCCTCCATGGCCCTTCTGAGCCTACCCGTTTTCTCTTCAATGCTGAGCCTCTCGGCCTGACCTATTGCGCCGTTATTTTCCTTCAGCATCTTTTCTCCGGCATATGCCAGGCTGTCGCCTTCGTTCCTGGCCTCCACCAGCTCCCTGGCCTTTATGTCTTCCCCTGCATTCGCCTCGGCCTCCCTGACCATCCTCTTGATTTCATCTTCCGACAGCCCGCTTGAGGACTCTATTCTTATCTTTTGTTCTATTCCTGTACCCTGGTCCCTGGCCGATACATGGACTATGCCGTTTGCATCAATGTCAAAGGTTACCTCGATTTTCGGCAGGCCCCTGGGCGCCGGAGGTATTCCAACAAGTTCGAACCTCCCGAGTGTCCTGTTGTCCCGGGCCATCTCCCTTTCACCCTGCAGCACATGTATGGAAACAGCAGGCTGATTGTCCTCTGCCGTGGAGAAGACCTGGCTCTTCCTTGTAGGGATGGTTGTGTTCCTGTCTATGAGCTTTGTCATTACCCCGCCCATGGTCTCTATCCCCAGTGACAGCGGGGTTACATCGAGGAGAAGCACGTCATGTACATCTCCGGAAAGTACCCCACCCTGTATTGCCGCGCCAATCGCAACAACCTCATCAGGGTTTACGTTTTTCCCCGGCTCCCTTCCAAAAATGCTTTTTACAATCTCCTGGACAGCCGGCATCCTTGTTGAACCGCCCACAAGAATGACCTCGTCAATCTCGGCGGGGTTGAGCCCCGCATCCTCAAGGGCGTGCAGGCATTGCTCCCTGGTTGAATCCACAAGATCCCTGATGAGCTGCTCCAGTTTAGACCTTGTCATGGTAAGAAGCATATGTTTGGGCCCGCCCTGGTCTGCTGTCAGGAAAGGGATATTTATATCGGTCTGCATCTTGCTTGAGAGCTCAATCTTTGCCTTTTCCGCTGCCTCCTGCAGCCTCTGGAGGGCCATCTTGTCACTGGTCACATCAATCCCGGTCTGCTTCTTAAACTCTGCTGCCAGGTATTCTATAATCCTCTGGTCAAAATCATCCCCGCCGAGATGGGTATTGCCGTTTGTCGATTTTACCTCGAAAACCCCGCCTCCAAGCTCAAGGATCGATACATCAAATGTCCCGCCGCCCAGGTCATAAATGGCCACTTTAAAGTTATCCATTTTTTTATCAAGCCCGTAGGCAAGGGCTGCGGCAGTGGGCTCATTAATAATCCTTTCAACCTCAAGGCCGGCGATCCTTCCGGCGTCCTTTGTTGCCTGCCTCTGCTGGTCATTAAAATATGCAGGTACTGTTATGATCGCCTTTTTAACCGGTTCACCCAGGTAATCTTCGGCGGTCTCCTTCATCTTCTGGAGGATCCTTGCCGAAATCTCCGGCGGTGTAAAATCTCCTGATGCCGTGACAACCTTTATGCCGCCCTTTCCGTCATCGGATATTTTATACGGCACCATCCTGGATTCATTGGAGATTTCATCAAACCTCCTCCCCATGAACCTCTTAATGGAGCGTATGGTATTTTCAGGATTTGTTATTGTCTGATTTTTTGCCACCTGTCCCACAAGTTTTTCGCCGTTATTCGTAAAGGCAACTATTGATGGGGTAGTCCTCTGCCCCTCGGAGTTCTGAATCACCTTTGCATCTCCGCCTTCCATGATGGACACAACGGAATTTGTTGTTCCCAGATCTATACCTATTATTTTGCTCATTTTATTCACCTCTATTTTCAAAATGTTTATCAGCAATTTACCAGATATTATTGTTCATCTGTAATATCTTTTAATGGAAAATTGCTTCCATAATTCAATTTTCAATATTATTAGCACTCACTACATATGAGTGCTAATAATATACCCAATGTTTCCCATTATGTCAAATTTTTATTAAGTTTTTGATTATTTGATGTATAAATACGAAAAAACATGCAGTTAAAAGAAAATATTCCTAAACTCCGGTCTTCGCTGACAGGTTCCGTATTTCGATACGCATTTTTTCCTTCTTATCGTGCATGAATATGATGATGACAGACCCAATCATCAAAAGCACACCCGCGCTTATAAACGATGTGGTGAAAGAGGCGCTCCCGGCATAGAGCGACTCCGACACCCTCCCCATGATCAGCCCGCCGAAACCCCAGGCGGTGAAAAGGACTCCGTAGTTAACACCGAAGTGCCTCATGCCCCAGTGGTCCTTGGTAAAGGAAGGAAAGAGAGCCAGGTTCGCGCCGTAGTTGAAGCCGATGAGAGTTGCAACCACAATCAGGATAAGCGGCTCGGTCTGCGCTGACCCGGTAATGGGAATCGCCGCAAACATGAGCAGGCCCTGAAACAGGAATATTGCCAGGAGCGTCTGCTTTCTCCCGATCCTGTCAGAGAGCATGCCCGCGGCAATCCGCCCGCCGGCATTGCCGACAGCAAGAATGGCCACGGCAATGAAGGCGTTCTGTCCCATGCTCGCCCTGGCCATGCCTGCCACGCTGCCGATGACCATGAGACCTGCGCCTGCGCCGATAAAATACAGTATCCAGAGCATCCAGAAAAAAGGTTCCTTGAATAGATCCGCGGGATGAGCAGTTACATCCTGAAATTTTTTTCTTCTGTCATCATTCCCGGAATCCCTCCGGCACGCAAAGTCTCCAGGCGCGCAATAACCTCCGGGCGGGTTTTTCAGAAAAATAGCAAACAGACTCACGATCAGGAAAAAAGCTATCCCGAAGATCTGCATTGATTCATGAATGCCGCGTGTCGTAAGCAGATATTGAGCCAGCGGCGCGATGTATACAGACGCAAGGCCGAAACCGGCAACAACGATGCCGCTGATCATGCCTGTTTTTCCCGGATGGAACCACTTGAGCGCAGCCGGCGTGGCAGTGGAATAACCAAAGGCAATTCCTGTTCCAGCCAGCACCCCGAACCCGAATACCCAGCTCAGGTAACCGGTGGTCTGCGAGATCCATAAAAATCCGATACCCACCAGCACTCCGCCGATGAAAGCCGTGACCCGCGGCCCGAAGCGGTCCTGGATACGCCCTGCAGCAATCATCATACATGCAAAAACAATGCAGCAGACAGCATAGGGATCGTTCAGCGATGACAGCTCCCATTGAAAGGCATCGGGCCCGCCGGCCTGAATCGATTCCTTTATCGCCCCCTTGAAAATACTCCATGTGTAAAGTACGCCGAGGGCCAGATTTATCCCGGTTCCTGCCATTACTACCCTGACCCCTTTATTGATAACCTTTTCTGACATAAACCCTCCCCGGCATATACACTAAAGGGACTTTACATTTTGAAATATTCTACAATCCCTTTTCACTGCAGAATTAAAATTTTCGAGGTGCCTTGACATCACCTGTACCCTTATAAAATAACAAGCTTATGCACAATGTCAAAAATTTTTTCATTATGAATGGAAATTCACGCCTTGTGCAGAACATGATGCATTCCACTCCAGTCAACAGAGAACCAGATTCATGGCATGTTTCACGCAATCAAAAGAGATCTCCCATCTGTATCGGCCCGGCTCACTTATCAGACTGCATGATAAGTTGCTTGACAAATCATTTTTATCATGAATTATATTTATAATTCCGGGATATCAACACAAATGACAATTATTGACAACTATAATACCATATGGGAAAATGTATCGAAAGCTGCAATCTCATCTTCAAGAGACCCCGGCAGCATTAAAATAGTAGCTGTAAGCAAAAACTTTCCGTCCGAGGTAATCCAGGAAGCCATTGACTCGGGCATAACCCTTTTCGGTGAAAACCGGATCCAGGAGGCACAAAGAAAAGCCCCCATGCTCAGGGGAAACATAATCCTCCACATGATCGGCCACCTCCAGTCCAACAAGGCCAGGGAGGCCGTGAGGCTCTTTGACCTTATCCATTCCATTGATAAAACAGAGACCGCGGAGAAGGTAAACCATGAAGCTGAAAAAGCAGGTAAAATTCAGAAGGTACTGTTACAGGTGAATTCCTCCGGGGAAGCCTCAAAAAGCGGCGCAGACCCTGTAAATTGCCTGAATATTATGCAAAAATTGACCGATATGAGGAATATTGAGGTACTGGGCCTTATGACCATGGGCCCCCTCACTGAAGATTCCAGGGAAATCAGGAGATCCTTCAGGCTGACCAGGGAATTATTGCTCAATCTGAACGCAAAACTGGGTGCAAATCTCAGGGAACTGTCAATGGGCATGTCCTCTGATTATATCCTGGCAATTGAAGAAGGGGCAACCATGATCAGGATAGGGACTGCCATTTTCGGCGAAAGGAATAATACATGAGTCTTTTATTAAACAAAAAAATCGGGTGCATCGGGGCCGGGAACATGGGTGGGGCTATTTTAAGCCGCCTTGCAGGTAAAATTTTAGTTGACAACATAGAAGTGGTTGATAGTGATAAACTGAAAACTGGTGAACTTAAGGAAAAGACAGGCATAAAAAGCGTTCAATCTGTTGAAGAACTTGTTCATGCCTCTGATATCATAATCATTGCCGTTAAGCCGAAGGATATGGATCCTGTCCTTGACCAATTTGGGAATTTTAAGATTGAAAAAGTCATAATATCCATTGCTGCGGGTATAAGTATAGAAAAAATAGAAAAAAAACTTGGCCGGGATAAAAAGGTTATCAGGGCCATGCCGAATACCCCTGCTCTCATTGGAGAGGGGATGACAGTTCTGTCAGCGGGCGCCAATGCCGATGAAATATCTCTGGAAATGGCCATGGAGATTTTTTCCCTAACAGGTAAGGTGATGGTTTTATCCGAAGACCTGATGGATGCGGTAACCGGGCTTTCGGGAAGCGGTCCGGCATTTGTCTTCACCTTTATCCAGGCCCTGGCTGACGGCGGGGTCAAAATGGGGATTCCGAGGGACAAGGCCGTGATTCTGGCTGCACAGACGGTTCTCGGGTCAGCCAGGATGCTCATGGAAAACGGTGAAGAACCCTTTACACTCAGGAACAGGGTGGCATCGCCCGGGGGGACCACAATCGAGGGACTTCACATATTAGAAAACGGCGGATTTTCAGGTATCGTCATGGATGCCGTTGAAGCCGCGGCCCTTAAATCAAAAAAGCTTGGAGCATGATACAGAAATGCCTTTGCGGATTACACATTACCAGATCAGAACATTTACCTATTACGCAAAAGCCGCAGGCCTTGCCCTGCTTGTCATAATCATTTCAGGGAACATCATAGCAGCCTTCATCAAGGATAAGATCAGGGTTGATAAAAACGCATACACCCTGGTAAACGGATACCCTGTATTTTCATCGGAAAAGGACTATATACATCTTATCAGGCATTATCCCGGAAATCCGGGGGTGATGCTGAACATCCATGAGATGAAAAACGGCGAATCCTACTGGGATATAACAAAGACCTATAACATATCCCTGGACACGCTCATTGCGGCAAATCCCTTTATAACAACGCTGGCGGCGGAAGAGGGAAAGGAGATTGTCATCCCCCTGGAAGACGGCGTTTTAATGCCCTTTAACACCTTCATCGATGTCATACGGATGAAAAAGCTCCTCGGCTATACCGGGGAAGTTAAGGGAAAATACCTCCCCACTGTTTTCAGGCTCATATCCACCGACGACATACGGCTGGTCTTCTTTAAACACGCGAAGCCCGCGATTCTGAATGAATACATTGCCAGGCTTTATAATTTCAGAAAGGTTTTCCAGTCACCCATAGAAGGGAATTTTTCATCACTCTACGGGAACAGGGTAGATCCCTTCAACCAGGGAATCGATTTCCATGACGGCATCGACATCATGGCAAGGTACGGAGAGCCCGTCAAACCGGCCAGGGAGGGGATGGTAATGTTCACGGGGTGGCGCGACGGCCTCGGCAGGACAATCATCATACAGCACCATGACGGCTACACAACGGTTTACGGGCACTGCGCCACCATCAATACCTATAAGGGCGAATGGGTCACAAAGGAGAGCCAGATAGGCACCATAGGGTCCACCGGACGGTCCACGGGCCCCCATCTCCATTTCATTATCATGCACCACGGCATTATCATCGATCCGATAAAACTCATCTGGTAAAAACCCTCAAAACCTGTCATAGATAAACGCCGGCGCTATTTTCAAGAGCCATGCGATGAGCCTCCACCGCCTTGTGATATAGACATGTGTTTTCCTTTTTTGTATTGCCCTGAATATCTGCCGTGCAGCCTTTTCCGGCGGCGCCACCCAGAAGAGCCCGTCACCCTTTGCCATGGCGGTATTGACAAAACCCGGCTGGATGTCGGTCACGTAAATTTCAGCCCCCCTCCTGGACATCCGCTGCCTCAGCCCTTCCATATAACTGGACATGTAGGCCTTTGACGCGTTATACGCCGGGGATTCAGAGCCTCCCCTGACAGCGGCGATGGATGATATGGCTGCAATGTGGCCGGAACATTTCTTTTCAAAATATTTCACAGCGGCATTTGCCATGGCAGTGAATCCGGCAACATTTATGCTGATGGTATCCATTTCCTTTTTCAGATCCATCTCATGATTGAGAAACCCCACGCCTGAGCTGACGACAAGAAGGTCCATGCCATCCATCTTTTTGATGAGGCCGGCAACACCTTTTATCGACTTTGCAGTATCCGATAGATCAAGCTTCTGTACATGCAGCCTGCCGCCATATTCCTTCTTCAGATCATTGAGGAGCCCTGTCCTCCTTCCGCACATGCCAACGTGGAACCCCTTTTCAAGGAGGAGTTTGCCCAGGGCGTAACCGATGCCCGATGTTGCCCCGATGATTATTGCTTTTTTCATGTTGCCTCGCATGGAATAAAATTAAATTAAACTCATTGCCCTCACCCGCGCTCCGCGCGTTCGTCGAGCGCTTTTCGGCCATCCTGTCCGCGCTCGACACTAAGGCCTCCTGCCTGTCGCCTCTCCCGGTAGGGCGAGGGTTTCAATTACAAAACTTATATGTACAACCACCTCTCAACCTGTTCCGGGAGATGGCCGGGGGTGGGAGCATTATCTGAAAAATAATCTTTTCCGGGATTTGCAATACTTTTTTCAAGGAAAAATAATGAAAATATTGACAGAAAAATATTTTGTTAATACATTGTAACTACATAGTATTAACATTGCGCGAGGTTCATTATGATAAAAACACTCACAAAACATGGGAACAGCCTTGCGCTGGTTATCGAAAAACCGATTCTCGATCTTCTCGGGGTTGAGGCAGACACCCCCTTTGACGTCACGACAGACGGGCAGGCATTGGTGCTCACACCAATAAGGGACGTAAACCGGCAGGCCACATTCAAAACAGCCCTGGATAAGGTTAACAATAAATATGCCAGAGCCCTTAAAAAACTGGCCCAATAGGGATGAAAGAGATATCTTTCCTGAGTCTTTCTGAAGTTCTCGAAATCCATAGAGATCAGGTCACCCGCTATGGAGGTTCACCCGGCATCCGGAATATAGAATTGCTTAAATCGGCACTGGGAATTCCAATTGCCACCTATGGCGGCGAATTCCTTCACACTGACCTCTTTGAAATTGCTGCGGCATATCTCTTTCATATTGTTAAAAATCATCCTTTTGTCGATGGAAACAAACGGACCGCCGTTGCCTCTGCACTTGTATTTCTTATCTCAAATGGATATGATATGACCGTGTTACAGGATAAACTTGTGAAAATGGTTTTATCAGTAACGAAAGGGGATATTGGCAAGGCGGATATAACGGTATTTATCCGGAAGTGGGCAGTGAACTTGAAGTAATTCCTTTTTTTACCTGAAGACTTTAACCGGGAAAATCCCTTTGCAAAAGAAATATTACAGACAGGAATCAGGCTGTTCTAGGGAAATTAGCGCTGGAAGAAGGCATTCCCTATCAGACGCTAATCTTGACCCTTTTGCATAAACTACTGTATATCATTAAATATTAACAGAGAACTTTGCCAATTTACACCATTTAAAATAATTGACGTATTTTTTTTAATTTTATATTATTGAACTATAATTATTTAATATTTAGCATTTATTTATTCAATTTTAAGACTATAAAATAATGACAAAAGTTCAAAAATTGGAGCAAGAGATCATAAAGCTTGATCGGAAAGATCTTTCTACTCTCAGGGAATGGTTTAGAAAATATGATTCAGATGAGTGGGACAAGCAGATTGAAAAAGATATTAAGGAGCATCGCTTTGATAGTATCGCCGAAAAGGCGCTGAAAGCGCATAAAACAGGAATTGCAAGAGAAATTCATCATCGAGGATAACAAAAAATTGGATAATAATATTTTATTAATAGACCTGAAAAACGAATTACTAAAAGCATTTGGAAACATTCTGGATAATATTTTATTATTCGGATCCAGGATTGACGGAACTGCCCGTGAATATTCAGATTATGATATTCTTATCATATTATTATCAGACTTTAACTCTTCTATTGAATCGAATATAAAAAAAATTTGTTATGATATCAGCTTGAAATACGATATTATAATTGACGCAAAAATTATATCGAAACCCCAGCTTAATACAATTCGCGGAAAACAACCCTTTATTCAAAAGGCCATTGAAAGCGGCATTACCGTATGACATTAAGTGATGAAGATAAAAGTATTTTAATTGCCCATCGCATAAAAAGAGCTGACGCGCTTATATCTGAAATTGATGTCTTAATAAAAACTGGCTATCTGGAAACAGCCGCAAACCGGATATATTACTGTATCTATTACTTGCTATCGGCGTTTGCGTTAAAAAAGAATTACCAAACCTCCAAGCACCTTCAACTGATCGGCTGGTTCAACAGGGAATTCGTAAAGGCCGGCATTGTCCCGCACGAAATTGGTGAAATAGTTTATAATTCCTATGACTTGAGAACAAAAAGCGATTATGATGATTTTGTAGTTTTTTCAAAGGGCGAATTAACCAGGTCTTATTCTGATTTAATGAAATTTATGGAAAATATCAAAAAATTAATTGATAAGATAGAATGATATATTAATTTAGCAAATCTAGGTTCACCTGGACATCCCCTGCGGGCGGAGCCCGCATAATAAGCAAATAACCAAGGGTCCGTAAATGCAGCGGTCATAGTAGGTATGATTCCAAAAAACATATTTTACTTGACAGAACAATTAATTGATAATAATTTTTTTCATATAAAAATATGATATTCCGGGCAGGTCTCTAATATGGTAATTATACATAATGATAACATTAAAGATTTGTTTTATATGAATCTCCTGTATGAATTGCATAAAGCGGAGGATAGAATCGCTTTGATGAAGACTAAATATAAAATGTCTTTTGAAGAATTTGAAAATTTGATAAATAGCGAAAAAACTGAAAATTATACCGAATGGGATGACTACATGGAATGGAAAGCATACGATAAAAGTTATAGAGAATTGATTTCAGAAAAAGAAGATATAATCAATGGAAATTATCAAATCTCTTAATGCCTCGGTAATCATTAAAAAATATACAATTCAGGACTTCCGGGTTTTTAAAACCGGATTTTTTATAAAAATCGAATCTGAATTATTAAATAATACCCGATTATTCATCAAGGAATTTTCAGATGAATTCGATAGAAAATATTCCTATCATTGGCAAAAAGTTAACGGTGATTTAATTATAAGATGGGATAATTCACCGCATCATAAAGAGGTGATAACCTTCCCGCATCATAAACATGAAGGTGAAAAAATTATGCCCAATTATGACATTACCATTGATGATATTTTGAACTATATACCGAATCACAGACTTTGAATGATTAGGAGGCAGACTCTTCTCCAGATCGGAGGGGGATCCTCATTGATGCCTCCAATTAAAAGCAAATCCAGGATCCATTGAAAATCCCCTGCGGGCGGAGCCCGCATAATAAGCAAATAACCAAATAACCTACGGTCCGGAAACACAACGGACAACTCCAATGGTGCTCCACGGGAAAGTAAATAGTTAAATAGATAAATTGTTAAAAAGCCCGGACAGCATGCAAATAGAAAGTGGCGTCATTAGTGACGGTACCCTGGAAGCCATCGTAGAAATTCTGGTAACACACGGGGTAACCAGTCCCCTCACGAATTCCAATAGCCGCAACCAGCGAAACCTTCAACACCGCTTAAATACAAATTTGCATATATTAAACTGAGTTCATCTTTTGACGGCAAAAACCAGTCGATATAGGCGCCGTCAGTATAATTGTCACACAGTTTTGCAGCACTGTATAAATGACATGTTTGACTAATAATCAAATCAGCATTCGCCTGCCCTGTTCCTATAAAATCAGCAACATTACTCCAAGATATTACTACTAATTTGATCACTATAAGCTGTTCCTGCATTATTTGTTGCATAAGCCCGAATAAAGTATAGAGCACTACTCGTAAAAAGATCTGTAATAATAACGGTGAAACTGCCAGTTCCTATACCATTAGTGGTATGGGAATTACTTATAATGGGATTTGGACTGGTGCTCCAGCATATACCGCGAGCTGTAACAGCAGTTGTACCTTTACTGACAGTGCTTAAAACTGTTATTACGTTAACATTCACGGTAACAGCTATTGTCACTGTTGGGAGGTTTTCACTTAAAACATATTTATCTCCCCCGGGATCATTTTTATTGTCCCTGGGTGTATCATATACCATATAGCATGCCATAAAATTCATTATCGTGAAGATTATCATTATATTAATTCTTTTCATAAATTATTCCTTCCTAGAATTTACAATTAATCGATAGAACCCCAACGGTATCAACCTTCCCGTTGGACAACTGCCTGTTATATATATTAATTTCGATATTGGCACCTGTCTTACCGCTCCCTGAATCGTCGGCAAAAACCGGTTTAGTAAACCATAAAAGGTCTATCCAGTTTGCAGCATACCAGAGCGCCCAAATTCCGGCTGCATTAATGGCCATGTTAGCCGCCTTGTTATAATCATTATATTTTGGATCGAACCGGCTCTTCGATGATTTGGCATCGAGGCCGTCGTAAGCATCCTTCTTCGCATTATAATCGTAAAGCGAATATCCCAGGGCTCCGGTGAAAACAGCAAAGCCGGTGAGAAATATATATCCTTTTGTATCATTTCTATAATACAACTGCCCCCAGCCGGGGATGAGCCCCCGCAAATAATATCCTGAGACCGATTTGCCGCACATACCTGAAACCGTGGAGCTGAGTTCGCTGAACCTGGAAAAAACCCCGGCCCTGACCCGGTAATAATATCTTTCGCCGTACTTGACATTTTTGTCTGTGAAGGCCGTTTCCTTTGTGGTAAAAATCAGTTCATATTTCCCCTTAATTTCCTTGAAGACATAATACTTATCCGCCTCCTTAACCGGGCTCCAGGTAATGACAATTTTATCACTGTAAACCCCGTCAGTGGCTGAAAAATTCTCCGGTATTTCAAGGACACCGGCCAGGTCAGTTATCCTTTTGCCGCCCAGTGTGTCAACAAGGCGCTTGACCAGGCTCCCCACGGCAACGTCAAGGGCATCGGCGGATTTAACCCTTTCGGTGGAAGAAACCTCGGCCACGCCCTTTTCCACATCTACAATCCGTACGGTTAATATTATGGTGCCCCCTATTTTACTCATCTCACCAATGAGAATTTTGTTCGCCGACAGGAGCTTTCCCACCTTCACGGCGCACGCGTTGTCGGTACAGCCCATCTGCTGGAGGGCCTGCTCTTTCAGGATTTCATCCATCTGGCTCCTCTCTACAACGGTGAACATGCCCGAATCCACGAGATCCGCCCTTATGAGGTCTGTTACAGCCCGCGCCTCCACTCTCGGCACGTTGTTGGCTATTAAGTCCATTACGGCAAGCCTCATGGTTTCGGCCTGCGATGGTTTTTGTGAAAGGAATAAAATTACGGCAAGAAGCGCCAGGTTACATTTTTTCATTGTGTCAAATCTCCCCATTCAAATCATGATAAACGATTACAGCCCAAATCTATCTGCCCTCACCCCCGGCCCCTCTCCCGGAATAGGGCGAGGGGAGAAGGCGTTAAATACCTAATGTTGGAATTTTAATATCAAGAACATAATATATATTCTTAATCATTTCACCACTGCCCATATATCATCGCTGGCGTTCACCTGCGAGGCCAGGTTACTAAGGGCATTGTCCACCTGGTCCGGTTTCACCGTAACTGTCTTTGTGAACATCACCCTTCCGGTTTCGCCATGAGAGACGCTGACCGCGATAATGTAGCTTGCTCCAAGTTTGCTTATCCTTCCGGTGAGCTGCCGGTTGGCGCTCTTTGATATATCTCCGGATTTATTATAAATTATGGAGTCGCCTCCTTTTAATGCAGCCAGCCTGTTGTATAATTTTTCAGTGATGTCAGAGGCTTCCCCGGGCTCCACCCCGTTTGCTGTCAGCGGGTTGATTTTTATCCTTATCCTGGCATCAGTGTGCGCGGGTAATGAATCTGTTTTGGATTCCTTTTCCAGGGATGATGTTTTTTTCTCTTCATCAGGGACCTTTTCATCGCCCCTTGAATGTTTTTTTATATCGAGCCTCCAGATGAAGTACTCCTCAACATATTCTTTTGGCATGCAGCTTATCCCTGCCAGAGGCCTTAACGCGGTAATTTCCCTGAATGAATCGAGATCACTCCGATTCATTTCTCCGATTTTAACATCAGCTCCTTTAATCACTCCCTTTTTCCCGCTTTCAATAATAAATCCGGGAAAATCATTTTTATCGCTCTTTATGCTCACCGACCCTTCCAATACCGTTACGGACAATACATCATCACTGCCCTCCATGGAAAAGGCGGTCCCTCTGACACCTATGACCGTAGTCCTGTATTTAACAAAAAATTCGCCGTTTTTCCCGAGTTTCTTCAGGAACATTAAAATTTTACCCTGTCTGAGCTCCAGAGATGTTTTGCCGTCTGATGATTCCAGCATGCCGGGGAGCCCGGCCATGGAGATTTCGGTATTTTCATTAACCTGGACCATGTTGTCAGCGCCTAACTGAATGAAGGCCTTTGTTTCGGCGCCTGTTTTCACTGTATCACCGGGGAAGAGCTTTTTTTTAATTTCCGCGGCCTCAACAGCCCTATTGTTTTTAATGATACCGACCCTGCCTATGAAAAAATCGAGATAATTGAAATGGGTATCGGCTTTTTTATTAGATAAAAATATTATAGCGGTTAATATAAGGATGATTGAAACAGCAATACCAAAAAAGATCCTATGGCCTGTGGTCATTGTGAACCTCTATTTTTTGATTTAGATAAAACTATCGGAATGGTTATTAATTTCAACTGTTTTTTTAAAGATATATTGATATATTTGGAAGGTTTCAAGGGCGTAGGTTGGCGTATGACCACCGGAATTTAAAAAAAATATTTCATGCGAACACCATGGTCTCAACTTCTATGTCGTTCTCTTCGGGAATTTCCAGGCCTTCTTCCTTCATGCCCTCGATATGAAATAAAATCGTCTTATATATAAGCTCTTCGATCTCCTTTTTTGTATCTGCCATAGCAACGCAGCCTGGCAGTGCCGGAACCGATGCGCTGTAGCCGTCATTTGTCTTTTCAAATATTACAATATATCTGTACATGTTTTCCTCACTTCAGATTAATCTGTGCCTGCTTCAAAATGCTTTTCAGCATCTTCTGTCCTATCGTTTCCGTGACCCCGTGATGGGCAATAGTTACAAGTCCTTTCTTGGTATGATGTTTATATTGCCGGTGGCTTCCTTTCTGCCGGGAAAGGTACCAGCCGTCTTCTTCTATAATCCTCAAAATTTCCTTATAGGTCATTATTTCACAATAAATAACAGGTTAATAATATATAAAATTAGAACACCGGTGACTGAATACTGAAAAAAAATACTATTCAATATTTTGTATGTCAAGTTATTTTCGGAGTAAAAAAATTTCTTTTATCAATAGATATTCCCCCTCAATTCTCCACAGTGAAAACAGCGACCCTCCGGTTCAGGGCTTCATGAAAAGACAGCATCCCATGGTCAGACGGATACCCCAGCGGCGCACAGACTGCCTCGACACCGCTCTCCATGGCCCTTTTCATGGGCCGGTGAGTGTGCCCGAAAAGCGCTATACGGCGCAGGTGCTGCGGCAGTGTGTTGATACATTCACCCAGACCGGCCGAGCCCATGAAGGCATTGAAAAAGTCATAATCGGGATCTCCGGTGGAATAGACAAAATCCCGGTATGGTATGAAATGGGTCACAACAATTACATTCACCGGACTGGAGGTTTCATCCGCCCCGCCGGCATCGGTGAGAATTTTTATTTTCTTCAAATCATTGTTCAGATTTTCAACCATCAATGCCGAGGCCCGGGTATCTGACATGCCGAACCTGGCATACTCTCCATCCATCCACATGGCGCCGCCGGGGCTTATTTTTTTCTCATACACGTCATTGGAAAAGAGACGGCTCCCCTTGTCCCCTGCCAGTGAATAGTCGTACCATCCCATGGCACCCAGGAAGGCTGTTCTTCCCAGTGTCAGAGGGTTGCCCGGAAGATAATGCCATCCATGGTTACTGCAGATCCCGGGAAGGATTGAAGTATACTTTATCATGGAGCCGTCTGAAGTTTTGCCGTTAACCCAGATGTCATGGTTCCCCGGCACAAAGATCTTTACCGGGACAGAGAGCGTATCTGCCTCAATAAAAAAATTCTCAATTGTCCTGGAGGTCCCTGAGATGTCCCCTGGGATTATGAGGACATCGAGGCCCAGTCCCTCAATGTAGTGTAAAAGGTCAGCGGAAACATCGGGGTACCCCCTGGATCTGTTTATATCGATATGGATGTCCGAGATGGATCCTATTTTCACATTATCACCACTGTTATTGTCAATGCATCAGCAGCCTTATAAAACTGATGCCCTCACCCGCGCTCCGCGCGTTCGTCGAGCGCTTTTCGGCCATCCTGTCCGCGCTCGACACTAAGGCCTCCTGCCTGTCGCCTCTCCCAGTAGGGCGAGGGTTTTATATATCTTTAATACTTTTTATTAATCATCTTTTTCTAAAACATTTACAATAAATAGTTTCTACCCTGAATAAGTGGCATCAAGAGGTCATACAAATATATAACTAGCACCCCTCTCCCTATTCCGGGAGAGGGGCCGGGGGTGAGGGCAATATTTCCAAAGATAAGTCTATAAATATCTATATTGCCCAACATTCCGGAAAGAGCTTATAATTCTTAATACTTCTCTGTGTCTCAGGGCCTCTGTGGCAAATCCTTTATTTACTATTTGGACACTCTCAAAGGAGGCAGACCCCGGTATTTATATGTCAAAATTAAAATTCCGGTCCGCTGCCAGGCCTTCCTCGGCCTTCTGTAAATCCTCCATGTTATCAACCTCGTACCACCCGAAGCCCGAAAGGTCGCATATTGCAGGCACCTCGTCGCTCTCCGCTGCAAGTATCTGAAGTATGTTCTCAACAACGGCCTTTTCCCCGTAACGGCTGAGGGCCGCCTGCGCTGCATTGCGGTAGGTGTTATCAAACTCCTGGTCCACATAGGTCATGCCTATATACCCGCAATCGAAATCATGGAGCTCCTTGCTGATTGTATCTATGCTTCTGCCATGCTTCCTCAGCTTCACCTTCATGTCGTCGCCGGTGAGGCTCCGGTCAAAATCGCACATGGCAGTTATGCGGGAAAAGGACTTTTTCATTTTCTCAAACATGATCCGGGGATAGATGTGGTCTACGTTTGTCATAAGAAAGGATTCCCCGGAAAATTCCTTCAGCGCGGTAAACAGGGTATAAATATTGCCCTTCAGGTATTCGCTGTTATGGATCACCCTGACGTTCCCCTGCCCCCTTCCGGTTATGTGGTCTCTCAGGTCCTCATAGCAGAAACCCCCTACCACAAGAATCTCATCAAAAAAATCTGTCCCGAAAAAATCGAGGAGATAATCGATCAATTTCCTTCCCTGTACCGGAACCATCCCCTTGGTCCTGGCCCTGGTAATTTCACCGAGCCTGCTCCCGGTACCTGCCGCAAGAACAACTGCTTTCATAGATAGAGTATCTCCTTTATATTATTCACCGTAACAATACCGTCTCTGATTTTCATAAAATCCTCCCTTTGGAAAGTACCGCATATCCCTATGAATCCGATGCCGAAGTGGAAGGCCTTTTCTGCATCTTTTAAAGAGTCTCCTATAAAAACAAGCTCCTCCTTATCGAGCCTGAATTTCTCCATTACATGGCTGAAGTGGTCTTTCCCTTTTTCAAATCCGTCCCTGTACCCGAGGACAATGTCGAAGGCCAGTCCCTCCCTTTCAACAAAGCGGTCGACGAGCTCCTGAAAATTATTCGAGGCAATTCCGGCGATCTGCCCGCGGGACCGTATTGTCCCGATTGTCTGCCTCACATCTTCAGAAAAGGAGGACCTGAAAAATCCATCCTTCTTGGTCTCCTCGAAGATTGCCGCGATATCACCGTTATTACCGGCACCGGGAAACAGTATCTCAAGCTGCTGGAAAAAAGGTGCACCCGATGTTTCAAGGTATCTCCTCCCTGCCGTTTCAAAACTCATTTCAGGATGGAACCGGTGAATTGTTTCAGCGGCAATATCGGCAAAACCCTGCATGGTATCCACAAGGGTCCCGTCAAAGTCAAAAAGGTATGCCCGTATGCTACTCATGCACGGCTCCTGTATCGCTTAAATCATCGCATGTATGCCTGTTGGCGAGCCTGTCCTTGAGCCTGTGTATGGCTGATGTAAGAATTTTTATGCTCACCGGTTTTATGAGATACCCGTCAATTCCCACCTCGCTGCAGAGCCTGGCCGCCTCGGGGTGCACGAACCCGGTGATCATAAGAATGGGAATGGTACTGTTATCCTCGCCCGCGGCCCCCTTCCTGATCATTCCGGCAGCTTCTATGCCGTTCATCACCGGCATTTCCATATCCATGATGACCAGGCCATAAGTTTTTTTCTGCAGCATATCAATCACTTCCCTGCCGTTCAATGCCGTCTCCGGCATATCACCGATTTTTTCGAGAAGCCTGGTCATGAGTTTTATATTTACCGGGTTATCCTCGGCAACAAGTATCCGGAGAGGCACCCTCTTTTCGGCCTCAGTAAAGCCTGTTTCCGGAGAACTGATGACATCTGAATCCTTCCATGGCCCGAGTTTCAGAGTAAACTTGAAACTGCTCCCCTTTGACAGTGAGCTTTCAACCCATATATTACCGTCCATAAGCTCCACGAGTTTTCTGCATATTGCAAGGCCAAGTCCCGTACCCCGGAAATCCTTCTTTCCCCTCCTGGCCGCATGCTTGTATTTTTCAAAGATGATCTTAATATCTTCCTGAGGAACCCCCATACCGCTGTCATGGACCGTGAATAAAATCGGCCATCCGCCTGGGGAACCCGGGCTGAACCCATCTTCATTATGATAAGGCTCCGCCGATAGTGTAACTCCGCCGCTTTCAGTGAATTTAACTGCATTGCCCAGGAGGTTCATGAGAATCTGCTTAATCCTGGTCTCATCTCCCGAAAACCTGGTACCTAAACCTTCATGATACTTTAAATCAATGAAGATCCCCTTCTTCCCTGCCATGATGGAAAAATTTTTCACAAGGGATTCCACAAGGGAACGCAGGTCAAAATTAACCGGCTCTATTACAATCTCCCCTGCCTCTATCTTTGAAAAATCGAGTATCTCATTAATAATCATCAGCATGTAATCGGCCGATTCCTTGATCGATTTTATATAATCATTTTTCAAGTAATCAGTACCGGGCTCAAGGGCAAGTTCGGCAAATCCGGAAATGATATTCAACGGGGTCCTTATTTCATGGCTCATCCTTGCAAGGAATTCGGTCTTTGACCTCGTAGCCGATTCAGCAGCATCCTTGGCAATGGAAAGTTCCCTCCCGGCCTGGATCCTGTCGGTGATGTCGAATATTGACCCGTCTATCCATTGTATATGACCGTCATCATCATATATCCCCTGGCCCATTTCATTGACCCATCGGATGCTCCCTTCGGAATGGAGAATACGGTACTCCACTGAATAGGGTTTTTTCAGGCTGATATTGCTGCTTATTGTTTCACTCACCATGTCAAAATCGTTGGGGTGGATAATATTACTGTATACAACATTGTAATCCTTTACAAAATCCGAAGGCTTATATCCGGTAATTTTTTCAGCCTCATTGCTGATAAAATACATTGTCCAGTTTCTGTCAAAGGCCCGCTGAAACACGACACCGGGGATATTGGCCACGAGATTTTTGAATTTCTCGTTTATCCTTTTGAGGGTGTCCTCCATCCATTTCCTGTCGAGTATTTCCTGGTGGAGCTGTACATTGTCGCGGGAGAGGGCCCATTTGTGCAGGGCCCGCATGACTATGCCCGGCATCGCCCGCAAGGAAGAATCGGTCTTCTTCACAAAATCAAGGGCCGGGGAGGCCGATTCCCCATCGTCTATCAGTTCGTTAAATGTAATAATAAGGGGCCTTACTGAACCTGAGCCGTCATTGAGAAAATCTATCCCTTTTCCATCGGGCAGCCTGTATTCAGCAATGTAGAGATCATATTCCCGGGCCTGTACAGCTTTCCCGGCCTCGGAGAGGTTCACTGAAAAATTAATAGCGCATTTTCGCCCGTCAGACTCAAAGGCCTTTTTTATAAGATCAGCATCATGGCCGGTATATCCGATAAACAGCAATTCCATATAGTATCTCTATTTGTATGACATTCTTTGGATCTATTTTATGACATCTTTTTGTCAAGAATTTTAAAATGGGTAAAATCGGGTTTAATTATCCTTGCCTGCTCATATTTTTTATTGTATTTTGAAAAAAGAAAGTTGTTTTTGATACAGTTATGCATTAAAATGTCCCGGGCATGATAAAAAAAATTTTGCCGCAGAGATGCAGAGTCACTGAGAAATGACAGGAGACTATTCAGAATTTAATACCTGAGAATTAGAAATTGACTTTTAAAACATTTCCGGATAAACAGACATGATGACAAAAACATGCCGGTTATGAATACCATGAGTAATGATAAAAAATTTTATTATAGAGATGAATGATGACTGCAAAAAGAAGTTTATGGGACGATAAATTGAGCGTTGGCATCAAGCAGTTTGACGACCATCACAAAAAGCTGCTGGACCTGATTATCCGGCTCCAGGAAGCGTCGAATACAGAAAAAAACGTAGCCTTTGTTAAGGACATATTCAACGAGCTCATCAGCTATACAAAATATCATTTTTCAGCCGAGCAGCGGGCCATGAAACAGTATGAATATACCAGGTTTGACGAACATGTGCTGATGCACAACTATTTCATAAAACGGCTGGAAACATACATCAATAAATATACGAATAATGAAAAAGATGTTATCAACGAACTCCTCGTGTTCCTCAAAGACTGGCTTATTATTCATATATTAAAAATTGATAAGGAATACAGCAGTTTCCTTATTGAGCATGGCGTGGAGTAATCAAAAGGAGAATTTTTTTGCCATAAACAGGTCAAGGCAAACCCTTACGACAGTAGAATCATAAAGCCTGCCGCTGTTTTTTTCAATCTCTTCAAGCGCTTCCCCGATACCCAGGGCATGCCTGTAGGGCTTGTACGATGTCATGGATGAAATAACATCTGCCACCGCTATTACCCTGGCCTCGATCAATATTTCCTCCCCTTTAAGATTACGGGGATATCCGGAGCCGTCAATCCTTTCATGATGCTGAAGTATGATGTCGGCAACAGGCCAGGGGAAGTCTATATCGGCCAGGGCCTCGGAGCCTTTTACCGGGTGGTCCAGGATGAACCTGAACTGCCTTTCCGAAAGCTTTCCCGGTTTTGAGAGAATTTCGGCAGGGACAAAGATCTTCCCGTATTCATGAACAAGCGCAGTATAATAAATTCCATCAATCTTCTCCCCGGGCAGGTCCATCTCAACAGCGATTGCCTTTGCCAGTTTTGCCACGCGTATCTGGTGCCCCGAGGTATAGGGGTCCTTCAGGGCTATCGTCTTTTCCATGGCCTCGATGAGTTGAATGATGGTGTTCCCGAGCTTAACGTTCTCCTTTTTTATCATTCTGGCATGAAGGGCAATCTCAATATTCGCATTCAGAAGGCCCGGGTCATAGGGTTTCAGAAGAATTGCCGAAGGGAGCGTGTCCCTGGCTTTTTCCATCATCTGCCCGCTGAAATAACCGGTGACATAGATTATTGACGCCGTTGCGCTCCCCTTCATTTTCTGAAAAAGATCTATACCGTCCATTTCACTGCTGAGATCGATGTCCATCAGGATGAGGTCGATATCATGGGCCAGTTCAGCATCGAAAGCCCCTTCTGCCGAGGTTGCGGTTTTTACATTGGCATACCCGAAACCTTCAAGCATTGCCTTCATGATAAAACAGTTGCTCTCATCATCATCAACAATGAGGATCCAGGAATTTCCCTTGAATTCATCAAAGCTCATGTTCTTATTCTTCAGCTTCGCAGCGGTTTTACTGATAATTTCAGTCATCTATTTTCCCGTCTCAAAAAAGGTGAATTTCTTTACTGCAAAAAGAGCTATGGCCGCGTCCACAACCCTGTGGTCGTAGAGGATGTTCCTGTTTTTGATTATCTCTTCCATGGCCTTCTCCAGCCCCAGCGACGGCCGGTACGGCCTGTTTGCAGCAATGGCCTCGATAACATCGGCCACAGATATGATCATGGCTTCCAGGAGTATCCCGTCCCCGCTGAGGCCGTTGGGATATCCGCTGCCGTCAATCCTTTCATGGTGCTGCAGTATTATTTCCGGAATGGGCGGCGGGAATTCGTTTTTTAAAATGGTATACCCTATCATGGGATGGTCCTTTATCAGGAGCATCTCATTTTCCGAAAGCCTGCCGGGCTTGCTGAGTATCTCGGCAGGTATATCTATTTTACCTATATCGTGCACAAGGGCGGCGGCATATATGATGTTCAGTTCCTCCAGGGGAAGATTCAGCTGCATGCCTATGTTTTTTGCAAGCTCGGCCACATTCTTCTGGTGACCGGCAGTGTAGGGATCCCCCGTTTCAATAATCTTCACGATGACATTCAGGCTGGCATCAAGGGCCTTCTGCAGCTTTTTTTCCGTTTCACGGCGGAGATCAATCTCCCGTATCATGTTCTCGGCGGCCTGTTTCCTCTCGGTAATATCCCTTGCGGCGCAGATTACCGATGAAATGTTTCCGTTTTCAAGTACGGGATCGATGATCAGCTCAAAATAATTGTCGCCGCACTTACAGTCTATGAATTTTGACTCCCTGTGATCCAGTACATATTTCATTCCATCTCTTACGTCATCAATCGATTTATCGCACCAGAAAAAATGAAAGGGTATCCTGCTCTGCCTCACCTCATCGAGGGTCAGTTTAACGTGGTTCAGCGCTGCGCTATTCGCGAAAAAAACAATTCCCGATGTGTCGATCTGATAAATCATATCGTCTATATTATTCAAAACTGTCCTGTGAACGTTTGCCGATTCCTCGAGCTTCCGCAGCGTCTCTTTCCTGTACCGTATATCCCTTGAAACGCCGAGATAGCTTACGGGACTTTCTGTATGTTCCCCCTGGATTAGGGATATGACCGATTCAGTTACAAGGGGAACTCCGCCGGCTGTAAGAAAATCAATTTCAATCCGGGCGGTCTGATTATTCATCCCCGAGGAACCATCCCTGATCCCGGCGGCTGTATTTTTAAGAAGACCAAAAGATGCGGCAGTTATCATCCGGTCAATCCCTACAGAAGAGTCCTGATTGAATCCTTGCCCGAGAAGCTTTTCAATGGAAGGGCTCAAGTAGGTGACATTGAACTGTTCATCAAAAGTCCATATGACATCTGTGACATTCTCTGCAAGAAGCCGGTATTTCAGCTCGCTCTCTTTTATACGTTCAATGTTGCCGGCATTTTCCACAGCCCTTCCCATCTGTGCGGCTATTGTCTCTATCGATACCATGACCGCCGGGCTTATATCAACAGGCAAATGCGATGATATGTTGAGGCATGCCACTACCCTGTTCTCATTTACTACCGGAATGGAAGCCAGGTTTGTCAGGCCTTCATTCTCATTTTCTGCAGCTATGGATGTAATTATTTTTTTGTCGTTTAAATAAATCGGATTCCCCTTCAATAGCACTTTCCCATTATCTGAACTTCCGTCAAAGCAGCTGACGCTCTTTGTAAAAGTGAGGGAAAGACCTTTGGAATAGGCCAGCTCAAATTTTTTTTTGCTGCTATTGTAGAGATAAACCCCGCCCGAATCCATGCCCGATATTTCAATGGCAGTCTCAAGGCAAAGGCTTAACGTCTCTTTAAGATCGGCGGTACCGCTCAGCCTGAGCGCCAGGTCCTTCTGGATCCTTACAAGGTTTTCACTCCGCTTCCTCTCAATATCGAGGCTGTGCTTGTAGAGCGCGATTTCAATGACAGGAAGGGCATTCTCCCTTATGGGCTTAATTAGGTAGCCGTAGGGATTGGTCCTTTTTGCCCTCTCCAGAGTATCTTCATCCATTGATGCAGTTAAGTAGACAACCGGTATATTGTAAAGATCATGGATTTTTAATGCTGTATCAATCCCATCCAAATCACCCTTGATCGTGATGTCCATGAGAATAAGATCAGGCCTGTCCCTGCCGGCAGATTCCAGCGCCTCCATGCCGGTAACGGCCACATGGGTTATGCTGTAGCCCCATTTTATCAGCAGCTTCTTAATAAAAGCGGCTATGATGAAATCGTCCTCGACGATCAATATCCGCTTTTTCTCATCCCGGGCGCTGCCCTGGCTCTGAAGTTTCCTCATCTCAGAATTCAATTTCTTTCACCTGAAAACACTCTCATCTCCCATAACAGAACAGTCATTATCCGGACATAATCAGTCAGCCAGCTACAAATATAACACCTGATTAAAATAAATCAAAAATATTTACCTGGTATGAAAATAATTTTTGCTCCTCATTAATGAATAAGCTCTTCAAGGGGAACATAATCGAGCCCGTGCTCCCCGGCAACATTGCGATATACCACCCTTCCGAGGGCCGTGTTTATCCCCAGGGCTATCGGGGGAAACGACACTGCAGCGCCTTTCCATCCCCTGTCTGCTATTTCCAGTCCGAAAGGGAGCGTGGCATTTGTCAGGGCATAGGTGGATGTCCTTGGATACGCGCCCGGCATATTGGTAACGCAATAGTGGATGATATCATCAACCCGGTAAACCGGATCGGAATGGGTCGTGGGCTTCGAGGTCTCGGCGCACCCGCCCTGGTCGATTGATATATCCACAATGACCGAGCCGGGTTTCATCCCTTTAAGCATATCCCTGGTGACAAGCCTGGGTGTGCGCTTTCCCGGATTCAGGACAGCGCATATGACAACATCGGCCTTTGCCGTTTCATTGATTATATTGTATTCATTTGACATTATCATTTCACAGTTTCCCGGAAGTACATCCTCAAGATATCTCATCCTTGCCATGTCAATGTCCATCACATTTACCCTGGCGCCAAGGCCCGCGGCAATCTTCGCGGCATTAATTCCCGCGGTACCGCCGCCGAGTATAAGAAAAGAGGCCCCGTGCACGCCTGCAACGCCTCCCGGCAGTAGGCCGTTGCCGCCGAAGGGGCTGGCTGAAAAATAAGCGCCCATCAAGGCTGCAATCTTACCGGCAACCTCGCTCATCGGTTCAAGGAGGGGGAGCCTCCCGTTGACCTCAACCGTCTCGTAGGCGATAGCAATGACTTTTTTTTCCACAAGCCCCATGGTGAGTTCTAAATCAGGCGCAAGGTGGAGAAAGGCATAGAGGATCTGGCCCTCCCGGAGCATGCTGATTTCAGAGCGCTGAGGCTCCTTGACCTTGATTATCATCTCGGACATCCCGTAAATATCCGGCGCGGAAGGGAGGATCCTGGCCCCTTCTCTTTCATAATCGCTGTTGCCTATGCCGCTCCCTTCCCCTGCTCCCGATTCTATAAGGACTTCATGGCCCTTTTTCACAAATGAATGGACACCGGCAGGAGTAATGCCCACCCTCCGTTCATCAGGCTTAACCTCCCTTGGGATACCAACAATCATAAACATTCTCCCTTATTAATAATGAACCAGGATTATGTATTAATACAATTTACCGGAAAATTCAACAACTTTTTAACAGGCCGCGTCAAAACAGGATAAAAATCCTGGTCATCCCCGGGCTGTAAAATTATGAATTACCCTTTTTTTTAAGAAAATTATGGGCCCCATATGCCGATACATTCAGGGTATAACCGGAAAAAGGCGTCAGGGTATGAATCAAAAAGAAAAAAAACTCAAAAAAAAGAAATTTGCCATTGGAATTTTCCTTATGCTGCTCCTGATTGAATCGGGTATTGCCGCAGGTATTTCAGCGCTCTATTTCAGGCACACCTGCATCAGGGAGATTGAAAATCTTGAAAAATACACAAAAAATTACTCCCTGGCCCTCACCGATGCCTTTGCAGATGTTGCAGTCCTGAGCTATAAGGCCAATGACTTCACCACTTTATTGACGCTGTTCCACCAGGAAATCCGCGAAAACACCATTGATGAAGCTTTTTTTGCCCTTAACGACGGCAAGCTCATTGCGCATTCGAGCAGGGACATTGAGAAGTCCCTGAATGGAAACATAGCAAATGACGAGATGACGTATAATATAGACATGATACTCAGGCCTGCCAAGAGAAACCTGAAGACCATCCAGTTCACTTCATATAATGTAATGGGAAAGGCCAACCCCTTTACCAGGGAAGAAAGGGAACTCATCAGAAAATATATCTATGATGAAATTGACATGCTGGGATGGCTCGTGAGCAAGGCCATCTTCCATAAAAATGTACCCGTGGGCACGATAAATTTTATCATCCACAAGGATAGAATTTTCAATGTAATACAGAGCCGGTTACATGAAACAAAAGAGATCTATATTATATCCCAGGGAGTTGCCGTTGCCGTTTCCCTGTTAATTTCCATTGTGGTGGTTTTGCGTTACCGGAGCATACAGAAGAAGACATGGGAGCACTACAGCGCAGCTGCAGCCGATGAACTTCCGGAAATAATAGAGATAGCCCCGGATAAGGAAATCCCGGCAGGCTCAATCATGGAGAACGGTGATGAAGGCGATTATATAACAATAAATCTCTATGACGGCCCTGATGAAGACAGGTTCCAGATAGAGGTCATTGACGATTCCGGTCTCGATAATTTTGACATGACGGAAACCGGGACGGCTTCGGGCGAAGGGATGCCGCCCCTCATGCCGCACGCGGCATATGAAAGCGAAAGGCTGATAAATACAAGCCAGATTGTCCAGGACGCCATACCTATAGAGAAAAAGAGGCATTAAGATGATATTCATCAACCATATTGAAATCCTCGGCGGTGAAGCAGCTATCGTTGAGATCCAGGGGCCCCTGAACAGCGAGACGAGCCCCGACTTTGAAGAGTATATAAACCGCCTCGTGGATAAAAAAATCTTCTATATCCTCCTTGATGCGGCAAAGCTGGAGTTCATCAGCTCCGACGGTATCGGGCTCACCCTTTTTATACAGAAAAAGCTCTCAAAAAATAATGGATATTTTGTCATATACAACCTGCCGGACGAGATCTATTCCTTATTCAAACTCCTTGGCTTTGACAAGATATTCACCATAGCCCTTACAAGGATAGACGCGATGCAGATAATGGACAGGCAGATTGAGATGAGGGGCTCGCCTGAAAAAGCAGCTGAAGAAGGCCTCCAGCCCCATTCAGGCAATGAAGCTGCCGTTAAGGACGGCAATGACACAGATGATGGAGCGATGGGTTTCTATTCATCAGGCATTATCAATTCCGGGGCAGAAATGCATCCGGCCGAAATAAACAGGGACAGGGATGAATTCGATCCCGTCATCGTGGAGTGCATAAACTGCAGCTCACTCATCAGGGTTAAAAAAAGCGGTGAATACATATGCCCTTCATGCAAAGTCGAATTTACCGTGGACAGGGAAAAGTCAGTGCGGTTTTTATAAAAGTATCCAATTCTTTAGATTATTATTTTTTAGAAAAATTCATGACTCCGATATTAAATATTAAAAAAATCAGTGTGAATCCGTGAACAAATATTTATATCTTAGTAATTATACCAGATAACATACATGGAGAAAAAATGGCCCTGGCTGAAGGTAAAATATTTCAATTTGACGGAGATGACAGCATTAAGACGGAATTTCTTGAGACCATAGACTACAGTGGCAACAGACAGGACATAACCTACGACACCGATGAATTCAATGCCGTATGTCCCTTCTCCGGCCTCCCGGACCTTGGTAAACTCATCATTGAATACGTACCGGACAAAAAACTGGTAGAGCTCAAATCCCTCAAGTATTACATCATCTCATTCAGAAACGTGGGGATCTACCAGGAGGCGGCTACAAACCGCATATTCAACGACCTCATGGAATGCCTCTGCCCTGTAAAACTCATTATAAAAACTATTTACAATGTCAGGGGCGGCATTGTATCAACATGCATCATGGATTCGGAGAAGGAATAGATGGCGGCAATACAAACACTTCAGATGGCCGCGGATATCCAGCTTATCCCCTTTGACAGGATGAAGGAGCAGGTAGAAAAAGAACTGGAAATCCATTTCGACGGGACGCCGCACTTTGAAGGTGAGCTTCTCCCTGAAATCACCTATGAAAAGGGTTTCACCCAGATGGGCTTCCCGGTCCCTCCCCTCACCGATTCCATGCTCTTCAGCTCACTGGCAATACTGAAAAAGCATATTGAGAACATTCGAATTACATCCTTTGAGGACGGGCACTATGCTGTCCAGGCCATGAACAGCAATATATTCAAGACGGAAAATATATTTGATAATCTGAAAATAGAATTTTTCAGCATGATTAACTCCAGGGTCGTCATAACAAAAAAAGGGAACCTCACGCAGGAAGAGGTAAACGCGGCCATTGAGCTTTACAAAACGGCCCACTCTTCGTCAAAGGGGGACCCTGCGCTGAAACTGAAAAAACTCGGAGCCTCAATATTGTCTGACAACTCGGCGCTCCACTGGGACTACATTGCCGGCTACGAGGAGGTAAAAAGAAAGATACGGGAATCCATTATTCTCCCCCTCAAAAACCGGGAGCTCTATGACACCATAGCCATGATGACGAGAAAAAATTTTGAATCAAACAGGCCCCGGGCTATCCTCTTTGACGGGGCGCCCGGAGTCGGCAAGACCACCGCGGCAAGGATTATTGCCGGTGAGGCCGACATACCGCTTGTCTATGTCCCCATAGAATCCATTATGTCAAAATGGTACGGCCAGTCGGCCCAGAACCTGGCCCAGATATTCGACCTCTGCGACAGCATGGGAGGGGCAATAATATTTCTCGATGAGATAGATTCCCTGGCAGGGTCCAGGGACCAGAACATGTTCGAGGCCACGAGGAGGGTACTCTCGGTGCTCCTGCGAAAAATCGACGGCATCGACTCCTCAACGACCACCATTACTATTGGCGCGACAAACAGGAAAAACGACCTGGACAGCGCCCTCATCAGCCGGTTTGACCAGATCATAACCTTCCCCCTCCCCAATGAAATGGAAAGGGGGATGATTTTCAGCAACTATGCAAGGCATCTGGATGAAGAGGACTCTAAAATTCTCGGCAAAAAAAGCATAAACCTCTCCGGCAGGAATATTAAGGATATATGCGAGTTCACCGAGCGGCGCTGGGCAAGAAAACTCCTGATTAAAAGTATGGAAGCCGCGCCGCCGCCTTTTGAATATTACAAACGCTCCATCAGCCTCTGGGCCGGGGAGGCATAATTTCCAGTGTTTTATCCTGAAACCATATTTTTATATAGGTTAAAAATATAGGTTGACATAAGTATATTTAACTATATATAGTAAAACAATTCAAAATGAAAAATTATCAAAAATGAAAAATTCAATAAATGAATTAGCTGTTGGAATTTTTAAGTGACTAATATAACATAAAAACAGCCTGGACAATTCAGTAGGTACGGATATGAAAAATATTAAAGTTAAAATTCTCATGCTCTTTGCGCTTACATTCATCGTTTCATCGCAGCTCCTTTCCGTTGAAGACATTATACTCCTTCCCAGGCTGGGGCACAGGAAAGGGCAGATCAAGTTCAACCATAAGTCCCATACCCAGGACTTTGGAACAAAGTGCATCGACTGCCACCATTCAGGCGAAAATAAAAAGTGTTCAACGTGCCATCTCCAGAAAGATCAGGGCGAAATAATGAAACTCAGGGACGCCTACCACCAGCAGTGCCGGAGCTGCCATAAAAAAACTTCAGGGCCCGTGGCCTGCGGCAAGTGCCATAAAATATATCAATGAAGTATCTCAGGAAATGAGAGTTAAGAAATCGAGGTTTGTATGACAAATCATAATGAAAGCGGCAATATAAAGATAACAGCCTTCGGAATCGCGAAAAAAAATATCATCATGGTCCTGATACTCCTCTTAACTGTCATGGCGATCAGCTATATCATCAAGAAAAAAAATACCCTCTCCATCATTACCCAGACATATAGTGAAATTGCCACTAAGGAATTCGATTTCATCCAGTACTGGATGGAGAGAAGGGTGGAAAACCTGGAAAAAATCGCAAAATCTTCAAGGGTCTACCTCAATCTGAAAAAATATGCGGCCAATGGAAGGCTCAGCCCCTTCGAATATGATGACATCAAAGGATACATTGACACAACAATCGCAGACCAGGAAACCTATTACCAATTCACCGTTATTGACGCAAGGGGGAATATCTGCTATTCTTCAGACGGAGCCGCCGGCAATATCAGGAATGATGATCTTTATAACAGAATTAAAGGGACCAGGGACTTAAATACAGGAAAAGTTATGATACACTCCGCTGGTGTTTCGTCCAACATCAAAAAAAGAATGATTCATCTCAGCTATCCGGTTCATGAGTCCGCAAATGAAACCGGCGCCATTACCGGATACGCCATAGCGATGGTAAACCTGGACATCCTTACCGATTCCCTGAAATTCCTCAACGTCGGTGATAATGGAAACGCTTATATAACTGAGCCCGACGGAAGGGTCATAGCTTCGTCGGGAGATTATGAACTGAAAAGCCAGCCCAGGGATTATTTCCTGAAAAATATCATCTCCGGGAGTTTAACCGAAAGCATTACTGCAGGCGCTACACAGCACCATTCCGGCGAAAAGATATACATCAGCCATCTGAACAGCGACGTCATCGGTATATGGAAATGGTACAGCTACTTTGAGTGGGTATTTCTCATAGAGATTGACCTGAACTATGCGATGAAGCCTGTAAACAAAATGCTCATCATCTACCTCATACTCCTTCTGATATTCATCCCGGTTACGGTAATAGCAACCATCGGTTCGGCAAATCACCTTGTGAAGCCCATGAACAGGATAATCGCCATCATAAATGAAATATCAAACGGAAACTTTGCCGTTGACATTAATCTTAATACAAAGGATGAAATCGGAAAAATCGGACACACCCTCGTAAACTTCAGGGGAAAAATCACCGACGTGGTGAATAAGGTAAAGGAGACTGCATCCGAACTGACGCAGTCGTCGGAAAAAATGTCCCAGTCATCGGCAACACTGTCAAAGAACATGCAGGAACAGGCAGCTGCCTCTGAAGAGATCATGGCTACAGTTGAGGAACTCTCATCAAGCATGGAGAGCATTCACAACAACGCGCAGGACCAGTACGGCAGCCTCATCTCGCTCATACAGGGGCTCACCATGCTCCTTGAAATGATCAACCAGGTGGGCCAGAGCACCAAGGATTCCCTCAGCCTCACGGAAAAAGTGGCAACAAAGGCCAGGATGGGAACTGAATCCCTGGGATACATGGATAACAGCATGACAAAAATCGGAGAAAGGTCAAAAGAGATGACCAATATCATAGGGATGATAAACAACATCTCGGACCAGATAAACCTCCTTTCCCTGAATGCCGCAATCGAGGCAGCCAGGGCCGGAGACACCGGCAGAGGATTCGCAGTTGTAGCAGACGAGATTTCCAAGCTTGCCGACAGGACCGATTCGAGCCTGAAGGATATAGATTCGCTCATCAAGGTGAACAACAACGAGATCGATTCGGGCATAACAAGCGTGAAAAATGCGGTGACAATAATCAGCGACATTATCCATGGCGTTGAATCGACCACGAGCATGATGAATGAAATATCCGTGAACCTGAATAAGCAGATTGAGGCCAACAAGAGTGTGAACAGCGAAGCCGACATGGTGAAAAACAAGGCCGATCATATAAAAATTGCGACAAATGAACAGAAGCTGGCCACTTCGGAAATCGTAAAATCAATATCTTACATCAGCGACCTGTCCCAGCAGAATACAAGCTTTTTCCAGGACCTGGCCTCCGATGCTGAGAGGATATCGAAGATGGCTGATTCGCTGATGAATAAAATATCTTTTTTCAAACTCTGAAAAAAATGCCCCGCTTCTACAAGCTCAGTGCACCGCCTGACCCCTCTCCCTGAATGGGGCTCACTTCTAACAACAAAAGTATAAGAAAGGGGGATAAGGGGATAATAGAGATTGGGGGATAATAAATAGCATAATGAGAATTATACATTATATTTATAATATATGGATTGGTGACTATTTGAATAATAATATTTTCCCATCTCCTTATCTCTCCCTATCCCACTATCTCCCTATCTCCATTTTCTTACACATGGAAAATGTGGGTAGTAGTTAGCCCTACCGGTAGGTGGTGCGCATATCGCGGGTGAGGGCATTTGATTTATTAGATCGAAAGTATTTTGTTTCCCGACATTCCGGAATGACCCAAAAAATGGAATCAACTCCATAATCCCCCAACAAATATCTATTCGCATAATTTTTGTATTGACGATATGATAATTCCGGCTTAATTTATACCTGTACAAAAAATTCTGATAATTCCGGGTGATACCATTGGACTATGAAATAACAGCATCGAGCCTATGCAGATTTAAAATATCCGACGAAAGCCTTATAACCGAAGAATTTGTCAAGGATGAGATTACACGATGCTTTGCCGAGGGGAGATGCTTCGAGTTCTTCCCCGATATGGAAATAATACACAGGCTGAGGGGAGGCGAATCGATTGAAGCCTTCAATGACAGTGTACTTGCCATCAGGAACCGCATGTATGACACCATCTCCCGCGGCGACCTTACGGTCCGGAACAGGTTCTTCAATGACACCCGGCTGTCCTCCAGGCTCATTTCGGCAATAAAATTCTTCCACCTTGCAGCCACTGACATACGGCTTGATAAACTTGAAACACGGCGGATTGTCCTGATAAAAGAGCTCCCCGGGGTCCCGACAATCTACCATATCTCCAGCGAAACAACGGTTATCTCACGCGTAGGCATAGGCCCCGTATGGTCTGAGACACCCACGATTTATCTCGGCCTGAACACGCTCGATGTCATTGCCTTTGAAAATAAAATCGGCAAATCAGAGCTCTTCAATGCCTTTGTCCTCCTCCTCATGGTTGAAGAGAGGGCCATTGAAACCGGTTATTCCCACACTGCCCTTTTCACTCCGGAAATCTCAAAAGCGCTGAATACACTGGTCGATGAAGTCATTAAATCAACCACGGTAGTGAAAGTTGAAGAACAAAAAGTTACTGCAAGGAAAGAGACAAAAAAATTCACTGATAAAAACAGGAAGTCGTTCCTTGAAAAGCTGAATGCCAGGCTCATCGACAGGCTTAACTTCGACTATGAAATAAACCTGAAGGCCATGACTGCCCTGGAGAAGCTTGCAAGGGATTACAAAAAATCCGATGACCAGTATTCCCTCCGGGAGATCGTGCGCCTTCTTGTTGCGGCTTCGGGCCATGACATTCATGAGATCAGAAACAGGGCCAATATCATCTTAGAAAGGATCTTTGCCCCAAAAGAGTATGATGCCCCGCTGGCAATCAGCTTCATCAACCACAGGATTGGAACACCCCATGAATTCAGATTCAGCCTTCCGAAGAACAGGCAGGGTTTTACTCTCAGGCTCTATGAAAATCCGGGGAAAGGCCTCTTTGTCTCAGAAAAAAACCTCTCGTACCAATCAATCCCCCTTGAATATGACAGTAAAACTGAAACTTACGGATATACCCATACATTTACCATCTACGGCCACTATGACTTTGCCGTGGTTAAAAACAGCGCCCGAAACATTCAATGGGTCAGCCAGGGCGATACGAACGGGAGAATAAACGTCATCCCCGACCTCCAGGGAAAGATAATCATCGAGATCTTCCCTGACATTCACGGCCATACAAAAACCTACTGGAAGGACGAAAACAGCCACCCGGGCCTTGTGTACAATGAAAATGGAGAGGTAATACGGCTCGGAAATTTTTCAGATATAACCGCGCACCTGGAAGACCTCAAGGAGAGGTACTATGTCACCGAGATATACCTGCTCGGTGTCCAGAAAAGAGGCTCAAACCGCCATGACTGGGCCCCTGGAGCAACATCGCCCTCCCCCTTTTCACCTGTCAGCCTGGTAGATATGGAGCCGAGCCTGGGCGGCGACGAAAAGTTCAGGGAGCTTGTTGAGGCCGCCCATTCCATGGGAATAAATGTGATCGTCGATATTGTACCGCATATCAACAGGTACAGCAGCCATTTAAAGGATGAGTTCGTAGTCAAGACATACGGCTCAGACGGCCAGCTGGTAGCCAGGTCTTCCACGGACGGAAAGTACGGATCTTGGAACGACGGCAAACTGCTGAACTACAGAAAATTCGAGATCTGGGAGTGGCTGTCCGGCTCCATAACAACACTCATCGAAAAATTTAACATTGACGGCATACGCTTCGACTCCGCGCATGCGGTGCCCATCATGATGAAGAAAAACAATTTTCCCTACATCTACAAGGAGAACAGGTCCCTTGAAGACATGGTGGAAGGAGATATCATCGTCAACGACAGGGAGAATGACCACTATATAACCACGGGATACTATGACTCGGCATGCAGGGACCAGATTGCGGTGCCGCTCCACTTTTTCATCATGCAGTCCGTTGAAAAAAAGATGAAAGAAAAAGGGAAAAACTTTTTCATCAACGCGGCAGAGTGCTATTGGGGCCATGAAAAATACCTGTCTCGATCGGGCCTTGTCCCGTATAACTCATCGCTCTTTAAAATATGCGAAAATATAACCCACGGCAAAACCGACACCAGGGAGATATACCACATATACGACAACTACCTTCCGTCCGTTCTCCCGGCCGGTACCGAGCTCCTGGGAATCCTTGGAAACCATGATGAAAGAAGGGCTCTCAACACCTTCGGGCAGAGGGGGCTCCGGGCGGCAGTGGCCATGAGCATTTTCATGAGCAATATCATCATGGACTATGAAGGGAGCGCCGAGGGAGAGGGCTGGAAGGTCTACCTGGACAACATTTTTGTAAACTGGAACCAGTTTGAATATGCCGCGCACAGGAGCCTTGAAGGCTTTTACCGGGAATGGTACAGGTTCCACAGAAACGCCAAAGGCCCGGGCCGCATGGTCTGGGCGAACAACAACATGGTGGCTGCAGCCATGAAGTTCACCGAGAAAACCATATGGCTCGGGGCATTCAACTTCGCCGATTCAAATCAGAGCGCCTCCATCCAGTTCGACAAACCAAGCCTCCCGATAGATGATAATGACTGTTTCCGCCTCTCGGACATACTCTACTCCGATGTGACGAAAATTTACAACTACTACACGGGAAGGGAGCTCAGGATATCAAGGATAAATACGGTCATTTCATACACGGAGAGGATAAAGCTCTTTAAGCTCGATAAAGTGGAGCTGAAAGAAAATTATCAGGCATTTCTTAAAGACTCTTTCAACCGCATCTGCTACATGTCCAACATGGACACGGTAGACAGCAATTTTTCATATAACGAGGTGATGAAATACTGCAACAGCTTTGAGAGGATTGAATTCTTCATCAAAAATCACCTGATGCCGATTTTCTGGGAGAATGAAAGGGATAAGCTTATCATCGGCCTTAAAAGGATAATTTATCATCTCTATAAAAACAGGATCCTTCCGGGGGAGGACATCCGGAACTATTCGAAACTGATGGTCGAAAGCAGCGATGAGATCGTCAGGAGCATTGGTGAATCCCTGAGATACCACAACCAGCGCGGCTCCCTTGTATTCATGTCAGCCGAGGCAGACCCCTTCTCAAAGAGCGGCGGCCTTGCAAATGTTGTTTACGAGCTCCCGAGAGAGCTCGTAAGGCTCGGAGAGATCGTTCATGTCATAACCGGGCTCTACCGGCACGGCTCGGACCAGGTTGTTGAGAAGATGAACAGGGCCATTACCATGTACGGGGTCAAGTACACCGGAAAAAACGTCAGGTTCATGATCATGGGGGGAGAGTATGAGGTCGGAGTACACCACGGGATAGTTGACGGCATCCATTACTACCTCCTGGACCACCCTGAATTTTTCGACGGCCTCTACTGGGGGGTTACTTCGGCTGAAAAACTGAGGAGGAGGATTGCCTTTGCCAGGGCTTCGGCCGAAGTAATTGTAAAGTTCGACCTGAACCCCCACTTTACCTTTACCAACGACGCCTATACGGGCCTGTTCAACGGTATTGTGAAAAACGATTCCTATTACATGAACAATTCCAACTTCGACAGGAATACATTTCTCCATATCATCCACAATGGCGGGTGGCAGTATTTTGATGCCTACCAGAGATATGAAAATGGTTTTGATCTTTACAGCCTCTTCAACCTCCCGCAGTGGTGTGCGGGAGGTTTTCATGATCCCGTATACCATGACCGCCTTAACTGCATGGCTGCGGGGATACGGCACGCAGACAGGTCCATGACGGTGAGCCCGTCCTATGCGAGGCAGATAGAATTTGCCTGCGACGGGCTGGAGCACATTCTTAGCAAGGTGATCGGCATAAGCAATGCCATAGGCCATGACTACAGGGAGAAGCTCAACATCAATTTCGCAAAATCCAATTTCATCGAGAACAATTACACGAAACTTCTGAGGCACATAAAGGAAAACCATGGCCTCATGGAAAAAATAGGGACCAGGTACCCGGAGATACTGAAGGGGTGGAACTTCAACCACATAGAGGACAGGATGAGGAGGGGCATAGTAAGGCGGACGCTCAACAAACTCCTTCTCCAGAATGAGAAGAGCCTCACCGTTGACCCGGACCTGGTGATCTTTACCATGATTCACAGGGTCTCTGAGCAGAAGGGCTACCAGATCCTCCTTGAGGCATCGGAAGGGATATTTAAAAACCTCAAGTTCCAGGCCATCATAGGCGGAGCGATTTCATCGGGCGACAGGAGGGGCGAGGAGATAGCGCACGGCCTTTACATGCTGGGCCGCTACTACCCCGGCATGGCCAGTGTATCCATAGGTTTCCAGGACGTCACGATCCCCCTCCTCTCATCGGACATCTTCTGCATGCCTTCGCTCCATGAGCCGGGAGGAATTTCGCAGCTCGAGGGATTTGCCGCAGGCTGCCTTGTGGTGGCAAGGGCAACGGGCGGCCTGAAGGATACCGTTTTCCCCGTTATCACAAGGGGGGAGGAAGTGGAAGGAAACGGTTTCCTGTTTTCAGACTTCTCGTCATGGGCATTCTACGATGCCATGGAAAGGGCCTCCCATTTCTTCAAATCCAATGATGATACCATGATATACAAGGCAAGAAGGAACGCTGAGAAAACGGTTTATTTCTGGGACACACCGGCCAGGCAGTATATAACCGAAATATATGACATGACAGAGAGGGTACGGATACTTGACTGACAGATATCTATCCCGATTTTCATGAAAAAAAAGAAAAAAAAATATTTCCTCGGCCTCCTGGAAAAATACGGAAAAGTCGATCCCCGATGCCCCTATTTCGGGGATTGCGGCGGGTGCATGCTGCAGCATATATCCTACAGCGACCAGCTGCAGTTTAAGAAGGAATACATAAACACCCTCATGGCCGGTACCGCATCCATTGACGGGGTCATCCCGTCAATGCCGCTCATGTACCGGAACCGCATGGACATGGTTACGGCATTCGGCAGAATAGGCCTCAGGGTGGGAGGAAGCTACAAGTTCGTTGTCGACATTACATCATGCATTATCATGCAGGAAAAATCGAATTCCCTGCTCGGGGCCATCCATCCCATGGTGAAAAAAATTGAAGGTTACGACTATCTCGCTCACAGCGGATACCTGAGGTATGTCATATTCAGGGAGGCACGGTTTACCGGTGAGGTTATGGTGAACTTCATCACCGCATCACCGGAGAACCGGCTCCATGATATCATCGCGGCCATTAAAGGCGATGCCGATTCAATTTCCTTACTCCACAATCCCGGACTTGCCGATACGAGCTTCGGAACCATAACTGAGACAATCAAGGGCGGCTGCATCGAGGAGGACTTCGACGGCATAAGGTTCAGGATAACCCCGAACTCATTTTTTCAGTCAAACTCGGAGATCGCAAGGGACGTTTACCGGATTATCAGGGATGAATGCGAGGGGAATGTCCTCGACCTCTATTCAGGCGTGGGCTCCATATCACTCTATGCCGCATCCAGGGCTGAGCGTGTCACCGGGGTGGAGTCGGTTCAGGAGGCAGTAGATACGGCCGGAGTCAATGCCGCTGCCAATAACATACCGAATGTTGAATTCATATGCGCCGATGTGAAGGAGTTCATGGAAAAAACAGTAAGCCATTTCGACACGATGATTCTTGATCCGCCCAGGGGGGGAATGAATCCCGGTGTTTTCAGGCAGATAGAAAGGATTTCGCCTGATAAAATCATATACATGTCGTGCAATCCGGCCCTCTTCAGGGATGATCTCAACATCCTGAAAAACTACCGCCTTGATTCATTTCAGGCCTTTGACATGTTCCCGCAAACGCCCCATATTGAAACACTTGCCGTATTAAAAAGGATCTGATTAGCCATGGATGAAATACGGCAGAACACCACTCCCCTTTCCAGAAGGATTAAACAGCATATCATCGGGAAAGAACACCTGTTCTATGCCGTTGTACAGCCGGGGTTTGAGGAAACTGCAAGAAAGGAACTGACGGAAATGGGGGTGGATACTATTGCAGATATGCATGAAGGCGGATTTGAATTCAGGGGACGCCTTGAGGACTGCTACCGGGTCAACCTCTCTTCGAGAGCCCTGTCCAGGGTGATTATGAGAATCGCAAAGTTCAGGGCAGAACGGTTCAACAAGCTCTTTGCATATATTGCCTCAATCCCGTGGGAGCTCTATATTTCAAGCGGCTCATCCATGGGATATAATGTGACATCAATACATTCAAGGCTTTACCACAAGGGCGCGATTGAAGAAACATTTCACAGGGGAATCATGGAAAGGCTTTCTGGTCATGGCATATCTGTGAATACCGGCGGCGGGCAAGACCACTTGCCCATGCGGAAAATTTTTATCAGATTCGAAAAAAATATCTGCCAGGTGAGCATTGATACTTCAGGTGAGCTGTTATATAAAAGGGGCTATAGAAAGGATATCTCAGAGGCCCCGCTGAGGGAGACACTTGCATCCCTTATTCTCATGGAAGCGGAACTTCGGGATTTTGACATACTCATTGACCCAATGTGCGGCACAGGAACATTCTCCATAGAGGGCGCCGGACTTCTCACGCACAGCATCCCGGGCAGGGACAGGGAATTTGCCTTTATGGGATGGCCCTCGTTCAGGGAACGGGCTTTTTATCACATAAAATCGGTTATTGAAAAAAAAAACCAGGATCAAATGAAAAAAAATTTTCATATCTACTCATCAGACAATTCAGAATCGAACATCAGGGCTGCAGTAGAAAACATTGCGAGATCGGGCCTTGGGGCAAATATTACAATAGCAAAAGCGGATTTCTTCCGTGACTTCCGTACAGTACCGGAAGGTAAAAAGTCCCTGATAGTCATCAACCCTCCCTACGGCAGCAGGCTGAAACATGACAACCTGGACAAGTTCTACCGGAAGATAGGAAACACAATTCGGGATAGATACCCCCGTTCAGGGTATGCGATAATAACGCCGTCCATTGAATATGAAAAGATTATGTCACTTACCTACAATAAAAAAATTCCCTTTATCAACGGGGGAATAAAAGTTGCGGTTATAATAAAAAACAAATAATATTTTATTTCTTGACGAAATTTCTATTTCATGTTTAATAAGGGATAATAAATCGATACCGGGGTATGACAATGGAAGTTTTTGACGGTTTCATCTCAGCAGTGGCAAAGGAATTCAGAATAAAATTCCACAAAGACTCAAAGGGAAGTTATTCCACGACAATAGAATTTGACAACAACAGGCAACAGGATGTGCTGATTACACTTAGAAAGGACGAGTCCGGAGACGGTATGATAAGCTACTATTCAATAGTATGCAGACTAAAAAAAGACCTCTGCGAGCTGTATAAATACGCCCTCCAGATCAATTCAACCCTCGATTACGGGGCATTAAGCCTGATGGATGACAGCCTGGTACTCAGGAGCTCAATTCTATTAGAGGATTGTGATCCCATGAGGTTTATGAAGTCCCTGACCTATATCGCCGCAAAAGCCGATGAGCTTGAGGAATCCATGGTTTCCCAGGATCTCAATTAACAGAAAAACCTATTCCTTTGCAAGAAAACTGTCCCTGTACTTTGATATCTCCTGAATATCATTGAGCATTTTAATTGCCAGTTTCTTCGAAGCTATCGGCCCTATCTTAACCCTGTAGAATTTTTTCCCGTCCATATGTACAGCGCTCAGGAAGGCGTCATATTTCATATCTTTTAATGCCCTCACCTCTTCAGCTGCCCTGGACTTTTTGTCAAATGAGGCAACCTGCACGGCAAAAGTTCCCGTTTTGGCCGTATTCTCCGAGGTATCATCAGCGGCTTCGACAACCTTGCTCTTCTTTTTAACCTTTTTCCCTGCCGTGGTATCCCTGTCATCGCTCCTGATATCAGACTTCTTTGAATTCCCTTTTTTTGATTTTACAATCCCCTTATCTCCGGTATTCAGACTGTCCTCTGTCCCGGTTTTCTTTTTCACGTCAATGGTGTTGTTTTTTACCGGCGGGACAATCTCTTTCAAGTTATCGCTGGTAAACACATCGGAGCTCTCTTTCCTGGCCTTGTTCTCCCTGTCCCCATTCCTTCCGTCGCCATCAACTATATTCTTTGAATCAGAATTTTCGGTCTTTTCAAGGAGGTCCTTCCCGTCAGGAATGTGAAGGCCGCTTTTATCGTTTAAGCCCAGGTCCCTGCTTTTATCGCCTGTCATGGATATGCCGGATATATTCCTGCCTGATCCGTTATCATCCTTGAACACATTCATGCCGACCAGGAATGATATGATTACCAGCCCGACGAGAAGCGCTCCAACAATTATGATCCTTGGGACATCCAGGTGAAGCAAGTACACGCTCTTCTCCCTGACATTTTTCGGACCTGAGTCAAAATTTTCCATTTTCAATTACCTGCCTTTACAAATTATGGATATTCCTTATCATAATCGGCAAATTCATTGATTTTTATTAACTGTTTCCTGGAAACTAAATAAAAACATTCCCTTTTCGTGAGTTTCGTGCCTTTCGTGGTTATCCTTTTTTTAAATAAAATTTTTACTTTCCCCCTGCCATCATCAACAACTTCTCCCTCTTCCTTTCCGAAACCTTCTCCATGGAACTGTTAACGAGCTCGCTGAATATTTTCCTGTCCCCAAGCAGGCCCAGTATTACCTGCATGTCTATGGAAGAACCTATGGTGTCGGCCCCGGCCACGGCATCATTGATGATCCCGTCCCTGCCGGGTATCCCCCCGGCACTGCATGATTTCAGAAAATCCTCGAAGAGGCAATCAGCAGCACCGTTAATTGATATGCCGGAAAGATTAATATTCATCAGCCCCCTTATCCCGCATTTTCCGATAAATCCCTCCATCGATTCCCTGTACTGCATAAAGGCCCTCCTGGAAAATTTCCCTGAAAACCGGAATCCTCGTGAAGATTTCATTATGTAATTGAGGTTCTGCGTCTCTATCGGCAAAAACCTCCCCCCGAAAAACTTGGAATACCTCTCCTGGTAAGAAGTATTCCTGGAATAGATCTTGTATTCCGGAAAGGAGAAGTCGAAACCTGCCAGGCACAATGGTTCAAGGCCAAGTTTGAATGCGAGGCAGAGGGCGTCCCCTGCAACCGACCCGGTGAGTGAATCTATGGAACCGATGGCTCCCGGAAAGGCCTGGGATATGAGCTGTGATACCGGGTGGCTGTTCAGTGACATGAAAACAGTCCCGCCCGAATGCGCAAGGGGGGATGATGATAACGAGAGCACCCTTACCACCCCTTCTGTATTAATACCCGATAGATGCTCATGAACATAAGGCTGGGGATCAACCGAGACAATAAAATCAGGGGTGATACCGTTCCTGACCAGGACCGGCGCTGCTGAATCCACGGAAATTATAAAAAAATTCCTCCTTTCTCTTCCTATCGCCGGGAGGAGCCGTTCAAGGGTGGGGCCTGATGTTACAATTAGCCCGCCATATCCGCTGAATTTTCCAAAGATGCCGCTCACAGGCCTGCAGCTGCCTAGGCCAGCCAGATTTTTCATTACATTTCTAAAGTAAAGGTTTCCAAAGGCCCTTTTTGCCGCGCTGCTCCCGGCCTTCCGGTTAATAACTTTATTAATTGCATCCCTTGCAGGATTGTAATAAAAATCAAGGCTCCTCACAGATACCGGATGCTCAATCACATGTATTCCGGAAATTATGGAAAAATCGAGTTCTTTCTGCAGAAATTCTTCAATTTCCTCAGGGTTTCCGGCCTCAATGAATTTTATCTTTTCCGAAGATGCAAGGAAGGATGTAAGGCTGTTTTGTCCTATCTCATCCTTTATTCCGGCAACGGCATCAATGAGTACAATTGTATGATAAGTATCCAGTTTATCCTTTAAAGGAAGCAGGTGGTATCCCAGCCCTACACCCAGGACTATGAGCGCGTTATACTTATCAGGATTGAAATACTCCATCATGGAGGCGGCCTCCCTGGAGGGGTGGAACCTGCTGTGGATTGGAATTTTTCTGCCGCCCAATAGGATTACAATGGTCGGCACATCGTCCCTTGTATCTACCAGTTCATACTTAATACCTTCATATTTCATCATCAATTACCTTGGTTATCCTATTAATACTTTGTATTCTTATTTTCGGTCTGGATTATATGAATTAATAGCTTAAAGGCATATCGAAAAATTAGAATTTTCATCCCCCATTTATATTTCCCCCTATTAGCTGCTGATTCCATCTAATGCCGAACCCGGGAGACCCTGAATAATATACTTGACTTTTATCAGGTTTAATGCAATAAATAACCAATTCGGACTGGTAATAAAATATGCCACAGAGGCTCAGAGACACAGAGATATTAAGTTTATATTTCAACATTTAAAAAATACAAAAAGCAGGGGGATTGGCGTCATGGAAATAGTAAGGTGCAAGGCATGCGGGTATATCTCGGCAAAAAATAAAATCGGTGATGTCTGCCCGGCCTGCGGCGTTCCCAAAACTGCCTTTGAGCCCTATACTGAAAATATATCGGCAAAAAGAAAAATGATCCTGGACCTGAACCTTCACCCCATTGCAGTACATTTCCCCCAGGCCCTGGCAGTTTTAATCCCCTTCCTCATCATCATGTCAACTGCCATAGACATAAAACTTCCCGAACTCCACCATGAACTGCTCACCACAGCCAGGATTCTGTCCATTATCCTGCCGTTTACCGTAATTCCAGCCGCAGTCTGCGGTATTATCGACGGCAAAACAAGGTTCAAAAAGATCACAACCCCGATTCTAATAAAAAAAATCATTGCCGGATCTCTTCTTTTCCTTCTTTCGACGTTAGCGGCGCTGGTATCTTTGACAATGTGGATGGAATATCCTGCCAGGATATATGTCCTTGCAATATGCACAGGATGTATCCTATGTGAAATATTCCTGGGCGAAATGGGGAAAACCCTCATGAATGCACGCCTTCCCGGATAAAGTTCTTCACAGCTCTTATTCCTTTGCGGAAGCGGAAGTTCATGTGAACAGTGCCCTTCTCCATCAGGGAAAGATACCGGGGATGACAGGAAAGCATGTGAAAAAAAAGGCTGCAAGGTCTCAGGAACAACCTCATGCTCCAGCGCTGTGAACATAAAAAAATGTTATTGAAAGCTTAAATCACTAAAAACTTAAGCGGCGATGGTCATGTTAAAAATTTTGCTTGACAATAATTTATAATAATATTATATGCGACATAATCTAATCTTAGGAGGATCCTATGGCAAAAACATTAAAGCAACTGCTGGCTGATGATAAGCGCAAAAAAGTTAGAGTCAAAAAGCTTGAAGCTGAACTGAATAAGGAGAAATCAACCCTGTCACAGATTCAGAAATTAATTCCGGCTCAAAGAAAAAAAGAAGCTGAAACAGGGAAGAAAGGCGGAAAGAAAAAGAAAAAAGCAGCACCAAAGAAGTAACCTGAAATTTAAATTCCGGCAGTATTAAAAATTGAAATATTTTAGGGTGGTTTGCAATTCTCCACCCTTTTTTTATTTTCAATAGCCCTGAAACCCATTGACTTGCAAAGAGACATAAAAAACATTATATCTTTTTTAACTATTAATACCCTGCTTCGCCGGTATATATGAAAAAATCTTGACATATCCAATAATCGGAATTATTCATCTCTAACAGGATCTTATAGAGATAAAAATATCAATGACAAGCGGCTATCCAAAATTCATATACTTTTCCCACCTTATCAATGTACCGGTACTTGACATGTTACAAAAACATTCCCTGGGAAAAGTTTTTGATATTGTCGCGGATGTCCGTGAAATGTATCCGAGAATCACGGGCCTTATCCTCAAAATGAAAAGTGCGGGAAAAAAAATCTATATCCCCTGGGAATGCATAAAATCAATTGATGAAAACAGATCGCTCACCATAGACTCTTACCAGGGTTATCTTGAAAACAAAATCAATACAAATCACCACGAAATTCTCCTCAGAGAGACTTTTCTTGACAAACAGGTTGTAGATATTTCCGGATCCAAACTGGTTCGCGTGAATGACCTGCATATCCTCAGGGATGATCTTAAACTCTGGCTCGTCCATGCTGATGTGGGCTTCACCGGAATTCTGCGCAGGCTGGGATGGCTCACCTTTTTCTACAAGATCAACCGGTGGCTGTTCTCTTATGATATGAAGGACAAATTCATCCCATGGAAGCATATGCATCCCGTTCCCACCGGTGAGGTGAAATCAGTGGCCTTGAAAATTTCACAGTCAAAGCTTTCACAAATTCTCCCTGCCGACCTTGCAGACATAATCATTGAACTTGGGCCGGAAGAAAGACTGAATATTTTTAAATCACTGGATATAAAAACTGCCGTGGAAACAATCCAGGAGCTCCCCCTTAAAATCGGACTCCAGATTTCAGAGATGCTCCCCGATGACATGCTGGTCAACCTCATGGATGAAGTACCCATAGACGAGGTGGTGGACATCCTTGCGGAGATGGAAAACGAAAAGGTAAACCAGGTACTCAAGGCTCTTCCCGAAGATAAGGCAAATCAGATAAAAGACCTGATGAAACATCCGGAACGCATAGCCGGAAGCCTTATGAATCCGGAATTCATCTCTGCAGGCCCCGAAACAACAGTGGGCGATGCGCTGAAGCTGATAAAACATGAAGCAGGGGAGATAGAATTCATCTATTATCTCTACATCATTGACAACGAAGGCAGGCTCTCAGGCGTTGTTACCCTCAAAGAACTGCTTCTATCTGACCCTGATCTGGCGGTTGGCCCATTAATCCGCCGTAAAGTCGTAAGCGTGGAAGTTTCAACCCATATAAAAAAAGTCGCCCAGGTCTTTTATAAATACAACTTCATGGTAGTCCCCGTTGTTGATGAAGATAATTTCATGAAGGGAATAATTACCATGAAAGACGCATTGGAAACCGTTTTCCCTGAAATACGGGAAGAGACAGAGGAATCCAAATGAAAATAATTACCGCTGTAAAGGAATCCCCTTTTATCCGCCGCATAGGGATGTTTTTCGCAATCATGGGCCCGGGAATTATTACTGCTAATGTGGATAATGATGCAGGGGGCATAACCACCTATTCCCTGGCCGGAGCTAATTTTAAATATGCCCTTCTCTGGTCTCTCATTCCGGTCATGGCAGCCCTGATACTGATTCAGGAAATGTGCAACCGCATGGGAGTTGTCACCGGGAAAGGACTTTCAGATCTCATACGGGAAAAATTCGGCGTAAAGATAACCTTCTACCTCATGATCCTGATACTGCTTACGAATTTCGGAAACATTATCGCAGAATTCGCAGGCATTGCCGCGAGTATGGAAATATTCGGAATAAAAAAATACTGGTCAGTACCAGTCTCCTCAATTATAGTCTGGTATATCGTAGTGAAAGGAACCTACCGGTCGGTTGAAAAAATATTCCTGGTATCCTGCATATTTTACACCAGCTACATCATAACAGGTTTCATGATTGATCAGCCATGGAAACTCATTTTTCATGATGTCATACATCCAACCATGTCCTTTGACTCTAAATACCTGCTGGCGTTCGTGGGCGTGGTAGGGACAACCATAGCCCCATGGATGCAGTTCTATCAGCAGGCTTCGGTGGCAGAGAAGGGTATAAAAATACAGGATTATAATTATTCCCGCATAGACACGATAATCGGATGCATCATTGTCAATGTTGTGGCTTTTTTCATCATAGTTGTATGCGGGACAGTTCTCTATACCGGGAGCGGCGCCGAACCTATACAGACTGCAAGCGACGCTGCCAAGGCCCTGAAGCCCCTGGCCGGTGATTACTGCTCCCTTCTCTTCGCCTTCGGGCTTCTGAACGCATCACTATTCGCAGCTTCGATACTCCCCCTCTCCACCTCATATACGGTATGCGAGAGCTTCGGCTGGGAGACCGGGGTAGATAAGACATTCATAGAAGCACCTCAGTTCTATGTCCTGTATTCAATGCTTATTATTTTCGGAGCCGGTATCATCATGTTTTCCGATGTGCCGCTCATCGATATCATGATGATATCGCAGGTCATAAACGGCCTGATGCTCCCCTTTGTCCTGGTCTGCATGCTGATTATTATTAATGATAAAAAGATTATGCGGGAATACACAAATTCCAGGGCCTATAACATTATCGTGATGCTGTTTACCGCTTCTGTCTCCATTATATCTATTCTGCTTGTACTGAGCTATTTCATCTGATATTTCCAGGATTTACCTTATCATCCGGCCGGATAATAATTTCTTCAGCCGTGGATAAATCCCGGTTATGGCTGAACTCTACTTATAGCCCCAGGCTTTTTATAAATGCTTCTACCTGCGGCCTGGCGGAGGGATTAATCAGAATAGCCTTCATTGCCGTATCACTGGCCTTTTTTTTGTCTCCGGTTTTTGCGTATGCCGCAGCAAGCCCGCCATAAAAATCCAGGGTCCCGGGTTTATCCCTTATCATCTCTTCATATAATGATATCACACTGGGCCAATCATTCATATGGCTATATGCCTGTATCAATTGCATATATGCTTTTATTTTTTCCTCTACCGTCAGCTCCCTGCCGGTAACCGGATGCCTTTTTTCAATCATCCCGGATCTCTTTATCTCATATTCCCCAAGAACTTTTTCTCCCATATGAATGGCTGCCAGCCCATAATTCCAGTGTGATATGTCTGCACTCTCGTTAAGTTCCATTGCCTTCTTCATAAACGAAAGTACCTCCTGTTTCCTTCCCTGCTGCATCATCATTTCACCCAGCAAAAAATATAAGATAGGGTGAGTCGGGGCTAATTCCCTGGCCTTCAATAAAATTGCTTCAGCCTGAACCAAAAATCTGGGATTCCAGGTTGATGCAAACTTATATATGTTGCTCTGATCTATGATAAGCCGGACATTCTGCGGCTCCATGACAAGGGCCTTTCTGATTCCTTCATCAAGCAATTCCGCTATAATCTTCTTATTATTTAACTGGACTGCAGGGCTGTTCAGCATATTGACAAGTGACGCATTGGCCCTCCCTGCATTTTCAACCAGCCCGAAAGTCCCCAGGGCAAAGACCTCTTTGAATTCTGATATTCCTCTGGCAAAGTTATTCCCCTGAAAAGTCATAAGCGCATTAATGCAGCGCCAGTTGACATATCCCGGCCTGATATTAATAAAATATGTACCGAGAATAAAAATAACAATTATAGATACGGTATATACATATTTAATCGCATTGGTATTTTTATTCTTTACTATTTCAACATCAGTTGAATTTCCAATCCCCAGGTATATCAAAAATGCGAGAATAGAAAAAATCATTAAAAAAGTCACCTGGGTATCAAAAACCAATAGATTCTGCACTAGATAGGAAAGCAATATCACAGAAAACATCATACCGGTATGGTATTTAATCTTTCCTCCGCGCCAGCCTTTCCATAAATTCCGGAAAGCCAGAAGAAAAATGCTCATATATGCAATAAATCCTGCAGCACCGGTATGAACCAGTGTGTCCAGGAAAACATTATGAGACCTGTCAAACCAGCTTTCATTGGGAAAAATTTTGGGATTAAAATATTTGTTTAATGGAATACTGGCATTTTCCGGCCCCCAGCCGAAAATGGGGTGTTTCAAAAATCCTTTCAGGCTCATTTCCCACACCATGAGCCTGATGCTGGCAGTTGTGTCGCTTAAGGAGATATTGGAAAGCCTTGAAATTATGGGCTGATTTTTTATAAAATCTGTTTTCCGCATGGCCCAGACAGATCCCAGCACTATTATTAACAGAATCAGAAAAGATGCTGCCATTTTTTTTATCCACTTCGTCCTCGGAAGAGAGAGTTCCTGGAGATCCTTTTCCGGTATAAAAAGGAAAAAGATTGATATTGCAATAAGCCCGACGAACAGGGCAAGGACTGCCCCCCGTGTCTGGGACTTATATATGACTATGATATTTATCATGATTGATAAAAAATAAAGGGCCCGACGGCCAAAACCCTTTTTTTCAAGGAAAAGCCAACAGGCGAAAAAAATATTGATCATAAGATACCCGGCGGTAAATATTGGATTCCCGGTTGTCCCTGAAATTCTGATCTCTGTTAATACGCCATCAACAGGGTTTTTCGTCATCATTAAAAATTCAAGAAGCTGGTACAATGCCGTGCATGACACAAGGACACTGACAATTATGGAAATCTCAAAAAACCTGTGCCAGTCATCATCTTTTTTAAATACGAACGCAGCTACGATAAGAAAGGCGAAATAATGGAGAACGGATATGACACCTGCCATCCTTTCATAGGATGACCAGAAACTGTGGTAGGCATTTTCTCCGAGGATGGAGCTGATGATCAGTATAATAAAATACGCAAGCAGAACCAGTAAAAGAGAGTCTGATTTAGGCCTGTATTTAGAATCACGAATGGCCAGGATAATGTAGAGGGAAAATACAATCTCAACAATTACCTGGAACAGTATCTGTTTCGGAAATATATATGGGAACACAAAGCTCTTGATTACCACAAGCGGCATGAAAAGCGCTGCAAAAAGACCGAATTTTATGGCTATCAGCAGGTAATGAGATTCCCTGTTCAATTCTCTTTTCAATTCTCTGCTTTTCTTGCTCATATAAAATCCTCATATCTTAATCTGGTAAATTTAATAAATTGAGATTAATAAATGGATGCTATTAATCAAGCTTTTTTTATTCAAGGGTATGAATCATCTCTTTCTTTTCCATGGAATGTTTATTTATCAGTTTAAAAATTTCTGTTAATGAACAGAGTTTCACAGTAAATGAAAAAAGTGTTGACCATCAGTCAGTAATGTGATAATGTAAAAAATATATCCTGATGCCTGTAAATATAATGAGGATCTCATGACAAGGTTTATTTTTTTCATACAATTCATCATGCTGCTCTTCACCGCAATGGTTTCCTATCCTTCCGGCAGCGACGAAGACCTGGCAAAGAAATTTGTTAACGGGGTTGTCAAAGGGTTATCATACGATGAGATGGACAGCATATTCATGACTGAGAAAGATTTTGATGGATACATAGAAATGTTACGGGACATTTCCGGACTTAGCGCAGAGCACAGGGCCATGGTGAACAGCTCTGAAGAAAAGGAGAAGGCAAGAATAAAATTTCTTAAAACTCTGAAAAATTTCAGGGATATCTGGGATAAGGGAGTCAGGAAAATAAAGGATGATAATCTGATCATGGGCTATGCGAGCCATACACTGAAAAGTGAAAACAGGTCCGGCCTGATGTGCAGCGATATTGAGATACATTATACCCTGGAGAAAGAAGGCAAAAAAGAGACAAAAACCGCAAGGATTACTGCCATACATATTAAAGGAAGGCTGAAAATTGCCGATTTCCTTTTCATGAAAATGTAAACCACTGCCTACCTTGTGGCTATAATTTCGTCTATGAGGGAATCCACGTCGCCTGCAAGCTGCAGATCACTGCCCCTGTTTCCTGTTAACCCGCCATCCCGCTCTTTCCCGAAGACATCCCTGTAAGTTCCTGTGACCTGGCGTGATATAATCTCCTTATCCGATTCAGGCTTTATTATTTTATTATCAACAGCCTGAAAAACTTCATTGTAGGTGCCTCCCACCTGTTCCATTACAAAACGGCCATAGGTATCCCCTGTATCTCTACCGCCCAGTCCGAAGACCAGCAGAAGTGTAATGGACGCAGCAATGGCCGAAGAAAACGCAGCTGTGGCCAGTAAAAATCTCCGGGATTTTCTCTTTTTCCCGATTACCTCAGATGCAATGTGATAATTCCATGCATTGCTTTTCAGCCGTTTATCGATTTCATTTTTCATTATGGTTTCATGCTTTTCAATCTTCATCGCGCACCTCCTGATTTAGCATCATTCTCTTCAGCATTTCCCGCCCCCTGGATGTCCTGGATTTGACAGTGCCGGGCTTAATATCAAGTTTCCCTGCTATCTCCTTTTCCGAATATCCCTTTGCCAGAAGATCCATTACGCTCCTGTAGGACTCCGGAAGATTTTCAATCATGTCAATAAGGTTGTCACGTTCATCATTTTCAGGAACAGAATGCTTATTCATCCCATCAACATAACCCTGCACCGTCTTCTTAAATTTTTTCTCTTCCCGTGCCAGCCGTTCACCCATTCTCAGCGTCTCATTTCTCGCTATGCTGAATAGCCACGTCTCCAGGGATGAATCGCCCCGAAACCTGTTTTTCACGAGACTCTTATATGCCCTCAGGTAAGTCTCCTGGGCAATGTCATCTATTGCATGGTAAAACCTCGGAGACAGGTTCTTCCCAATTGCCGAAAGGACAATCCCCTTGGTCGAATGAACGATATGAGCGAAATCCTTTTCAGTCATCTCAGTCCCGGTTCATTCTCCGTTCTTTCCTCATCCTTTCCCTCTGGTCCGGGGTGAATATCTTCTCAATCTCCAGGCTCTGCTTTATTTTAATAATGCGCAGCTCCACTTCAATTTCCGATATCTCCTTTAAATATATTCTTACCTTATCCAGGTCCGGAATTTCGGTAAGCAGGACACCCCTCAGCTCTTCCTTTTTCGGCTGAAGCCTGTCACGAAATTCAATAAGTATTCCTTTGTACCTGTCATTTATCATGCTGATTTGTTCAATCTGGCCATCATTGAGATTGAGGGTATTTCTCATGAATTTCCTGTCTCCAAAACATCGTTCCTTCCCCCGTTCCATCATGCCGCCGCGCATCATTCCTTCCCCCCTGTGCATCTGGGCAGCAGAATCCTTTGGTGAAACCAGGATGAGAAGTAGTACCGAAAATGCCGTCAAACTGATTTTATTATTCATTGCTGCAATCTCCTTTTCCTGAACTTTTTAGCCGCTCGATATCCCTGCTTATCATTACATGATTCCTGCTTTTTTTATAATTTAACTTTTAGACCCGGTGTTTTACCGGAAGGTTCCAATTATTTGAAATTATTCAGGATTAATATACAGCGAAGGACGGGAATGCTTATTGAAAAAATTTTAATTCAGGGGGATTTCCTTTTCAACCCTGGCCATTTCTGTAATGGGAGCCTTAATCCGCCCCTTTCCCATGAGATCATCAAGTATTTTCTGGGGTACGCTTCTGTACAGCAATCTGCATGTTACAGAAACAATACCTGAATTTTTCAGTTTGGGAATACTTATGGTCTCCTTCAGATACTGAAGCGGAGGAATCCTCCTGTCGCTTAAAATTTCCCTTGCCCTGGCAATATTGAGGACAGGTTTCCCCTTTCCATCGCCGAATACCGTATTGAAGATGAAAGTATTTTTTGGAAGATAGTTATTAGTATCAGGGATACCAGTTGTGAACACGGTTTTTCCCTTATCATCCTTTACTACAATCTCAAGCCACATTTCCCTCACGTTCGTAAGCCCTGTGGGAATATAATGGCCTGCACCTGTATTGTGGACTTCAAAAATTATTTTTTTTTCCTTTATTAGGGAATCGTCTATTTTCAATACAGCGGCATTTTTCAGCCTCTCTTCAACAAGCTTCACCTTATCCATATTATTATTGAGCATCGGGATAAGGCTGTTCCCGCCAATAAAATAATGGGTTGATATATGATCCCTGTCTGGACCGAAATCCGACGCCTTCCCGGGATTTTTAGGCCTTGGTGTTGAGCCGGTGCCCGGCACTCCAGGCCTCTGATACATGTGACAACCCTGGCATGTCACTTTTTTTTCCGGATCAGGGGAATTGTATGGCCCGTTTTTCCATTCGTCATAGGTGCTCTCAATCGGGGTGTTGAATACTACATGGCGGACATTGTGGCACGTACCGCAGATTTCCGACTCCCGGTGAAACTGTGAGTACTCAGTCTGGTGGTATTCAGATTCAGAATCCTTAAAGGGGCCCCTTTTGACTCCCGGCTTCTTATCGCCCTGCCCGGGATCAATCAACATGCCGTTATTGTACATTTTAGAAGCTCCAGTTGCTGTATGGCAGAAATCGCACTGGATCCCCTTTTCCACAAGGTTCGGGAGTATCAGCTTCTCCTCCGAGGTTTTACCGGGAAGGCCGGTCATATATCCTATCGGCGTATGACATTTCGGGCACGATTCCGCCTCTTCAATCTCATCCTTATCGGCAAGGCCGTTCAGAAAAAAAAATGCAATTTTTTTATAGACCGGGTCAACAAGGGCCAGGTTATGCATTGAATTATACCACTGGTTGAATACATATTCATGGCAGCCGCTGCATATTTCAGGGGGAACAAACTGGGATATGTCATATTGACGGGTATTTGAAAATATGATTGCCGACAGGCAGATTGCAACAATGACAACCATCGGAATAATTAGAATTTTCCGCCCGGTTTTCATAGGCCTTTCCTTTTATACTTCCCTGAATGCGGTTATAACCCTGTCTACGGAGTCGGCCAGGCCTACCAGGTCGTACCCGCCTTCGAGAAATGCAATAACGCGGTTAAATGAATGCTTTGATGCCACATCCATTAACATGTGGGTGAACCGGTAATATACCTCAGAGGAGAGACTGATTGATGAGAGATCATCATTATCATGAGCGTCAAACCCGGCCGATATAAGTATTATTTCCGGCTTAAAAGCGTCAAGAGCAGGAATGATGGACTTATTAAAGGCGCTAATATAATCTTCATCTTCGCTTCCGGACCTCATGGGGATGTTCATGGTATAACCCGAACCCTTCCCCTTCCCCTTCTCGGAGCTGGAACCGGTCCCGGGGTAATGGGGAAACTGATGAAGGCTGATAAAAAAAATCGTATTGTCATTTTCAAAGGAGTGCTGGGTTCCGTTTCCATGGTGAACATCCCAGTCAACAATTGCTATCCTGTTTATCTTGTGCTTTGTCTGGAGATACCTTGCGGCAATGGCAATGTTGTTGAATATGCAGAAACCCGCAGCATGGTCCCTCTCTGCATGATGGCCTGGAGGCCTTATGGAACAGAAACCGTTTACTGCTGCACCGCTGAAAACTGCATCGCACATTACCAGCCCGCCGCCAACTGCATAAAGGGCAACATCAAAGGACTCCCTGCAGACCGGTGTATCAGGGGAATCGAGATAGGTTACGCCGCTCTCTATCTCCTTTTTTACTCTCATGATATATTCACTGGAATGGACAAGTTCGATTGTTTCAAAATCGGCTTTTACCGGTTTTAATAAAACCAGGTCTTTGTAATACGGGGCTGCCTTGATTTTATCGTGTATCGCGGAAATTCTCCCGGATCTTTCAGGGTGCATCATCCCTGTATTATGCTTCAGGTAGATTTCATCGGTAAGAAAAGCGGTTTTTCTCATATTTTTATCCTGATAAATATTTGATCAGGCGATGAATTTATTAAACATGCGGCCCGATTTTATAACTCACCTTGAGCGGATTGCTGAAAAATCCCGATACGTCAGATTATAACCATACCCGCCGTTAACACAAATATTCCGGGGCTGAATAAAATCAATTAAAATAGATGTAATTTCGATGATTTTTTGTTTAAGAAAGGTACGGGACTGATGAATGTCTATTCGCTCAGCATTTTCCTTTTAGCAGACCTGCCACGGTATTTATCAGCTGTTCCAGCTTATAGGGCTTCACAACAACGCCATGGAAACCGTGTTTCCTGTACTCTTCAATGATCGGATCATTGGAATAACCGCTTGTTACAACCGCCATGATATCGGGATCAATTTCTTTGATAATTTTAATGGCCTCTTTCCCACCCAGTCCCCCGGGGACTGTCAGATCCATGATCACCAGGTCAAAGCCCTCTGACCGGTCGAATTCCCGCCTGAAGTGGTCGATTGCCTCTTCTCCATTCTCAGCTATCGTTACGTTATATCCGAAATTTTCCAGTATATTCCCCGTAGCCTTGAGTATTTCAGTATCATCATCCATCAAGAGGATCTTCCCGGTTAAATCCATGGTGCCCATGTCGGTATTCATCAATTGTGCGATAATCTTGTCAGACGCCGGTAGTATAACATCAAAAATTGTACCCTTGCCAGGCTCCGATTCTGCGGTGATACTTCCTCCATGGCTCTTTATTATTGAATAGCTCGTGGTAAGGCCGAGGCCGCTCCCCTTCGCTTTCGTGGTAAAATAGGGATCAAAAATTCTCTGCAGATTTTCCTTTGAAATGCCCATACCGGTATCCATTATTTTAAGCTTCACATACCTTCCGTATAATTCCGCGGCATCGGGCTCATACACTGTCATATTTTCTGCTGAAATATTTATGCACCCCCCGCCGGGCATGGCCTGGGATGCGTTTATAATGAGATTATTGATTACCTGGCTTATCTGCCCTTCATCTATGTCCACGGGCCAGAGGTTTTCAGGAAAGTCAAAATTGCATTTTACATTGGATCCCCTCAGGGTGAAATTTGATATATCCATGGTAAGCTGCGCAATGGATGCTGCATTTTTTACCGGGGTCCCGCCCTTGGCAAATGTAAGGAGCTGGTTGGTGAGGTCTTTTGCCCTGAGTGTTGCTTTTTCCGCGTCATTGAGCGACTGGAAGATGGTGCTCCCGGGATCAACCTCGAGCTTGATGAGCGTGATATTCCCCACAATGGCGGTGAGTATATTATTGAAATCATGGGCAATTCCGCCTGCAAGAATTCCAAGGGACTTGAGCCTCTGGGTCTTGTTGAAATTCTCCTCAGACTTTTTCTTATCGGTGATGTCCCGTATGACACCGATGGTGCCGACAAAAACCATGTCACTGGTATTTCCATTATCATCGTAATGGCCTGCCGAATCGATCTCGCCGCAGGAAAAAATTGAACCTATGATGAAATCGGATTGATTATCCTCCCAGCCCTTGGGAAGGAGGCGTATCTCAAGGCATTTTGTTATCCTGGTACCCGATCTTCTCTCATCAAAGAGCTTTGGGGAATTTGTGTACCCGGTGTTTTTTCCATGAAGCTTCGGGAGAACAAAGGATCTGCTCACATAGGGAACATCATCAGGGTGGACAATAATGCTGAAGTGTTTCCCGATTAACTCCGAGGGCTTGTAACCGATGTTGCTTATAGAATCGCTTATATAGGTAAAAAAACCTTCCTCATCAAGTTTGTAAATGGTGTCCGGAACAATCCTGAGCAGATTTTCATATTTATTTTCGCTTTCAATAAGCCTTGTTTCAGCCTTTTCGTTTAATACAATAATTTCATTCAGCCTGGCTGTTTCTTTTTTCAGCCTTTCATTTTCAAGGATGAGCTCATCTTGTGCCCTGGCATTTTTTTTATTATTCATAAAATATCACATCAGACCTAATTTTCATGTCAAATGTAAAGAACTGGTGCTCATATTACTAATAATTTTATATTAAATCGATAAAAAAACAGATATTTTTAAAAAACGCTTTATTCTCTCAACGGGAATCTGCATTTATCCGCTTGTTGCCATTATCGTCTGCTGAATGTACTAATCTAAATAATTTTATTTTGAATATGAATTTTATTGTTTTTTCATACCTGCTGAATTAATAGATTTTAACAATTTCTCCTGATACTATTCTCTGCACTAACCCTTCGTCATCCCTGAGAAGGAGAAATCCCTCTCTGTCTATACCGATTATTGTCCCGTTATATCCACTTTCCATCAGGTCCACAGTCACCCTTCTCCCCATAAGTCCTGATAAATCCTTCCATGTATCAATAAGGAGCGCCGATTCGCCCTTCAAAAGCAGGTCATAGTAGTATTCAAAAAAAACCAGAAATTCACGGACAATGAGGCTGCGGCTCCATGCTCTGCCTGTCTCAATGCGTAGCGAGGTGGCTATATCCCTAATCTCCAGGGGCATTGATTCTTCTCTTGTATTAACATTCATCCCCATACCCATGATGACATAATCAGGCGTTTTCCCGCTGCTGATCATTGTTGTAAGTATCCCGGCAAGTTTTTTTTTATTGATAAGGATGTCATTGGGCCATTTTATGATGAGGCCGCCATGATAAATTTTTTTTACGGCGAGTGCAGCGGCAACAGCAGATATGAGTGTGATTTTCTGTGATTCATGCATTGATATTCCGGGCCTGAGGATAAGGGACAGATAAATACCCTCCCCTGCCGGAGAGAGCCATTTTCTTCCATGCCGCCCCCTGCCGGAAGTCTGCGATTCGGCTATGACAAGGGTCCCCTCAGGCGCGCCCCCGGCAGCAAGGGTATCGGCCCTGTCATTGGTGGAATCAATATCGGTGTAATGGTAAATTTCTTTCCGGCCGAGAATTTTCGTGGCCAACCCTTTCCGTATGGTATCGGGGAGGAGGAGCTCTCCGTCGAAGGATCGATTCGATGCCCTCACCCGCGCTCTGCGCGCCCTCTCCCAATAGGGCGAGGGCTTCTGTTTATAAAAAAATCCAAATATTTTATCAATTCTTGTTAAAGTTTATACCGGCAATTTTACAAATTTCCATAGTATACAATCCATAAATTTGATTTACTCGCTCCCCTCTCCCTATTCCGGGAGAGGGGCCGGGGGTGAGGGCATTTTGTATTAGTTACAGAGAAACCAGCGGCGCCCCTTCGGCGAGAACATCTCCTTCCTTTACATGGACCTTTGTCACTGTCCCGTCCATGGTGGAGCGGATCTGGTTCTCCATTTTCATGGCCTCAATGGTCACCACAATGTCGCCCGATTTTATAGAATCGCCTTCGGCCACAAGAACCTTGAAGACCTGCCCGGGCATGGGGGATACGATTGTCTTTGCTCCGCCAGCCTTCTGCGCCGGGGCCTGCTGTTTCTGAACCGTCTCAGGCGCTTTCTTCTGCTCCTGGACCTTTTGTGCAGGCTGAACCTGGCTCTTCTGGACAACCGGTTTCTGCACAGGGACCGAGGAAGACATATCAACGTCAAAATCATCCTTCATGTCAACGTCGTACTTCACACCGTTAACCTCTACCGAGGCGTTCCTCCCGGAAATTGAATGAATCTTTACTTCATAGGGGTTGCTGTTAATATTGAAATTAAATATGTCCATTGTTAACCTCTGATTATTTATGATAAACCGCCAGTCTATAACCTGTCCATGGCCCCGGAACGGAGGGACTCCTTCCATCCCGACCTGTATACCCGTTTGACAGTGATCTGCCTTGAGCTGTTTTTTATCTTAACCATTGCGAGCGCCAGGCCTATGGCCGCTGCCGCTTCTCCTGTCTCAGTACCTGCCGCTTTTACCGTTTGTTCCAGTACCGGGGATTTTGTTCCGCGGGACTTCTCTGCGGCCGGCCTGAAGGATCCTCCGAAGCTCTTTCTGAGCGCCAGAAGGGCCACGACAATGGCCGCGATCCCGATGACAAGCGCCACGGCCCCGAGTATGATGAAACCCGCGTGGCCGAAAGCGCTGCCGCATTTATATGATAGACAATCCATTTTCCACCTGCCTTATAACGGGATATTCCCGTGCTTTTTCAGAGGATTCTTATCGCTCTTTGTCTGCAGCATCTCAAGAGCCCGTATGAGCCTGAACCTGGTTGAGCCGGGGAGGATAACATCATCAATGTAACCCCTGCCTGCAGCCCTGTAGGGGTTGGCAAACTTCTCGGTATATTCCTCAATCTTCTTACTTGTTATCTCTGCCTTCTTGTCGGCAGGGGCCTCTTTTATCTCCTTGTTAAAGACAATCTCGATTGCGCCGCTGGGCCCCATAACCGAGATCTCTGCTGTCGGCCATGCGTAATTGATGTCGCCCCTCATATGTTTCGAGCTCATGACGCAGTAGGCGCCGCCGTATGCCTTCCTGGTTATGACCGTCAGCTTGGGCACCGTGGCCTCGGCATAGGCATAGATGAGTTTTGCCCCGTGCCTGATGATCCCGTTGAATTCCTGCACGGTGCCGGGCATGAAACCGGGTACATCGACAAAAGTTACAATGGGGATATTGAAGGCGTCACAGAACCGTACAAAACGCGCGGCCTTTACCGATGCGTTAATGTCGATGACGCCGGCCATTACATTGGGCTGGTTTGCAACGATGCCCACTGTCCTGCCGTAGAGGCGGCCGAAACCCACGATCATATTCATGGCATAGCAGGCCTGGACTTCCATAAAATCATTGTTATCGAGTATCGGGAGAATGGCATCCATCATGTCGTAGGGCTGATTGGGGCTCTCGGGTATGAGGGCGTCGAGCTGCGGTATTTTCCTGTCGGCCTGGTCGTCTGTCTCAACGAGAGGCGCATCCTCCATGTTGTTTGACGGGAGAAAGGAGAGCAGCCGTTTAATCTGCCCTATGGCATCCTGATCCGATGATGCCTCAAAGTGGGCCACGCCCGACCTTTTGTTATGGACATCGGCTCCGCCGAGATCCTCGGAGGAAATCTTTTCGCCGGTGACCGATTCAACAACCTTCGGCCCGGTGATAAACATGGTTCCTGTTCCCTTCACCATGATATTGAAGTCGGTGAGCGCAGGGGAATATACAGCGCCGCCGGCGCAGGGCCCGAACATCCCTGAAATCTGCGGCACCACGCCGGAATACATGACGTTTCTTAAAAATATATCTGCATAGCCTGCAAGGCTCTCAATGCCTTCCTGGATCCTTGCTCCGCCGGAATCATTGAATCCGACTACCGGTGCGCCTATTTTCGCAGCCAGTTCCACGGTCTTGCATATCTTCTCAGCCATGGTCTCGGAAAGGGACCCGCCGAAAACGGTAGAGTCATAGGAAAAAACGCAGACCACCCGGCCGTCAACGGTGCCGTGGCCCACGACAACGCCGTCTCCAAGGAACTGCTTGTCCTCCATGCCGAAATCGCGGCAGCGGTGCTGCTTGAACATGTCGAATTCCTCAAAGCTTCCCTTGTCGAGAAGGTGTTCGATTCGCTCCCTTGCCGTAAGGCAGTTTTTGGCATGCAGTTTGTCGATTTTATCCTGGCCGCCGCCCAATTTTGCCTCCTTGATCAAGGAGGAGAGGTGCTGCTTTTTATCTTTCATAATCTATCTCCCACTTCTGTGAGTTGAAATTGTAATTCAGGCCGTTGATGGAAAAAGGCCCCGATGAATAATTTTTTTATAAGGTTGATAAAACTGTCAAGTTAATAAAATTCCGGTTAAAAATAATTCCCTGAAAATATTACAAAAGCATGAACCGGCAATAAAATTTTACTTTACAATATTATGCCGGGAAATAAAATTTGTATATTTGTATCAACAATAATACAATATAAAATTAAAATGGCCCTTTGTCAATCACATTATAGGCAGAAATGAAAAACTTTACTTGACAATTAACAAAAAATTGCTCACGGATTGGCACGGATGAACACAGATAAAAAATGAAGTTAGTAGGTAAGCTTCTTGTATCGAACATAATAAAATAATCCGTGAATATCCGCGTAAATCCGTGAGCAAATATTTAAACTGAGTATTTACAACTTTCATATTAAAAGGAGTATAAAATGAAAATTCTAAAAATTGACCATCTGGGCATAGCCGTAAACAGCATCGATGAGGGAAAAAAATTCTGGGTTGATATCCTGGGCCTCCATTTTGAAGGGGCCGAGACCGTGGAAGAGCAGAAGGTCACCACTGCATTCTTCCCCGTGGGAGAGAGCGAGGTTGAACTTCTCCAGTCCACCTCGCCCGACGGGCCAGTTGCCAAGTACATAGAAAAAAAAGGCGAAGGGATGCAGCATATAGCCTTCAGGGTGGAGAACATCGAAGAGGCACTAAAAGAGCTGAAGGAGAAAGGGGTGAAGCTCATCGACGAGGCACCGAGGATCGGTGCGGGCGGGGCAAAGATCGCCTTTCTCCATCCAAAGTCCACAGGCGGGATTCTCGTGGAGCTCTGCCAGAGGGATTGACAGGCTGAATTATGAGTTTTGGATTATCAGTTCAAGGCTCATAATTCATATAAAAACAAAGTATAATAGAAATTCCTGCGCCTGAAGGATAATTAATTTACACATAGTATTTCATTGTTCTTCTATTATACTTAATTCCTTCATCTGTCGGAACCATGATTTTCATGATTTAAGGATTAGCTTGATTGCTGGTTCATCATTTTCATTCTAAGAATAATTTATTCCTCATAATATTATTAATTTTCACTTGACTATAAATTAAATTTTATCTATATCATAAACAATATTTTTTGGAAAGGCAGTTTTATGGTAATCATTCACAGTGAAAACATTAAAGACTTATATTATACGAACCTCTTATATGAACTGCATAAAGTGGAGGACAGAATCGGGCTCATGAAGACAAAATATAAAATGTCCTTTGAAGAATTTGAAAAAATAATCAATACCGAAAAATTAGAAAATTTTGGCCATTGGGATGATTACCTGGAATGGAAAGCATATGACAACAGTTTCAAGGAATTGATATCAGAAAAGAACGATATAATAAATGGAAATTATCAAATCTCTTGATGCCTCCGGAATCATAAGAAAATATACTATTCAGGATTTTCGTATTTTCAAAACTGGTTTTTTTATTAAAATCGAAGCAGAATTGTCTGATGATACCCGGCTATTCATTAAAGAATATTCAGATGAATTCGATAGAAAATATTCTTTTCACTGGCAAAAAGCTAATGGCGATTTCATTATCAGATGGGATAATTCGCCGCATCATAAAGAAATTATTACCTATCCCCACCATAAACATGAAAGGGATAAAATCTTGCCAAACTATGATATTACCATTGATGATGTTTTGAAGTATATATCGCGACTACCAATTTAAATCCAAATTTCTCTTAATCTCATTTTTTTAAAACATCTAATAAATTATTCCATATCGGCGTCTTGTTTATATCTTTAATTTCATCATAAAGTGCTTTACGAAAAGGTTTGAATTTTTCATCTTTTAAATTATCCTTTAAAATTTTGACTATTATATCTCCCTTTTTTATTTTATCTAAATTTTCTATTTTAATTTCTGATTCAATTAATGATAAAATTGTAGACACATTATATACACCACAGCTTAAGCAGTTTGTTCTTAAATTTCGAAATAATTCATCATTATAATCTGAACAGACATTTATAAAATGTTTTTTGAACCTTTCTTTAAATTTATTTTTCCGGTTTTCTTTTTTTGAAGAATCCTCATTATCAAACAATGCCTCAACAATCATTTTTAAGTGATGAAGAGAATTTACCCTTACTGTCTCATCTTTGCTAAATAAATTTGCGATGAGAACTTCTATACGACGATCAATGAGATTATAGGCATACTTGGCATCAGATTCATTTTTATTCTTATCGATGTGTTTATTGGCATACTGTTGAAGACTATAGTAGTCCTCCACAGAGAGCAAGGATACTGCCTCTGATTTATAACTAAAAAAATAACTTTTGTTATAAACGTAAAATGCAAATCCAAGAGTGAATATTGCAACTACGAGGGTAATAATTGCAATTATGATTTGAATATTTGTTTTATCTTTTAAAATATTTTTTAGACATTCAATGATTTTCATAAGTATCTCCAATATTATTTTTTAGAATCTATTTTAGTATTGATCTTAAACTTCATTAAAAAGCTCGAATAGCACGCACCCTTTCAGTAAAACTTTTATTGTAGCTGTACTGTATACCATAGTTATTGCCAACACCAAAAACCTGGCCCCAAGCATAGCCAGAACTGTACTCCGATGAACTCAAATATATAGCCTCACCTAACCCACCAACGCCATAACTCTTTAGGTTTATAAATATCTGATTTAGCTCATCTTTAGATGGAAGAAACCAGTCACTATAGCCTCCATAACTATAGTTAGCACACAAATCAGCAGCCGTACCAGATGTTGAACAAACAGCTTCAATATCAATAGTATTTTGATTTCCAGTTCCTATTGCAGCACCATCTGCTCCAATGATCGTTACATTCGTACATCCCCATTCAGCATTTGTACTCACATCACTTGGAGCTGCTTCCAGATACCTCCAGCCATTGGAATAACTCCCTTTATCATAAAAAATCAATCCGCCGGCCGGGCCTGTTTCTCTCAGTGCGTAGACCCTTGTCCATAAAGCATACAATAATACATCAGCAGTACCGATTGAAAATGTTCCACCAATAGGAGTTGTTGTCCCATTACCATCAGCCTGGGTATTCCAACCTGCCAATTCATAACCGGTTTTTACAAGGTTTCCGGTATTGCCTAAAACTGTAACAGTATCCCCAATTAAATAATCCGTGCTGTCAATTGGCACACTGCCGCCGGTATTGCCATTCCCATTATATGTGACTGAAAGTGGTACTTTAAATGAGGAAGTTGTTGTTCCGCCAAGTGCCCCACCATCAAGCTGGGCTGTAAAACCGGATAAAATGACCACTATCGAACTTCCTTTTGTAAAATTTGACGCAGGATTAATCGTTAAAGCATTCCCGCTCCATGAAATTTGAGGCGATGTTTTGTCATAGAGTGTCCCGTTTGCATTCACAATCCATGAATTCGTCTGATTCATGGCTTCACTGAAGGTGATAACTATGTTGGAATCAGGGGATACTCCTGTTGAAACGTTTGATGGAGAGAATATTGCCGTTGGCAGGCCAATTGTCCCAAATGAAAGCGTTGATGTACCTGCATAAGATGCATTATCAACCGCGGCAGTAAATCCTGTTAAGGTCGCAGAAACAGTAGAGCTTCTTCCATAGATAAAAGAAGGATTTATGGTTAAATCGTTCCCGCTCCATGATATCCCAGGGGAATTCTTATCGAAAACAGTGCCATTGAGGTTTACGCTCCATGAATTCGTCTGATTCATAGCCTCGCTAAAACCGATGACAAAATTGGAATCGATGGCAACACCGGTCTGATTTGACATTGGGCTCGATGTGGCAGTCGGGTTCTGTGCTGTGGTAAATGATAAACTTGTATATGAAAATTCGCCAACGCTCCCTGAACTGGTATTTTTAAAACCATCCAGGATAACGGTTATATTTTTATTTCTTAAAAATATTGCAGAAGGGGTTATGGTCAATATTTTTCCTGTAACATCAAAGGAACCTGACGTATAAGTAGTGCCATCAATAATAACTGTCCAGCCTGTGGGGTCTACTGCCTGGTTGAAGGTAATTATAATATTTGAACCCGGTCCTATATTCACTGCCCCATTTAAAGGTGAAATTGTTGCAGATATTTGCTGGTAAGCATCCCCCCCTCTGTCAAAGGGGTTATCATGTGTTGTCGGCTGAAGGGTTGTATCGCATGTTGAAAAAATTAGTATTGATAGTATGAATAATAACGCTTTTCTTTTCATTATGGTCACCTTTATTAATTTTTTAAAATATACCTTTTTAATCAACTGTCTGAACCGTGATTTTCATGATTTAAGGATTGGCTTGATTTCTGTATCATAGATTCTGCATTTTTATTAAATCTAACATTCTCATAATCACAACCTATGATTCAGCTAATTTTTTCATTACCCTTATCTCTTAATCAAAGTAATCCGTTAATCAAGTAAATCATGGTTCAGACACTGTCTATACGAACAACCATGTATCATGGCTAACAATTATTTTCTTGTCAAAATCTAACTGTAATCACTGCCCCTGCGAACAGCCCCCTCTCATTGGGATTGTAAGTCCAATTTTTATAATCATAAGAAATTAATGGCGTGAAAAAAATGACATCGTTCCATGAACTCTTGAGGCTGCTCTCCATGGATTTATATGAGAAGTACCTGTATGTGAAATAGACCCCGACTCCGAGAAAAAGGCCTCCTGCTCCGTAGGCAATATTTCTATACAGCGCTGTTTTTTTAGCTTCATCCTCCTTTGCATTCATGTCCTTTCCAAGCTTTGTGGCTTCATTAAAATCGGTTGATGCTTTATATTTTTTTGAAAGTGAAGCATAATCAGAATTTATAGTTGTAAGCTGGGTGTTGAAATAGTAGCCTCCTCCAAAAGATCCAAGAGAAAGGCCAAAAAAGGTTAATGACAGCGGGCCATAATAATTTCCTTTACTCTCTTCAAAAAATTTGGTCTTTTCACCTACATCTCCGATATGTCCCACAAGTTTGCTGTACTCATCATAAAGGGACTTTGTTTCAGGGGTGAGGAATTGGGAGTTAACGGCAATAAGGTCGCCGGCCTGTCCCAGAATATTTTTTGCCCCGCTTTTATTTTTCCGTATGTTGAAATACTCGGCCTGGTCGCAATAGGAACGTACCCTGTTGTTGAGCCACGAGGCTCCTGTTGTCTTCCCGGCCCTTTTCTTTTCATCAAGTTTTTCAACTTTCACTGTCAATTCAAATTCCGAAAAGCCCGATTCTTTTATTACTACAATCGCCTCATTATATTTATCAATTGCAAACTTGAACTTATAGTCGGAATAAAAGGCGTCTCCTTCCTTCTCTATTATTGAAGCCCAGGCCAAATACAGGGACGATATCCGTTTTACAATAGTGTTCTTTATTTCTCCAAGACGAGATTTTTCTTCGTCGGGAATTTTATCCAGATCATTCAGTACTTCTGAGTACTTTTCAATCCCTTTTTTTATGATATCCCTATCCATGAGTTCCTTTGCTTTCAGCCATTTATCAATGTCTTCAATATAGACTTTGAATTCGTTCACATGGGTCGATTCAATTCTTTTTACTACACTCTCAGTAAATTCCGTCATTTTCTCCCTTTTACTTTGATGAAGGTCTTCATTGATTCCTTTCAATATGTCTCTATATTTCTGTCTGGCCCCGCGTTGATTATTTTTTTTAAATAGTTCATCACCCTCGGATACAAGCTCTTTGTAATAATCCAGCAGTTTTGTTATGGCTTCATCATTGGAGGTAAATTTGAGTATGCTGATATCCATCCCTTCAACGCTCTTTATCCCCAATGCTTCCACCTGAAATTTACCGGTAACAACGGCAGGGGCTTTTGACGGGTCTATTTTATATACCGCATTAATAAGTTTTTTTGCCACCTCTTTTGAATACCAGTCTAACTGGCTCTCGTAAAAAAGCTCACTCACAATTGATTTTTTTGTTATTTCAAGGGTGCGGGCATCTCTTTTAATATTCTGGACAGTGATCCTTATTTTTCCTTCGTCTTTTTTTATTGAACCGTAAATGATTTCATCGGCATTAATGGCCTCGGCAATCTGAAGCACGCAGGTCTGGGCATCGCATCCTGTGGCCTGGATCACGGCGACCTTTTTAAACATTATTTTAATATCATCATCGGTTATTACCTGATACTCACCGCTGAAATTTTCAAAAATTGAAAGGCTCATAATATCCCTGACCTTTATAGCCATAGTTTTTGACACGCCCTGTTCTACGGTAATATCATTAATAAAGAGTTTGAGTTTTTTTGTCTGGGCAGATAGGGATGTAATAAAAATAGCCAATACGGCATTCAATAAGATAACAAAAATTTTTTTCATCTTTCAGAACCTCAATAATTTTTTATAAATTCAGCAAGTCTAATCATATTTTCGCTTGTATAACCGGTAACGACCACCTTAATATTCCCCATTTTATCGAGCACTATTGTAGTGGGAATCACAGCAACATTATATTTAAAAGCAACTGTTCTGAGAGGGTCTACACAGACAGTATTTTTGATTCCTATTTCTACGGCGCTCTCTTCTATCTTCCGTGAATCGCTATCGGTATACAGAACCCAGAGCTTTATCTTTCCTCGAAATTTTTCTTCTATAACTTCAAGTTCGGGAATCTCTTTTTTACAGGGTATGCATGTATATGATGTAAAATTTATCACCATAAGCCCCTTTTCAGGGAGAAGGGAAAGCTCGTTGAATAAAATTTTTCTTTCGTTATTTTTTAATGTGAAGATTGCAAAATTAGGGGCAGTTTTTTCTGATAATGAAAAACCCGGTTCGCCGGAATGTAATGGATTACCTGAAAGGATAAATAATAGAACAAAAATGGCATGCCAATAACAAATTGCAGTTAAATATTTATATTGATAAAATTTTAATGGATTGACCGATTGACCGATTGACCGATTGACCGATTGACCGATTGACCGATTGACCGATTGACCGATTGCTGGTTGCTGGTTGCTGGTTGCTGGTTGCAGCAAATTGCCTAATTTTAGATAAAAATTTTTCCATTAGTTCAATTTCTTGACAATTAAATTTTATATGTTATTTTATTTTTTAATGAAAGTGAAACACACATTTTCCATTTCATTAATTTGATAATTATTAACACTTGTTTAATTTGTCAAGAAAAAATTAGAGTTGGGCTTTTTACAAGACAGCAAGGATTGAATTTTTTCTCAGCAATCGAGCAAACTGTTTTTTATATAATGTATTCTGATGATACACCCCCCTCTCCCTATTTTGGGAGAGGGGCCGGGGGTGAGGGCATTCCAATGCCGGTCCTCATGGCATTTTCGGCCCCAGGAATTCGGCCTTTATCAATCTCATCCTTTTTATAGATAAAAATATTGGTTACAAGGCCGATATAGTCATTAAAAAAGTAAAAATCCTTTTTCAACCCTATTCTCCAAGTCTGCCGGGATATAAACTACGCTGTTTTTTTATTATTTATTCTTGACTTAAACAATAAGTCCTTATTATTATATATAAAACAAAATAAATAATTCATCATAATCCATATAGATTAAGGCACCGGGCCGGGGGCGGCAGTCTCGATTACAGCCAGCCGGAATGCGGATCAGGATGATGTCAGCAGACCCATATGAAAAAAAACATTAATACATCAGAAACAGCCCGAACTTCAGAAAATAAAAATGTGGGGAACCTCCCGCAGATGAACCGCTACTTTACAAGGGACCTCATTAAACAGATTGCCGGGGGGCTTATCATCTATGACAGCAGCGGCGAAATAATTTATGCCAACTCCGACTTAATCAGCCTCCTGGGAAGCGGCATAGAGCAAATGTACGGGGAGGACTTTTCCCGCCATGTACCGGTCGAATATGCGGAAATATTCCGGAATAGGCTTGAATCAGGCGTTATCAGGGCAGAGGAGATGGAACTCCTTCACATGAGCGGATTGAAAATTCCGGTGAAGATAAAATTCGGCGAACTCCATCACAAGAGCGAGACCCTTAAATTCCTCTCGGTGGAAGACCTGTCAAAAATTAATAGATACAGGGATGCCCTGAATGAAAGCGGGAAGGTGTTCCGGAAGATAATTGAAAACAGCACCGAGGTCATTGCCATAATTGATGAAAACTGGATCATTCAGTATATCAGCGATTCCAGTGAGAAATTATTCGGATTTTCCCCGTACGAGTCAGTGGGCAATTCCATTCTGGACTATATCCACCCCGATGACAGGGGGTACGTGGAAAAAAAACTCCTGGCATGCATAAGCAGCTGCGCTGCCCTGTCAGTCGCCGAATTCAGATACATGCACAAAGACGGCTCGTGGAGGGATATTCAAGTCAACGCCTCAAATATCCTGAACGACCCGCTGATAAACGGCATCATCCTCCATGCCCGGGACATCTCCGATCTCAAAAAGGCCGAGGAACAGGCTGCCCATTACCAGCTCTACGACACCCATGTAACGAGGCTGCCGAACATCAGCCTCCTCAAGACCAGGCTTCAGCTTGAGATCGTGAAAGTGCAGGAGAGGAAGCAGGACAAAATATTCGGTGTTATGAGCCTGGGCATTGACAGGTATAAAAATATCAATAACCTGCACGGAAGGGAGACCGGGGACATGCTCCTGAATAAAATCGGGGAGAGGCTCAAAAACTCCTTCAGGGGGGATGACCTGGTGGCCCGCTACGGCGGTGATGTTTTCATCATACTCCTCTCGTACATCGCAAGGTCCTATGACCTCAAAGATATCATCAAAAAGACACAGGAGCTCTTCTCCGGGCCCTTTTTAGTGGGAACCAGGAGTTTCAATATAACGGCATCCATGGGGATTTCAGTCTTTCCCGTTGACGGTGACGAGGTGGAACAGCTGATAAACAACAGCCAGGCAGCCATGTACAGGGCAAAGGAGGCGGGCACAGGGGGTTACTGCCTCTTTGACCCGAAAATGCACGATGAACTCATCTACAACCTGCGCCTCGAAGAGGAATTGAAGGACGCCATAACCAAAGGGGAATTTGAGGCATTTTACCAGCCAAAATTTGATGCAATGGACCGGCTGTCCGGGGCTGAGACTCTTATACGGTGGCGCTCACCTAAAAGAGGCCTCATCCCTCCGGGCATATTCATCCCCCTTGTGGAAAAAAACGGCATGATAGTTGACATCGGATATATAATCCTCAGGAAGGCCTGTGAACAGATCAGGATATGGGCCGGCATGGGGTTCTCAAAAAGGGTCGCCATCAACTTCGCCCCTGCGCAGTTCAAGGACCCGGAACTCCTGGATACCATCGAAAAAATAATCCTGGAAACCGGCGTCAACAGGGAGATGGTTGAATTCGAAATCACTGAAAGCGGGATCATTGAAAATTCCAAAGAAGCCCTTATGAAGCTTTTCAAGATTCGAACCCTGGGGATCAAAATAGCTATGGACGATTTCGGGACCGGGCTGTCATCCCTGAGCAACCTGATTGCCTACCCCATTGATGTTCTGAAAATAGACAAGTCCTTCGTGGACAAGCTCCCGGGCAATGAAGAGGCAAAAATTGTCGTTAATTCCATAATCAGCCTGGCAAACAACCTGGGCTATGAAGTCGTTGCCGAGGGTATAGAAAGTTCCGGGCAGCTGGAATATCTGAAGGAGAAAAAATGCGAATTCTTCCAGGGATATTACTACTCCGAGCCTCTCACGGCATCAGATTTTGAGAAAAAATACATCACGGTATGAAAAATATATCATCCGGTAATCTTCCCGAAAAATGACGGGAACCTCCTTTTTTTATTGACATTAAATCTCCGGTTTATAAGTTGTATCATTGTTGATACAAATATACAAGTTGGCCGCTGCCGTGTGAGGTATGTATCAATGTGACCGATATCAGCAGTGCCTAATTCACCAATAATTTTTCTAAATTTTATATTAAGAATAAGGAGACAGGGGGATGAGGAGATAAGAGAGAGAGATAGGGGGATATTTCCTGATATTATACTTTCTAATCAATGATGACAGTAGGTTTTCAGATTTTGTCTGATTTTTTATAGAAATTTATATTATCCCCCATATCTCGAATATCCCCCCATCCCCCGTTCTTACACATGGAAATAACTGAAAGTTCATCGAATAATGAGCCATTTATCCAGCAATTATAATTAATTCTATTTTGATGTGATATCATCAACAAAAACACTAAGGAGAATTTTATGTCAGAAAATTCAAAAAAAAAGCAGTGGGAACAGGCAGCAGGCAAGGACCTGAAAGGAAAATCCCCTGATACCCTGAACTGGCTGACCCCTGAAGGGATCGAAGTGAAACCGCTTTATGATTCCGGGGACACGGCAGGCCTGGAATCCGCGGACACCTACCCGGGGATAGAGCCCTTTGTAAGGGGGCCCAGGGCCACCATGTACTCTGCGCGTCCATGGACCATCCGCCAGTATGCCGGATTTTCCACCGCAAGGGAATCAAACCAGTTTTACCGGAAAAACCTCGCTGCCGGGCAGATGGGGCTCTCGGTGGCCTTTGACCTGGCCACGCACAGGGGATACGATTCGGACCACCCGAGGGTTGTGGGCGACGTGGGAAAGGCGGGCGTAGCCATCGACTCCGTGGAGGACATGAAGATCCTCTTTGACCAGATTCCTCTCGATCAGATGTCCGTATCCATGACCATGAACGGCGCCGTACTCCCCATACTCGCCATGTATATCATCGCTGCCGAGGAACATGGGGTGCCACAGGAGAAACTCACCGGCACCATCCAGAACGACATCTTAAAAGAATATCTTACAAGAAACACATACATCTACCCTCCAACCCCGTCCATGAGGATCGTGTCGGATATCATCGCATACTGCTCAAAAAACATGCCGAAGTACAACACGGTGAGCATCAGCGGTTACCACATAATGGAAGCCGGCGCCGATTCTGTTCTGCAGACGGCCTTTACCCTGGCCAACGGCCTGGAATACGTCAAGGCCGCCATTGCAAGCGGGCTCAACATTGACGACTTTGCCCCGAGGCTCTCATTCTTCTTCGGAATCGGGATGAACTTCTTCATGGACATAGCAATGCTGAGGGCAGCCAGGTTTTTATGGAACGAGCTCATGGGCCGTTTCAATCCTAATAAGGATGAATCCAAAATGCTCCGGACCCACTGCCAGACATCGGGCTGGAGCCTCACACAGCAGGACCCCTACAATAACATCATACGGACGACCCTGGAATGCATGTCTGCGGTACTCGGCGGGACCCAGTCTCTCCATACAAACTCCTATGACGAAGCAGTGGGCCTCCCCACAGACACCTCGGCGCGGATAGCCAGAAACACCCAGCTCATCGTACAGGAGGAATCGCAGGTCTGCCACGTTGTTGACCCCCTGGGCGGATCCTATTATGTTGAATCCCTGACATCCTCCATAATCGAAAAAGTCAGGATCATATTAAAAGAGATAGAAGACCTGGGCGGAATGGCAAAGGCCATTGAATCGGGGATGCCCAAGATGAGGATTGAAGAATCGGCGGCCCGCAAGCAGGCCCGCATCGACATGGGAAAGGACATCATCGTGGGAGTGAACAAATACAAAATCAAAGAGGATGCCATAGAGGATGTGAGGGAGGTCACAAGCCAGGTACGGGACGAACAGGTGGCAAGGCTGAACGAGATAAAGGCGAAGCGTGACAACGGGGCCGTGGAAAAGGCCCTTGCAGACTTAGTGAAATGCGCCCAGTCAAACGGGAACCTTCTCGAGACATGCCTCACGGCAGTTCGGGCCCGGGCAACGGTGGGTGAAATATCCGATGCGATGGAAAAGGTCTACGGAAGGTTTGTGGCAACAACCCAATGCATATCGGGCATATACTCATCGGAGTTCGGGAACAGCGATATCATAAAATCATTACAGAAAAGGACTGAGGATTTCATGAAAAAAGAGGGGCGCAGGCCAAGGATCCTCATGTCAAAGATGGGACAGGACGGCCACGACAGGGGGGTCAAGGTGGTTGCAACGGCCTTTGCCGATCTTGGATTTGACGTGGACATCGGACCCATGTTCCAGACACCGGAAGAGGCGGCAAAAATGGCAGTTGAGAACGACGTCCATGTTGTCGGCGCCTCGTCACTGGCAGCAGGGCACAAGACTCTTATCCCGGCCCTCATTGAATCGCTGAAAAAAATCGGAGGCGACGAGATCAAGGTCGTGGCAGGCGGAGTAATCCCGCCCAGGGACTACGAGTTCCTTGAAAAGGCAGGAGTTGCCGGCATTTTCGGACCGGGCACAGTCATCACAGAGGCAGCGAACAGGGTACTCAATGCCATTGAAAAGAAGTAGATAACGAAAGGTAAAAATAGAGTCAGAAAACAGGAAAATATTTTGCTCATGGATGGGCACGGATTAAAATGGATAAGAAGGAAAATAAAATATTATATTTAAACATTTCCCAGAATTAAAAAATTTTTATCAGAATGATTTTGAATGATAAAAAATCCGTGAACATCCGTGTGAATCCGTGAGCTATTATTTAAACAGGAATGAATGAAGCCCATTGATGTAAACTGGCATATCCGGGGGGTTTTGGACAATAACAGGAAGATCCTGGCAAAAACCATAACCCTCATTGAAAGCTCTTTGCCGGTACACCAGGAATCGGCCAGAGAAATAGTTCACCGGCTCCTCCCCGATTCCGGCAAGAGCATACGGCTCGGAGTCACCGGGGTGCCGGGCGCCGGAAAAAGCACTTTTATAGAGAGCCTTGGCGTCATGCTCACGGAGAAGGGGCGCCGGGTTGCCGTTCTTGCCGTTGACCCAAGCAGCACAAGGAGCGGCGGCAGCATCCTCGCAGACAAGACCAGGATGGAAAAGCTGTCATCCTCGGAAATGGCCTTCATACGGCCATCTCCATCCGGGGGGACCCTTGGCGGCGTTGCGATGAAGACACGGGAGACGATGATAGTCTGCGAAGCAGCGGGGTTTGACGTTCTTATTGTGGAGACTGTGGGCGTGGGCCAGTCGGAAACAACGGTATCATCGATGACCGATTTTTTCCTTGTCCTGCTGATATCCGGCGGAGGGGACGAACTGCAGGGGATAAAAAAAGGCGTCCTGGAGCTTGCCAACGCCGTTGCCGTGAACAAGGCCGACGGCTCCAACAGGGCAAATGCCGAGAAGGCGAGGAAGGAATATGAATCCGCCCTCCACCTCCTGAGGCCCGCAAGCCCGGACTGGAGCCCTCCGGTAATGACATGCAGCGCGGTAGAGATGACCGGTATTGATGATATATGGAACACGGTCCTCAGGCACAGGGAGAAAATGATCTCCACAGGGGAATTCAGCGAAAAAAGGCGCATGCAGTCTGTTGAATGGATGAGATCCCTCGTTGACTGCGGCCTCAGGGAATGGTACTATGGAAATCAGGGGGTAAAAGAACTGCTTCCTGAGCTTACAAGGGAGGTTGAAAAGGGTTTGATGGACCCCACGGCTGCGGCAGAGAAGCTGTTGTCATTTATAAAGAAGTGAACTATGCCCTCACCCCCGGCCCCTCTCCCGGAATAGGGAGAGGGGAGCTGATGAAAAAAATCTATGTTTCAGAAGCCCTCGCCCTACAGGGAGAGGGCGCGCAGAGCGCGGGTGAGGGCATTATCAGGATTATTAAATTTTAAGGAGATTGTATATTATGAACATACATGAATACCAGGCAAAGGAGCTGTTGAAAAAATTCGGGATACCTGTGCCTGAAGGCGGCGCAGCATACAGTTTGGGTGAAGCGAAAATTATTGCCGACAGGCTTGGCTCATACCCTGTTGTAGTGAAAGCCCAGATACATGCCGGCGGCAGGGGCAAAGGCGGAGGCGTGAAGATCGCAAAATCCCACGAGGAACTTGATACATATGCCGGTGAGATTCTCGGCATGAACCTGGTGACCCACCAGACGGGCCCGGAAGGAAAAAAAGTAAAAAAACTCCTGGTGGAACAGGGGCTGAAAATTGAGAAGGAGCTCTACCTGAGCATCATCCCCGACAGGGCCACGGCTAAAATAGTGATTATGGCCAGTGAAGCCGGCGGAATGGACATTGAGGAGGTTGCGGAAAAATCACCGGAAAAAATCATCAGGGTATCCATTGACCCGCTGACGGGGATACAGCCCTACCACTGCAGGGAAGCCGGGTTCGGCCTCAACCTGAAGCCGGAACCGCTGAAGCAGTTCACGGCCATGCTGAAAAACCTGTACAACCTCTTTACCACCTATGACTGCTCACAGGTGGAGATCAACCCGCTCATCATAACTGCCGATGAAAAGGTGATTGCCCTTGATGCAAAGATAAACTTCGACGACAATGCCCTCTACCGCCACAAGGATATCCAGGCATACCGGGATATAGACGAGGAGGATCCGCTGGAGGTGGAAGCATCGAAGTTCAACCTGAACTACATAAAAATGGACGGGAACATCGGCAACATGGTAAACGGCGCCGGCCTTGCAATGGCCACCATGGACATCATCAAGCAGGTGGGCGCGGAACCTGCGAATTTCCTCGATGTCGGGGGCGGCGCCTCTGCCGAGATGGTTGAGAACGGGTTCAGGATAATCCTCAGCGACAAAAATGTAAAGGGGATCCTGATAAATATTTTCGGAGGGATCCTGAGGTGCGATATCCTCGCAAACGGCGTTGTCCAGGCTGCAAAAAAAATCGGCATTACCGTTCCCGTTGTAATACGGATGGAAGGGACGAACGTTGACGAGGGGAGGAAAATCCTATCCGAATCGGGCCTTAACCTTATAACGGCTGTTGATCTTAAAGATGCGGCAAATAAAGTCGCCGCAATTGTCATGTAGGGGCAAATAATTATTTGCCCCTACATGAATGATATTTCAACATACCAATTACTATGAACATAATGGAGGATTCAATGAGCATATTTGTTGACAATAACACCCGGCTCCTGGTCCAGGGGATTACGGGAAATGAAGGCCAGTTCCACACAAGGCAGTGCGTTGCATACGGGACAAAGGTGGTAGCAGGGGTGACACCGGGCAAAGGCGGCCAGAAAATGGACGACATCCCGGTTTTTAATACCGTTAAGGAAGCAGTGGCAAAGGCCGGGGCAAACTGCAGCATGATATTTGTTCCGCCTCCCTTTGCCGCAGACGCAATAATGGAAGCCGTTGACGCAGGCGTTGACCTTGTAGTTGCCATTACCGAAGGAATACCGATCATGGATATGATAAAAATAAAAAACTTCATGTCAGGAAAAAAGACCCACCTCATAGGCCCCAACTGCCCGGGAATCATATCCCCGGGGAAATGTAAAATCGGGATCATGCCGGCAAAAATACATACCCCCGGAGGCCCCATAGGCGTTGTCTCCAGGTCCGGCACCCTCACCTATGAGGTGGTGAACCAGCTGAGCCTCAGGGGAATAGGCCAGACCACCTGTGTCGGTATAGGCGGAGACCCGGTAAACGGGACCAATTTCATAGACTGCCTCGAAGCCTTTCAGAACGATACTGAAACAAAGGGGATAGTCATGGTAGGCGAGATCGGTGGAAATGCCGAGGAGGCAGCATCGGAATTCATCGTGAAAAACGTTAAAAAACCGGTCATAGGATTCATCGCCGGGCTCACCGCGCCTGCAGGCCGCAGGATGGGCCATGCAGGGGCAATCATAAGCGGAAAGAGCGGCACTGCTCAGAGCAAAATTGAGACCATGAAAAAGAGCGGCATACATGTGTGCGACAGTCTGGGCTCCTTCGGGGACCTGTGCGTGAAAGTATTCAAATTCAAGTGATACAACCCGGAAAACAAACATCGTTAGCCACGGAGACGCAGAGACACAGAGCATGAGACCATTTCCTGAAATTTCTCTGTGCCTCTGAGCCTCTGTGGCGGAATTTTCTCTATTTTTTTATCATTCCCAAAAATTACTGAAAAAAATAATGAAAATTTCATGATATTATATTATACATAAAATACCATGAAAAACAGGATTATCATCCTTATCCTTATAATGATATTCCCCGCGGGAAATGGGCTCCAGGGAGAGCCGGGGAAAAAAAACATATTAATCCTCAACTCCTATCACCAGGGCTACCCATGGTCAGACAGGATCATGAAGGGGATGGAATCTGTCCTTGCAACTGAACTAAAAGATGCAGAAATTTATTACAAACACATGGATATGAAGCGTATCCCTGGGATAGTTCAGCTCTCAGGGCTGTATACCGTTTACAGGCATATGGATTACTCGATAAAATTTGACCTTGTTCTTGCCAGCGATAATGATGCCATTGATTTTCTTGTAAAATACAGGGAATCCCTGTTCAGGAACACGCCCGTAGTATTCTGCGGATTGAACGACTATCACCCGGCCATATTCAGGGGAGTAAAATATATCACCGGCGTCATTGAGAATATCGACTATAAAAGCACCCTTGAGCTTATTAAAACAATCGACCCTTCGGTTGAGGAAGTGGCAATCATTTCCGATAACACAACCACGGGCATAGCCCATTACGAAGCGGTAATGCATATCATAAAAGACATTACCGGAAAGATAAAATTCAGAAGCCTCTCCATGAGCGATTATACCTTTGATAATTTTCTAATTGAGGTCGGCAAGTTACAGGGGAAGAAGGCCATACTTCTCCTCAGCCACTTCAAGGATGCCCTCGGGAAAACCTATTCCCAGAAGGAATCTATAGACCTGATTGTAAAAAATGCCGCCGTACCCATTTATGTCGTCACAGACTCACGAATGGGTGAAGGCGTCCTTGGCGGCAAGGTGGTGAGCGGGTTTCACCAGGGGAAAACAGCTGCTGAAATAGGGTTAAGGATTCTCAGGGGGGAGAATATCAACAGCATCCCGGTATCCATGGACAGCCCCAACACCTACATGTTTGACTACAACCAGCTGAAACGGTGGGGCATCGATGAAAGCAGGCTCCCTGCCGGTAGCATAATCATCAACAAGCCGGATTCCTTTTACGCAAAGTACTCCCATATTGTCTGGCAGGCGCTTATAATTTTCACCATCCTGATATTGATCATCATTCTCCTGTTCATCGGCATTGTGAAAAAGAGATTCCTGGAAAAAGAGCTGAGGGAAAGCTCCAGACGCTATTTTACCCTGGCAGAGATATCTCCCGTAGGAATTTTTTATACCGATATAAACGGAATATGCCTCTATGAAAACAGGAGGCATGTTGAAATAGCAGGCGAAACTGCCGGAAAGAACCTGGGAGAGAGCTGGGCAGAATTCCTGCATCCTGAAGAGAAAGAACGAATCCTTGCGGGACTCGGCAGGCTCTTTGAACAGAACATTCCATTCAAATCCGAATTCCGGTTTATAAACAGCGGCGGAAGTTCTACCTGGGTCATGGGGCAGGCGCTTCCGGAAATAGATGAGATGGGCTGGGTAAACAGGTTCATGGGGGTTATAACAGATATAACTGAAAGAAAAAAATCAGAGATTAAGCTCAGGGATACACTGGAGATAAAAGACTCCCTCTTAAAGGAGATTCATCACAGGGTAAAAAACAACCTGAACATTATCCTGAGCCTCATCAACCTCCAGACCTACGATATCCAGGACAGGAAAGCCCTGGACATACTGAAAGTGCTCACTGAAAAAATACGCTCCATTGCCCTGGTTCATGAAAAGATATACAAGAGTGATGACTTTTCAACAATAAACCTGAATGAATACATACATGACCTCTCAAGTCTTGTCCTGACGTCCTTTTCCGACGGGGCAAGTATCATACGGCTCTCCATTGATGTAAACAATGACCTGAGGTATGACATAAATTCCCTTGTTCCCCTGGGCCTTATTATCACTGAGATGCTTACCAATTCACTGAAGTATGCATTTCCCGGCGGCAGGGAGGGTGAAATCAGGATATCCATGCAAGAGGAGAGGGGATTTATATTGCTGAATTTTTCCGATAACGGCGTGGGAATCCCCGGTGAAATAAGCCTTTACGAAGCTGACACCCTGGGGCTGAAGCTCCTATCAACCCTTGCCCAGCAGCTTGGCGGCATACTGGAGCTTCACAGGGAAAAAGGAACCAGTTATATTATAAGGATGATAAAAAAAGTTTAACCCGGCCGCCCGTTATACCGGAAACGATATTGAAACCGAGACGCCCCTCCCCTTTTCAACAATCATTTCCCCATGTATCTGTTTTACAAGCATTTTCACAAGGCGGAGCCCCATGCTCTTGGAGCTTTCTGGATTATAATCTCCGGGAAAACCCTTGCCGTCATCAGAGACTGAAAGAGTAACCATCCCATTCTTCATTGCCAGATTTATGCGAATCTCCCCGGCGGCTCCGCTCGGATAGGCATACTTCAATGAATTCGTCAGAAGCTCATTCAGAATCATCCCTATGGGAACAGACCTTTTTGAATCGAGCCTGATTTCCTCAATTTCTGAAATGATGCTGATGGTTCTTGTTTCTGAGTTAAAAGTTTTTTTTGTAGATTCTGCAAGATCCCCGACATAGCGGTTAAGATCTATGCTGTCAAGGTCTGACGAGCTGTAATACTGCTCGTATATGGAGGAGAGTGAATGAAGCCGGGACTGGGCATCCATGAAAGCGGTCTTAAGCCTGATATCGGAAAAATTATCCGCCTCCAGGCCCAGAAGGCTTGATATAATATTGAGATTATTCTTTACCCTGTGCTGGAACTCCATAAGATGGAGCTCCTTCTGCTTCACAACCTGCTTCAATGCCTCGCCTGCCCTTATTTTTTCCCTGAGGGTTCCTACCGTGAGCGCAATGACGCAAAACATTATTGAACGGAGGATTGTAGCTGCATTAAAATAATCTTTCACCAGATAATCGGCAGCAATATGAACAATCCCGAGGACGATTGCAGGGAAAAGGGCCTTCTTCTCATACCAGAGCCCGGAAATAATTATGGGGATATAAAAAAGATGGGTGTAAACAATGTCCACATGAAATATAAACTCGGATAAAACAGTAATTCCAATACATATTAGAAGCATTGTCAGGAGCAGCATGAGCTTTCCTGGTTTAAATTTCATATGATTGCCGCCAGTGAAGTACCGGATAATACAAACCGAATGTTGAAGGTTGAAAGCCTGAACCCTGCATGATATTCCATACTGTTAAAAATATTGTATCGGGATCCCTATGAAAAGTTCCAGGCCGACTTCATTGAGTGTTGAATTCCTGCCGACCCTGGAATAAATTTTGTCGTTCATTGTATAGGTAATAAGGGAATAATAAATATTAAGCCCTAAACTTACAGACCCGCATATGGAAACTTCACCCCCGAAACCGATATCAAATTTGTTGCCTTTAATTTTTGTCGAGCTGACGGCAAGGGGGTATGTGTCTGGGTCGGTTTTTTTCCAAACAGGAAACGCGCTGATCTCCCCGCCCTGCAGCTGCCCATACATGACAAAAAAGGTTAAACCTTTTGAAGAGTTGTAATTCTTTGAAACCACGGCAGGTTCAACCGTAGGCGCATAGTAGAGAACGATGCCGCCCATGAATGCCTGAAAATTCATCAAATCGCTTTTATAACTCTTGTTTTCAAGCTGCACCGTCTGGCCCACACTATGGAATTTGTATGAAAACCTGAACCCCAGCTTGATGGCATTATCTTCATTACCCAGAAGAAAGGCCCTGAATGGAGTAATATCCATGAAAAAACCGAAGGCATTATCCTTGTGATCGGGCCTTGCATTTCTCATTCCGTTATCGGGATCCTTGATGGCAAAATTATTATGTTCATATGTTGTTATGTCGCCCCAGGTTGAAACTCCGTACATGTACAGAAAATTCAGATGCATGACTGTGTTTAAAAATTCCCCGGCCGCGAGGTTTAACGGGGCATACAACATGAATACAAAAAATAATATTTTTCTATAAGTTTTCTTCATTTCATATCCTGACTCTGCTGATGCCGGGGCAATTGAATTTATGCATTCCTGTTATCAGCCTTTGATGCCGTTCATGAGGCTATACGTATCTGCATGCCTTTGATTTGTCAATGGTTAATTTTCCTGTTCAAACCGCTGTCAAATTTCTTGAAATAGCCCTTTCAAGTTTTGCAATTTTATCAATATATTCATTTAATTTTGTATCATTATTCGTATTCTGTTTTATCTTCTGAAGCATGTCTTTCAACAGCTTCAGATCAGATCTCCTGTTCAGCTGCCTGCTTTCTATCAGTTCTGATATGAGATCGAAGTTGTATTTCCTCAGGTTGACCCTGAAAAAAAACTCCACTCCGTATATCTGAATCATTTTATTTACTGAAAATTTTCCTGTTGTGTCCACAGGATTCATATCCACTGCCCTTTTCGTGATGTATGTATCATTTACAGAGGCTGAAACATCAGCTTTCTTTTCCTGTGTTCCCTCTATTGCATTATGGTTCTCATATTCTTTGATTAAAACCTCAAGCTTTCCGGCCTTCCAGTTCTCAGTATACAGTCCAAACTCCTTTTCAATCAACTTATCAAATTCATCGAGCATGACCGCCTTGTTCAGGATCATCCCGAGCTGTGTCCTGCTTATCCTGCCCATATCCATTATAAGCTCACGGATTATCTGGAATGAATTTTTTTTCTGCCTCCGTTCATCCTCATAGATTTCTTCAAGGATTTTGTGATAAATGAGTTTCAGCTTTTTCAGGGTGTGAAGGTCGGCATCAATATATCCGTCAATTTTTTCAATTTTCTGGTCTATATTTTCCTTGGATATTTCAAAAATCAGTATCTTATGGGCCTCTTTTAGCATCCCTATAATATCCAGGCATGTATTTGCATCGATTCCAATGGAAGAGGTTATTCTTTTAATAAACTGGTCGGAATGGGGTATAGCTTCACTGTCCTCCCTGCCGTTTTGTAGAACTATTTCTTTATGTATCTCGTTTACCAGCTTTTTTATATTTACAGCCATATTTTTACCATTTGATCAATTTAAATAACCTTAGTCTATTTTCGTCAATTAATTTAATATATACAAAAAATAATTAGTCATGTCCATGAATTTTTTCATATCCACAAGCCTGCGGGCATAGTGAAAAACCTTTTTGAGGCTATACAAAGAAAAAAAATTGACAAATTTATTATCCAATTGTAAACCTACAATTTCGATTATTTTTTCAGTTTTATATCTGGAGGGGCATGTGTTGAAAATTTCCGGGGCAGAAATTATTATTGAATCCCTGAAACAGGAGAAAATTGAATGCATGTTCGGCTATCCCGGAGGCGTTGTAATTCCCATATTCCATCACCTCTTTGATGCCCCCTTTAAGTTCATCCTCAGCAGGCATGAACAGGGCGCTGTCCATGCCGCGGACGGATATGCAAGGGCCTCGGGTAAGGTGGGCGTTGTTTTAGCCACTTCAGGCCCGGGCGCGACAAACCTTGTCACCGGCATCGCAACGGCTTACATGGATTCCATTCCGCTTGTGGTATTCACCGGGCAGGTATCAAGGGAGATGATTGGAAATGATGCCTTCCAGGAGGTTGATATAACAGGAATCACCAGGCCCATAACCAAGCACAATTATCTCGTGCAGGATATTCAGGACCTTGCCAGGATAATCAAGGAAGCCTTTCACATCGCGTCGACCGGAAGGCCGGGGCCCGTTGTGATTGATGTACCGGTTGACATCTCCAAAAGCATGTACAAATTCTCCTATCCCGATACTGTCAGCATACGGGGATATAAACCGGTTACCAGCGGCCACCCGATACAGATCGAAAGGGCATGCAAACTCATTGAGTCGGCAGAAAGGCCGGTCGTATATGCCGGGGGCGGGGTGGTCATTTCCAATGCCTCTGATGAACTGAGGGAGTTCATCAGAAAGACCGGAATTCCCATAACAACAACGCTCCTTGGTCTTGGAATTTACCCGGAAACAGACCCCCTCTCGCTGGAGATGCTGGGGATGCACGGCACCTATTACGCAAACCATGCCGTAAACCAGTCGGACCTCCTGATAGCAATCGGAGCAAGGTTTGATGACAGGGTCACCGGGAAAATATCCGAGTTCATCCCCGAGGCAAAAGTTATACACATCGATATTGACCCGGCATCGGTCAGCAAAAATGTAATGGTCGATGTCCCCATCGTAGGGGACTGCAAACAGGTTTTATCAGAGATAAACAAGGTCATCAGGCCCCCGAAGATTGACCGGTGGCTCGAGACCGTAGCCGGACTGAAAAGGGACAATCCCCTGACCTATGAAATGAGCGAAAGGGGCGATATAAAGCCGCAATATGTGGTGGAGCAGATATACAAACAGACAGGCGGCGACGCGATCATCTGCACCGAGGTGGGGCAGAACCAGATGTGGGCCGCCCAGTTCTACAAATACACCAGGCCCAGGACATTCATATCTTCCGGAGGCCTGGGCACCATGGGTTACGGCCTCCCGGCAGCCATAGGTGCGCAGCTTGCAGTACCGGGCAAGAGGGTCTTTGATATCGCAGGCGACGGATCCATACAGATGAACATTCAGGAGCTCATCGTTGCGACCCAGCACAGGCTGCCCATCATCATTGCTATCCTGAACAACGGGTTTCTCGGAATGGTGAGGCAGTGGCAGCAGCTCTTCTTCGACAGGCGTTATTCCCACACCTGCCTCGCCTTCGCGCCGGACTTTGAGAAGCTGGCAGTGGCATACGGCGCCGTGGGCATTACCGTTAAAAAACTCGAAGAGGTCATACCGGCCATTGACAGGGCGCTCAGCATTACCGACAGGCCGATCATCATCGACTTCCATGTGTCAAAAGAGGAGAATGTCTACCCCATGGTCCCTGCCGGCAAATCAATCAAAGAGACTATTATGAGGGAACTGGCATGAGTCAGCATGTTATTTCGGTTAAAGTTGAAAATAAATCCGGCGTGCTCGCCCGCGTTGCCGGCCTTTTCTCAGCCCGCGGATACAATATCGATTCTCTTACCGTGAGCACCACCGAACTGGAAGATATCTCTATCATGACCATTGTAGTAAAAGGGGACGACAGGGTCCTTGAGCAGGTAAAAAAACAGCTTAACAAGCTCATCGATGTTATTAAGGTTTCGGATCACATCGGCGCCACGTCAATACAGCGGGAACTTGCCCTTGTCAAGGTCAGCGCCGTCCCTTCGAAAAGGTCTGAAATTTTTCAGCTCGTTGAGATATTCAGGGCCGAAATCGCCGACATATCTGCAAAGACAATGACCCTGGGGGTAAAGGGCTCCCCGGAAAAAGTGGATAATTTCATCGAGCTCCTGCGCCCCTACGGGATCAAGGAACTCCTCAGGACCGGGAGGATATCCCTCTCCAATCAATAGCACATGTTGCAGGTCGTATCTCATCGAAGACCTCCAGCGATAAAAAAATAATGCTCATTCCGGAATGTTGGGAAATTTAAAAATATGAAATAATTATTTTTACAAAAAATGCCCTCACCCCCGACCCCTCTCCCAAAATAGGGAGAGGGGGGTTGGTGATTTTTTTGAATATGCTAATAACATATATTTAAATAACTATATGAGTCCATTTCATGAGTATAAACAGTTTTTTTTAATTATTTTTGCATAAAAAGCCCTCGCCCTATCGGGAGAGGGCGCGCCGGAGGCGGGGTGAGGGCATGTAGACTTTTAGAAAAAAAAATTACAATGCTTTCCCAACATTCCGGAAAGAACTAAATTTAATTCCAGGGGAAAATACTATGGCAAAGATCTATTATGAAAAGGATTGCAACTTCAGCCTGATAAAAGGAAAAAAAATAGCAGTTATCGGATACGGGAGCCAGGGGCATGCGCATTCACTGAACCTGAAAGACAGCGGCGCCGATGTCACCGTGGGCCTCTATAAGGGGAGCAAGTCATGGAAAAAGGCCGAGGAATCGGGACTGAAAGTCGCAGCTACAGAGGATGCCGTTAAAGGCGCCGATATCATCATGATACTCCTTCCCGATGAAAAACAGGGCGATATTTTCAAAAACAGCATCGGCCCCAATCTTAAAAAAGGGGCCTACCTGGGGTTCGGCCACGGCTTTAACATACACTATTCGCAGATAGTGCCGGGAGAGGACATCAACGTGTTCATGGCAGCGCCGAAGGGGCCCGGGCACATGGTCAGGAGGACATATACCGAAGGGAACGGCGTCCCCACCCTCATTGCCGTTCACCAGGATCCGGCAGGCAACACAAAGGACATTGCCCTTGCATGGGCTGCAGGTATCGGCGGGGCCAGATCAGGTGTGCTTGAGACAACCTTCAAAGAGGAGACAGAAACAGATCTCTTTGGTGAACAGGCGGTCCTGTGCGGCGGGGTGAGCGCCCTTATGCAGGCCGGGTTCGATACCCTTGTTGAAGCTGGATATGACCCCATGAACGCCTACTTCGAGTGCATTCATGAAATGAAGCTGATTGTGGACCTCATTTACGAAGGCGGTTTTAAAACCATGAGGGACTCAATATCCAACACCGCGGAATACGGAGACTATATTACCGGGCCTAAAATCATTACCGACGAGACAAAAAAGACGATGAAAAAAATACTGAGCGATGTCCAGGAGGGTGTTTTCGCACGGGAGTGGATACTGGAAAACAAGGCTGGAATGCCGGTGATGAATGCAAAAAGAAGGATATCGGCAACCCACAAATCCGAAGAGGTCGGCAGGGAGCTCCGGAATATGATGAAATGGATCGGTAAAAAATAGATGCATTCAGGCGGCATGATTAAATGGGTAACCGGGAAGGTTACCGAAATACACAACAGCCGCATCTTTTCCCTTTTGAGATATGATTGTTATCACCCGGGAATGGATAAAGAGCATGACTTCTACATCCTCCATACCTTTGACTGGATAAATGTGGTTGCCCTGACCGTGGACGGCAAATTCATCATGGTGAGGCAGCACAGGATCGGCACCGGGGAGATAACAATTGAAACTGCCGGCGGCCTCATAGAGGAAGGAGAAAATCCTGAAGATACGGCAGTGAGAGAGCTTGCGGAAGAGACCGGATACAGGCCGGGAAAAATAGCACTCTTACAGAAAGTTGCTGCAAACCCGGCAATCATGAACAACTACATCCACTACTACCTTGCCACGGACTGCATCAGGTCCCAGGACCAGGACCTGGATCTGATTGAGGATATCCAGGTTGACCTCTACGACAGGGCTGAGATCCTGGAGCTCATGAAAACCGGCAGGATAAACCATGCCTATGCCCTGGCCGCGCTGGGCCTTTATCTGCTGTCTCCACCGGGCATGGAGGGATAAAAAATCCCTTCCTTATTTTTTCTCCATGAATAGCCTGCAGACTCCTTCGCTGCCGGTAACCTCATCGCCGGGAATTGAGAGGCAGATTATTTCTGATTCATTCAGAGACTCGAAAAATATGAGATGGCTCATGCTTCCGAATATATACTTCAAACAGCCCGATGTATTCTTAAGAATCGCTTCAGTAAATTCAAACTTCCTGAAACTGGTCCCCACCAGGGATGCGACGGGATGATGTACAACGACCCCCCCCCTGTCGATTACATAATAGAATCCGCTTTTCCCGGCCTTCCTTTCGTTTAAATAATTCAGATAGTTTCTGTCCCTTGAAATGGATGTCCTTGCAGATTTCAGGTCCCTGATTATCCTGCCTGAATCGATAATTTCAGAGCTCGAACACCCGGAAAACAATATTGCCGCAGCCAGCAAGAAAAATCTCATAGTTGTATCCCTCTAATCACCAGACAGTAATATCCCTTATCCCATCCCGAGCAGGGATAAGTCCTGTGTGAAAATTTCTCTGTCATCAATCTTCTATAGGCTTATCTTTTAAAGTCAATGCAAATAAATCAGAATTGTAAATTGAAAATATAAATAATCTATATCATATGGTAGAAATATATTTATGATAGTTTATTATTTCATTAAATACTTTAGGAGTAATTTAATTTTTTAATAAAAAAACATTTGATTTTAAAAAAATCTTGACTTAATGTACATTTAGAAATTACCGTTCTATCGTTAGGATGCCTAACTAAAAAGGGTGAATATGTGGATATAATCTTCTCTCTCATTCCTATCTTTTTCATAATCGCGCTTGTCTATTCCTCGGCAGGTTTCGGCGGAGGCTCAAGCTACCTTGCCTTAATGGCAATCCTCTCCTATCCGTACCAGCTCATGCCGTCCACATCCCTCCTCTGCAATATCATTGTGGTAACAGGCGGATGCTGCATATACTACAGGCATGGCCTTCTGAAAATAAGGGAGATACTGCCGTTTATTATCGGAAGCGTTCCAATGGCTTTCATTGGGGGAAATATTTTCATCAGAAAGGAAATTTTCATTCTTTTACTGGGACTTACCCTCGTCATCTCAGCTGTAAATATGCTCCTTTTCAATAACAGGTCAGATAAAGAACATGAGACCGGGGAGAAAAACGGCAGCGCTGCAGGCATGAACCGGGATTTTGAGAAATCGGGATGGCCAGCCATGCTGGCAGCTAAAATAGCAGCAGGCTCCATCATCGGATTTATTTCGGGGATCGTGGGAATCGGCGGCGGAATACTCCTTGCGCCAGTACTCTACGTAATTAAATGGAATGACTCAAGAAAAATTGCCGCGGCAACAAGTTTTTTTATCCTGATAAATTCAATTTCCGGCCTGGCCGGACAGTTCATAAAAACCGATATCAGCAGCGACATGGTCCTTATTGTGCCCCTTGCTGCTGCGGCCTTCTTCGGGGGGCAGATTGGCTCTAGGCTCTGTGCCGGGATTGTACCTGAATTGTTCATTAAAAAGGCAGCTGCATCCATTATACTCTCTGCAGGGATGCGCCTGCTCTTTAAACTGATATGATACCGATGGGGACACAATGAAAGAAAACATATACACGGTAGAAATCCCTGACGATGCCTACTGGAAAAAACAGATAAAATGCCAGAATGCCTGCCCTGTGCATACCGACTCCCGGGGCTATGTGAGGGCCATTGCAGAAGGTGACCTTGAAAAGGCCTATCTCATTGCCAGGGCGCCTAATCCCCTTGCGTCGATTTGCGGCCGTATATGCGGCGCCCCGTGCGAAATAGAATGCCGCAGGGGTTCTGTGGACAGGTCCGTCTCCATACGCGCACTGAAACGTTTCGTGACAGAAAAATTCGGTGTGGAATCGGGCAGATACGCCTCTAACCCCATGGAACTGATACATACATTCACCAGCGGCGCTGATGAATGCAGCGATGTGGAAAGCATACGGGCCTTCCTCAGCCATTTCACAGGGGGGAATGCCGGGCCCGGCGCGGATGCCCCTACCGTTGGGATCATCGGAGCTGGCCCGGCCGGGCTTGCATGCGCCCACGACCTCTGCCTTATGGGGATTAAGCCTGTAATATATGAAATGGAACCTGTCCCTGCAGGGATGCTCTACCTGGGAGTCCCGGAGTACAGGCTTCCCAGGGACCTGATTGTAGCCGAAGTTGAAGTTATAAAGGCCATGGGAACGGAAATAAAATGCAATACGGCAGTAGGGAAAGATATTGAAATGAAGGAGCTCCGGGAAAAGCACGACGCCGTGGTCATAGCCGTGGGACTGAAAAAATCAAGGTCTATTCCGGTCGCAAACATCGATGCCCCGGGGGTTCTCGGCGGAATCGATATACTGAGGGACGTGGCGCTCAGGTTCGAAGTGAAGCTCGGAGAAAAGGTAATAGTCATAGGCGGCGGAAACGTGGCCTACGACGTGGCAAGGACACTGGTGAGACAGACCCAGACGGAGCTTGACATTTCCAGGACCGTCATGAGGCAGAAGGGCGTTAAGGAGGTGGTGCTCACCTGCCTGGAATCCCTTGAAGAGATGCCTGCCGACGAAGTGGAGATACGGGAAGGGGATGAGGAGGGCGTTATACGATACAATTCACTGGGCCCCAGGGAGATCCTGGTGGACGGTACTGGAAAAGTCAGAGGGGTTAAATTTGTACGCTGCCTCTCGGTCTTTGATGAAAACGGACGGTTTTCTCCGAAATTTAATGAAAACGAAATAATAGAGATCATGGCTGATAATGTTGTACTTGCCGTGGGCCAGACATCGGACCTTTCATTTATCAAGAGCGATGACATAAAACTGAATGAAAGGGGGCAGCTTGTCACAGACCCTACAAAAACGATGACCGGCGCCCCGGATGTATTTACGGCCGGGGACATATCCCTGGGGCCGGGGCTCATGATAGATGCCATAGCCAGCGGCAAAAAGGCGGCCATGAACATTTATCAGTACATAACAAAAAAGAAAATCCAATCCTCCCTGACGTCATCCCACATTGAAATTAAGGACTACGCAAGGGAATGGAGCTATGAAAATATTGAACGGGAGGGGGTCCCGTCACTTTCACCAGCAGAGAGGCGCTTTTCCATGGATCTCTCCGTGGAGAAGGGATACAGCCATAACCAGGGAATTGCGCAGAGCCGCCGCTGTTACAACTGTTCGATCAATACCATTTTCAACGGGGAGAAATGCATACTTTGCGGCGGCTGCGCCGATGTCTGTCCGGAGTCGTGCCTGAAACTGGTATCAGCTGAAAAACTTAAAGGTAACGGGGAGCTGGAAGCCCTTATAAAAAACAGGTATGGTGATATGCCGATTACCTCCGGCGGGGCCATAATCAAGGATGAGGCAAGGTGCATACGTTGCGGCCTCTGCGCTGAAAGGTGCCCTGTGAGCGCAGTCACAATGGAATCATATAATTTCAAGGAGTCATTTTATGAATGATGCTAAGGAAGAAAAACAGCTGAACAGGAGGGACTTCCTCGAAAAGGCTGCGATTGGCGCCGTGGGCGGAACGGCCGGGCTTTTCTGCCTGGTTACAATGAAATCGTGCCTGCCGAAAGTGCTGAATGAGCCTCCGGCAATTTTCAAAATCGGCTACCCCAATGACTTTGCAGTAAACTCCGCCAATTATATTGCGGAACAGAAAGTATTCATACTAAGGGACTCATCTGGATTCAGGGCCCTATCGGCTATATGCACCCACCTTGGCTGCATAGTCCAGAACACCGGGAACGGATACTCGTGCCCGTGCCACGGATCAAAATTCAATGAAACAGGGAAGGTTACGGCCGGTCCTGCTCCCCGGGGATTGGACTGGTTCAAAGTGAGCATGGCGCCAGACGGCCAGTTAGTGGTAAACTCCAGGGAGACCGTGGACGAGGTGATCACGCTTAATGTTTGATGCAATTATCCCAAAAAAACTTAATATTCTGGAAGGCAATCCATGGCAAATTACGGAATGAAAGAAATCACGGCAACATTGAAAGAACTGAAGGGATCCTTTCTCGAATCCTTCCTGAGGCACCCATGGCCCCCCAGGTCGGCACGGGAGAGGTCCCAGGCTATATTTCAGAATTTTTTCCTCCACATTCAGTCTGCGCGCATACATCTCTACAGCCTGAAGCCGGCATTTACCATGGGACTCGGCCTCATCTCATTTTTCCTGTTTCTCCTGTTGACCATATCGGGAATATTTCTCATGGTATACTATAATCCGACAACGGAACTCGCATACATCAACGTGAAGGATATATCCTTTGTTGTGGATTACGGGAGATACATCCGTAACATCCACAGGTGGGGCGCGCACGGAATGGTCTTCGCAGTGCTCCTCCACATGGTGCGCGTTTTTTATACCGGCTCCTACAAGAGGTCGAGGAAATTCAACTGGATCATCGGCCTTCTCCTCCTCACCATAACAATGGGGCTCAGCTATACCGGGTACCTGCTCCCCTGGGACCAGCTGGCATACTGGGCGGTGACCATCGGGGCCAACATAGCGGCATCATTCTCGGAAATTACAAACGCGCTGAGCATAACAAGGTTCATAGACATAGGCTCCTTTAACAAGCAGCTCCTCATTGGAGGCAACACCATCGGGCAGGAGGCCCTCACGCGCTTTTATCTCCTTCATATCATCATCCTCCCCATCATCTGCATTACCCTGATCGGGGTACATTTCTGGAGGATACGGAAGGACGGCGGACTCAGCAGGCCCGACAATGCCGATGAAATAATAAAGAACATGAAATCCATTGCAGACATGGCTGACGGGATCAAAGGGAAACAGGAAAAATCCGCAGCCGCTGATAAAAATAAAACCTACGGCCTCATGGAACTTGTGAAAGACAGAACTCCGCAGGTTGACCTGGACCTTGACAACACGGTTCCCATGTGGCCTACGGGCGTCTGGGCCGAAATATCGGTGCTCATGGTTACCCTTTCAGCGATGCTGTTCCTGAGCTATTTTTTTGACGCGCCCCTGAAGGAGATAGCCAATCCGTCGGTGCCGGAAAACCCGGCAAAGGCCCCATGGTATTTCCTGGGGCTCCAGGAACTTGTCTCCTACTCCGCTTTCATGGGAGGCATCGGAATTCCGGCCATCGTGATGATCGGCCTTGCCCTCATCCCCTACATTGACAAAGAGGAGAGGGAATTCGGCGTATGGTTTTCCGGGGCCGAAGGGAGGAGCACGGCAGGTAAATCGGTATTATTCTCCGCGGTGAGCCTCATACTCATCCTGGCCTTTACCGTAAAGCTTGGTTGGCTCAGGAACTGGTTCCCCGGAATTCCACAGATTATAATCACCTTTCTCAACCCCGGGACAATAATTGTGTTTCTCTTTGCAGCATGGTCGGTCTATATCATAAAGCTCACTGGATCAAGGCGGATGGGCGCGGTAGCCCTCTTCACATGCTTCCTTGCAGGATTCATAATCCTGACAATCATGGGGACGTATTTCAGGGGGCCGAACTGGGACTTTTACTGGTCGCCGTCACAGTGGCCTGTCCATTAGATTTATAGAATTATGAAATGCAGGCATTCTCACTGGCATCATTATAAGGATGGAAGGTAGAGTCATCATGGAAAATCATTATAAAAAATTTTATCAGAAACTTACCGTAGCCGCCGGCTCAATCAGCATTCTGATTCTGCTGATGATTATTCTGGGCGAGAGCTTTTTCACTGAATGGGTGAATTACCAGAAGGAGTTTAAAAAACTGTCCATTGCCGGGGCAAAGACCGAACAGCAGGCCGCGGCATCGAAAAACTTCCCCATTGAAATGAAACAGGTAATCCTGAACGACTTCAAGCGGGTCGACCGGTGCATAAACTGCCACAACGGCATTGACAATATTGAGATGGCAGACAGGCCGGTGCCGCACAGGAGCCACAGCGGATTTTACCTGAAATACCACCCGGTAGAAAAATTCGGATGCACCATATGCCATGAGGGGCAGGGGCGGGGAATAACAAAAAATGACGCCTTCGGGAACCTCCATGATTCCCACTGGGAATCGCCAGTTCTCCCCCTGGGCATCGTGGAATCGTCATGCGGGAAGTGCCACCTCTCGGCATTTGACGAAGCCATAACACTGGAAGGGATGGAAACACTCAACAGGGGAAGGGACCTTTTCATCAGCAAGGGGTGCCTGGGCTGCCACAAGGTCCGCGGCACCGGCGGGTCTGTCGGCCCGGACCTGTCATCGAACGGCATTAAGACAAAGAGCAATTACCCCTTTCAGAATATCAGGGGCGAACATACGGTAATAAACTGGCTCAAACAGCATTTCCTGGATCCCCAGGCAGTGGTGCCCGGGTCAACCATGCCGAAGTACCTCTTAAAAGAGAGTGAACTGAATGGACTGATCACATACATCATGGGGCTCTACCCAATGGATTATCCGATTAAATATGTATCTGTCCACGCGCTTGAAGAGTACAAGGGAAAACGGAAAAAATTTCTCGGGAAAGAGGCATACATGGCTTACTGCTCCCCGTGCCACGGGGAGAACGGCGAAGGAAAGGACTACCGGGTATTCAAAGAGACCATCCCTGCCCTGAACAACCAGGATTTCTTCTCAATGGCATCGGAGGATATGATACGATTCAGCATAGCTCACGGCAGGGGTGGCAGGCCCATGTCCTCATGGGGCAAGGGCGGAGGAAACCTCTCAGGCGAAGAGATAAATTCCCTCACGGAATATATCATGAGATGGAAGGCGAAAGCCCCCTCCTTCCAGGAGGTCATGGCTTCCGGCGGGAATGCCGCAGTCGGGAACACCCTTTTCAGATCCAGGTGCAGTACCTGCCACGGGGTTCAGGGCGACGGGGCAATAGGGCCTAAACTCAGAAGCCAGAATTTTCTTTCCATTGCCTCAAATGAATATCTGTATACGGTCATTGTCAGGGGGAGGAGAAACACCGCCATGCCTTCATGGACACAGCTCAACAGGAATGAAATAGCAGACATCATGACATATGTCAGGAGCTGGCAGTCCATTCCCTCTGTCTACGGGACAGGAAGAAGGATCGCAGGGATCGTTGAAGAAGGAAAGGAATCTTTTGACACCATGTGCTCCCAGTGCCATGGAACGCAGGGCCAGGGCGGTGTGGGCCCTGCCATTCTGAACATCGACTTCCTGAAATCGGCATCAGACGATTTCCTCTACCAGTCCATAACGAACGGAAGGGAGGGGAGCGCAATGCAGAGCTGGATAAAAAGATCACAGGGCATGGCACAGCTGAAGGAGCCGGCAATCAACAGCATTGTAGCCTATCTCAGGAGCAGGGAAAATATCAGGCCGAGGTTCATCTATTCCAACATTGTGGCCGGAAGCCCGACGGTGGGAAAGGTTATGTTCGAAGGCATGTGCGCCTCATGCCACGGAATGAAGGGTGAAGGGATACACGGCCCGTCTTTGAACAACCAGGAGTTCCTGAACGCGGCGACAAACGGATTTTTACAGGGAACCATCGCCCAGGGGAGGAGCGGCACTGCCATGAGGTCATGGGCGAAGGGCTCCCAGGGATACGAGGAGCTGAATGAAGTGCAGATAAACGATGTTATTTCGTATATCCGAACATGGCAGACAAGGCTGATAGAAAAGTAGATCATGCAAAGCATATAATTCATCATGGTTTATTAGATATAGTGTATGATAACGATATTAAAAAATCCGTGAATATCCGTGCTCATCCGTGAGCATAAATTTATAACTAAATAGTTACAAACAGGAGGAATCTATACATGACAAAACAGATAAAGGATACAGACATGGCGGAAAAAAAAGAAAATTCAAAATTGACCCGGCGGAATGTCCTGAAAGCCACGGCAGGCATTTCGGCTGTTACGGCATTGAACGTCATTGGATGCAAGGGGAGAGAGAATGAAATAAAGGAAGCAAAGGATAATTTACAAATCAAGACAAATTTCCAATCAGCATGCCCCTACTGCGGCGTGGGATGCGGAACCCTCATCCAGTCTGAAAACGGAAAAATAGTGGGCATGGTACCGGACAAGAACCATCCCACCAATAAAGGGATGCAGTGCATAAAAGGCCTTACGGCAAGCGAGCCCATTTACGTGGACAGGCTCACAAAGGTTCTCGTGAGAAAGGATACCTGGGCCGAGTGGAAAAAGCCCGGCCATGGCAATCTTGAGTTCTCATCAAAAACAAAGGATTCCTTTGATGACAATCTCTGGGAAGAGGTTCCCTACGATGCGGCAAGTGATATGACAGCGGTAAAAATAGCCTATCTTGTAAAAAAATACGAGGGGAACTGCATCGGGCTTTACGGGTCAGGGCAGCTCACCCTGGAGGGGCAGTACCTTGAAAACAAGTTCATGAAAGGCGTTATCGGGTCCAACACCATGGAGGCCAATGCCAGGATGTGCATGACCAGCGCGGTAACGGCATATTTTGAGACACTGGGATCGGATACCCCTCCCACCTGCTATGATGACATAGAGATGTGCGACTTCATTTCCTTCTGGGGCCACAACCCGAGGGAGGCGCATCCTATCATTTTCTGGAGGGTGGCCGATTACAAAAAAAAATCGGGCATCGCCACAATGGTCGTCGACCCGAGGAGGACAGGGTCTGTCATGGGCTTTGAGGATGTTAACCCGAATACCTCCATACACGCCCAGTTAAAACCGAACGCCGATATCACCCTCCTGAATAATATTGCATATATGCTGATAAAAGAGTACCCCGACGTCATCGCGTGGGACTTCATGAAAAAAAATACCAGCAACTGGAAGGAGTACATTGACGGAATCCTTGCAAGGTACAACCCGGCCATTACGGGCGAGGTGACAGGGCTGAGCGTCGACTTCATCAGGGGCATAGCAAACAAATGGGCCGAGGCCACGAGGAAGGGGAACAAGAGGGGCACCGGGGGCGTCCTCACCTGGTGGGGGATCGGGTACAACCAGAGCGTTCACGGGCAGCACAATGTCATAAGCATCATCAACCTCCATCTCCTTACGGGCAACATAGGAAGGCCGGGCTGCGGCCCCCACTCCCAGACCGGCCAGCCGAACGCCATGGGGGAACGGCTTACCGGAGGGCTCACCGGGAGGCTGCCATTCAACCAGGGCTTCAAGACAGGGGACAAGTTCAACGATAAAGGGATAAAACATTTTGCCAAAATGTGGAATACTACCGAGGACCACTTACGGAAGGTTGCCGTTGCTCCCAACATCGGCTATGCCATAGGGATGATGGAGCGGGGGCTCCTTGCCGACAGCGATAAAAACAAGGTGAGGGCCATGTTCCTCATCTATGCGACGCACATAGACCTTCCGGAAACAAAGACCCTGGTAAGGCCGGCGCTGAATAACATGTTCGTCGTTGTTCAGGAGATTTACCGGCATGCCCCGAACAACCTCTATGCCGATGTCATTTTCCCTGCTGCAACATGGGGGGAATGCGGCGGAGTGTACATACAGTCCGAGAGGAGGCTCTATGTCACCGACAAGGCTGCTGAGCCGCCGGTGAACTGCAAGCCCGACCTTGACATCGTTATCGACAAGGGGATACATATCGCCGACCTGCTGGGCCTGGACGGGAAGAAGATATTCCCTTATACAAAAAACAAAAACGGATTCTACAACGTTGAAGAGGTCTTCATTGAACTCATCCTTGCCAGTAAGGGCTCCGATTCCGATTTAACCGGAATTCTTGATGCGGCTAAGCAGAAAAATGTATCGCCCTACCAGATTCTCCGGGAGACCAGGGGCGTCCAGTGGCCTGCGCCGACAGCTGAGATAGCACTGGCAGGGGGAACCTCCCGCCGCTACATGGACCAGGAAAAGGGATGGAAGGACAGGCCCTACGGAAATTTCAGGACACCCACCGGCCTGGCAAACTTCAAGCTGTGTGAACAGGACTATTCGAAATACAAGGATGTTATGGAGGACCTGAGAAAGGTCGGCGTTGATAAGAACTTCCTTGTAATAAATAACATGGACCTCATGATAAAAGTGAGGGACTACGGCCTTACTCCGGACATGCCCGATTTTGAATACTCAAAGGTGCCCGGAGACCAGATCCCGAAAGACAAGTACCCCTTCTGGCTGAGCCTGGGTGTTGTGTATGAACATTTTCATACGGCTAAGACCATCCGGTCTGCAACGAACAAAAAACTGCTGATAACCCAGTATGTCGAAATGCACGAGAATGACGCCAGAAGGCTCGGGCTGAAGGACGGGGACTGGGTAAAGCTATCCACCAGGAGGGGCAGCTATGAGGCACAGGTTTCCCTTGGCACAAACAGCCGCGTTAAACCTGCAAGGAACAATGTTGCCGAGGGCCAGCTCTTCTCTCCTTGGAACCTCTCGGTTGCAGACAGCTCGGATCCCAGGGAAAACAAATGGCTTGTCAATGCCGTTTCCCACAGGGCTTTTGATCCGGTATCGGGGCAGTCGGATTTTAAAAAACTTGCGGCGAGGGTGGAAAAAATTAATGACAAGGTATGATGCCGGATAGAATTTGATGGAGACTGATAAAGAAACAGAACCGAAAAAAGGACTGTTCTCAGGAATATTCAGCAGGGCGGCCGGGAAGGAGACAGGCAGAAGGGATTTTTTAAAGCTGGTCTCAGTTCTGGCCGGCACCCTTTTCACCTCGAGCTACCTCAAATTTTCAGGATCAAAAGGGATGAGGTTCCTCAGGCCCCCGGGAGCCCTGGCAAACAGCGAATTCCTGAGAAAGTGCATGAGGTGCGGAATATGCGGGCAGGTGTGCCCCAACCAGTGCATACAATTCTTCAGCATGGGTTCCGGGGAGAATTCCGAGACCCCGTTCATCCTCCCAAGGCTCCAGGGGTGCATGCTCTGCATGAAATGCAACAACTCCTGCCCGTCTGGAGCCCTTCAGCCGCTGAAAGACGACATGGCTTCAATCATCGGCGGCGTGAAAATGGGAAAGGCAGTGGTTGACAGAAACATCTGCTACTCCTACAACAACCGGTCATGCGGCATATGCTACAGGGCGTGCCCTCTTCAGGATGAGGCAATCAAGGTGTCCATATGGGAAAGGCCGGAAATCAATAAAGAAAAATGCGTGGGATGTGGCCTCTGCGAAAGGGTCTGCATACACTATCCCCAGGCAATCAAGGTTATTCCCTCTTAGGTTAACATGATAAATACAATAAGAAGATCTATCCAGGTATCAGTCTGGCTGTTCATACTCCTTGTACCGGCAGTCAACTACTACGGCATCATGCTGGAACAGAAAAACAGAATATCCATGGATGAATCGCCCCTGCTCTCCCTGATCCACAGGTCGTTCAAGGGAATGGACAGGGAAAAGGTGATAGACCTGACCCACAGGGTCAAGGGATCGGTCTGGTCTGCGGAAATATACGGCTTCAAGATATCGGACCCCCTTGCAGCCTTTGAATCAACGGTGGTGCCGGTCTACTTTTATCTCCCCCTCCTGCTCTCGGCTCTGGTTCCCGTCTTCTTTACACTTGTATTCGGAAGGGTCTTCTGCGGGTGGATATGCCCGGCAGGGCTCCTCATGGACTTAAACGACAGGCTGCGTAAACTGCTCTTGAAAATAAAATACAATTCCAGGGACATCCTCTTTAAAAGAAAGACGAAATACCTGGTACTCATTCTCGGCATCCTGACCGCTTTCTTCATGGGCATGCCCCTCCTGTCGCTCATCTATCCCCCGGCCATAATAAGCAGGGAGATATTCTACAAGACCTACTACGGCATATGGAGCACAAGCTTCTACTTCCTTGCCTTCATACTCTTCTTTGAGCTTATACTCTCAAGGAGGTGGTGGTGCAGGTACATCTGCCCGGGCGGCGCCATTTACATCGCCCTGTCTAAATTCAGGAGGCTCGATATAAAAAGGGACGACGCGCTCTGCACAAAGTGCGGGGAGTGCGATCCGGTGTGCCCTTATGACCTGAAGCCAATGTCAGTACAGCCCGGCATGGAGTGCGACCAGTGCAGTGAATGCATGAGAACATGCAAGCCCGGTGCCCTGAAATATATTTTTAACCTGCCTGGAATTCCTGTTGCCCGGAAAAACAAACCGCTGGATAACGGGGAAGAAGGAAAAGCAACTTGAACCGCCGCGACTTTATCGTAAAAACCGCGTCCTTCATTGCCCCGGGCCTGTGCTGTTCTAAAGAAAACAGAGACGAAGGGATGAAAGCCTACCAGGTAAACTACATGCAGAACAACTACCTCCGGCCGCCGGGGGCCGTCAACGAGAAGGACTTCCTCCGGAGCTGCAACAGCTGCATGATCTGCTCCGAGGCATGCCCGGTGAAGGCCATAAAATTTTTTACTGAAAGCATGGAAGGAAGGGTGCGCCCCCATACACCCTATGTCATTGCCGCGGAAAGGGGATGCATCCTCTGCCTTAAATGCACCACGGTCTGCCCCACCGGGGCCATCATGCCGGTAAAAAAAATGGAAGACGTGAGGATGGGCATGGCCTACATTTTAGAAAAGCTGTGTTTCCCCTACATAAACCAGGGCGGATGCGGGGCCTGCTACACGGTATGCCCGGTTAACGCAATAAAGCTTGAAATGCAGAGGTATCCTGTAGTAATTGACAAAAAATGCGTGGGGTGCGGACTCTGCGAAGAGGTCTGCCTGCAGAAGGTAAAGGCAGTGAGGATACGGGCCCATGCCCCGGAAAGTACAGGATAAAATGGACAGACATCTGCATGTGTCTTTTCAAGAAAAGAATCAGGAGATAGGGGGATAGAAGAAAAGGAGGGATAAGGAGATAATAAATTAATTTTTATCCCCCTATCTCTCTATCCTTTTATCCCCCTTATCCCCTTAAAATTAATATGTATATGCAGAATCAAGGTATCTACGGAGTGAAATGAATATACGTATCAAACCTATACTTGCAGTTACCGCGGCATTAATCCTGCTGCCCATATTTCATATCCACCTCCACGCACACCACCAGCTGGGCCTCCCCCACTACATGTACACGAAAGAGTACCCGCAGATCCCCTCCATGGTGATCGATGCCGATGCCGAGGGCTACACCGTCTCCTTTTCCACGTACCCGGGAAACCCAAGGCCCGGGGACACGGTGAGGATAAAAATATATATCGTGGACAACAAAACCGGCGCCGTCTACAATAGGCAGATCACGGTATCCATAAGCACCCTATTCTTCTTCTTCATTGAAGACGAGAAGGTTAAAACGAGAACAGTGGATCCGGAATTCAACAAGTACTCCCTGAGCTACCAGTTCCCCGAAGCTGAAAAGTACCTTGTCAATGTGACCTTTGAGCCAAGGCCCGGTTTTTTTGAAAAGATTCCCTTTCCCATTGTCATTGGCCAGACGAATTTCAGCCTGGTCCCCTTCGCGGCCGGGTTTGTATTCCTGGTAATTTTTGTCCTTGTGGGAATCAAAAAGAAGAAAAGGGGTTAACCATAAGAGCATGGCGCAGGAAATCCATTCAACCATGGCCGGCATCCCGGACTGGCTCTACTACACATCAATAGCAATTATCATTGTCGTATCCTTCGCGCTCATTGAATTCATCAGGCACGTGAGAAAAAATAAAATCCCCGCTGAAGGATACAGAAAATATGAGCTCTCCCGTTTCCCTGTCATTAAATCGCTCATAAAATCGAGGGGTTTCCAGGCCGCAAACCAGGCGGTTGTCCTTGCCCTCTTTTTTCTCATACTCCTTACCGGATTTTACGGGAAACAGCTCCCTGGCGAAAACATAGCGCCGGTGCTCACATGGAACATATGGTGGATCGGCCTGATCTTCATAGTCCTTTTTTTCGGAAAGCTCTGGTGCTATGCCTGCCCGTGGTACGCCCTCTCGGACTGGCTCACAAGGCTTTCTATTTTCAGGATAAACAAGGACATTGTGAACATGGGATGGAAATGGCCCACAGCGCTCAGGAACATCTACCCGGCTACGCTGCTCTTCATACTCCTCACATGGATAGAACTGGGGTACAACATCACATCGGATCCCGAAGCCACTGCCACCCTGGGCATACTCATGTTCGGACTGGTCTTTATCCCTGCCATGCTCTTTGAAAAAAAATCATTCTGCCGCTACGGGTGCCTCGTCGGGAGGATAAGCGGGCTCTACTCCATGTTCTCCCCGGTGGAGGTGAGGTCCGAATCAAAAAAAATATGCCGGGCATGCAGGAACATGGACTGTTTCAGCGGAAACAAAAGGGGCTACGCCTGCCCAACTGAACAGAACCTCTCCACCATGTCTGAAAATACCTACTGCATCATGTGTGCTGAGTGTTTCCGCACATGCCCCCATGACAACGTGGGATTTTACCTGCGGCCCTTCGGCACCGATCTTATAAAAATCAGGGATCCGAAAAAGGACGAGGCGTACCTGGCACTGGTGCTCTTCTCTATTACGGCCTTCCACGGCCTCAGCATGACTTCAAACTGGAAGATACTGCTGTCTTTCACTTCTCGGTCCCTGTCCATTGGCTACATCCCGTCCTTCACCATTGCCATGATCCTGTCACTGTCAATCCCTGTTATCCTCTATGCCCTGTTCATCGGGATTTCACGGAAGCTTTCGGGGCACCCTTCCTACCCGGGCCTCTTCAACAGGTACGCCTACGGGCTCATACCCATTGCCCTGTTTTACCACCTGGCGCACAACGTGGAGCATTTTTTCATGGAGGGCCAGAAGCTCATCGTCCTTGCATCAAACCCCTTCGGCTACGGCTGGAACATCTTCGGAACTGCGGGGATTATGATTAAGCCCATGCTGGAACTGAACACGGTCTGGTTCATCCAGGTGGCACTGATTATCACCGGGCACCTCTTCGGCATATACATATCCCACAGGCATGCCCACCAGGTGTTCACCGATGAAAAGGCGGCCATAAAAAGCCAGGTGCCGGTGACGGTCATGATGATGCTCTTTTCCGCTCTGAGCCTGTGGCTCATCGCGCAGCCCATGAACATGCGGACGGGGATGTAACGGACGCAGGAGAATAAAATATTCACGACAGGGAAATCTCCCCCTCCTCCAGAAGCTTTGTCCCTATGGCCGAAATATTTCCCCTTGCTTCAGTGATCCTCTCTTCAGGGATTTCCCCCAGGAACTTTATATCCTCCTCATACAGGAACACGGCGCTTTTTGGCATGGTCAGGTATATTTTTTCCTTGATGGCCGTGGGTGCGTTTTTCAGGGCAATGGTGAGGATTGGCGCTTCAATCTCCCTGAGCAATTTCTGTATTGACAGTTCGTCGAGCCTTAAAAAGTCATCAAATTGAAAGATGGATTTTCCTTTTTTCATAATTTAAAACCCCCTGTATATTTCAAACCCCTTTTTGTCATGAGTAGATGTTTTCCCGCAAACAAACCTGCCATACCTCACATCAGCCCCATGAACCACGCCTCGAACCGGAAAATATAATTTATCATGCTGCCGCCATTCACCTGGCTGGCAAGTTCGCCATATAATCCCGAAAACACCATGATACCCATTGCTGCGAGAACAAAAAGGGAAACCCACGCGCCCTGAAAATTTATCAGCCTCCCGGCGATGATGAATAATGCCGACCACGGCAGGCACATGCCTGCTGCATTGAAAAAAAGGATAACCCAGCCGGTCATCGTAGCAGAAACTGCAAGTGACGGCAGGATCATGCCGGTAAAAACCGGCCCCTGGAGAGGCCCCCATAAATATCCCGATACCGCCCCGAGCACCAGTGAAATTCCAGCATGAATTTTTATTGTCGGGCCTGATTTATTCTTCCCATTCAGGATGAGGATACAAATGGCCGCAGCCATGATGATCCCTCCGGCAAGTTTTGCCATTCCGCCATGGCTCCCTGCCATCACCCCGCCCTGTTCCATCATTGCTGTCCCGGTAAATGAGTATGCACATGCCGCAGACAGTAAAAAAATTGCCGCGGTGATGCTATTTTTCATGCCGAGGCTGCATAACAGCAGGGGAAAAAATATCAGCGCCACTGACAGGCTTCTGAAAGAAAACATGGACAGGATTCCCGATACCATGGAATAAAAGATCACCTTGACAGTGGATTGCCCGCCTGTTGCCTGCACCGGAGAAAAATCAGCATAATCGGGATCCCTGTTCATATCCCCTTCATGTTTTTCCAGATAATCATCGAGCCAGTAATTTTTAAGCCTGGCATCTTCAATGCCGTCGATTACATTTTTTATTCTTTTGTACACAGCCAGGAGATCATGCCTGATGATAAGCCGGGCTGCTTTCGCATAATAATAGCCCCTGTCCAGGAACCCTGCCTCATGGAGCTTGGCCCCCAATGTTTTAATCCCGGCGCCCAGGTAGACAGCCTCGCCGGTGATCATGTAGAGCTTCACCATGGCCCAGGCCATAATCCCGTTCTCCTCATCGGGCTTTCCTGATATAAAATTTCCGCCGCGGCTGTAGAGATCCCTGTCGGGGCTGTTCCTCTCAAAAAAACCCCCTCCCCTCCAGTCGTACAGCCTGTCCAGGGTATAGCCTGCAAGCGTAACGGCCTCTTTGAGCCATGCCCCGCTTCCGGTGACCTCAAAGCCGCGGATACATGCAGCGCATAACCATGAATTGTCGGCAAGGCTGCCCCTGACGGATTTCATTCCGCCGGGCGCCATGAAATGCCAGTATCCCTGCTCCGTCACCATCTCACGTACAAAAAAACCGAGCGTCCTTTCAGCTGCTTCCTTAAGCTTCTCATCCCCGGTGTATTCATAGAGGGTGAGAAAGGCTATCACCGCCTCGGAATTCCAATCGGTGTACTTGGTCCTGTCCACCCCGGGCTTTCCGCCGGGCCTCTCTCTCTGCCCGTAATAGGCCCCTTCGGAATGGGCATCGGTGCTGCCGGAGAACCCCCCCTTCTCCCTGTCGTACCACCGGTCAATCATATAGGCAATGGTCTTATCCGTGACCTCAGCCGCCCTTTTATTCCCGGGGGCAAGACGGGCCAGGCGGCCGTAGGCCATGGCAAGCCTGGCATTGTCGTTCAGCATCTTTTCATAGTGCGGCGGCGACCAGCTCCGTGAGGTGCCGTACCTGTGAAAGCCCCCCTCCACCGGGTCATAGAGCCTGTAATCAGTCCCGGCCTTTCCGATCTCCGTATACTGGCCTTCAAGGGTACGGCCGGCCATCTGCAGAAATATATCCTCCCTCCCCTCCTCATAGAGGTCCAGGAGGTAATTTATTGCAAGCCCCTCGGGAAATTTCTCCCCCCTGCCGAAACCGCCATGAACCGGGTCGTAGGAATCAACAAGGAACTCCCGGTAATCCTGTAAAAATTTTTCCAGCTCCCGGACGCCCGGGGCGGCGCTGACGGTTTTTTTGTAACCGGCAGGAGCCATGGCGCTGAAGTTCCTTACCTTGACAAATGATGAAGCCCTCTCAAGACCGGAAAGTATATCCTTAACCGGCTTCACTCCGGAATATCCGTAAAGCCTTCTGCCGTCGGGGGCAAGAATTACCGTTGTCGGCCAGCCCCCTTCAAGATGCTGGCGTGCAATATCCCGCCTCCTGTCTGCGTCGGCATATACCGGGATAAACCTGCTGTTTATAAATGGATAGAGGTAAGGATGATATACATAGTCCTCGCTTGTATAGACATGGCACCAGTAGCACCATGACGGGGCAGTGAGAAGGAGAAAGAGGGGCTTCTTTTCTCTGAGAGCCTCATCAAAGGCCTCGGTTCCATATTCACGCCAGTGAATGAGGCCCGAATTCTTCAGCCTTTCGGAATTCTCAATGGTGTACCGTTTATTCTGACTTTCGGCCTGGAGAAATGGAGCAAGAAAAATGATGGCGGTGATTGTGATTATTCTCATGAGTGTTCATGGACGATATCCTCAATCCTCTTCCTCAGCCTTTCTGAAAGGACAATGGTGAGGTTCCGGTAGAGCTTCACCTGAATCTCCATTTTAAGGAGGTCCAGCTTGTCAAAGTCGATGTCCAGGAGGAGCGTGTCGCCCACTGACTCCGTGGTGGCCGACCTTCTCGTGTCGGAAATGGCGCCCATCTCGCCGAAGCATTCCCCTGCCCTCAGCATATCAATGCTCTTGCTCTCCTTTTTTATGGACACCGACCCCGAGACGATGATGAAAAAATCGCTCCCCTTTGTGTTCTCCTTTATGATGACATCACCGCTCTTAAAGGACTTGCTCTTGCAGAACTGGAGTATGTCCACCATCTCCTCTTCGGTGAAATTCCTGAATATCCTGCTGTTCTGCAGAAGGGTCCTGACTATTTTCTGTAATTCCATAGATATTTCATCCCGGATAATTGAAATTGATGATTATATAATACTGGCTGAAGCTGACAATAAATCGGCCACAGAGACACGGAGGCACAGAGAATGTCATGATATTTTATCATTTCTCCGTGTTTCACCGGTTCTGTGGCAAAATCCTCATATTCTTAGACAGAACCAACTTATATTAATAATTAATGATATGATGAAAATGTCAAGCAGAAACCGGTATCAGCGGCACAGGGGACAAAGAAAGAATCAGTTGACAAAACCGGCATTATAGCTCATAGAGATGGATCTCTGACAATATTTTCAAGCATGTTTTCAGGTACAAGGAAGTTTTACGATGATGATGAAAAAAAAGCTTTTTCCCATGCCCCTGATAGTATTCCTTTTCTGCAGTTACATGAGCATCCATGGCGGGCCCGGGAACATCATTACCTATTACAATTCCTATATTGAAAAAGGCGGGAGCCTCCCCCGGCTCATATACCAGGGTGGAAAATGGACCGTAATGCCCGAAGTCCCCTCCTTTAAAATATCCGCGTTCACCGTGGATATTGAAAACGGTTTCATAGAATATACGCAGATGCCGCGGATCGGCGGGGTTAAATCTGGGGATGATGGAAATGCGGATAATATGCCTCCTGCCATTCCATGGGATCTCCGTAATGCCTGGGCTATCGGCGGTGTGCTGAAAACAGAGGCAGCCCAGTTCAACGCTTCGAATGGGCGGATTTTTCTCATGATAAGCAGGTACGGGACTGTTACGCCCACTAAAATGCTCGGGCAGGTTCGGCTTGAGTGCCTTGAGCATACAGAAAACAGATGGGTTTCAAATAAAAAAGAAATGCTCCCGGCAATAACCTGTTCCCAATTTACCGGCCGGAAAGAAGCGCCGGATGCAGTAACAAAATATCTGGCATATACCTGGAGGCTCCCCAGGCACGGTACAACCATTACCGTAACAATGGAGACTTCACACCTTCAGTCGGTTCTGGATCTCAATGAGTCATCAAGGGATGAGACTGCAGCCATGAAAAACTTTCTCGCTTCCATTCAACGGAGGGAGGTTAAACTTTTCTGGAATGAGAAGGACGGAAAATTCTTTCTGGAAAAAAATGAGTAGCGGCCCGGAAATAGCCGGCAGCTGAATCTGAACTGTCAGCCCATTACATGGCTGAGCCCCGATCTCCTGGCAAAAAAAACCGGCCTCTCCTGCTGCAGGGTGATGACCTCCTGCATAGCCAGCGCGTACTTGGAAAAGGCCGACCGCTCCAGGTTGAAAGTCCGTATGATATCGAGGAACCACACGGGGACGGTTATGTTGCATTTCAGTTCAAAGACCACATACCTCCCGCCCCCGGGAAAATTCATGCCGATATAGGGCACCGAGGTCCCGTCATGGAGCCTGATATCCAGTGTATCCCTGACCTGGTAAACCAGGTCCTTGTCAAAGGTTATCCGGGCATAGTCATTGATTGTTGAAAAATATGCCTTTCTCAAGTATCTGATTATTATCTGCGGCACGGCCCCGTGGGAATGGAGAAGGTGGAGAAAATAATGAAAGTTTGAATACTCCTTTGAGCCCTCCTGCATCGGATAGGAATAGGCCGAATCGTATATGACCCTGTCCAGGTCCCCGTCAGTTATCCTGGCCCGCCTCTTGATGATATACCCCTTGACCTTCCTCTTCACTTCCATAAAATAGGGGAGTTCGGGGTTTTCACCGTAAAAACGGATGCGCATGTTTATGCGGTCATCAAGGTCATCCTTACGGTTTTTAATGAACAGGAATGACGGGGTGTCAAAGTAGAGGCTGTTCACCGCATAGAACCCGTCACCGGACTTCGCTGAGTATTCATCGAGCCCGCAGTATGCTGAAATATATTCCGATATGGGCTCGATATAACTTTCAGGTATGAAATATTTCATCTCATACCTTTCATAGCGCAGCTTGCTTGTTCCGGCCTTAGAGGTGCTCATCTTTTTCAGACAGGAAGTTCATGACCGGCTGCTTCACAAGCATGCCCGAGAGGTCAAGCATGTCCAGGTATGCGGTAAAAACAGAGAGCCTCACCTTCTCCACTGCAATATCATGTTTCAGTATATGGCCATATAAGTCTATGAGGAGCAGAGGGTCGCTTCCATCGGACTTCGAGAGTATACGTATATAGTGCCTCCCCTTCTTTACCGACTCCGAATCACTCATCGTCTTATATTTTTCAAGGAGCACCTTCAGGTCATCAATCCTGTTGCCTATATCAAGTTTCAGGTTCCTGGCGAAAAAGCGGACCTCGCTCTCTTTCACAATATAGGCCGACTGCCTGCTGTTCAGTTCGATATTTCCCGAGGTGACATGGGGCAGGGTAAAGGCAAATTCAAGGCTCCCTCGCAGGTCCCTGTCCAGGACCCCGCCATATTTATTATTCCTGTCCAGGGAGAACTCCACGTAGTTGAAGTATCTCCTCTCGCGGGAAAGTTCAAATTCATACGTATCCTTTGTCACATGGAGTTCATTCATCGCTTTTTTATGGTAGATATTGTCAGCAAGAACCAGGGCCCTCTCCATTATCCTCTCCATCTTTTTTTCAATGCCGGCAACGCTGACCATTCCGGTATAATTAATAGAGAAATTTGTCCCCTCACCGCCTCCATGGGACAGGAGTGAAACTTTCCTGAGGGAATGGCTCATTGACTTCTCAAGATCAATAATCTCCGCCCTGGCAGCCTCTATCCCCCGCTCCGATTCAAGGATGAGGTTCATCTGCTTCATGGCAAGGTCGGCATTCCTTTTCAGCACATTGACCCTGTCGGTCAGGAGGGAAATTTCCCTGGCGTAAAGATCGCGCAGCCGGATGTCGCTGTCATGCTTCACCAGGAGCATATATCTCTCCCTGATCTTGCGGTTGATGAGGAGGCCGAGCCCGATCCTCCCCTCCTCCCTGAGTTTCGACGAGAGCCCGGATGCTGCCGATGTTTCATCAAGGCCGTTCAGGTACATCCTGAGGGAGGACCCCGAGTAGGCATTCTTCTCATCGAGCTTGTAGCGGTACTGCATGCTGTTCAGGCCCGACGTATTACCGGGCGCCCATGACATGAAGCGGGCCGACTTCCTCCTCCCGGCAACTTCATCATCATTAATCACGTCTGATAAAAAATCCTTTACCGTAACTTCGTTCACCGGTGACGGGAAAAGCGACAATGCCGGAACCAGCATAACAGGAAGCAATATGTATGGAATACAGCATCTCATGGGATTTAGAGAATTCCGTCAAGGAATGTGAGGCGGCGGCTGCTTATGATCACCTTTTCATCAAATACCAGGGTGTTCCCGGGCGGGATCCGTATCATGATCTCTCTCCCCCAGAGTTTTATGCCGGGGTTCAGGATAAGCCTCTCGGGGAGCATGATCATTTTCGACCCCACGCTCAGGACCTTTCCTTCGGCACTGCTGCTGCTGTTGACCATCGACCGGGTGTAGATGGTGTCATCGGCCCTGATATTGACAATGGTATTCTCCTGGATGTATCCCCGGATAAAAACCGGCCTTTCAGGTATCATGGTGAGTATGGGCGCATAGGGCTGGATGGTCTCCCCTGCCCTGAAATGTACGGCGCCGATGACGCATGGAATATCGGCGATGACCCTCAATTTCTCTTTCTCTTTGTTGTAGAAATCAAGCTCGCTGCTCAGCGTGCTTATCTGTATGTCCAGGAGGCTGAAGCTTCCGGTAACAGGCGGCCTCGCCGCTCCCTTATCAACGCTTTCGGAAATTATCCTCATGTTGTTGTTGAGCCGGTACTGCTGCAGGAGCTGGCCCAGTTTCACGGAGACCAGCATCGCCTTTTCATTAAGATCAGGGCTCTCAAGCTCGACCAGGAGCATGTCTTTATCAGCCTTCTGCCCGGGCAGCACGTGGAGCTTTTTCAATACAACGGCCCTTTCCCTGCTGACAACAATCTCCCCCGGTTCCACGATGCCGATAAACTTTGCCGATTGATATTCATTTCTGAATATAAAAATGATAACCAGCAGTATCACCGCTGCAGACCAGACAACAAGGAGCGGGATATTTTCAATCTTCTTCAAAATCATCTGCATATGTGTTAAACCATCATATTTCAACGGTAGTCTCCTGCAACAGAAGCTGGACGCCCTGGATAGTATCAATTTCATTAAACTCTGAAAGAAAATCGGCCTGGACCCTGCTGTCTTTGAATTTTACATGGTAGGCCACGTCAAAGCGGTTCTTCGCGATCTCCCGGATGGTGATGAGGATAAACACCCGGCAGTACCTGGACAATATCTCCTCGCATCTCCTGTTATTCTCAGGATTATTAATCATGCTGAATCTTAATAAGCCGTCAAAAAAGCTCTTCTGCCCCAGCGGGGACTTTGACAGGATGAGCACGGCAGCTGAAAAGCTCAATCCGCCGATAATGGCAATGGCGTAACTGTGAACTCCGCTGGCAATCCCCACAGCCATTGACGCGAAAAGGAATACCATATCCCTGGAGTCCTTCAGGTTTGTCCTGAACCTGATAATGGCCAGGGCCCCCAGCATGCCCAGGCCCCTCACCAGGTTGTCGCCTATTGCCTGCATTACTATGGAAACAACGATGGATCCTAAAATCATCGCCTGGACAAAATTCCGGGAATAGGAAAGTCCGTGAAAGGTTTTCTCATATAAGTAGGCAATCATGGATGACAGGATAAAGGAGAGCAGTATGGGAATTAAAATTGTCAGAAGCGACGGGCTGCTGCTCAGGGATCTGATTGTTAATAAATCCGGCATGTTTCAGTTGTCTCCTATATACTGGTTGCTGCCGATATGGCAAATGGCATTTTGCCACAGAGTCTCTGAGGCACAGAGAAAAAAATTTATATTTTATAATATTCAGTAAACAGGAATCAATATAATGGTTTTATATTATTGATAAAAAATATTAATAAAATATTCAATATTACTCAGAGACTCTGTGTCTCCGTGGCTGACTTTTATTATGACAGCCCTATAGTTTATTACTACAAATATCGGATTTTTACCATAAAGTTTTGAATAGTTATTTACCCCTTGTCAGTAAAAAAATGGCAGGTTTATTGACTTTTTTCCCATTTTTAAGTATATAATTATTCAGGTTGATAAATCAGCTCGAAAAGGGGAGCAATTATTGAATTTTAAATGAAATTTTTATACCCTTTTAAATTTTATTTCAGTATGATAATAAAGCACTTTATGTGAGGTTACTATGAGCAGAAACATACCATTATCTACAATAAATGGAATTCTTCTTTTATTACTTTCATTTTCTATTATAATTATTTCCCGATGCAGCGGGGACACAAAGAAAAAAGCCGCCGCCCTTTCAACTACCGCCGATTCAAGTTTACTGTCGCCCTCTATGGCTGACGGGTCAACCGTGGTCCGGGCCGATGTGGCCGACTGCGTGAAAAATGCCGACGGCTCCTTTTTCTGCATAGGAAATGTTGAGAACAGCACCAGCGCCAATGACATCTTTCTTGTTAAACTGACATCAGACGGCACCGTGGATACAACATGGGGGTCAGGGGGATACAAGTCCTACAGCACAGACAAGGCCTCGGCCATAGCGCGTGACGCGGCAGGAAACATATTCATCGGCGGTGAGGATAGTAAAGAAGCCTATATAATGAAGATTAATTCCACCAGTGGGGCCCTTGATACATCATTCAACACTACAGGGATCTACATGTTCAGGGACAGGGTTAACCCTGCGGCCGGGACAGAGGAGTCTATTAAGACAATTGCAATCGATACCTCGAGTTCAACATCGTCCATATTCATAGCCGTAGACGCCTACAACTATGCATATGATATAGGCTACACAACATCTACAAGCAAGTCGGACATAGTTATTCGGAAACTGAATACCGCAGGCCTCATGGACGCTACTTTTGCCACCAGCGGCACATGGGTATATAACGGCAGCTTAAACCTGGGCGATTCAGTCAAGGACTTGAAATATGATTCCGCATCAAACGCACTGTATATATCCGGGTCCGTAAGGGAGACAATATCAGTTAATGGAGGGGAAGATGTTTTTGCAGTTTTCAAGCTAACAGCTGATACAGGAGTGATGTTCCCGGGCTTTGCCACATCAACTACCGGCATTCTAATGATCGATTTTTATCCTCTATCAAACGGATATAAAAGCGAAGCCAAAGGGATGCTCCTGTACGGCTCCACTCTCTATGTCACCGGCTCTGCAAAAAACGATGCAGGCGATTACGACATGGTTCTCGTCGGCCTGAATGCAGCCACCGGCGCCTACGCGTCATCCTTCGCCAGCGGAACACCGGTAATCAAGGAGGGGGGATATAACCATGCCGATGCGGGGAAATGCGTAGTGTATGACGGCAGCACGCTCTACGTGGGAGGGTATATCACAAACAGCATATCGACCAATTTCAAGGACAGGCATGTATGGCTCTTCAATACCGGCGGGACATTCCTGGACCAGTACACGGTCACACCCGATGCAGTGGACGACGAGGTGAACAGCTGTACTCTGAGCAACAGCGGAAAGCTCATCATGGGCGGATACAAGGATGGGACTAAAGCTTCGATCTGGATTCCGTAAGATGGCTCTGAATACGGGCAGAGGTTTACAAAATATAAAAATCCGCCACAGAGGCACAGAGACACAGAGAAATAAAGAAGCAGAGGAATCATGAAAGAAACTCAAAGAAAAACTGCCATTGGATGTAATATGATGTATATGATAATATTTCTCATCACCGCCGCGCTTTTATTCCAGGGATGCGGAAACAGTACCCTTACAAAATCAGCTGCCGATACTTCCAGTACGCCGGGAACCTCAGAGGGGATAAACATTTACAATGGATCCATACCCATTCCCAGCGATACAGGCAGCTTTACCTTTCCGGCAACGAAAAAGCGCTACACCATAACTGAGAGCTTTATCATAGAAAATACCGGCAGCAGCAATGTGACCCTTTCGGGATCACCGATGGTCACAATTGCCGGTGCAACTGACTTTACCGTTACATCATTCCCATCATTGAACATCAGCCCCGGCAGCAGGACCTCCTTCTCCATAAAATATTCGCCAACTGATATAAGCACAACCACCGCATCCATATCCATTGATTCAAACCTGGGGGCATACGCCTTTGACATAACCGGCAGCAGCACTGACAACTCTATCATTGAAGACAGGAGCATTTATAATGCCGACACATTAGGCGTACTGGAAATTCACCTCCTGGTGGATTCCGGTCAGGAGGCGGCCTTCGACAACCTTATTAACTGGACCTGCGGCGGCAGCACGGTCCCCACATACCCGGGATGCCTTGCCTATGCCCCGCCTCCGGTGAACATCACCTTCAGGGAAATCTCAACCGGCACCAGCGCAGTACTTTTTGAACAGGCAGGGACATTGAAGCTCAGGGGCGGATCCACCCGCGATGCATGGTTGGGGCAGAAATCGTGGAAGGTGGAGCTCGCAAACAGCACCAGCACCCCTGATTTATGGCGGGGGCAGGACAACCTGAATTTCAACAAGCACACCTATGAACTTACCAGGATGCGTAACAAGCTGAGCTTCGACATATTCAAGGAGATACCCAACTTCACAAGCATGAGGACGCAGTTTGTCGAAATAAAAATCAACAGGGATACAGCATCAACAACACAGGACCCGCCCGTGTCTTACGGCATCTTCACATTCATTGAAAACGGCGATAAAAAATTCTTAAAGAGCCACGGCCTTGACGACAACGGGAACCTGTACAAGACAAAAAGCTTCACCTTTTCGTCAAACGGCACAGATGGTGATCTGGAAAAGCTCGAGGCCGCCATTGCCGCCAATAACACTGCTGCCTTTGATGCTATTCTGGAGAGCAAGGGGAACAATGACCATACAAAACTTTTGGACATGATCAGGGATATCAATGCCGCAAGCACCAGCACCATAGATGAGGTTATTGACCTCTATTTCAACAGAGACAACTACCTCACATGGCTGGCAATAAATATGATTACCCTGAACGTGGATACGCAGAACCAGAATTTCTACCTCTACTCCCCGGTGAATTCAACGGTCTGGTATTTCCTGCCCTGGGACTATGACGGTGCATGGGGATGGTATTTCCAGCTTGACCAGGCCACCTTGAATGACCTCTATGACTATGACATGAAAACCAAGTATGGGCCGGCCAACTACTGGGCCACCATACTCCACAGGCTGTTCTTAAGCAATTCCCAGAACGTTACGGATCTCCTTGCAAAAATCGACGAGATAAGGACAGTCTACCTTACCGATGTAAAGATCGCTGCCAAGATTGATATCTATACACCGATAGTAAATCCCTATCTCCTGGCAGCGGCAGACTGTAATGACCTCCCCCTCTCTTTTGTTCCGTCAAGCTGCGCCGATGCGGGAATACAGACAGAGATAAACGGGGAGATCGCAAAACTGAAATCCGTTGTCAGCGAAACCTATACAATTGCGAAGTATGAATTCAACGCACCCGTTCCCGTTTGGCTGGGCCAGGATGACGATGGCGGGGGGAATATTACTTTCTCCTGGGACGCATCCTATTCCCTTCAGGGGAGAGCGCTCTCCTATAATTTCCAGCTCTTCAATAATGTTTTCACCGTGGGACGTATAAGCACAACGGTTCCACAATTTTTCAGTGACAACACCTCCACATCGACGTCAATATATGCAACAAGTACTTTGCTAACAAATTATTCCACATCTACTCTTGCTAATGGAACCTATTACTGGCGGGTTCTCATCAACGATTCGGGAAGCTACTGGCAGATCCCCTTTTCAAAATATACTGCTACAAGTACCTACGGCGGGATGCAATGCGTCGTGGTGACCGGCGGGGCTGTATCAAACTGCCCATGATATTCCGGGGGTGAGGGCATTGAGTTCAGGAAAAAAATATTATATTTCCCCAACAATATAGAAAGACCCTTAAATATTATGGTTCCCCTTAAGGATTAAAATCCCTGGCTGGAAACGGAAATCTCCTTCCTGTCCAGGTCCACGGTCCAGACCGTATCATAGCCCTTGGGGAAATCCTCCACCTGTTTCTTTAAAAGGGCAGAGACAATCTTTCCAATCCTCTGGTGTGACCAGCATACCAGTACCGGGAAACTCTCGTCTTTAAGATTCAGAATCGTTTCCGCAAGCCCACCCGTCTCCTTTGCAGTGAAAAGGGTGTTGAGCTGAATTTTTTTATAGTCCGACAGGGGGATGACGGTATGTATTGACCGGAGGGACTTGTGCTTTTTATCGCTCATCTGTGCATAGATTATCCTCGGGCAAGAGGGTGAATCGCCGAAAAAGTTTTTCAGATATTCCGCCCTGGCCTTCCCCCTGTCCGAAAGGTACGGCTCATCATCGGTCACTTTTTCAGCGTGCCTGATGAGGATGACAATCCTCTTTCCGGAATTTTCCGGTTTACCATAGGTTCTGTTCATATCATCCTTTTTTGAAAACACCTCAACCGACAGTATCAGGGTCAGTCCCAGTGCCGCTAAAATCAATACAAAATTTTTCATACCATCTCCGGAAAATTCTGAAATCGGCAAATTCTATCAGCAAAAAAAACACACACCTTCATTTCATGGCTGAAGGCTGATATGAAGATAACCTGATATTTCATAAACATCAAGTAAAAATTTGGATTTTCCTTTTAACCGAATGCCCTCACCCGCGCTCCGCGCGCCCTCTCCCATTAGGGCGAGGGCTTCTTATACATATGATAAGTATATATATAAATATTTCTTTTCCCAAAAAATAATTAACAAAATTGTGTCATTTCATTATAAATGCCTATAAATAGTCATCTACAAATTTGTCTTGAATATCCATTAACGTCACTACCTCCCCTCTCCCTATTTCGGGAGAGGGGCCGGGGGTGAGGGCATTGTTTTAATAAATGATTGAACATGTATATATGCTTGCATTCCTGAATGAGCTTTCCTAAAAATTTATTGACTTATTAACCGGTTGAATAAACAGTATTTACAATTAACATAATTATATCAGCCGCAGGCAAAAAAAGAGGTCCCTTATATGAATCCACCTGTTAAAGAATTTCTAAGGCATGGAGTCCTTGGACTCTTAGCCGGGGGTTTATTTCTCCTCTTCTTCATTGCCCTGGACCTGAATATTTTCGTATCCATTGGCCTGGGCATTGCTGCCTACATTGCAGGGCTCTTCACCTTCCAGTCACCGGCTGCAGAGGCAGAGGCTGACAGGGGAGGAATAAGCGGGGAGACCCTTAATAAGGTTATATCCGAAGTTTCAGAAAAGCTGAAGACCCTTGAGTCCTATAAAAACAGGATCAAAAAGGCCCAGGTGAGATCAAAGCTCGATGAGATATGCTCTTCTGTCAGAAAAATTCTTGACAACTTCAAAAAGGATCCAAAGGACATCAAGGCAGCAAAAAATTTCCTCAACTACTATCTCGATGCCACAATCACCCTGGTTGAAAAATATGTAGATCTTTCATCCAAGGAGGCCAGATCACAAAATATTGAGGAGACCCTTGCCAAGGCAGAGAATCTCCTGGACATCATAAAGGAGAGTTTCAAAAAACAGTACCTCAAGCTCCTTGACGACGACGTGATGAACCTGGACGTGGAGATCGAGGTGCTTGAAAAGACACTGAAGATGGAAGGGATGTAGAGGGTCATTGTCAACACCCCCCTTTGATGAATCGGAATTTATCCCGGAATAATCCCAAATTCGCTTGACAGGCGTTGCGGGAATCGTTAACTTATAAAGATAGAGGAATTTCCGGTGATAAAAAACAGCATATATCTTCAGAATTTCGAAAACAATCTCGTGCGGAAAAATCCTTCAGATTATCTCAGAAACCAAAAAATCCTGAGATCCATGTACAAGGAGGCACTGGCATTATGCATTTTTCCACTGAAAAATCCCCTGGATGGTATTGAGAATGATATAAAATTCGCAAAGGCGATAAACAGTGTTCCTGAAATTAATAAAAAAAATCGCCATTAAACTGGAAAAAAAAAGCATTCCCTACATGATCATCGGAGGGCAGGCGGTTTTACTCTACGGGGAACCGCGCCTGACAAAGGATATAGATATCACCCTAGGCATTGGCGCCGATAAACTGGAAATCATTATAGAACTTGCAAAGTCATTAAAATTATCAATCCTTGTCAAAGACCCGGAAACTTTTGTCCAAAAAACCATGGTTCTCCCTGTTCTTGATGAAAAGAGCGGCATACGGGCCGACCTCATATTCTCAAATTCAGCATATGAACAATCAGCAATGAAAAGGGTGAACAGGATTACACTTGAAGGATTAGAAATAAACTTCGCGTCACTGGAAGATGTGGTGATACATAAAATGGTCGCAGGCAGGCCCCGCGATATTGAGGACGTAAAATCGATACTTCTGAAGAATCCTGCTTATGATAAAAAATATATAATCAAATGGCTGTCCGATTTTGATGTTTCACTGGATATGAATAGCGTCAATGAATTCATCATGCTGAAAAAAAGTTTGCGGCAGGGAACGAAATAATACCCTATCCCTGAAACAGGCCCCCGGTCGTTTCGGCTCCGCTCAACGACCCAATTTTCTTGTTCCCCTGACGGCAGCGGTCACTGAGCGAAGCCGAAGTGTGGTCACTGAGCGAAGCCGAAGTGCCGAAGTGTTTAATCTTTCTTTATTATCCTCTGCGTTCTCCGCGCCCTCCGCGTGAGAGATTTTTATACCTTCCAGAAATCAGAAATTCGCCGACAACTCCTTGTAGGTCTTTACGATCTCTTCAGGAGAACTTATAAACACCCGTGCATTGGTCCTGTTCGATATTTCGGTGAGTAAATCTTTGTCCGCCTGTTTCCCATAAGCTATGGAATATATCTTGGGCACATCGAACTTCTCCCCCTGGGGGAACCTGTCCAGGAAGTCGTGCCGGTTTATCCTGCTGTTGGTGTCCATGCCGTCGGTGAGGAGCAGGAGCGAGTAGCGCCTGTCGGGTTCAGCCTGCATCATTTTCGCGAGCTCATCGTAATACCTGGCAGTGACATCGTACAGGGCGGTATTCCCCTCGGCAAAAACCCCTGCCATCCTGGTGATAATCTCCTCCCTGCACCTGCTGATGAGGCAATAGTCCGTGAGCTCCGCAATGACATGGTTGAATATGACGATTTTTATCCTGTCCCTGGGCTTCATATTTTTAATGAACTCAATGGACCCGCTCCTGGCATTGTTGATGGGCTCTCCGTTCATGCTCCCGGACCTGTCAATGACCATGACTATGGTTGCCGGTATCTTCACGTCTTCCCAGAGGTCCCGTATCCTTTTCAGTACATTTTCTTCAGGCACGGTATATTTTTTGCTCTGGTCCACTTTGGCAATAACGCCATGTTCCTCGTCAAAGGGGCTCCCGAGGTCCAGCCCTTCAATAATGGGCCTCATGCCCATGCGCATGGCCTCCTTCTGCGCGTCCCTGCTCAGGAGGAATTCAACGAATTTCATGGCCGCTGACCGTTTCTGGGGAGTCATCCAGTCGCCGTCCAGGACTGCAACGGGGTGCTGCGTCCAGAAATTTCCCTCCCTGGGATAGATGGCCACAAGCTTAAAGGGCCTGTTTTTATTCTTCTCATTACTCTCAATTATAGTATTCTCATACTGCACGGCGCAGGAGAGGTATGCCGGGCCCTTGTTGTGCATCAGGTCGTCGATCCATGTATTGGAGAGGCCGTAATGTTCCACTGCGCCTTCAATTTTTTTCAGAAAACTCACAACCTCAGGCCTCTTTAAATCATCGGCGGTGATGCCGCTCTTTTTATTCAGCGAGGCATAGACTTCGGAGATTACCGCAAGGAACCCGGAATTGGCATCGGGGTGCGCATGGCCCCACCGGAACTTGCCCCATTCGGGATGATTCAGGGATGCCCACCCTTTCGGGTTTGACGCAAGCCTTGCAATGTCCTGCCAGCCTATGGGCCCGGGATACCCCATGGCCTTTGCCATGGGCTCCCACATGGCTATGACAAGGGGAATATTAACCAGGGGGGTATACTTCTCATAGAGCTTTTTCTGGTTGATATTTTTCCAGTGGGCCGCAGCCATTTCAAGCCATGATTCGTCCCCGGGAGACCAGAGGTCGGGCGCCAGTTTCCCCTCCTTTATCTGGTCGAGCTGTTCACCTGAATTTCCATGGGACGCACGTATGACGATACCATATCCGTCGACTTTATGCCCGGCCTCGTTGAACTGCTTAACCATGGCATCAACCCAGCCCTTCTTGGCGCTGCTGTTCACGAACTTCAGCTCCAGAACTTTTCCGGAAATGCTTCCGCCTCCCGTGGACGGGCCTGTAGTGAATTTAATAATCAGGGCGATGAGGACAATCCCTGCGAAGATTAATATGCCGATTACTCTCGGATTCGGTTTATTCATTTCAAATCCCCCTGCCTGGTGGTTTTAATATTAACGTTCAGGGCCGAAACCCCTGCAGGTATAAAAATACAGTCAAATCCTTTCACGGTCAAGCTCTTTTATCAGCATTATATTGAAAAAATGCCCTCGATCGCGCTCCATTACATTGACAGAGTCTGACCTCGCCCCCGATTCCTCACCTGACAAAAGATGAGGCACATGTATTTTAGCCTTTTTATTATGATAAAGGATTAAATAATAATATTAAATGATAATGTTATTTTTTATAACCAGAAATTCATGTCCAACCCCCCTCTCTGATCCGGAGAGGGGTCGGGGGTGAGGTCAATCGGGACAAAGGAAATACATAGCTTACCAAAAAAATTATCGATTACGAATGATTGAATGGAAATAGTTACAGAGGATGCGCAGAGAGCGGTTGCGGCATACGGTTTACATGGGGCCTTATATCATATCAGTTTTAAAGGTGATTGAAAAGGAAGTGCCGCCAATATTTTCATGTTTAATTTCACCCCGTATCTGCCTGGTAAGGGAATTCACAAGCTGAAGGCCCAGGGTTCCGGTGCTCTTGTAATCAAACCCAACGGGAAGGCCTATCCCGTTATCGCTCACGGTGAGTCCGAAATGATCGCCGCCGGTTAAGGTTATCCGTATCTCCCCGCGCATGTCTCCCGGGAATGCATACTTCAGCGAGTTTGAAACGAGTTCATTTATTATGAGGGCGCAGGGAATGGCATAATCGATGGTCAGTTTGACATCCACGCAGTCGTTAACGATGGTAACGGTCTTAATCTTTCCATGATAGGTGTTCAGGAGTTCATGAGAGAGATCCTCCAGGTATTCCCTGAAATTTATTTCACTCATGTTCTCTGACTGATAGAGTTTTTCATGAATGAGCGCCATGGAATGCACCCTGTTCTGGCTCTCGAGGAAGAGGCCCCTGTCATAATCATCTTTTATATTCACCGATTGAAGGTCCAGGAGGCTTGTTATAACCTGGAGATTGTTTTTCACCCGGTGATGTATCTCCTTCAGCAGTATGTTCTTTTCAATCAGGGATTTGCTGATCTCTTCCCGGCTCGTATGGAGCTCGGTATGGGATTCAATGAGGGCGCTGTTCTGGGTCTGGAACTCCTCATTTGTCGCTTCAAGCTCCTCCATGGCAGCGGTGAGTTCTTCATTCAGGGCCTCAAGCTCCATGTTTTTCAGGGAAAGTTCCTGCTGCGCGCCCTTTCTGACATCAATCTCCTCTTCAAGGTCATCTATCTTCTGTTTGATGGAGTCGTTCATGGCTTCAATGCTCTTTGACAGGGACTCCACCTCATGGCTCCCCTTTATGGCCACTGTACGCCGGCGGTCTATCCCGTCGACGGAGATTTGTTCAGCGGCCGATGACAGGTCGGAAATGGGCCTGGACAGGGACCCTGCCACGAAAAAGGAGACGAAAATCCCAATAATTAAAATACCCGATGTAACAATGATAATGTGTATAATAAAATCCTTTGATATTTCATCAATATTGCTTAATTTCATACTTGCGCCGAAGAGGTATTTCCTGTTGTTTCTGTCAAGGAAGGGGATGAGCACAACCCTTGTTTCTCCCCACTGGTTCTTGTTTATCCTGTATGTGATTTTCATTGTGCTGAAAGCCTGTTCATAGGCCTGGGGGTCTGAATGGACGTCGAAAAAAGATGCATGGTCCCCGCGGCTTACGTCCTTGCCCGGCGAAGTGGCCGTGGTGAATACAATCTTTCCATCGATTATCATCAGGCTCCAGAGATATTCCAGATTGAGGTCCCTGCATGTTTTATTATACCGGTTCACAATCCCGTTGTAGACATCCCCGGATACAGAATTTTTGTCAGAGATCAGATCGTGGTAATTCTCCGGTATCATTGACTTTGCCAGGAGCGCTGAAACTTCAAGTTTTCTATCAATCCCGTATAACAGGGCATCGTTGTGATGGCGGAAATCGATAAATATAAATATCACCGTTGTGACAAGAATAATAAGGCTCATCGGGATAAGGATTTTGTATTTAATTTTCATTATTCCTTTTATTGATGGAAAAGATGTAATTTTTTTATATTATCGGCCATATTTTATCAAAAAAAAACTTAAAAATGAAACCATCAGTCATTTTAATGGATTAGCATAATAAAACTGTACAACCATCCCGTCGTAAATGGTGAATTAAGTACAATTACAGTTTTTAAAAAAATTTACATTATTAAATAAAAAGTTGTTTTAATAGTCCTGAAATAATATCATAGTTTTATATAAAATTGCCTGTCATTATCGGGCCTGAAATTCATGAAAATACTAATTTTGAGTCATCTATAATGAACGATTCAGATTTTGAAAAAATCTTCCATTTAACAAAAAGGGCTGTCCTGGGCGCTGTCAACAGGTACCTTTCCAGAAGATTCCTTTCTGCCGCTGACGACGTTGTCCAGGAATCATACCTGCGCGCGTATAAAAGGCTCACTAAATCGGACATTACAGACATGGACAGGATATGCTCCTACATGTATACCATTGCAAAAAATGAATGCTTCAGGATGAATGAAAAACTCTCCAGGGATGAGGCAAAGGCAAGAAAGCTCATGGACGGGCAGCGTTGGCACAACCCCGATTCCATCGAAAGGGAAGCTGAAAAATCATCTATGAACGATTTTCTCAACAGTAAGCTGAAAACACTTCCGGGAAAATATTCGCAGGTGCTTGAACTATATTCTGCAGGGCTTGATAATAAGGAGATCGCAGCCAGGCTTGATCTCAAGGGGGCTACGGTAAAGACCCGCCTCTTCAGGGGGCTCAGGCTGCTGCGCGGAGCGGTCAGCCAGGAGTAAAAAATAATATGCATTCCATGATAAAAAAAAGAATACATTCAGATATGCCGCTTGATGAAAAATTATCCAGCCAGGCCTGGGCAAAGAGCATGATAGATCGCATTTCAGTTGAAAGGAAGCGGCGCCTCAGAAAAAAAATTATATCTTCCGCTGCAGCTGCTGTAATATTTGCCGCAGCAGCAGTTCTGTTTCAATTCGACATTCCTTCCAGCGATGACATGGCCCTCTCAGAAAATATCGATTCCCTTTTCCTTGCCGACCTCATTGACGAATAATGAATAAATCTGCGGAGAACCGGTAAAGAATAATGACTCTATCCGATATATCAATCAGAAATAATGTCTTTGCCTGGATGCTCATGGCAGGGCTGATAATTTTCGGAGGCATCAGCTTCTTCCGGATGGGAATAAGCCAGCTGCCCGATGTTGATTTCCCGGTCCTGACGATTACCATTACCTGGGCAGGGGCCTCGCCCGAGACCATGGAGACGGCCGTATCCGACATCCTCGAGGACGCGGTCATGAGCATTGAAGGCATCAGGAACGTGAGCTCCATATCCCAGGAAGGGCTCACGAACATTACCATAGAGTTTGAATTAAACAGGGATATCAATTCCGCCCTCCAGGAGGTGCAGTCAAAAATCCTCCAGGCCCAGCGGAACCTTCCGGGAGACATTGATCCCCCCGTAGTAACAAAATCGAACCCCGAAGACCAGCCCATCCTGGCGCTGGGCCTCAGCGGCACCGCTGACATACGGAGCATGATCATCTTTCAGCGCAACAACCTGAAAGATGAAATATCGACAATTGAAGGCGTCGGCGACCTGCGCCTCTTCGGCTACGTGCAGCCCAACATGCGCATCTGGCTCAACAATGATCTCATGAAGTACAAGGAGATTACCGTTGAGGACATCATACATACCATCAGCAGCCAGCACTCCCTCACCCCCTCGGGATTCATGGAGAACGGCCCGAAGGAGACAAGCGTACGGGTCCTGAGCGAAGCCCAGTCGGTGAAAGATTTTGAGAACCTCATCATCCCCAACCGCCGCGGTGAACCGATCTGGTCTCCAATCAGGCTCGGGGAGGTGGCCAAAATCGAAGACGGCCTGGCGGACATCAGGAGAATATCCCGGATGAACGGAAACAGGTCCGTGGGGCTGGGGGTAATAAAGCAGCGCGGCTCAAATGCCGTATCCGTGGGCAAGGCGGTGAAGGCAAAACTTCCAAAAATAAACGACCGCCTGCCCAAGGGCATGAAACTTGACGTCATATGGGACGGCACAAAATTCATCGAGGAGTCCACCCATGAACTCCTGTTCACGCTCCTTCTCTCGGTCATTCTCACATCGGCCGTATGCTGGGCTTTCCTGGGCTCCTGGAGCTCTGCATTCAACGTAATACTTGCCATACCGACTTCGCTGGTGGGGGCCTTCATCGTCCTCTACTTCTTCGGATTCACCCTGAACACATTTACATTGCTGGGCCTCTCCCTCTCTATAGGAATTGTCGTGGACGACGCCATCATGGTGCTTGAAAATATCGTGAGATATTTCCAGGCCGGCATGGGCAGGGTAAAGGCCGCAATTGTAGGGGCACGGGAGATAACATCAGCTGCCGTAGCCGCGTCCCTGGCCATCCTTGCCATTTTCCTCCCGGTTGTATTCATGAAAGGGATAATCGGAAAATTCTTCTTCCAGTTCGGCGTCACCATGTCCGTAGCGGTAATGCTCTCCCTTGTCGAGGCCCTCACCCTGGCGCCCATGAGGTGCTCCCAGTTCCTCGACACCGGGCACAATACCCGGATGGGACAGATGATGGAACGGTTCATGGACTATCTTGCCCGCATCTACCGGAAGGGCCTTGAATGGAGCCTGGGCAACAGGGCAAAAATGATTGCAGCGGCGATTCTCATCTTCGCCTCCTCAATGTTCCTGGTGGGCGGGCTCAAAAAGGAATTCGTACCGCCCCAGGACCAGAGCAGGTTCATGATTTCGATACAGACCCCCCTCGGCTCGTCCATGGGGCTTACCAATGAAGTATTTAAAAAGGCCGAGGCGATACTCATGTCCCGCCCCGAGGTGAGAATATATTTTTCGGCCGTGGGCGGATTCCAGGGGGGCCTTGTGAACCAGGGGACCATGAGCGTCACCATGAAGGATCCCGGCGAACGTCCGGTGACAGCCCCTTTCAAAAAGAGGCCGACTCAACAGGAGTTTATGCCCTTCATCCGGGAGGAGATAAAAAAAATCCCCGGTATTACCCGTGTAACAGTGATGGACCTCTCGCTGGCCGGATTCTCGGCAAAGCGGGGTTTTCCGATCCAGTTCTCCGTGCAGGGCCCCGATTGGGGGAGGCTCGCCGATCTGAGCTCCAGGATGATGCAGTTAATGAGCGGCTCCGGCCTGGTCACCGATGTTGACACCGACTACAACCTTGGCATGCCCGAATTCAAAATTACGCCCGACAGGGACAAGGCAATGGCGATGGGGGTCACGGTATCAAATATAGCAAATGCGATAAGCGCTTCCGTGGGGAGCCTGCGTGTCGGGAAATACACCGATGAATCGGGCCGCCGCAACGACATACGGATCAAGCTCATGGATACATTCAACAGGACTACGGAGGACATAAGCAGGATCATGGTGCGGAATATGCATGGTGAAATGGTCCCTCTCTCCGCTGTGGTGAAAATTGAGGAGAAGCGCTCACTCCTTACCATTACAAGGTATAACAGGGAGAGGGCAATATCCATATACGCCAACACCGCCCCTGGAAAATCACAGGCCGATGCCATGAACTTCATTGAGAAAGAGGGTTCAAAAATACTCCCCGAGGGATACCACCTGGTCCTGACAGGAAGTTCACAGACATTCAAGGAGTCCTTTGACAGCCTCATTCTCGCATTGATATTAGGGATAATCGTGGCATACATGGTACTGGGGTCCCAGTTCAACAGCTTCATACACCCCTTCACTGTGCTCCTGGCCCTGCCATTCAGTGTCACCGGGGCATTCATTGCCATGAAGCTCACCGGCATATCCCTGAACATCTACAGCATGATAGGCCTGCTCCTTTTAATGGGCATTGTAAAGAAAAACTCAATACTGCTGGTCGATTTCACCAACAGCAGGCGCCTGGAAGGCCTCGATGTCCGCGCTGCCCTCCTCGAGGCATGCCCCATAAGGCTCCGGCCCATACTCATGACATCCATTGCGACTATTGCCGCTGCCATACCCCCTGCCCTGTCGCTGGGGCCCGGTTCCGAAACGATAAGGCCCATGGCCATAGTTGTTATCGGCGGGGTATTTCTATCGACCCTCCTCACCCTCTTTGTGGTCCCCTGCGCCTACAGCCTCATGAGTAAATTCGAAAGCATCCGGCACAGGGAAGCACTGCATGATGCCCTGGAATCCCTGGGTGAGCTGAAGCAAAACTGAAAAATCCCAGCAATATTTATTACTGATACTCACCTGTCATTTAGTCAGCCACAGAGACACAGAGGCACAGAGTAGGAATAAATTTTTTCTCCGTGTCTCTGAGCCTCTGTGGCAAATTCTTTTCTGTTTTATTCAGTCAAATGGTTTATCATTTACTACCCTGATAAAAATTAATAATTTTAAATACTCATTTCAAAAAATTTGAAGCGGTTTTCGATTATCCGGGGTCTGCTTATACAGGTATGGGAGATTAAGTTTTGATAAAACCATTACCCTATCATTTATTTGCGTTATTATGGAGAATATAATGAACAAATCCAATTTCCTGATTTCCGCCCTGCTCGTTGCCTCCCTTGCCATCCAGGCCGATGCCGGCGAAAAAAGTGGAAAACATAAAAAATTTATGAGCGAATTCAGGTATCTCAACCAGATGCAGGAAAAGCTCGGCCTGTCCGATGAGCAGGTTGAAAAAATATTCATGGTTAATACCGGGTTCAGGACAAAAAAATTCAGCAGCAGGAATACTCCCGGTGCCTTCGATACACTACACGACGAACAGAGAAGCGCCATGGAAAAAATCCTCAACCAGGATCAGCAGAAGAAATTTGAAGCCATGAAAAAAGAAAAAGAGGGCCATAAAAAAGCAGATAAACGTGACCCTCAAAAGCGCTACATGTTTTTAAAAAATGAAATTGACCTTACCGAAGAGCAGATCGAAAAGATATTTAAGGTAAAAATGAGTTACAGGGAAAAAATGTTCAAGGTGAGGAAGGACCGCGATGCAATAAAAACCTTTGCCAAAGGCATGAGAGATGAGATTAAAACCATACTTACCGATGAACAGAAAATGAAGATAAAAAAAATCAGGGAGGAAAAAAGAAAAAACCAGGATTCCAACGGCGGGGATTTCCTGTCCGATAATTAGAAAACTATCCCCACGGTGAGTACAGCATTGAGCCCCACCTTGTTGAAGGTGTACTCGGTATTGCTCTTCCCCAGGTATGAATAGATGATAAGCCCTGCCTTGAGGTCGTTTATATTCGCATAGTTTATCCCGGTCATCAGAATAAATGACTTCTGCTCAATGTTGCCGATAAGGTTTATGACAAGGGAAAGTTCGCTTCGTATGAACTTGTTTATCGTGGTAAAAAGCGCGCCGTAATACCGTGAATGATAGTTGGGCTCGAAGAGGTTGTTTCCAAGGAGATAGTAAGCCTTTATACCCGCCGGAAGGGTGATATCCTTCCCATCCTTCTTGATTGTAACAGGCCTGTCATAGAAATATAACGTTTCATCCTTAATAAAATCCTTTGAGTACCCGTCGCCGTTGTAGAAAAATTCCATGTTCAGCTGTATCTTGTCCTTCTGGTCGCCGACATCAAAGGCATGGCCGAAATTAATACTCCCCTTATATATCCACCTGCCGCTCTCCCTTTCAGTTGTCAGTATTCTATTATGTTCAACAACCCTGTCCATGTTGCTGCCGTTGGAAGCGCTTGCCTCGCCTACGATATCAACAAGGAATACCCTGGATGAAAAGTCGTAACCGTAAACCGGATGGTATGTCTTTTTGTCCCAAATGGACAGTGCCATCTCGCTCTTTCCCAGGACAAATTCAAGCTTCCCCGCCCCCCCGACACCGTCGGCATCCTCGGTCTTTTTCGTATCCAGGAAACCGTAGAGGTTAACAACGGTCCCGAAGGGGACATGGGCCTTTATCCCGTAGGCCCCCTCGCGCGATCCTATCTTCTGTTCAAAAATCTTTTTCTCAACGTTGATGAGGTCTGTAGGGTTCCATAGGTAGCACCTGCCCCACTGGAGAACCTGTTTGCCGGTCCGAAAGTAGATAGCATTGGCAATGTTGAAGTCCACGAAAAGCTCACGGGCAAAAACATCTGTGGTGTCCAGCCGCGCGTTATACTTCAGCTCAAAGTTGCCGAAGCCTTTCACGTTTGACGGGAGCCTGATATCGGCAAAAAGCACGCCGTCGATATAGGGGTTAAGCTGATTGCCGGTATGGTCCCTGTTCTTCAGAGATTCACGCATGGCCGTGTAGGCATTCACACTGGTGAGTTCGCCGGAAACAGAGAGCCTCTTCCTGTTCTGATCAGCATCAATCCCCTTCTTTTCATAACTTTTGCTGTCAAGGACGGTATCGGGACTGGAAAAAAGATCCTTCTCGTTAACCCCGGCATCCTCGGCAGCCATAGACAGTGCTGTAAAAAAAACCGCCGAAATGATGATGGATAGAATTATTATTCTGCGCCTTATCATTTGCTCAGGTTCTCCAGGTAGGCCTTGTTGAATATGCTGCCAAGGGTCTCGGTGGATATTCCCGATATCTCCACCAGGGTCTTGTTCCCTTTTTCAAACTCGTCTATGAAGAGCTGCTTAACCGGCACATACTTTTTATTCACTATAGTATAGTTCATGTAATAGGCAGTCTGCATCAGTGTCCCTTTCAGGGAAAAGGACTGTTCCTTTAACGGAAGGCCGTTGTCCTGCCGCACCCAGTATATCTTTTTAGGATAGTCAACATCGTTTACCTTTGCGAGAACCTCGAAGCGGTACACCGGTATGGCGCCCAGGTTTTCCGGTGACAGGATATCCTTTCCCGAAGCGTCTCTGGCCGGGTCGTAAAGCTCGGTGATCTTCCTCTTCTCAAAGTCATCGGCCTTGGCATCGGACCCGCCAATGGACTCATCGCGGTTTATATGCTGGAAGGTCCTGGTGTTTCTCCGGTACATCCAGAAGTTATCGCCCACCCTGAGGTAGCCGTTTCCGTTTTCAGACTCAGGTGCAATCATAACTATGAGGAAAGAGTCGTCACTGTCCCTCCGGTAATAGAGCATGTTGGTCTTTTTTGTACCCTGCCCCACCTTGGTCTGGGTAAGGTCGACCCTGGCCCGAATGTCCGTGGTCATGTCCTGGAGTTCCTCGATCTTCTTCATGAGGTCCTGGACCCCCGGCTGGGCTGCCGCTTCACCGCTGATTGCCATGGCGGCAGTGACAGCCGCCAGTATCCTGATCACCGTCAGGTGAATGGGCAGGGATGTAATGAATTTTTTTATCATATAAAACTCCTATTCATAATGTCTCAGTGCATCTGCTGCACGCATGCCCGCGGCCCTTTTTGCCGGAAAGTAGGCGGTGACAACCGATATGGCAAGTATGAGAAGAATATTCTTCACTACACCGCCGATTGTCGGTAAAAAATAGAGATGCTGCTTTACAAGCAGGATCCCCATGGGGTTGTCAATCACATTGAATGTCTTGAGGGACATCAGCCACATGGTAATAAATGACAGGATGGTCCCCGCTGCCGAGGCAAAAAGCGTCAGAAATACGGATTCCAGGATAAAGATTGTCCTCACATCCTTTTTCTGCATCCCGATGGCCCGTATGGTCCCGATCTCCCGCGTGCGCTCCCGAATGGTCATCCTGAGGGTGTTGATGACCCCGACAACGATTATGAAAAACAGCACGAGCACCGCGCCGAAGGTGATGATGTTCAGCGCTCCTTCAAGCTTCAGCACATCGCTTGCGCTTTCGTACATCGAGTTGACGTCAACCGCGGCGGCCTTTATCTTTCTCTTGGATATGGAACGGTACTTCTTCCTCATTTCATCGCTGTCCCTGGTTCTGTCAAGAAGTACCCATTCCGTCCCCAGCGCCTTGTAAAAGGGGGCCTCAGGCGACGGGAGGAATGCATCCTTCACATCGGCCGTAAGATCCGGGACCCTGTCATAGAACTTGGGATAGAAGAGGGCTTCGTGCATGTAAACCGTATCGCTTCCCGTAGTCATGTCCGAACGGAATACCCCCTTGATTTCAACACTATGCGGGATAATCTTTGCCTCGAACTTCGGCTTGTACCGGAACTCCATTTTGCTCCCCGGGGTGAGGCCGAGTTTTGCCGCGATCCTGTCGCTCACCATGACCCCGCTTTTCATGAGTACGTCATCCATCTTTCCGCTGATCAGCGTGAACGACGACGAAATGATCTTCTTCATGGCGTCATCGTTGCCCATGTAGGGAATAATCGTCGCCTTTGCCCGGATGCCGTTTGCCGAGAGATCGGCTGCAATAAACGCGGGCCCGGGCTTCAGCGCCTCATGGATACTGTCTGCAATTTGAACGGCATCTGCCTGGGGATTTTTTAGTGTTATGTGTATTGCAGTGGACTCATAGGGCCGGTAACCCATCATCTCCTTGATATTCTTAATTTCAACAAACATGACCCCCTGCATGAAGATATTGTCATTGGACATTATTCCTGTCACCGTGAGGCGGGCGGACTGGGTCTGGCCGTATATATTGTTAAACCTCACGCGTATGGTGTCGCTTTTTTTCACATTGAGCAGAGCAGCCTTTTCCTTTGAAAGGATCACCGGGTTTTCCACGTCCGTGGAAAGAAGATCTCTGAACATTCCCTCTATCATGTGAAAGGACTCTTCATACTCCTTCCTCTGTTCATCCGAATAGGTCTTATTCATGTTCACACCGACGAGCACCATGTTTTCAGCCTTGCCGTTGCCGATTGCCCTGAGGAATATGCCTATCCCCTCGTCATAATCCTTCAGCTTATCGCCGGTCTTCTCCTTAACAATCTTCACAAGGCGGTCCCTGTCGCGGAAGATGCTTATCATCTGCCCCTTCCCCTCCCTGATGCTGACGTTCACATGCCCGGCAACATAGGCCACAATCTTGTTGAACATGATGTCCGATATCCCGTGGGAAAAGGATGTTGCGAGCACCAGGATCAGCACGCCGAAGGCCATTGCGCTTCCAAGGAGGATGTTCCTCCGCTTCTGGCGGAGAAGGTTTCTTAAACTTATCATTATTAAAAATTTCATAGTATTCCCGCCTTACTCCCTTGATATGGCATCAAGGGGGGTTATCCCCATGGCCACCCTGACCGGATATACCACAGTCACAAAAGTCACGATGACAAGCTGCACCACGGCAACCAGCGTGTCCCCTGCCGACAGGTAGGGTTTGAAAACATCACCGCCGTAGAGAAGCTGCACCAGGTCATTTGCCGAGGTTATGTGAAGAAGGGGGATGATATTCACCACAGCAATGCCGAATACGATCCCTGCCCCCCCGAACAGTCCCGACAGTATGGCAGTCTCTCCGATAAACATGCCGCTGATGAAACCCTTCCTGGCCCCGACAGCCCGCATCATGCCTATCTCCGAGGTCCTCTCAATTGCTGCCATGGAAAGGGTATTCACGATGATGATGACCGCGACAAAAAAGAGGAATATGACAAAGGTAAACAGGGCCCCCTTTATTATCACAGCCATGCTGCCGATTGCGCCCGATGCCTTTTTCCATGTGATGGCCCTCATATCCAGTTCCGTTTTTGATAATACCTCATTGAGCCTGCCTACACTCCTGTCCAGGGCCTCCCCTTTTTTCAGTTTGATAAAAATCAGGTTGTATATCCCGGCCTCATAGTCGATGTCCCCAACCGTTTCCCGGCCCTTTCTGCTTTTAAAAGATATTCCCGAAATGTCCGAACTCCCCCTGTCCCTGACAAAAAATTCTCCTTTACCGAACATGGAATCAAGGTTCGAATCATCCATGGCGAGGAGCTCCTTTTTATCCCCTGATACCTCCAATGACAGGTCCGAGGCTGAAAAATAACCGAGGCATTTCCGGTACGACTCAATGTCCATGATTGAAAAATGCCCCCACATGGTGTTCAGGGCCCTGAATTTCATAATGCCCTTTACGCCCAGCCGTATGTCCGAAGTATAATTTCCCTCACTCATGCCCATGAAAACAGCAGTTCTCTTTATATTCAGGTCTTTCAGGTTCTCCTTTGCATCGGCCGTAAGGTTCTTTTCCACGATATCACCCTTTTCCGGCAGGAACCAGGCGTTGATAAAATCATAGAGGTCCTCCCTTGCCTTCATCGGGATTATGACCCCCTGCTCGTTTTTGCCGGGGTAGCTCCCCTCAACCATGGTGAAGCTGTCGGGAAAAAATTTCCTGTATGCTTCGAAGTCCACTCCAAGCGTCATGGCAAAGCCGGGATCCCCTTCATCTTCGTTGAGGACCATGGCCATGTTCTTTCCTACAGGGATAAAATCCTTTATATACTCCTGTGACTGGAGTATCTTTTTCGCGTCCTTGTATTTTGTTATGGTCTCGATGGACTCGCCGTACATCTTGAAAAGGATATTGTCGCTCTTCTCTTTTTTGGAAATAATAACAATGTCCCCCAGAAATCCGTTTACAATGTTGAGCTCCAGCCCCCTGTCCATGCCCGAGATAATTCCGCTGCCCAGGGTCATGATAAAGGCTGCGAGAAAAAGGATGACCCCTATGATGATGCTCTTCCCTTTATGCCTCAGGAGGTTGCGCCATGCTATTTTAAATATCAGTGCCATGTGTCACTCCTTCACGAGAACGCCGTCTCTTATTTTGAGGATGTCCCTGGCGTATCTCAGGACATTCTCATCGTGCGTGGAGAATATGAATGTTGTCTTTTCAATCCGGTTCATCTCCTTCATCAGTTCAAGTATCTGCCCGCCGGTGACGGAGTCGAGGTTCGCCGTGGGTTCATCGGCAAGCACAATGTCCGGATTCGTCACCAGTGCCCTGGCTATGGCAACACGCTGCCTCTGCCCCCCGGAAAGCTCCGCGGGCCTGTGATGCGCATGATCAGTAAGCCCCACCTCGTCTATGAGCTTATCGGCCCTCTTCCTCACCTCGGCCTTGGTAAATTTCTTCATGAGAAGCAGGGGAAATTCGACGTTCTCAACAACATTCAGCACAGGGATGAGATTGAAGGTCTGGAAGATAAAACCGATCCTGTTGAGCCGCATGTCTGTCACTTCGATGTCATTGAGCGAGGTAATCTCTACACCGCCAATTTTGACGCTCCCTTCGCTTGCGCTGTCGATGCAGCCGATGATGTTGAGAAGGGTTGTCTTTCCGCTCCCCGATGGCCCCACGATGCTCAGAAAATCACCTTCAATGATGTTCATGTCAATCCCCCGCAGCGCATGGACCGTTGTCGTGCCCAGGGGATAGTTTTTTTTCAGTTCCCTGATCTCTATAATATTCAAATTTCCTCCTCCCGCCCTTTATTCCGGCGGCATTTATATTGCGGGCAGTCATAAAAACCGGTATTTTTCAATTGAATCTGATAAAAAAATACCTGTTTTAATATTACATGCACGAAGGCCCGGCGCAAAAACTTCAGTTTTTGTAACCGGCCTTATGTATGGCTCAAATCCGGTTTATTCACGAGTATGGAATAAATTATTCTTTCACCGCATGAGTTGAGTGTTTTCCTGAAATCCAGGCTGCTGAAAAAACTGTCGGCAAAGGGATCTGCTTTGGCGCCACTTGACATCTTCTTCATGTTCCCGTGATTCCTCTTCGTATGGTCCATGAGCTGTATTATCATGGATGCCGATGCATAGAGGCTGATGCATATCTCAGCAGGGTCCGTATCATCCCTGAAAATCCCCTCTTTAATCCCGTCGGAAATAATCCCTGTCATCAGCCTCCAGACTTCGCTGTTCATCTGCTGAATCCTTATTCCGATTTCATAATTTTCGCCGTTCAGATCAAATTCATTGTCCATTATCCGGGAAAGAATCCTGAAATATTCAGGGTGCCTGTCGTAAAAATTGAGATAGGCAGAGCCGATGGCCCTTATCCGGTCAACCGGTTCTTTTAACCCCTCCTGGGAATCTCTCATCAGGTTGTACATGACCGTCATTGCGGTAAGAACTATGGTAAAAAAAAGTTCGTCCTTGCTGGAAAAATAGAGGTACAGGGTTCCCTTGCTCAGTTCGCACTCCCTGGCAATTTCATCCATGGTTGTGCCGGGAAATCCTTTTTTTAGAAAAAGTTTTTCTCCGGCTGAAATAATATCATCGCGCCTCTGCTCTTTTTCCCGTACTTTCCGCTCTTTGGGGCCCAATTTAAACTCCCGGAATAAAAAAAAATGACAAACTCAAAATTATACATACTATTAGTTATTAAATAACTAATAGTATGTATAATGACTGTTGGTCATAAAGTCAAGAAAAAATTTGAAATTATATGATAAAAATAAAAATTTTTTTGATACGTTATATTCTGACTTAAAATTGATACAGGAAAATCCATGATTAAGCCCGGGAGGTTGCTTTTATAAAATACCAGGTAATTGTAAATTTTACCTTGACATCATTGTTTTTACTTTAATTAATTGTTTATTCAAATAATCATATGAATAGCATAATTCTGATATGATTATGATATAAAAATTCACATTTTTTAATATTGTACCTTGAAAAGGTATCCTTAAATTTTAATTATTTAAAATAACAGCAAAAATTAATAATATAAAAATAAAAAAATGACAATGAAAATCCAGATACAAATTTCTAAAATATTGATTATTCCTCCTGTTTTGCTCATATTTTTATTCCTTTCCCGATGCAGCGATCTCCGTGAAACCGGTAATAATTCGGGAAATAATTCAAAATGCTCAGCATTGGAATGCCATGCATCTACGCTTCTCAGCAGGGGAATTCCTTTATCAGGCAAGCATACTCCTCACCTTCAAATGGGAGTTCAATGCGGGAGCTGCCATTATAATTATCAGGAAAATATTACCCACAGAAACGGCATACTTGATACAGAAACCGGAAATTCGATTGTCTATTTTGATGCTTCGAGTTCCAACGCGACATGGAATCCCGGCGACAGGAGCTGTTCCAGCATCAATTGCCACTATTATACAATTCCTGCTTCAAAAAATACCAGGAATGACAACAGGGTTACCACCAGAAGTGATATAAAGGTTTTCTGGTATGAGGCTTCCTCCGGATGCCTTACCTGCCATGGAACAGGGAGCCCGATAGATCCTATGGCAACAAACGGAAGCGGCGTCAATGGCAAACACACGGCCCATGTCTCTGAAGGCGGCATTGATTGTGTTTCATGCCATAATAGTTATACCCTGGAACCTTCCCATATGAATGGTATTACCGGAGGGGCTGAACCGGGTTCAATAGTGAGTTTTAACGGGAATTTTCTCGGGATTTCAATATCGGCAAGCTTTGATTCATATTTAAAAATATGCGGAAACATCTCATGCCATGGCGGTACTGGTGCAATTGACTGGTATGCGGCATCGGTGGTATGTACTGACTGCCATACAGCCGGGAGCGCCATTGATCCACTGGCTACCAGCGGAAACGGGGCAGCCGGAAAGCATGTTGCCCATGTTACAACCAGGGGCATTGATTGCGATGTATGCCATAAGGACTATAAGGATAAACCATCCCATATAAACGGGATCTATGGAAAGGCTGAGACGGATATCATAGTCTATTTCAATACCCAGAACCCGTCGGCTTCATGGAATGACGGATCGGGAACCTGCAATACTATGACCTGTCATGGAAGCACTGACTGGTATTCAGCGTCTGCCGGCTGTACGGTATGCCACTCTTCCGGGAGTTCCATTGATCCTGTTGCCTCCAACGGGAGCGGCTTAAGCGGAAAACATACTGCGCATGTAACAAACAAGGGTATAGACTGCGAGGTATGCCACAAAGACTACAAGAATAAACCGGCCCACATGAACGGCACCTATGGCAAGGCCGAGGCTGATATCATCGTCTATTTCGATTCCCGGAACCCCTCAGCCTCATGGAATGATGGAAATACCAGATGCAATAACATGACCTGCCACGGAAGCATTGACTGGTATGCCATTCCATCATGTAATTCATGCCATACTACAACGAACGGGGCAAGGCGGCAGGTGATGGGAGCAGGGGGTGATTTCGGCGCCAATCCAGGGATTCTTTCCCACCATGTTTTTGGAGGCTCCGATCCATCTGACGAACAGTGTAAAGTATGCCATTATATGAATTCTCACATGGATGGTGTTGTTAAGTTAAAAAATGCCGATACGGGTGTTCCCATAGCATATAACCCTTCAAATCCATCAACCCTGGAAACCTTTTGCCTGAGCTGTCATGATTCCGACGGGGCGTTGATTTCCTTTGTTAATCCGGGCGGCTCTGCGCTTGATCCCTTCTACGACGGCAAGGCACTTGGAACACCGCCCTATCCCTATTCCAAACGGATCGCATCGAGCTGGGCGAAAACCTACGGCCACGGACCCAACGGAAACCACGCTGCCGGGTCCAGGCTTACCTGCATGGGCAATGGCCAGCCGGGTACCGGCTGCCACGGGAACGGCGGGGCCATGAATGCCCATGGATCGGTAAACCAGGTGCTGTTGACTGCCCCCTTTGATTATTCAAAAAATTCCGGTTCTGCGTATACAGAAGCATGGTTTGCCCTCTGTCTTGACTGTCATTCAAATTATCCGGGTGTTAAAAAAGAGGATATTTTCGGTGTAAAACAATCCAGCCCCTATGACAATACCTACTGCTGGAATATTAGCGGACCCAATGGTGTCAAACCGCCATACTATATTCCCAGCATGACCACACATTTTGCCGATCACAATAGTGCAACTGACCCTGATGTATTAAGTGACGTTAATACCTGGTGTTTTAGTGAAAAGAATCTCCATTGGTTTCATATGAGAAGGGGTACAAATTTCAGGGGAACCGGCGCTTCCGCTTTTAGCAGCTGCGTCAATTGTCATGATGTTCATGGTTCGAATACTCAATATGGCGCGGTGTATGATGAATTTAATTATATAAATGCGACAACTTCCAACGGAAACATCTATGGCAAAATGGATGACATATACTCTACTTCTGCCTATTTAGGCGGCTATCCATTCTTTTGTAATGGCTGCCATCCCCAGGGCGTAGGCGTAACACGCGCCTGGTTTAGTCCATAAATATTCATTAATTCATTGAAATAATCAACTGTACCGTTGGATATGCCGAATCCAGCGGTACACCTGCCCCGGATCAAAACCACCCAAAGGCAAGTATGACATTTCCTGCGAAGCCGCGGAAATCTTTGTCTGTTAATGAATAACTGTCAATCCCCTTCACATACCGGTAGGAAACCCCGGCGCCTATTCTGAAAAACCGTGTGACATTGAGATGGATGTTCAGTTCAGGCTCTGCTGAAAAAAAGTTATCATGGCGCGTGTTCTGCCGGTTCCCGGACCTCATGCCGTTGTCGCGGAAAGTCAGGGCGCCGCCGCCGATCATTGCACCCAGGGAAAAATTAATAAGCCTTTTCGGGGAGAAATAATATTCAAGGAGGCCCCCGCCGTTTCCCATGCGGGCGCTCTTATTATTGTCGGTATAGACAGCAGAAGTCATGTCATCCCTGCGGGACGGATATACCAGGCCGTATCCTCCGCCGCCGATTACAAAACTGCTGTTAATAATGAATCCGCCCCTGGCGCCCATGTAGCTTCCATATTTGTCTCCTGCCTTTGAATATTTGTAGAAAGGGGCCCCGTAACCGGAGAAGGAATAATCTCTATTCCCGAAAAGGGTATCTGGCGGATTGTCTTTTGGTTTTAACTGTGCATCGTCCGCGAAAACAAATCCAGAACCTGACAGGACCATGGCCAGGGTAAAAATTATTGTTCTTAAATTCATAGTACTCTCCTGAAAAATTTATTGTCTGCTGCGATCTCATTCTAATGAGATCTAATCTATATATCCGGCTAAAAGCCTTATTTCCAAAAAAACAAAACATCACGGTAAAAGAATTTTAATTCTATGATTTCCGTATGGATAGATATACTCCTACATAGTATATCTATCCATGAAAAAAGTTACAAAAATTATGTCAATACTTATTATTTATGGCGCTTCCGGCTTTTGTGTGGCTAAGCAAATTTTTCAAGGATGTCATCATCCGCCTGCTGCACTATTTTAAGCAAAGCCGAAGCAATGAAGTTTTATTCAACAACGTATAAATACTTATTGACTTTAGTTTAATATTTTTTTCTTTGAAATAAAAAATTAAACTAAATAATATTTTTATAATTCATTCATTTTTTTTTGGAGAACATCACTATGACCCTCACAGCCATAAGGTCCGACCTCAACTGGTATATTCTCTTCTTATGCTGGCTGACAGCCGGCATTTCAACCGCGGGCAGCCTGTTCTTCAGTGAGATCATGCAGTTTGCGCCATGCGTACTGTGCTGGTATCAGAGGATCTTCATGTTCCCCCTGGCGGCAATCCTGATGGCAGGGTTATTTCCCTTTGACAAAAACATCGTCAGGTATGCCATCCCCCTGGCAGCAGGCGGATGGCTCACAGCCCTGTACCATACCCTTCTCTATTCCGGGGCCATCCCCAAAGGCCTGCAGCCCTGCGGGCAGGGTGTCTCCTGTACCGAGGCCAACCTGGACATCTTTGGCTTCATAACAATTCCCCTGCTTTCGCTGATGGCATTTTCAGCCATCGCGCTTTTACTGATCATATTAAAAAGGAGGCTTTCTCAATGAAAAAGCACCATATCGTTTTTGTATCCGGCATCATTCTTGTTGTAGCCTTTGCACTTGGCGATTATTTCTATGAAGGCCGCCGGGTGAAGAAAATCGCTTTCATGGCCAGTGAGAACGCTGCGACCTTCGTGCGGCCGTATTCACCGGTACTCGGCAGTGATGACGCAAAGGTGTACATTGTTGAATTTCTTGACCCTGCCTGTGAAACCTGCAGCGCCATTCATCCCTATGTCAAGGATCTCCTGAAAGCCCATCCGGGCAGGATAAAGCTCGTTATCCGGTATGCCCCCCTTCATGATAACGCCGACTATTTTGTGAAAATCCTTGAGGCAGCGAGAAAGCAGGGGAAGTACTGGGAAACTCTTGAGGTCATGTTCAAAACTCAATCCCAATGGGCCAGCCATCACGACCCCCAGCCCAAACTGGTATGGAAATTCCTTCCCATGGCAGGCCTCAACCTGGAAAAACTCGCCAGGGACATGGAAGACCCTGAAATCCAGAAAATTATCAAACAGGACATTACAGATTTTAAAACACTTGGCGCGAAAAAAACGCCGGAATTCTTTGTAAACGGGAAACCGCTCCCCAGTTTCGGTTTAAATCAACTGATTAAATTAGTGGAAGCTGAAATTAAAGCTCAATATTAACGCGGGCCTGAAGGGCGGGGAAATTCATTCATATCATACCGGAAACTTCCCCCCCTTCACTTCCCTGTCATAGCTGCTCAAAGCCTCTTTCGATATTTCCCTGAGGTCGGCATATTTTCTGGAACGCTTAACATAGGGGCCGTCAGAGATCCCGAGGATGTCGTTAATCGCAAGTATCTGGCCGGTGCAGAACCTGCCCGAAGCAATGCCTATTGTAGGCACTGAGACCGATTCGGTAATCTCCCGGGCAATATCTTCAGGCACCATGGAGAGTATCATTGCGAAGACCCCGGACTCCTCGAGAATCCTGGCCGATTCAATGATAATCCTCCTGTACCTGTTAAGCTCATCAGGTGTTCCGGTGGAGACCTGCTTTTTGAGATACAAGGGCGCCGCACCCACATGCCCCATGACCGGCATTGATGCCCTGACAAGGCCTTCGATCACATTGCGGTATGCAGACCCTCCTTCAAGCATGAGCCCATCGGCGTCGCTCTCCTTTATTATTCTCCCCCCGTTCCTCAACGCGTCTTCCAGCGATACATGGTAGCTCATGAAGGGGAGATCCACAATAACGAGCTTGGACGGGGCGCCGCGCCGCACGACCCCGGCATGGTAAATCATCTGGTCAACGGTTACCGGCGAGGTGTCCCGGTACCCGGCGAATGCCATTCCCAGGGAATCCCCCACGAGGATTGCGTCAATGCCGGTTGTCTCTATGACCCCGGCCATGGCATGGTCATAGCAGGTGACCACCGAGAGCCTCCTCTCCTCAGGCCTGGCGGCCATGAACCTCTTCAGCTTTGCAATCTCCTCCATTTCGGGAAAACCTCCTTAAGCTTCTGCCCGCTCAGGGGCTCGATGATATCAGGATCAATCTCCATAAGATGCTCGTATATGAAATCCCGGCCGAAAATCCCCTGGTGCGGGATTTTCAGGCTGTCGCTGTCAATTACTGTTTTGCCGTATAATAAAATGTCCAGGTCGATTATCCTGGGCCCCTTGCTGAATGTTTCAGTCCGGCCCATATCTGACTCGATGGACTTCAATTTTTCAAGGAGCTCCTCAGGGGTGCAGGCGGTTTCCATGAGGACAACCTGGTTTAAAAAATCGGGCTGAGCCTGAAAATCCACCGGCTCGGTTTCATTCACCGAACTCTCTTTCAGTACCTTGATTGATGGATCGGCTGCCATGCGCTTAACAGCCTCAGCGAGGTTGGCCTCCCGTTCTCCAAGATTCGATCCGATGCCTATATAAACCCTGGCCGTCAGAGGCCCTCCCTGTAGTCCTTTCCGCTGAGCTCCATTAACCGGCACATCTCTTTTATGCGGGAGAGGATCCTCCCTTCAGAGAGTTCCTTGAAGCTGGCAGGGTTGCTGTTCGATGTGATGATGGTAAACTTCTCCGCCTCATACCTGGCATCAATGAGGTTGTAGAGTGTTTCCTGCTCCCATGCCGAGTCCCTCTGTACGCCGAAATCGTCAATGACGAGAAAATCAGCCTCGGCCAGGTCCTTTTCTATCCTGCTGGTCTGCCCGTACGTCGCAGAACCTTCTATAAATGTTGCCTTGAGCCTGGAAAAAAATGTTCTGGATATCTTTATGAACCGGCCTTCGATTGCATGGCGTACGATGAGCTCGGTCAGTATGATGCAGGAGAGGAGCGTCTTTCCCGTGCCTGGATTGCCCCAGAAAAAAATCCCCTTTCGTATGTTTGGAAAATTCGATACTATGTCATAGGCGGCATTTTTAGCGTCATTCGCCTTTTTGTCCACTGCTTCGTAATCGCCGAAATGTTTCCACCGGAATTTCCTGTCCACGCCGCACCGGTCGTATATTCCTATAATCTTATCTATCTTAATCCTCACCTCGCGGCAGGTGCAGTCAATGATTTCCCTTCCGGAATTAATATAATAAGGGCTCTTTTTATCGCATGTGCATTTGGGCTCAACGCATTTAGGGCACGGGAGAAGGGGCCTTTCAATCATGAGCTCAAAACCGGGATTGTAGACAATGCCCCTCCGGTCGCAGTAAGGGCAGAACTTCTCCTCTGGTTTTTCCACTTTTTTAGGCTTAAATCCCATAATTCCAATAAAACTGTACACTATTTTGTATAATCATGAGCATATTCAAGAAAAATGAAGAGGGGATGTCAAGAAATTTAAAATAATAAATTTTCAGCCTGCGGCCTGAATTATTTAATATTGACAATTTTTGAATAAATTTTTTCACTATTAATGCCGATCCTTTTTAATAAGATTAAGGCTTTCTCCCGGGCCTGAATATTATATTTCAAAGCCTGGCACAAAAAACGCCTGATAACACAAGGAAAAGGGGTTTTAGAATGAAAAAATTCAATAAAACAATAAAATTATTATTAACCGCCTCGGCAATGGTTCTGGCGCTCTTCTTCTGCATTGATGCTTCAGCCCAGGTTGCTGAAAAAAAAGAGGCAGTAAAAGAAACCGCGACAAAGGATGCTGTTAAAAAGGATGATAAAAAAATCGATGCCGACAGCACCGGGTGGAGGACAAAGGACTTTCATCCCTACGTGAAGGCCATCAACGAACTTGAAAAGCTGAATGAAGATTTTTCAAAAAACCTCTTCAAGCTTGCCCAGGACGAATATTCAACAGGGAAGGACATCCTTGAAGACATGGAAAACGAGATTTCCAGGTTCCAGCTCCAGAACAAATCGAAAAAGAACCTGAATGAAAGATGGTACTGGCAGGAAACTGACAGAAAAAATCAGGAACAGCGGTACATTGCAAAGAAAAAGCAGGAAGCAAAAATGAAGGCCGTCACCTATTTTACCAAGTCCATAAATTTTCTGGATGAGATACAGTCAGTTGACATGAGAAGAAACACGCAATTTGTAAGCTTCCAGTCCAGGCTCTACCAGGTGTATGTATCAACAAACTACGACCTGAACAACTTTAAGCCATGCATTCCCATTCTTGAAAGGTACCTGAATCTTAATGAAATTAGTAAAAAAGACGAATGGGCATACAAGTATCTGGCAAGCTGCTACGGCTACATGGAAGCAGTCCTTACCAAGTACAAGCATGCAACTGAAGATGAAATTATGCAGTACAGGAACAAAAAGAACAGAAGTATGCTGCAGGCCGTGGAACTGAAATATGGCCAGGATTCTCCCCACTTCAAACAGCTCCAGGAGATAGTAGAGCAGGATGAAAAGAAGAGCGAGAGGATTACCGATAACAACAAGAAATAGTAACCTGTACTATTCTGATATCACCCCTTTCCGCAAAAACAGGGCAATGCCTCCCGGATGAATTCCAGGAGATGCTGCCCTGTTTTCCGCATATCATATAGTATCCCTGCCGCAGTATTAAACTGGCGATGACCTGCGCCGGACAGTCAGTCTGAAAAAAATTTCAGTTTCTCTGTGCCGACCTGGAGATATGATAGCCCCTGCCGTCGTATGTTAAATCTAATCTTACTATCCTGTTTCCCGGGATGTGGAGCCGGAATATATCCGGCTGGTTGAGGTTGTTTTCCCTGACATATTTCCCCTTTTTATCATCCAGAGACCACCTCTCAAGGCGCACCAGATGGTAAGCGTCGGGTTCAGCCATATCCCTGAATATCCTGCATAGGCCGCCTGGCCCTGTTTCAGTCCTGCCTCTTTCGGCGCCGTCTATGAACACCTTGTAAAAAATGACATCCAGGCGGCCGCCCCTGTCATATTCCCGGGGTTCATCGCATGACGAAATTTCCAGGTTATATTTCACCGGAAGGGCATAGGTCCCGTCAACAGAATACTGGTACAGGGACTTCATGCTCCCCAGGTCAAATATCTCCACATCCTTTCCGTTTGTCACCGATATAAGGCGGCCTGCCGGACTGCCTGTAATAGCGAGGTTGCCCGATACCATGAGAGGCGTTTTTGCCCCGTTATTGTTGAGGTAAAATTCATTTCCAGACTTTTCAATTATCACAAGGCTCCCCCCGGCATTCACCGCATCTATTACCCCCTCCTTTGAATCAAGGAGGCCGTCGTTCATTCCGGCCCTGAAGAGTATGCCGCCGCCGGTGAGTATCATGGCGCTCCCTTCCATGGGGAAAAATCTCCTGATCCCGCCTTTAGATACCTGAACAGGAAGCTTTGCCTCATAATCAACTCCCTTCCCATCAACATCCGCAGCGCCTATAATTAAACCATCCGCATCCCTCCGAATGTAAAACAGAAACATTCCAGACCTGGCTACATGCTCCACGCCGGATTTTGCTTTCATGAAATCTAAACCCGAATAAAGCGCTCTTTTAACCAGGCCTCCATCTATAATATATTCCGGGATTACATCAGACATCTCACTCCCGGAGGCTTCCCCATTACTTGAAGACAGGCCGCCTGTATGAAGGCAGAAAAATGTAACAATAATAAAAAGAGAGGCTTTGACGTTATATCTTTTCAAAACGCTTTTCAAACCCGTCGGCGAAAATCTTGAGTCCGAGCCTGTTCTGTTCGGTGATGATCTCTTTAAGAATTTCAGGAGTTGTTATGGGATTTATGGTAACGGCACGGAGTATAACGATGTTCTGATAAAAATAGATTGGAGAATCAATGGTGGTCCTTGACACAAAGCTGTTGTCCTCCTCCCTGTGGGCCTTGTGGAGTTCAACGTTGAGATCATTCAGGACTATGTTGATCTGCCTGACCCTTTTCATCTCCGCGGTCTCCCCGACATGATTCTCCTGGCTTATCTTGAGCATAAGGCTGTCGAGCTTTTCAAGGATTTTTTTGGGAACGAAACGGTAATTGAAAATAAAAAGCTCCGGCCTGTTCATGGGCTCGAAGTTGCAATGCCTCTCAACAGCCCCCCTGAGATAGGACATGAGTTCAAAGGCATGTTCAAAGAGAAGCTTGAAACCGTCCCTGCCGAAAACTTTCACCGTTGTCCACGGGATGAGCGAAAGGAATGGCCGGGAACCCTCAACGGTGAACCTCCCGAGGTCCACGGAATCTGTCCGTATGATGTAATTGGAGTTATGCTTAATATTTTCCAGGTAATTTTCATTCTTGAAAAAAACCATGCCCATGGAAACCGGGGCGAATAAAAGCTTGTGCGCGTCTATGGATACCGAATCGGCTTTGCTGATGCCATTGAACAGGTACTTGAATTCATCAACCAGCAGGACTGCGCCGCCCCATGCCGCATCCACATGATAATAGGATTCGTATTTTGAAGCTATCCTGGCAATTTCATTGAGATTGTCAATGTTCCCTGTTTCCGTGGTTCCGGCGATTCCCACGAGTGACAGTATCTTAATCTTCTCTCCGCTCTCCCTGTTTGACTTTTCAATATCACTGCATATCTTCTCAAGCTTTATGATGTCGATTTTGTCCCTGCTGTCCACCGGGACTTTTATCACGCTCTCATTTCCGATACCTATGGTTCTTGCTACCTTCTCTATGGAATAGTGCCCCCGCATGGATACCAGTATAACAGCTTTTCTGCACTTATAATGCCTGAAGGCTTCATAGACCCCGGCATCCCTTATCCCAGGGAACCTGCCCTCCGGCGGGAATGCCATGTTCCTGGCAACGAGTAAGGCCGTGAGGTTGGCCATGGTCCCGTCAAGGGTAATATTACCCAGGCTGACCTCATGGTTCTGAATGTGGCCCGTGTAGAATTTTTCACTTTTTTCATAAATGAGCCGGTGGATCCAGGCAATAAACTCCCTTTCGACAAAGGTAGAGGCCTTGGCTGACTCAATTTTAACCTGGTTCTGGTTTAATGCAGTGATTATCATCTGGAGTAATATCATAAAATAGGGAACGGCGCTGGTCATGTGGCCTATGTAGTAGGGATTCCCTACTTTCACCGAATGGGCAATAATCTTACTCTTAATTTCATGAAGGACATCTTTCAAAAGATGGGGCGACTTGGGCATGTTGATGTTGGAAAACAGCTTTTCCAGATCGGTGATGGAAATGGAGCTGTGTATCCCGCCCTTGTCCTGGAAAAAACTGTGGATCAGGTCAAGCAGGTCCTTGCCGAGCTCAATAAATTTATCCGCGGAGTCCGGCATGATAAAAAGCTTACGGAGATGTTCGGTGTCGGCTTTTATCTTATAATTTTTTCTGTTTTTAGTCTCGATTAATTTCATCAGCCTGCCCCATTAAACATCACTGCAACATCCTGCCGGCTCAAATTCAAATCCCGATTTCAAGTCATACAGGCCTGTAAATATAGGACAATAAACAATTGAATTATAGTTTTTTCAAGCAATTTAATAGCTCCAGGATTATTAAATAGTCTATCAATAAAAATTATTTGCTAAACCTTTAAGAAGTAAATTTCGATAATTTACATATAAGGGAGAATTTAAAGTATATAATTTTTATAGGACGATATGGAAATAATTAACAACAAATGGACATTCCCTGAAAGTATCCCACTTGAGATAGTTCCCGAATTTCAGGAAAAATTCAACAACATCTCAATTGACGGCAATATCATATTTGACCTGAGCGCCACCAGGGATGTGCATTCATCTTTCATCGGATTTCTCCTGAATACAAAAAATCAGTTGAATAAAAAAGGCGGTACATTGATTCTTCATCTGTCAACTGAAGTGGAAAAGTTATTCTTCATGATGAATATCAGAAACTATTTTCTTCCGGAAATTTCTGCTGTATTTGATAAAAAATCTGCATAATCGGCCAGCCGATTCATTATCCCGGTTTTTGTAAATATCAGCCCATTATTTTTTATCCCCCTATCTTATCCATCTCCCTATCCCCCATTCTTACACACACTCAGATATCATTTTTTTCTCACGGATTAACACCGGTGTACTCGGATTTTCCATTTTTCTAAACATATACTCATGGGAAGGCCCTGGCAAATATTTTTAAGAGTTAAGCAGTAATGATATCTTCAGATGAAAACTTAACATAAATACATTCTTGTATAAAATATAAAAAAAATTGAATTCCACTGTTAACAATATCTAAAAATATATTGACAGAAAAATATAGAATATTATCTTTTTAATAAATACTAAAATATAATAATGATTTTTTTACTATTAATTATATTTAAATTAAAATAAAAAGTTAAATAAATAAAATGATATTCTCAGAAAAGCAGATAGAAAGTATAGCAGAGATGCTGAAATCTATAGCCCATCCAATCAGGCTCAAGATCCTCTGTTTTCTCATGGAAGGAGAGAAAAATGTTGGAGAGATTGAAAGCGAATTCGGATCAACAATATCCAACATATCTCAGCACCTCACTGTATTGAGAAAAGCAAATATAATCAACAGAAGGAAAGAAGCTAATTTCATGTACTACACATTAAAGGATGAAAATGTGTCAAATTTAATGCGGACCATAAAGATTAATTTCTGCAGTGATTCATAAACCTTATTTCAATTTCAGATTTTTAATTCTATTCATACTACTCCTCAGTTCCGGAAAAGCCTGGCCGGATGAAAAACCTCTGAAAAAAATTGAACTTGAAGGCCTGAAAGTATACACTGAAGAGGCCCTGCTTAAAAATCTGAAAATTTCAAAAATCATCACGCCCGACCTGCGCCTCGATGGAGTAGTTTCGAAAATTTCCAGATACTACCATGACCAGGGCTACCTGCTGATAAAAATTTATATTATAGAAAATTCCCCGGAACGGCTGTATCTCTATATTGATGAAGGAAGGCTGGACAGGATAGTCTTTCACAGGCTCAATACACTCAATTTAATAAAAATGAAATACCGGTACAGCTTTTACAAGAATATCTTCAACCAGAAGAGGCTGGAAAAAATTATCCAGAGGCTGAAGGAGAGGGAGGGATACGATTTAGTCCGCTATAACATAATCCCCAGCAGAAGCTTCGACAGTTCCCTGTTCCAGCTCGACAGGGAACTGAATATCCCTGTCATCGGAGTGTGGCAGATCCCTTTTTTTGAAAAATACAAAAACAGGTTCTACATAGACTTTCAGCTTGAGAAGAGCTCCCCGGGAAAAGACGGCGGGAAGAAACTGGTTGAATACGATCTGACATCAAGTTATGCCAAAGGCCTGATCCCCGGGGTGAAATATTACCGGACAAACCTTCTCGATACCGGAGATAAGTTTAAAGCCGCAGCAGATATCGGGATCATGTACGGCTTCGATAGAAAATTCAATGAATATCCGCGGATGACTTTTTTCCAGACCGAAGTCTCCTACCAGGTATCCCCCATTATGGATATTTTTACACCCCTTGTAAAAAACATACTCTATCGTTCGGACTACTCGAGAAAAGATATAGGCATTTCAAGTTACAAGTCCTGGCTGGTGAAGTCACTCCTGGCCCCGGGTTTCACCTTTCTGAAAAATCTTGAGATATATTCCGGAGCAGGAGTGGAAAATGCAATCATATGGGGAATAGACTATATGCCCGGCAGGGATTACCGGCCTGAGATTATCAGTGAAAAAAACAATTATCCCTATTTCGAAACAGGCTTTGAACTGTCCAGAAACCCTCATAATGAATTCGACATATTAAAGCAGAAAATTAATTTTATCTACACGCATTATTATTATGTAAAATTTTTCAACCTTTTTGAAGCAAAAGCTGTTTATGACCATGAGTTTGATTACTATAACATCTATTCCATAAAATTTTCCTACAAAAAATTATGGGGGAATGTCCCGTTTTACCACGAAGAGTCAGTTACCTCGCAGACATTCAAGGGATTCATGGGCCAGTCCTATTATTCAAGGCACCTGTCATCCATGTCCAATGAAATATTCACATCCATTTACAGGGAATTCATGTACCTGGGGATATATTTTGATACGGTGGCATTCATGGGATCGGGATATGACCTCTCAGGGATAAAATATGGCATTGCAGGCGGCCCTGGATTCAAGGTCCTGTTACTGGATCATTTCGAGGGATATATCTATTTCGGCAGGGATCTGCTCCTGGGAACAGGCCTTTCCCACAACAACCTGAATTTCGGGCTTAACAAAAAATGGTAATTTTAAAACTCCCCTAACATCCGTATCTCGGTCTCAAGGAGGATATTGAACCTCCTGAACACCTCGCCCCTCACTTTTTCAATGAGATTAAAAATGTCCGCAGATTTTGCGTTTCCCTGGTTGATAATAAAATTGGTATGAAGTTCAGAAACCATTGCCCCGCCTACAATCGTACCTTTGAGGCCCGAATCGTTAATCAGCTTCCATGAAGAATGGCCTTCGGGATTCTTAAAAACAGATCCGGCCGACGGATAGGTTATGGGATGCTTCTTTTTCCTCTCTTCGAGAATATCATTTACCAGCTTGATTGTTGCGGCTTTGTTCCTCAGCTTTTTCAGCCTGAAGAATCCCCCGGTGACCGCAGCCCCATCGTCGACGCGCAACTCGCGGTAGGAGGTCATATCATGGCGTATCCTGATATTGCGGACGGCCCCGCACCTGTCGACTATGTCGATGCTGTCAAGGATATCCACGAAGGCGCCCCGGCCGGTACCGGCATTCATGATAATCCCCCCGCCCACTGAACCGGGAATTCCGGCCATGAATTCAACCCCCTCGTAGCCGGCTTCAATGCAGAAGCTCATGAAATCCTTCTTGGATATGGAAGCATCGGAGTAGATAAAATCATCGGCAGGATGGATGGAGCTGTTCATCACTTTATCATCGCTTATCCGTATCACTATTCCCCTGATCCCCCTGTCTCCCACCAGGAGATTTGAGCCGCCCCCGATAACCGTTACCGGAACATTCTCATCCCCTGCCATTATCATGATCCTTGACAGCGAGTCACTGCTGTCGGGATACACAAGGATATCCGCCGGCCCGCCGCACTTGAACGTGCAGTAATTTTTCATGGGCTCATCAAATTTTATGATCCCTGTGCCGTTTAAAAATTCAATTACATTGCTGGGGTATTTCATGGGAATATCCGGGCTGGTGTTCATCATATCTCTTTACTGCAGTATCCAAATAAAATCATAACACGGCAAATATCGGCGGGGGCCGGTTTTCTGTCAATGATATTTACCGGATCCTGGTGCGGCGATTTATGGGTAAAAACCATAAAAGGGGCGCCATGATCTCCGTGATTACCACGGCCCTATACATGACTATTTTCAAAACCTGAAAATCTTTCATCAATGACAATTATTTATTTTGCGCAATTTGTCAAATGATATATGCTTACATTCATAATGATACCATACCAATAGCATTAGTTTGATATTCATCAAAAATAAAAAGAATTATAGTATTTTAGATTTTTTTAAAATAATTTTGTTGACAAAAAATTTATCTGAAATTATATTTACTTTATCATAAAATATATACCATTTAATACAGGTTCAACATGAGTAAAAAATTAAACCGAAGGGATTTTATTAAAATCGGATCTGCCGCTGCAGGGGCACTAGCCCTGACTGGGGGGATTGTAAACTATCAGACAAAAAAAATCACAGATGAAAAAAAGGGGGACGTCATCACAAAAATCCCCACCTATTGCGAAATGTGCACCTTTAAATGCGCCGGATGGGTATACCTGAAAAACGGAGAGCCATGGAAAATAGTCGGGAATGAGGAGGATGAGCACTGTTACGGGAGGCTCTGCACAAAGGGATCTGCGGGATTCGGGGCGTATCTTGATACGGACAGGTTAAGGAATCCTTTAATCAGAACCGGCGAACGGGGAAAACAGGTTTTCCGCGATGCCACATGGGATGAGGCCTTTGATTATATAGCAAAAAAAATGAGCGTCATCAGGGATACATTCGGGCCCGAGACCGTTGCCCTTTTCACCCACGGTTCAGGGGGGAGCTTTTTCAAGACGCTCCTCAATGCCTACGGGTCAAACAGCATCACAGCCCCGTCTTATGCCAACTGCCGGGGGCCCCGCGAAGAGGCATACATCCTCACCTTCGGGGAGGCCATAGATTCCCCGGAACGCACGGACATGAAAAACAGCAGATGCATTGTATTGATAGGGTCACATATAGGAGAAAATACTCACAGCCAGCAGGTTAATGAATTTGCCCAGGCTATCAAAAAAGGGGCTGATATCATTGTCGTGGACCCCCGTTTTTCAACGGCAGCCAGCAAGGCAAAATACTGGCTCCCGATAAAACCGGCAACGGACACTGCCCTGCTGCTGGCATGGATAAACGTCATTATTGAAGATGAACTCTACGACAGAGACTATGTAAAGCGGTATACCACCGGATTTGATGAACTTAAAAAAGCGGTTCAGAAATACACACCTGAATGGGCCTATCCGGTGACAACAATCAGGCCCGAAATTATCAGGGAAACAGCCCGCATCATGGCAAAAAACAGCCCGGCCACTCTGGTCCATCCCGGGAGGCACTCTGTCTGGTATGGAGACGATACGCAGAGGGTAAGGGCCGGTGCAATCCTGAATGCCCTTCTTGGAAGCTGGGGCAGAAAAGGGGGATTCTTTAACCCGGTAAAGTCCGAACTTGCTGATTTCCCCCACCCTAAATATCCCAAACCAAAAATGTCCTGGCAGGAAGCAACCAGCGGTAAATATGAACTGGCCAGCCTGGCGCTCTCATCGGGCATATGCCAGGCTACGATCCCTTCAGCCACTTCATCCCTGAAATTCAAGGGGTGGTTTGTGTATGGCGCAAACCTTTTAAAAACCATGCCCGACACAAAGATGCTCATCGATGCCCTCCAGGTGCTGGAATTGCTCGTGGTTGTGGATACCATGCCCTCGGAGATTACCGGGTACGCCGATGTGGTTCTCCCTGAATGCACCTACCTGGAAAGGTATGACGATATTCGCACCTCCCAGGGGAGAAAGTCCCAGCTTGCGCTGCGCATGCCTGCGCTGAAACCAAGGTACGACTCAAAACCCGCATGGTGGATAGCCAGGGAACTGGGGGTCAAGATGGGCCTTGGCGATTATTTCAAATGGAAAACGATAGAGGAATATCTTGATTACAAACTCAAAAAGGCCGGAAGTTCCCTTGAGGAAATGGCAAGGATCGGGGTTAAAACCCTGGAAACCGATGATTCCCTCTACATCAAAAAAGGCGAGAATTTCAAATTCGGAACAGACAGCGGCAAGATAGAATTATATTCATCTACGCTTAAACAGTACGGGTATGATCCCGTGCCTAAGTTTTTAAAGCATGATGAGCCCGGGAAAGATTATTACCGGCTTATCTACGGAAGATCGCCGTCCCATTCTTTTGGAAGGACTTCAAATAATCCCATCCTTACGCAGCTTGTGCCGGAAAACGAGGTGTGGGTAAACAGTTCAGTCGCGAAGTCCTGGGGCCTCTCCATCGGACAATACGTGGCTCTGGAAAACCAGGACGGCATTGTGAGCAACAGGATAAAGGTCAGGGTGACGGAACGCATACGTCCCGACTGCGTGTACATGGTCCATGGGTTCGGCCATACCATGAAAAAAATGCGCCGTTCCTACTTGAAAGGCGCCGACGACATAGAATTAATATCCAGGGTTATGTATGACCCCATAATGGGCGGCGCAGGGATGCGCGGCAACTTTGTGACTTTCAGGGTTTAGGTGATAATAATGAAAATAAAAGATAAACTCTATGGAATGGTTATTGATACAACAGTATGCGTGGGCTGCGGAGCCTGCGTAGTGGCATGCAAAACCGAAAACGCGGTCCCCGAGGGGCTTTTCAGAACATGGGTGGTCGAGGAGTGCACGGGGTCCTATCCTACACTCTCCCTGGAGATCCGTTCCGAGCGCTGCAACCACTGTTCCGATTCCCCGTGCGTATCGGCCTGCCCCACGGGAGCAAGCCATTTCAGCGAGGGGTCCAATATTGTAACCGTGACTCCGGAAAAATGTACCGGGTGCAAGGCATGCATGGCTGCATGCCCCTACGACGCGCGGTTTGTCATGCCCGAAGGATATGTGGGCAAGTGCACCTTCTGCGACCACAGGATCACCACCGGCCTTGACCCGGCATGCATGTCCGTATGTCCCACTCATGCGATCAGCTTCGGCGATCTCAATGACAAAAGGAGCAGTGTATCTGGGCTGCTGAAGAGCAGAAAACACAAGACCATCCTGCCCGATGCAGGGACAAAACCGAATGTATACTTTTTAATCTGAGGTATCCTATGAATCAATTAAACGAAATATTAATTACCACAGGCAAGGCTGCCCGCTCCAGTTTTCAGATATGGGGATGGGAAGTGCCTGTTTATCTTTTTTTAGGCGGCATCACTGCCGGCGTTATGGTGATTGCTGCATGGATGGTATTAAAGGGAAAGGACGAGGAGTACCCCGTATCCACCAATATGATCATCCTTGCAGCCCCGGTACTCATCACCCTGGGAATGGGAGCCCTTTTTCTCGACCTCAGCCACAAGCTCTATGTGTGGCGCTTTTACACAGCATTCAGAATAACTTCGGTAATGTCCTGGGGCGCATGGATCCTCCTCCTGGTATATCCGCTTTCTATCCTTCTCATTGCCTCCACCTTCAGGAAGGGCTATTCAAAGCAGTATGGAAAAATCATGGCCTGGATCGGCAGTTCGCGTTTAGCGCCGTATGCCGGCAGGGTCGCGGGGATATTCGATTTTGCCGAAAAGTATAAATCGATCATTGCAAAGGCAAATATACCTGTGGGAGTCCTCCTGGGGATTTATACCGGAATTCTTTTGAGCTCCTTTGGCGCACGCCCCTTCTGGAGTTCGGCAATCCTGGGCCCGCTATTCCTTGTATCGGGGGTATCAACTGGGGCAGCCCTCATCATCCTCTTTGCAAAAACTGAAAAGGAGCGGGCCTTTTTCACGAAGGTCGACCTCGGGCTCATCGCGGTTGAACTCTTCATGGTCATCCTGTTTATCATAGGAATGCTGACCTCATCGAGACAGCACATGGAGGCAGCAGACCTCATACTTGGCGGGGCATATACCCCGGCTTTCTGGGTGGGGATATTCGGAATAGCGCTCCTTATTCCGGCCTTCTTTGAACTCCTTGAGCTGAAGGGAAAACACGTTCCGGCCCTCCTTGCATCGGGGTTTGTGCTCTTCGGAGGATTTCTTCTCAGGTTTATCATAGTAGATGCAGGCCAGGTTTCAGCCTGGCTCAAGTATTAATAAATATCAGGAGTGATTGTTATGGAAGAAAAAAAATATTCATCTCCCTATCTTGCAGGTGTTGGATTAGGCCTGGTCCTCATCGCGGCATTTTACCTTTCCGGGCGCGGGCTCGGGGCATCGGGTGCAATTAACAGCATTGTTGTTTTTTTCACAAAACTTGTTTCACCGGAACATGTAAACGCGAACCCCTATCTCGCGGAATACGGCGGAGGGGCCATTAACCCGCTCAAGAACTGGCTCATATTTGAGATCATCGGGGTGATAATCGGGGGGATGATATCAGGGGTACTGGCAGGGCGCATGAAAATGGAGATTAACCACGGGCCGCGGATCACAGCAAAACAGCGCTGGTTTTTTGCCGTTCTCGGCGGCTCCATCTTCGGGTTCGGCGCGCGTCTGGCCAGGGGTTGCACGAGCGGCGTAGCCCTCACGGGCGGCGCTACGCTTGCAGTGGGGAGCTGGGCCACGATGCTCGCCATATTCGCAGGGGCCTACATGATGGCCTGGTTTGTACGAAGACTTTGGATTTAGGAGGTAGTGAATGGCACCGCTTGCAGTAACCTATCAGTGGGGCGAAGGGATTAATTTCCTGTTCGCAATCATCATTGGAATTGGATTCGGCTTCTTCCTGGAGCGCGGAGGTTTCGGAAATTCAAGAAAGCTCGCACTCCAGTTTTATTTCAGAGACATGACGGTATTCAAGGTCATGTTCACGGCAATCATCACAGCAATGACCGGGCTTGTACTCCTGGGATCTACCGGGTGGATCGCCCTTGAGAACCTGTACATCAACCCCACCTTTCTCTGGTCAGGGCTTGCAGGAGGCCTCATCATGGGAGTGGGGTTTGTCATAGGCGGGTATTGACCCGGCACCAGCGTGGTCGGTCTGGCCACATTAAAAATCGATTCTATTTTTTACCTGGCAGGTCTTTTTATCGGAGCATTTATCTTCGGGGAGATAGAGCCCCTCATCGATGCATTCTATAACAGCGGAAACATGGGGAGGTTCACCCTTGACCAGCTGCTCGGTCTGCCCATGGGCGTAGTGGGATTTATTGTTATTCTCATTGCCCTGGGCGGGTTCTGGGGCTCGGAGCTGCTTGAGAAACGTTTTGGTGAAAAGGCATAACAACAACAGGAAAAGGAGTCATTGTATGAAACTTGAAAACAAACAGATTGGAATTTTTGCAGCTCTCATTGCCGGTGTCATGATGCTTGTGGTGTCAGGGACCGGTTCACCCAGATACAATTTCAAACCCGAGGAGCTTGCAAAAGCCATAGCCGGCAACGAAGACCACATATCATCGGACAAGCTCTCCCGGTGGATTATTGAAGGAAAGTCCGATTACCGGCTCATCGACATCAGAAGTGCCGAGGATTTTAAAAAGGGCTCAATAAAGACTGCAAAAAATATCACCCTTACGGATCTCCTTACCGTGAAAACATTAGACAGAGAATTTTCTGACGATAAAACCATAGTTCTCTATTCAAACGGCGACAGCCATGCAAACCAGGCATGGCTGGTGCTGAAGTCTGCAGGGAAGGATGTAGTTGTGCTGACAGGAGGTTTTAACGGGTGGGTGGAAAGCATATTAAACCCTAAAATGTCACTGAGAGTTTCCGATGACGAAGTACTCAAGTACCGTGCAGCCAGTTCCATGGCATCCTTTTTCGGCGGAAGCGCTGAAACATCATCGCTTGATAATGATAAAAAGGTTTCCGGCGCCGGTAGTGAAGAATCTAAAAAAACTCCTCCCAAAGGGAAAAAAGGGAAAGTCGGCGGCTGCTGACAGGAACAATGTTGCCGCATAAATTAATAAAAAATGCCCTCACCCCCGGCCCCTCTCCCGCAATAGGGAGAGGGGGTTGGCAATCAAGAACAAGGAGCTTAAGCACCTTGTTCTGTTTAAGAAACCCTCGCCCTACCGGGAGAGGCGACAGGCAGGAGGCCTTAGTGTCGAGCGCGGACAGGACGTCCGAAAAGCGCTCGACGAATGCGCAGAGCGCGGGTGAGGGCATCGGATTTATAAAAAAAAATAAATATTAGCATCATAAAGGGAACCGGATGAATTGATTAATAGAGGCTCCCTCAATAAAAATTAAAAAGGAGTGTACCATGAAAACAAAAAGTATCGCTGTTGCTTTGATTCTGTCACTGGGTATTTTTCTTTTTGTATCATGCGCAAAAAAAGCACAGGGACCCAACCCAATCCATGACGCAAACTGCGTCATCGGCAGTGAAAAACTTGCCGTAGACGGGACATACATAGGCCCCTTTTCCATGATATCGGAAAAATCAAAAATGATAAATGTAAAAAGCGGCAAGCTCTGCAGTTCCATCCGCTATTCTGACAAAACTGTATGGGATTGGGACGATAAGATTAAAGAGATTGCCGATCTGAAGAAGAAGGAAGGCACCTGCATCGCAATTGCTACCGTCAAAGAGGGAGCATCGGTTATTGCAACAACAATCAGAATCCTTCCTCCCTTCAAAATTCCGGCCGAACAGATAATCGGAAATGAAGAACTGAAAAAACTCATGGGCGGGGCATACAATCAGAACAAAGACCTCATGATCATTGACAACAGGCCCGGTGATGTATTCGTTACCGGGTTTATCCCGGGGGCGATAAACATCCCCCTTCCGTCAATAAAAGACGGCACAGGGCTGGAAAAGCTGCCGAAGAACAAGGAGACCCTCATGGTATTTTACTGCGGCGGGCTCCACTGCAAACTCTCGCCCCTCAGCGCTTACCTTGTGGGCCAGAAGGGCTACAAAAACATCAGGGTGTATCATGAAGGATATCCGGACTGGAAGAAAAAAGGGAATGCAGGCTTCAGCACGGCCGGCTTTGTAGCAAAGAACATTGAAAATAAAATGCCGATGATCCTTATCGACATCAGGGACAAGGCTGCAGATGGCCACATCCCGGGCGCAATTGCGTTCAAGGCAAAGGACCTGGCTAAATTCAAATCCCAGTTCCCCAGGGGTGAAGACATGGCCAGGGCTCCCTTCGTCATTTACGGCAGTGATGCAGCAGACAATAAAGAAGCCTTCGGCCTTGCAGAAGAAATCAGCAAGTTGGGATTTAAAAATGTCCTTGTCCTGAATGGCGGATTCGCTGACTTCTCCAAATCCGGGCAGGTTGTAAAAAACCAGCTCGTGGCGTCTATAAACTATGTTCACAAGGATCCACCGGGATTTGTATCAGCTAAAAGTTTCCTTGAAATGATCAAGGATTCTATCCCCGTTGGAGTAGTATTGGTAGATGTGAGGGAGCCCGGCGAAATAAAAGACGCCCCGGCCATGAGCCTCGTCGGCGCGGTGAACATACCCCTCGGCGACCTTCCGGTGAAAGCTGCTTCCCTGGACAAGTCTAAAAAATACTACCTCATCTGTTCCTCAGGGACCAGGGCGGAAATGGCAAGAGGGATACTCGCAGAAAAGGGGCTGAATGCATTCTATGTAGCCGCCCCGGTTGACGGGGATGTGAGTGATGGAATCACCGTAGGTGAAAAACTAAAAATCACCCCGGAGCAGATTAAAAATTTTAGGAAAAACATGCTGCTGAAGCAGTCGTGACAGGCTGATCTTTTTACAATAAGTCAACCGGTGTTACATCAGAAGCCAGCCAGACCGGCTGGCTTTTTTTCACATGAAATCCCAGCTGTCAAAAACGCACTGGAATTTAAGACCGGCATCGATCATCCATTTCACCCACTCTTTCAGAATCTCAAGGGAAATATCGGTATCCAGGGTGTTCCCGTTAAGCGCCCAGAATTCCTTACGCTTAATAATTTCCACGTCAAAATCGGTTCCGGTGATGAAAAGGGACCTGAGCATCTCGGCGTCATCATGGTTATTGCAGAAATAGGTAAAGCTCATCCTTACCTTTGCCCCCTCTTCATGCCCCCTCTCCTCCAGCCGGCCCCATTTGGTAATAATTTTATCCAGGTGGGACATCAACAGTTCGTTGTATTTATCAGTCATAGGGATTAATCCTTTTTTGTATTAGAATTTTTGATATGTTCATATTGATAAACTTTTTTCATCTGCCTGTAAATACCTTCATCAGTTATTAAATATTTTGTCAATAAATTTGTACTGCAAAAATACCGGGAATTAAATTCCTTGACAAAAAAATTTATCCCGTGTATAATAATACCGGAAAAACATCTTAAAAATTAAGATACAGGATAATCAGGCGCCATGGCCGATGTCAATAAAATGTCCAGGACGGAACTTGTTGAGGAGATCAGAATCCTGAACGGGAAAATCAGTGACTTGGATGAATCATTATCCGAAATGACCCTGTACAGCGCGATTATTGAGCAGACAGCAGAATCCATAGCAGTCACAAATATTGACGGGGAATACATTTACATAAATAAAAGCTATGAGAACCTGCGCGGATATTCCAAAGATGAACTGAATTCAAAAGGGTATAAGGAAAAATATCCCCAGGAAGAACAGAAAAAAAGAATCATTGCCTACGATGAATTGATGAAAAAAGGGATCTGGAACGGAGAGCTTGAATTCCTGAGAAAGGACGGAGTTACGGTTCCGACACTCTGCATAACCGTTCTTATAAGAAACAGGATCGGGCACCCTGTTGCAATCGCCGGAATATTAACAGACATTACAGATTTGAAAAAAGCGGAGGAAGGCTTCAGGAAGGCCAGGGATGAGGCTGATAAAGCCAATGCCCTGAAAAGCCATTTTCTCGCCAGCACGAGCCACGAAATACGGACTCCCATGAACGCGATTGTCGGGTTTACCGACATCCTCCTTGAAGATGAAACCGATCCGCAGAAGGCGGAATACCTGGAGATTATAAAAAGCTCAGGGAACCTTCTCCTGGACCTGATCAATGATATCCTGGATCTTTCAAAGATTGAAGCCGGCAAATATGAATTGAATAAAACACTGTTCTCATTCAGAGAAACAATTGAATCCATAAAAAATATTTTCACCCCGTCTATGGAAAAAAAGAACCTGTCGTTCAGTGTGATAATTGAAGATTCAATTCCTGAAAACATGTATGGCGACCAGAGAAATATACGGCAGGTCCTGATAAATATCGTTGGGAATTCAATAAAATTTACAAAAAAAGGGGGAATCACCATCGCCTGTGCTTCAGCGGGGAGCGATGTCATTATTGAGGTCATTGATACAGGCATTGGCATAGGTGCTGACAAGCTGGATATTATTTTCGCCCCCTTCAGGCAGGCCGAAGACACTATCTCCTCGGTATACGGCGGCACCGGCCTGGGGCTGTCAATCAGCAGGAAACTGCTTGACCTCATGGGCGGGGGCATTTCAGTTAAAAGCCAACCTGGGAAAGGCTCGTCATTTACCATTAGGATACCCATGGCTGTTGGCGGAAGCAGCAGAATTGAAAGAAGTGATGGCCAGAAGAGTACCGGTGCTGAAGTAATATATAATCTGCCCGGGGATATCCGGAAGGATATAACAATCCTTGTGGCAGAGGACAATGCAGTGAACCTTAAGCTTATTAAAACTTACCTGAAAAAATTGAATTTTGAACATGATGCCGCTGCGAACGGAGAGATTGCGCTTGAGATGCTGAAAAATAAAGAATATCATGTTCTGCTCCTGGATATACAGATGCCCGTGATGGACGGCATAGAAACCATTAAGGCCATCAGAAATGATCGGGAATTAAAAAACCTGGCTGTCATCGCCCTTACGGCCCATGCCATGATTGGCGACGAAAAAAAATTCCTCGATCTTGGATTCAATGATTATATATCAAAACCTGTTGATAAAAAATTATTGTATGAAAAAATATTAAAATCGCAGCAAGGGAATTAAATTACCTGCAGACCGGACTTCCGGGTGAAGGCGGTGGCCGGTTCCTGATTCAGCGGTGTTTTATACGTTTTTTAAACATGAACCTGATGCACTTTGCATAGTCAAGCACGGCCGCATACTTGTCCACTATCGATACGATGATAGATACGGCATAGCGAGGCGGCACGGGAGTGAGCGGGAACATGTGGCGGAGTATGGCATCATGTTCTATCTTGCTTACATTGAAATATTTTTTTGCGTTGACTAGGGATATTTTCGGATGTCTGAAAATATGAAACCCGGGCCCTTCTGTCCGCAAATCATAAAGATAAAGATCATGAAGCAGGGCGGCCCTTGCGGCAAGCACAGGATTCTGCCTAAGTACCCTGGCCAGCCTGTACGATTTTTCAGCAACAGATACGGTATGCCCGTAGCAGTTCAGCCGTCCATGGTGCCTGATATTTTTCAGGGAAAGGAAAGAATGGTGTTCCATTATTTCCAATATTTCGGGATGTTTCTGCATCTCCAGCAGAGCGTTATATTTCATTCAATCCTTAATGGCACTTTTAAAACATATTTTCCCCCCCTTTTTTATTTTCACCCTATCAGACGGGGCTATGGGGAGTTTCATTCTGACTGTTCCAAACATGTGTGTCATCAGGGAGACCGTTTCATTACAATACGCAAGCCTCACTGAACTGAAAGATATAATACTAAATTACAGGCGTTTTGTCAATTATACTATACAAAATACTGCTTTTTTATTGACAATCCCCATTTAAAACAGCCAATTTTTCATTGAACTCTGAATATAGCAAATTTGAAATATACTTTTATTGAAGATATGCCGAAAATCATATCAGATATAATACGTATTTTATAATTATCTAAGATAGGAAGAAGAAATTTGCTCACGGATTTGCACGGATAAACACAGATGAATATGAGATGTGAATATAATTCCAGCGGACTCATTCAACTATTTTACATAGTACATAATACTTTAGTTAATAATTTTTTGAAAATATTTTTGATAAACCTATTAAAAAAATATACACAATCCGTGAATATCCGCGTGTATCCGTGAGCAGATATTTATGGCTGATTAGCTGCATAATTTTTTAAAAAACCATGAAACGAAAAGAAAAAAATATCATTCCAGATCTGACCGAATTTACCGACGAAGAAGGTAAAAAATGGATTCAGACATCGGCTGAAGATCTCTTTTCCATGAAGGAGCTCAATGAAATCATTGAGTCCATTGACAAGGAAAAGAACAGGGACGATATGGTCCTGGCCCGCATTAATTTCCAGAATGTAAACAGGGAATACTATAATGCGGCGGTTGGCCTTCAAATAAAGCTGAATAAACAGCGCGAGGTACTTAAAAGGGTTGCCACTGAGTCCAAGATAACTATTGAAAAAAAGAATGCCAAGCTGAAGGAACTGATAGTGTATATCAAAAAGCTCCATATATTCATCGCGTACATAAATTCAAATATGGACAATCTTGAGAGCATAAAAATACCGGCGGCTGACATGTTTAAAACCGTTCAGGAACAGGAACCTGAAGTCCAGTCCATGTATGAGGAAGTGGAAGAGGTCATTATCCCCGACGATTAATCCCGGGTTTCCCGGCCAGGTTCACCCGCCCCTTAAACCGCAAAAGCTCCTGAAAAAATGTTTGACAGCACCCGTCATTGAAATTGATTGAACAATGGAAATACCATTCATGGAGGAACGTGTGGCGCTGAGACTTTACAATACGCTTACATGCCGGGTGGAGGAATTCATTCCCGGCGGAGAAAAAAAAGATAAAATTGAAGACTATCCCCCGGTGACCATATACTCATGCGGCCCCACCGTTTACAGCTACGCGCATATCGGAAATTTCAGAACTTTCCTCTTCAATGACCTCCTGAGGCGCTACCTCAAATTCAGGGGATTCAGGTTGAACCATGCAATGAACATCACCGACATCGACGACAAGACCATTGCCGGGGCCAGGAATGAAAAAATATCCCTCAGAAATTTCACCGGCAGGTTTACCGGAATATTTTTTGAAAATCTGAAAATGCTCAATGCAGAGGACGTGGAGCATGTACCGAGGGCCACCGAATCGGTGGATTCGATGATAGATATATTAACCAGGCTCCATGAAAAGGGATTTATCTATACAAAAGAAGGGTCCCTCTACTTCAGCATAGAAAAATTCCATGCCTACGGGAAGCTGTGCAGACTGGACAGGAGCGGTATCAAAACCGGGCTGAGGTACGATACGGATGAATACGAGAAGGATGATGTTCGAGACTTTGCGCTGTGGAAGGCCGAGGATGACCCCGATGTCTCATGGGATACGCCCTTCGGCAGAGGAAGGCCCGGATGGCACATTGAGTGCTCGGCAATGATAAGAAAAATTTTCCGCGGCACCATTGACATGCACACCGGCGGTGTTGACCTTATATTTCCCCACCATGAAAACGAAATTGCCCAGAGCGAAGCGGCCTACGGCGACAAATTCGTGCGTCATTGGGTCCACGTGGAACACCTCCTTGTTGACGGCGCCAAGATGTCAAAGTCGAAAGGCAACTTCTATGTGCTCGCGGACCTGCTGGAAAAGGGCTACTCCCCGAGATCCATACGGTACCTCCTTATTTCAGCCCACTATAAAAAACAGATGAATTTCACCCTCACCGGGCTGGAGCAGGCCGGGCAGGCGCTGGCACGGATAGACAATTTCACCGCAAGGCTGAAAGACAGGTTCAGTTCTCCGGAAGACTGCAAAGAGCTCCGGGAGTGCATCGAAGTCTTTTACAAAAATTTCACCGATAGCGTCGATGACGACATTAATATATCCATGGGCATCGGGGCCTTCTTCGACTTCATCCATGCCGTGAACAGCCTCATTGACGGAGACCGCCTATCCGCGAAAGACGCGGCCGGGGTAATGGATGTCCTCAGGGACATTGACAGGGTTTTCGGTTTCATCTTTTTCCCCGGGGAAACGAAAAGCTCCCTTGACGAAAAGGAGATCGAAAGGCTTGTGAATGAGAGAAATTCGGCAAAAGAAAAGAAAAATTTCACGGAGGCCGATACCATAAGGGACTCCCTATTGAAAGAAGGGATTATCCTTGAAGATACAAAAAGCGGGACCAGATGGAAACTGAAGAAATAATTTACGGCCGCAGGTCCGTACTGGAATATATCAGAAAGCAGGGCGACGGGGCACCCGGCGAACTCTATGTCTACAAAAATGCCCACGGAAAAATAATCGACGAGATCACAGGCGAAGCCCGGAAGAAAAAAATCACCATTTCATACAGAGACAAAGACTTCTTCAGCAGCCTCTGCAGATCATCGGAGCACCAGGGGATTGCCCTCCGACCGGCCAGGGGAGGGGAAAAAACCGGCTCCGGGGACATGCTCGAAACTGCCGCAAAAAACAGGGGCGTGCTTATATTCCTCGATGAAATCACAGACCCCCATAACGTGGGTTCAATCATAAGAAGCGCCGAAGCCATGGGATGCGGCGGCATTATCCTGACCAAATCTAACTCCCCGGGGATTACACCGGCAGTTATAAAGGCATCGGCAGGGGCAACGGCCCACATGGGCGTGCTCACGGTGACCAACATCTCCGGATTTCTTGAAGGGGCCAAAAAAAAGGGCTTCTGGATAATCGGCACCGGCGGCGACGGCGGCAAAAGTCCCGGGGAGATCAGCGGGTACAGGCCGGCAATAGTCATCATAGGGAGTGAAGGGAAAGGGATGAGAAAAATTGTAAGCTCCCTGTGCGATATTACCGTGGGGATTCCCCTGACAGGCAGGGTTGAGTCGCTGAATGCCTCGGTTGCTGCGGGAATTGTTATTTACGAGATCATGAAAACTTCAGGTGGAGAAAGCGGCAGCACGGGAAAATGACGGCATTGAAAATCACCTGGTTTTATCCCTCATCTGGAATGGTAATGCTGAAGTAAGCCCCCTTTCCACACCTGTGTATTAACCTTCCATCTACCTGTTGTGCAAGCAGCTTAACAAGCCTGTGGCCAAGCCTTCCGGAAACTTCCCCCCAGACATCATCATCGAATCCTACGCCGTCATCTGATACTTCAAGAAAAATTTCATTACCTGTACGTTTAAGGGTTACCCTGATTGTCCCTTTCCTTCCGGCAGGGAAGGCATATTTCAGCGAGTTTGTAAAAAGCTCATTTAAGATAAGCCCCATTGATATGGCCCGCTTCACGTCAATGATGACATCACCAAGATCGAGTTCAAGAGTTATAATTTTTTTTTGAACATGAAAACTCTCGGCAATGGCCAGGCAGAGATGCTCAAAATAATTGGCCAGGTGGACAAATTTCACCTCGCCGGTAAGGTGAAGGATATCGTATATCTTTGACAGGGAATGTATTCTGTTCCTTGTTTCAAGTATGACCTTTCTTGAATCATCATCCGCAAGCTGGTCTATCTCAAGGTCAATCATGGACATGATCATGAAAAAGCTGTTCTTTACCCTGTGCTGAAGTTCCATGTAAAGGGCATTCTTCTCCTCAAGCGCCCGTCCAAGCGCCTCCTTCGCCCTCGTGCTTTCAGTGATATCCATGGTAAACCCGGCAAGGAGGTAGGGGTCATCTTTTCTGTAAATCGGGAACTTCAGCGTGGAATATACTCTTCCGTCAAGCTCTTCAATGACCTCGAAGGGTTTTCCTTCAATGAATATTTTTTTATCATCTTCAATCATCTTTTTTGCCATGTCTGACGGGAAAAGTTCATCCATGGTTTTGCCGATCATCTTCTCAACAGGCATGCCCGTGAAATTCTCAAAGTTTCTGCTCAGAGCAACCGCACGAATATCGGCATCCTTGAAGAAGACATATATGGGGCTGTGCTCAAGAAAAAGCTTGAACTTCTCCTCTTTCTCAAGCATCCGCTCCTCCAGCACTTTGCGCGCCGTAATGTCGGAGAACATGGCAACCATCCTTCTCGGCCCGGTCTGGAAGGCATCAACCTCGAAAGCCCCCTTGATGCTGTCGTCTTCATATACAATCTGTTCCGTGTGCCACGAGGTCCCTTCAGAGCATGCGCCGGCATACCGCACCGGAACCTCAGACCCTGCAAGGTTCGGGAAAGCCTCCTCGATAGTCAGGCCAATGAAGGTACTGTTGTCCACTCCCAGGATCCTGTCAGCAGCGGAGTTTGCCCCTTCAAATACAAGGCGCCCATCCAGTTCCAGATGGTACTGGTGAATCCCCAGCGGGAGGTTTTCTATTATGCTCCTCACCTTGCCTTCGCTTTTCCTCAAATCGTTCTGGTGCTCCTCAAGGGCGTTCCTGGAACGGACCATCTCGTCATTGCCCGCCTGGAGCTCCTCGTTGGCAGCTTCAATTTCAAGCTTATGCCGGTGTATATCCCTGTACGCATCAAACAGCCTGAAGGCCATTTTTATTGAGGCCATGAGGACCGTTTCACCGGTATTTTTCACAACATAGCCGTAGGATGTTATGCGGTCGGTCTTCATCACTATTTCCGGCTCGGTATGGCTCGATAAAAAAACAATGGGCAGATCGTAATCCCTGAGAATAATCCGGGCAGCAACAGTACCGTCCATCCCGTCGCCAAGGTCAATGTCCATGAGCACGAGATCAATATCATCCCTTTTTTTCAGGATCTCAATGGCATCCTCACCGCTCCTGGCTATGATCACATTAAAACCATGGCCTTCCAGCATCTTCGTTTCAAAAAGAGCGGTTACCTTATCATCCTCAACAAGGAGCAGGATCCTGGAGTTTTCTTTCATGGGCTCTTTTCCATTTTGACAGTATTACATCGGACAGCTGAAAATCTTTACTAACTGTAAACTATAAATACATGCATAAAATATTGCAAGCCATTTTCATCAATAACATATCCGTACTTTCCCTTGAATTTTCGGGCGTCTCCAAATTATTTTATTGATTTTATTTCTACCGCAATGCCAAATGAATCAGCATTGATTGCTATTGATGATAAGGATAAAAATATAATGTCTGATAAAAAATTCCCGGCAATTTTCATCGGCCATGGATCCCCCATGAACGTTATTAATTCCAACTCATTTACCCGTGACCTGAAGCTCCTGGGCAGTAAACTCCCGGTCCCGGAGGCAATTCTTGTGGTTTCCGCACACTGGCTCACCCATGGTACATCAGTCACCGGGTCGCCACAGCCGGGACAAATATACGATTTCACCGGCTTTCCCCGGGAGCTCTATGATGTGAAGTACACTCCTCCCGGCTCAAGGAAAACAGCTGAACTGGCAGTATGGGCCATCGGGGAGAACACAGTGCACATTGATGAGCAGAGGGGCATTGACCATGCGGCATGGGCGGTTTTGAAGCATATCTTTCCCGACGCAAAGATCCCGCTCCTTGAACTCAGCCTCGATGCTGACAGGCCCCCGGAATACCACTTTGAACTGGGGAAAAAGCTCAATGCCCTCAGTGGCCAGGGAATCCTGGTAGTGGGGAGCGGGAATATCGTCCATAACCTCCATGCCGTTGATTTCGATGACAATGCCAAACCCCATAAATGGGCGGTTGAATTTGATCTTTTTGTAAAGAATGCGCTGGAACTGCGGAAGTTCCGGGATTTAATTGAATACCGGGAACAGGGATACATTGCAGATGCGGCAGTTCCCTCAAATGATCACTACCTCCCCATGCTCTATATACTTGGGATGATTGGCAGGGAGGAGAAGATTGAATTTTTTCATGAATCAATTCAGAACGCATCGGTATCAATGCGCAGCTTTATCACCGTATAACTTTAGATTTTCCAGGGGGATAAGATGAAAGACATAATCAATTGGCTCATTCTCATTGAAAAGGAGACAAAGGATCTGTACAATGAGGCCTCAGATCATTTCAAACATGACAACATGTTTTCCAATTTTCTTTCCCGTCTTTCAAACGATGAGCATGTCCACTGCCGGCTCATGGAGCAGGCGGCATCGTTTATCGCAGGAGGAAATGTGCCTGCTCCGCCGGAAATAATCTTTGACGAAAGCCTGCGCCGGGGCACGGAAGATCTCATTGCCGGACTCAGGGCAAGGCTCTCTTCAGGCAGCATGGGAAAAAAAGACTTTATGGATGCCGTGATAACCATAGAATATGCAGAGAGGAACCAGATATTCATGTATGCCGTAGACGCCCTTAAAGTCATGTCGGCCGATTTCCAGCGGATGGCCTCAATCATGGAAGACCACATTGGCAGGATCGAAAAATTCATATCAGAGGATGGAGACATCCTTCTCGCAGAAAAAATGGAAAAAATTAAACCGGTTTGGAGCAACACCATACTGATAGTAGATGACACCGAGCCGGTGCGTAACCTCCTGCACGGGGTTGCATCCTCCATGGGGAATGTTGATACAGCAGCAAACGGCTCAGAAGGGCTGGATAAAATCCTTGCCGGATACTATAACCTCATAGTCTCCGATGTTGATATGCCGGTGATGGACGGGATCTCCATGTACCGGAAGGCGGCTGAAAAGGATGACGGCATTGGAGAAAGAATTATCTTCTTCACTGGGGAAACCTCGGGAGAGACAATCTCCTTTTTCAGGGAAAGGGGCCTCCCCTACCTCAACAAGCCTGCGTCAATCCTTGCAATAATAGAAGCAATGAAAAAGGTACTGAAGCGCTACGAACAGTAGGCAACTGAAATATCAGTTATTCCTGTACCTGTTATTGAAATAAATAATCTCAAAGCCGAATATCAGTTCATCGGCGCCAGCTGCAATCTTTCCGCCAGTGCCCCTGTGGCTGATATAATTCTTCTCGCCGCAGACCTTTAAAATAATTGAAAGATTGTACGGATCATACTGCAGTCCGGCACCCAGGGACAGGTTCATGAACCTGGACTGCCTTGTCTCGACATTAAAATTCTCATTCCATGATATTGAATTTTTCCTGTACACTCCGTAAAAAAACTCGCATAATCCAACAATATCAAAATTGTCCGATATGCCCAGGGTCAGCCATCCAGTATAACCGGCACTATATCCAAGGCCCTTTGCTTCCGTATCCTTGTAGGATGCGCTGTACTTCATATCCCTTGCTCCGAAATGAATCCACTGGAATGATGTACTGCCGGTATTTGAAAGCCGCAATCCCCCCCTGGCATCATAATAACTCAACGTACTGTGAAGGCTTTTTTCCTTCCCGGTGTATGTGCGGAAGGACTGTTCCTCTATGCTGGAATGGAAATATCCCGCCTCAATCTGGAAAAGACCGTAAAAATATCCAAATGAGTACCTGTTCCCGGCAGCCGTATTGATCCCGTTGTAATCAGATTTTTTTTCCGACTTTTTTTCCTGGAACTGATCATTTGAGGAATTTTTATACGGGACATACATCTCACCGGAGCCGGCACTGCCGATGAAAATCCTGCCGTAGAAACTGCTGTCTTCGGCGCAATAGCCCGGCAGGATTGCCATGTTTATAAATATAAATGCTACGATGAATTTTATCATACATTCACTCTTTCGAGGATATGAAAAAAAATCAATCCATAATAATTTTTTTTACACCAACCGCCAGAGATTTTATGATTGCATTATTGAGCTGTACATTTTATCATTTATCATAGAAATGCGGGGCAGTGAATATTCATTTTATAAGGGATGGGAAGGTTTCAGATGAAAATATTTTCAATACTCATATGTATCATCCTGATCCTCTCTGCATCATCCATACCTGCAGTGATAGATTCCGCAGGGAGATTTGCCGATAACGGAACCGGTAATACCAGTGAAAAAAAGCAGCCTGCCGGAGCAGCCATAATAATCGATAGCGGGATTCTTTACATCAATGGAAAAAAAATCCCCGCACCCTGGTCTTTGAATGATTTCATAACTGCTGCAGGCCGGCCTGACAGGACTACCGAGGCCACCAACAGGATCCTTACCTATGACAGCCTGGGGCTTATACTGTACCAGTACCCTGACACCGGGGGAATCCATTCCATGAGCCTCTATTTCAAGGCGGGAAGCCATCCGTTTCTCCCTCAGAACATATTCTCCGGCGAACTCACCGTTGACGGGCTCTCGATAAACGGGAGGACTCCATCAAAGAAGATCACCGGATCACTTCAACATTTCGGATTTGTGAAGAGCATCCTGCCGAAAACAATCCAGGCCATGCACCCCAATATGACCGGATATTATGTTGAATATGCCGATGAAAATTATAATGAGATTGTATATTTCAACATGGACACATCCAAAATAAAACAGGAAACCGGGGACAAAGCCGGGAGCGTGAAAACAGGCGGTATGCAGGATAAAAAACCTGCAGTTAAAGTATCCATGAAAATCGACAACGGAGTTCTGAACATAAACGGGAAAAAAATACCGGCGCCCTGGATTCTTGAAGATTTTAAAAAAGCCCTGGGAGAACCTGACAGAAGCTTAGAGGGGATGAATATAATTCTGACATGGGACACCATGGGATGTATCCTGTATCAGGACCCGAAAAGCGAGGCGATACATTCCATGAGCCTCTATTTTAAGGCCGTAGAACATCATTACGCGCCGGCCAATCTTTTTTCCGGAGAACTTACCGTTGACGGGTTTACTATAACCAGAGATACATCATGGGAGATGATAAAGGAGAACCTGCCGAACATCAGTTTCAGAAGGAGCGTCCTGCTTAAAACCATAACTGCCAGGGACGGAAATCAGTCTGAATATTTTATTGAGTTTACCGGTGATGATTACCGGGAGATCGTTTACTTTAACATGGACACGTCTGAAATCAGGTAGGCACAGGCTGTTGCCTTTATAACCCGGAATGTTTTTCTGCGGAATTGCTCCCGCAATGGATGTCCCGAAACCGGGACTGGTTCATGATAGGGGGCGTCTCCCGACGGCCGCCTTCGCAAAACCCGATGCGACATCCTGTAGCGGCTTTGCATTCGAACATCCTGTTCAGCACCTATCGACATTTTCGTCGATCGCTCAAGCGCCGCGATAGGCAGTGGCTTTTTAGGGCATCCTGCCCTGCCACTGCATTAGCTCATCCGTGAGCGTCGCTGGCTCGTTGGAAGCCGCCTCGTGGTAGAGTAGAACCCGGATCCCCCCAATAATGAGTTTCACCGGGCCCCCTCGTCAAACCGTACGTGCGGTTTTCCCGCA